>JAJPJA010000021.1 GCA_021324455.1 Pseudomonadota bacterium | reverse complement strand
TTGCGCGAGGACCGCGGCGAGATCGAAGCCGCGGCCGCGGGCCGCCTGCCGGCCCTGCTCAGGCGCGAGGATTTGCGCGGCGACCTGCACAGCCATTCCACCTACACTGACGGCCGCGCCAGCATCGAGCAGATGGCGATGCGGGCGCGCGCGGCCGGATTGGACTACCTCGCCGTTACCGACCATTCGCGGCGTATCGCAATGGCGCATGGGTTGGACCCTGCGCGTCTGCGCGATCAATGGCGCGAGATCGAAGAGGTGGCCCGGCGCGTCCAGGGTATCAGGCTGCTGCGCGGAATCGAGGTCGACATTCTCGAGGATGGCACCCTCGATTTGCCCGACGGCGTGCTGTCGGAGTTGGACTGGGTCGTCGCTTCGGTGCATTACAAACTGGGCCAGAATTCCAAAGAGATGACCCGGCGGCTGATCCGGGCGATTCGCAATCCGAACGTTGACGTGATTGGGCATCCGAGCGGCAGGCTGCTGACCGGCCGCGAGCCCAGTTCGTTCGACCTCGACGAGGTGCTGCGCGCCGCGCGCGAGGAAGGATGCGCGCTGGAGGTTAACTCGCAGGTTGAACGGCTGGACCTTACCGACCGCGCCTGCCTGAAGGCCAAGCACGCGGGCGTCAAACTGGTGGTATCCAGCGACGCGCATCATCCGCGCGACTTCGCGATGCTTCAGTACGGGGTCAATCAGGCGCGCCGCGGATGGATCGAAGCCGGCGACGTGCTCAACACAAGGCCGGTGGAGCATTTGCGCCAGCGCTGAACCTGCAGCTGGTTATGAAAAGGAATTGCCATGGAAACACTTAAGACTCCGGAGCAGGTCGAGGCGATGATGAACTATCTGGCCCAGCCGGACCGCAAGCCGGTCACCTACATGTACAAGCCGCCCGGGGGCGCGCCCGTGCGCACATGGCATGTCGCGAAATATCCGGTGACGATTCGCAACGCGCGTCCGGTCGCGGATGAGCTGTCACTGGACCGCCAGGGGATGCTGCTGGTGCGCGCCTGGAGCGCCGCAGTGGATTTCTACGATGACGACCAGGTGCGGCGCGCGTACTATCCCGAGGTCGAGCGCCTGGTGAAGCAGGTAGCGGGTGCCGCACGGGTGATGGCGTTCGATCACAACGTGCGCTGCGGCGCGATGGCGAAGCGGGGCGAAAAAGGCGTGCGCGAGCCGGTCAAGTACGCGCACAACGACTACACCATCAAATCGGGGCCGCAGCGCGTGCGCGATTTGCTGCCGGCTGAAGCCGGCGAACTGCTCAAGCGTCGATTCGCCGTAATCAACGTATGGCGGCCGATTCGCGGACCGGTGGAGGAGATGCCGCTGGCGGTATGCGACGCCGGCAGTATCGCGCCCTCCGATCTTGTGCCCACCGATCTCAGGTAT
This sequence comes from Pseudomonadota bacterium, assembly GCA_021324455.1. Lineage (GTDB taxonomy): Bacteria > Desulfobacterota > Binatia > Binatales > Binataceae > JAJPJA01. The sequence continues at coordinate 5,469 of JAJPJA010000021.1, read as the reverse complement.
CCCGACCGCACCGGCGAGGTCTATTCGCTGGCCTACAACCCGGCGCATCGATGGCTGTACGTGCCGGCGATGCGGCCGGAGGAGGCTTTGCTGCTGAAATGCTACGACTCGGCCGAGGACGGGCGCGCCCGCTTCAGCGCGCATGGCGCCTTCGAGGACCCTACCTCGCCGCTCAACGCCGCTCCGCGCGAGAGTATCGAAGTGCGAACGCTGGTGTTCTTCGCCTCCTGATGGGAATGCGAAGCTCCCCCTTGACCGCGCCGGCGCTGCGGCTAGGCTGGAAGCTACGATGGCGACCCCGCTGATTGGCGAAATACTGCCCGATTTTCTCGAAGAGATCGTCTACCTGTTGAGCCAGACCGGCGAGGCGGCGTTGGGACCGCACGTGCGCACGCTCAGGATCGAATCGTTGTGCGACTGCGGGCACGAGGAATGCTCCAGCTTCGCCACCGCCGCCGAGGTCAAGGTGGACCGCACGGTCGAACTCCAGTCGATGGAAGGAATCCTGCTGCTGGATCTGAACGCCGACAATCAGGTCTGCTTTATCGAAATCCTCGGGCGTCCCGACGTCAAATACCTGCTCGACGATTACACCGCGCGCCGCTGAATTGCGGCGGCGCGCCCCGCCCAGGATGAGAATCCAACGCGGCCTGCCCTATAAACGGGCAAGGGTCAGCTGCACGTTGGCATGCCGCTTCCCGGGGGCGGGTCAGTCGTCGATATTAAGCCGCTTGCGGGCCTCTTCGCTCATCTTGTGCGGAGTCCACGGGGGATCCCACACAATTTCGACGCTGGCCTCGCGGCATCCGGGAATGCCCAGCAGCTTGTCTTCGATATCGCGCGAGATCATTGCGCCCATGTGGCATCCCGGCGCCGTCAGCGTCATCGTGATCAGCACAATATCGTCCTCGACGTTCACCCCGTAGATCAGCCCGAGGTCGAGGACATTGACCGGAATCTCCGGGTCGTAGCACTCGCGCAAAACCTCATACACCTGTTCTTCTGTTACCATAAGAAAAGCGGTTCTCCGGCTGATCGATCAATTATATATAAATCGTCGGACCGGGAACACGACCGGATTCAGCGATGCCACCGGGCGGCCAGCCCGACCGGGCTGCTGCGCACCAGTACATGGCCGCCGTTATATCAGGTATAGTAAGCGCGGTACGCATTCGTACCCGACGGATGAAGGTGCGCCATGACTCTGGAAGAAATCGATCTTACCGACGCTGATTTTTTTCTGCACGGCGATCCGCATCAGGCGTGGACCATCATGCGGGCCGAGGACCCCATCCACTGGGACGAGAAACGTCCCGGCCGCGGATACTGGTCGCTGACCCGCTACGAGGACGCGCGCCAGGTCTATCTGCGCGCCGACGTTTTCAGCAACGAGCACGGCCAGATCCTCACCTTCGGCGACGATGAATGGATCGGCAATCGGCAGATGATGCTGCTGCTCGACCCGCCGCATCACACCCCGATGCGTTTGATTGTCAGCAAGCGCTTTACGCCGCGGGCGGTGGCGCGCGAGGAGGCGCACGTGCGCGAAGTCGCGGCCAGAGTCATCGACGCCGTCGCGGAGCGGGGCGAATGCGATTTCGTGACCGACGTGGCCGCACGCATTCCCACCGCGATTATCTGCGAGATGATGGGCGTGCCGCGCGCCGATCAGGACCTCATGTTCGAACTGGGCAGCATGGCGATCGGCGCCAACGACCCCGAATATCAAATCGACGGCGACCGGCAGAAAACCGGCGAAGCGGCGCAGCAGGGTATGTTCCAATACTTCGTCAATTTGGTGCAGGAGCGCCGCCGCAATCCGGGTCCGGACCTGGTCAGCGCGCTGGTACACGGCGAGATGGTTGGCCGCCAGCTCACCGACATGGAAGTGCTGTTCAACTGCTTTTTGCTCATCCTGGGCGGTCAGGAGACCACCCGCAATACGCTGTCGGGCGGAATGATGGCGCTGATCGAGAATCCCGGCCAATGGGAACGGCTGGATCGCGCCCACGGCGATCCCGCGCTGATGCGCACTACGGTTGAGGAGTTCCTGCGCTGGACCTCACCGATTACGCATGTGATGCGCACCGCGATGCGCGATACGGAAATCCGCGGGCACAGGATCAAGGCCGGCGACAAGGTCGTGCTCTGGAACGCGTCGGCCAATCGCGACGAGCAGATCTTTCCCGATCCGTTCAAATTCGACATCGGGCGCTGGCCCAATGAGCATCTGGCCTTCGGCTACGGCGAGCATTTCTGCCTCGGTTCCCATCTGGCCCGTCTGGAGCTGCGGATAATGATTGAAGAAGTGACGCGGCGGATGCGCGACATGGAGCTGAGCGCGCCGGTCCAGCGCCTGCGTTCCAACTCGCACGCCGGCATCAAGCATATGCCGGTGCGTTTTACCCCCGCGCCGGGCCGTTCCGGCAAAAACGCCGCCGCCTGAAAGGGCCGCTCCGCGGGTTGAGATTTTTATATCCCGGGTTGACATTTCTATATCCAAGGACGAATTTTGGGCCATGAAGAAGGTGCAGCGCAAAGCGGCTAAAGCGGTTAGGAAGACGACCAGAAAGCTGTCCCGTCCGGTGGCGAAAAAGGCGGCTTCCAGCGCCAAAGGCCGGGCCCGCGCCGCGGCGCCCAAGGCCAAAGCCGCTCCCAGGCCGCGCCCCGCCCCTCCCGCCAGGGACTTTTCCGCCGACGTCAACGCCCTGCACCAGCGCCTCCGGAACCTCGAAGACATCATGGAGATTTCCCGCCTTAAGGCGGCTTACTGCGAGGCGGTGGACGGCGGATGGGACCGGCGGACGCATCGCGGCGAAGAGGTGGCCGCGCTGTTTACCGAAGACGGCGTGTGGGACGCGGGCAAGATCGGCGGCCGCGGCGAGGGCCGTCAGGGCATCATCGATATCATCAATTCCTTCCAGCGCATGCCCTTCGCGCTGCATCGCGTGACCAATCCGGATATCCGCGTCAACGGCGACGAGGCGGTCGGCAAATGGCACGTCATCGCCTATCTGAGCCAGCCCGACGGCACTCCGGTGATGTTCATGGGGGTGTATCGGGATAAGTTCGTGCGCACGCCGCAGGGATGGCGCTTCAAGCATCTGAGCGGCGCCGCCGCCTACTTCGCCAGCCTGCGGGAAGGCTGGGGCGTCGGCGAGCATTACCGGAAGAACCCGATCTCGGATTCCGAAAACGTCTCCCAGACGCAGTAGGCCTACTCCGGCATCCAATGCGGGGCGGGGGCTGAGCGGAGCATCAGGATCGGACCGCGCGCTTCAGTCGGAAAGGCCGGGAGCTTCACCTACCGCCGGCGTACGATCAACGCGGCTGCGCCGGTAAAGCTCGCCGCACAGGAAGCTCAGCGCAATCAGTCCCAGCGCCAGCATGAAACGGGGCGAGGTCGGATGCCACAATTCATTGCCCAAAAAGGCGAACAGGATGGTCCCGGGAACCATACCGATCATGCTGGCCCAGAAATAATCCTTGAATGAGATGGGCGAGGCGCCGGCCAGCAGATTGAGCGCGTTATACGGAATGATCGGAAAGACGCGCAGGTAAAGAACGATCTGGAAGCCGTTGCGGGCAATTTTGTCCAGTACTTCGCCGAAGCGTCCGCTGAGCATCGAATTGACGAATCCCTTGCCCAGAAAACGCCCCGCCCCAAAGGCAATCAGCGCGCCGACATCCGCTCCGATTACCGAATAGACCGAGCCCCATACGGTGCCGAAGGCCAGCCCGGCCGCCAGCGTCATCACCGCGCCGGGCACCAGCAACGACGGACCGAAGGCGTACAGCAGCATAAAGCCGATCGGACCCCAGGCGCCCCAGCTCAGCACCTCGGTCTTAATCAACTGCGGATTGCGGAACAGGTCCTCTTCGGTCATGAACAGGTAAACCGTCCCGGCCGCCAACGCCAGGATCAGGACGACTTTCAGGACCGACAGCAGGTGAAACCGGTTAAAGAAAGGAATCGGCGTAGGAGAGCTCATAGCCTTCAGGCGTCTGGGAAAAACCAGAATAAACCCATTATACGGTAAAATTGAATAATCCAGAAGCGGGACTTCGCGGACGGCTCGCTTTACCCGCGCGCTGGTTGTATTTTCGCCCCTGTTCACACAGCACATCCCAAGGGCATTCGCGATGCAAGAGCTTGCTGACAAAGTGGCAATCATAACCGGCGGCGGTTACGGGATCGGACGCGAAATCGGCCTGGTATTCGCCCGTTCCGGGGCGCGGGTCGTGCTGGCGGCGCGTTCGGCCGACAAGCTGGAGAGCACGCGCCGTGAGATCGCGGCGCGCGGCGGCGAATGCCTCGCGATCACGACCGACGTCGCGAAACTTGCCGACTGCGAACGGATGGCCGCGCAGACCTTGGAACGCTTCGGCCGCATCGACATCCTGGTCAACAATGCCGGTATCGAGGGCGCAACGAAATTGACCACCGATATGACGCCGCAGGAATGGCAGGAAGTGATCGATATCGATTTGACCGGTACGTGGATGGCGACGCGGGCGGTGCTGCCGGCCATGAAGCAGCGCCAAGCGGGTGTCATAATCAATATTTCGTCGGGGTCCGGACGGCGCGGCTATCCGTTCCGCGCTCCCTACTCGGCCGCCAAATGGGCCATGATCAGCCTGACCCAGACCTGGGCCGGCGAATGGGGCCGATCCGGTATCCGCGTCAACTGCATCTGTCCCGGACCGGTCCAGGGCGATCGCATCCGGCGTGTGATCGGTGCTCGGGCCCAGGCGATGGGCGTCGGCTATGAGCAGGTCGAGCGCGGTTTCGTCTCCCAGGCCGCGATGCAGCGGATGGTTACCGAAGAAGAGGTGGCCAAGGTGGCGCTGTTTTTCGCCGCCGATCAGTCCAGCGGCGTTACCGGCCAGACGCTCAACGTGGACGCCGGTTTCATCATGAACTGAGCGCGATCGCGCCAGCCCAATCCGCATCAGGAAAGGAATTCACACAATGGGCATAGCTGACGGCAAACGCGCCCTGGTCGTAGGGCTTGCCAACGACAAGAGCCTGGCCTGGCCAATCGTACAGAACCTCAAAGCGCAGGGCGCCGAGATCGCTCTGACCTATCAGGGCGAGGTGCTGGAACGGCGGGTGCGTCCGCTGGCCGAGCAGGTCGGAGCAACCGTGCTGGGCGAACTCGACGTCACCAACGACGCGCAAATCGACTCGACCTTCGCCCGGCTGCGGGAGTTGTGGGGCGGTCTGGACATGCTGGTGCATGCGATTGCGTTTGCCGAGCGCGAGGATCTGCGCGACCGTTTCCTCACCGTCAGCCGGGCCAATTTCGCCCGTGCGCTGGATATCAGCGCCTATTCGCTGGTGGCGCTGGCGCGCGCCGCGGAGCCCCTGATGGAAGCCCGCGGCGGCGGCGCGATGGTGGCGCTGAGTTATCTCGGCGCGGTCCGCGCGGTGCCCAACTACAACGTGATGGGAGTGGCGAAAGCGGC
>JAJPJA010000003.1 GCA_021324455.1 Pseudomonadota bacterium | reverse complement strand
TTTGCGGTCGGTGCTGATTGCGTAATTGTAAAGGACCTCGCTGATTTCCGCGCGGTCCATCAGGAGTTGCAGCTTTTCCTGATCGGTCATGGCGCATCTCCCCGAGCGTGATTTTGGTGCATTATGTGCCTTTGAGTCCTTAATCGTAAGCGGCCGCGGGAGAAAGATTGTTCAATCAGGCAACCAGCACGGCAGTGTTTCCCATCGGGACGCGAATGTTTCAATATGGCCGCGACACCCAAACCCCCGGAGGCAGCTATGAAGGTCGCTCTGAACATGCAGATTACCGACACCACGCCGCATCCCATGGAGATTGCGCGCAAGTGCGAGACGCTGGGCTTCGAGGCGATGCTGGTCAACGAGCACATGGTGGTGCCGGTCAATCCCAAGGTCCGCTATTACTACGGCCGCCCCGGCGATCCGATTCCCGAGTATTACGCGCACTTCCCCGAGCCGTTCATCGCGCTGGCGATGGCGGCGGCGGTGACCACAACGCTCAGGCTGGGCACCTGCGTGTCGCTGGTGCCGGAGCACGAACCGATCGCGCTGGCCAAGGAGATCGGCACGCTGGATTTTCTGTCGGGCGGACGCTTCATGTTCGGGGTGGGCGGCGGATGGCTGCGCGACGAGTCCGAAGTGATGGGCGTCAACTTCCCGCGCCGCTGGGAGATTACGGTCGAGTACCTGCGCGCGATGAAGGAGCTGTGGACCAGACGCGAAGCCGCCTTCCAGGGCGAGTTCGTCAAATTTCCCCCCGTTCGATGCTATCCCAAGCCCGCCCAGCAGCCGCATCCGCCCATTCACATCGGCGCCGGCGATCGCAACGCGCCCTGCGATCGCGCGCTGCGCAATGTCGTGGCGGTGGGTGACGGATGGATGCCGACTTTAATGACGCCGCAGAAGATGGCTCAGGAGCTGAAGACGCTGCGGCGCATGTGCGATGAAGCGGGCCGCGATTTCAACGCGCTCGAGATCTCAATCGCGCTGGGATGGGAGTACAGCCGCGAGCAGGCGAAAGGCATGATGCGGGAGTACGAAGCGGTTGGGGTGCATCGCATCATCCCGACCATCGGCGCCACCGGCTTCGATGACGCCGACATCATCGAGAAAATCGCCGACGCGTTTGTGGATTAGAGAACAGAGCCGCCTGCGGGACAGATTTAATCCAGCGCTTCAGCGCAGCGGGCGGCTGTGTTCGTCACCGCCCGGCTTCAGCCTACGCCGTATAACTCCGCCGCATTGTCCGCGGTGATCCTGCGCCGGTCGGCGTGCGGGATACCGGCGAAGTCGCGCGCGATTACTTCGCGCGAATTGGGCCAGGTGGAATCCGAATGCGGATAGTCCGAGGCCCACATCAGATTGCCCACGCCCACCAGTTCCCGGGTGACGATTCCCACGCGGTCGTCCTGAAACGTGGCGTAGACCTGGCGGCGGAAATAATAGCTGGGCGTATTGGGAATGGCGCCGCCGCGTTCCAAAAATCGATAGCGATCGTAAGCATGGTCGGCGCGCTGCAGCAGATGGGGAATCCATCCGATGTCGTTTTCCACCGATACGATCCTGAGTTTGGGAAAGCGCTCCAGCACGCCGCCTAGAATTAAATCAACCAGCGACTTTTCGATCCCATGATGCATCGTGACGTAATGCTTCATGATGCTGACTTTTTTGGGATCGGGCACCGGAGCGCTGCGCCGCTCGGTCACCACATGGAGACTGATGGGCACGCCCAAATCCTGCGCCGCCGCCCAGAAAGAATCATACAGCGAATCGCTGTAAGGCCGCTCCGCCGGCGCCTCACCCCAGATCATCGCACCCTTGAGCCCCTTGGCCGCGATACGGTTCAGCTCCGCGGTGCCCCGTTCAACGTCGTCCAGCGCGATACAGCCGATACCGGCCAGACGTCTGCGATCGTACGAACAGTACTCCGCCAGCCAGTCGTTATAGGCGCGGAAGCAGGCTTCGCGCAGTTCGCCGTCGTCCATCTGGAACAGACGCATCCCGAAGCTGGGATAGATGACCTCGGCCGTAACGCCGTCGCGTTCCTGATCCTTGATCCGTTCGGCGGGGTCCCATCCGCCGGGGCGGACGTTGGCGTATCCCTCGCGCATCTTGTGCTTGAACTGCTGCGGATCCACGCCGGCGACCGCGAACGCCGCAATCGCCAGCGGCTGCATCCCCTCGGCGACAAAGAAGTCGCCCGGCTTGCCGTTGAATTCATTGACCACGTGGGGCGCCCGGTCGGCGAAGCGCCGCTCGATGCGCGCCGTCCAGACGTCGGGTGGCTCGATCACGTGGGAGTCCGCGGAAACGATTCGCTCGGCCGGCATGTCTATGCCCCCTGCATGGATTTACTTCGCTTGTAACACCGCGGGGTACACATCGGCAAGGATTGCCTGCCGCCTGTCCATACCGGCATCCCGACACGCCAGCCGAAGGTTTGACGCCAAACGGCAATCCTGCCAAGGTTGGGCCTGGCGCCGACGCCGCCGCGGCCGGTACTGACGCGAGTACCGCTGTACGGCGGAAGCGTCGCGGCGGCGCGGGCGGGCCCGATGCTCAGTTGCATTACTCAGTTGAGCCTGATGGTGACGGTGCCCCAGTTGAAGATTAATATAAAGCTAGCAGCGGCAAACATACTGAGGAGGTAAGGTTATGGCGTCGATGCATATAATCTCCGCCGATTCGCACATGCTTGAACCCGCCGACCTGTGGGTCTCGCGGGTCAACCACAAGTTCAAGGATCAGGCGCCGCGCGTAGTCGCCACCGAAGGGCGGCTGGGCGTATGCCTGACCGCGCCCGGCATCCGGCCCTTCCCGGTTTCGGGGTTGTCGGCGGCCGGACGCAGCGGCGAGGCGCTCAAGCAGTTCTTCGGCTCCGGTTACGACGCCATCCGCCCCAGCGGATGGGATCCGGTGGAGCGCATCAAGGATCAGGACGTTGACGGGGTCGAGGCCGAAGTTCTGTATACCAGTCTGGGGATGCCGCTGTTCGGATTGCAGGACCAGGAACTGCAGCGCGACTGCTTCCGCGTTTACAATGACTGGCTGGCGGAATTCTGCTCGCACAACCCCCGGCGCCTGGTTGGAATCGCGCTGGTCGCGCTCGACGATATCGACGCCGCGGTCAAGGAGATGCATCGATGCCGCAAGATGGGATTGCGCGGCGCGATGATCTGGGGCTTCGCTCCCGAAGGCCGTCCCTACAGCAGCAGGATCTACGATCCGTTCTGGGCGGCTGCCGCCGAGCTGGATATGCCGATCTCGCTCCACGTCATCACCGCCGCCGGCAAGAGCCCGGTGGGGCGCGCGACCAAAGACATCGCCGCATCGGAGAAAGATCAGCCGGGAATCTCGACCGTTGGTTACTACCTGTTCATGACCGCCGACGTGCAGCAGAGCCTGTTCACCATCCTGATGTCCGGGGTGCTGGAGCGTTACCCCAATCTGAAGCTGGTTTCGGCCGAAAACGACACCGGATGGCTGCCCCATTTCATGTACCGGCTCGATCACGCATACGAGAAGTACGGCGTGATGAGCGGATTACATCAGTTCGCGATGAAGCCGAGTGACTATTTGCGCCGCCAGCTCTGGGCCACATTCCAGGACGATCCGGTCGGTCCCGCGACCTATCAGTTCTTCGGCGCGGACAAGTACATGTGGGCCTCCGACTTTCCCCACACCGACTCGACCTGGCCCAATTCGCGCGAAGTGATCAAAACTGATTTCGCCGGCGTGCCCGAAGACGTCACCCGCAAAATAGTCTATGAGAACGCCGCGAAGCTGTACGGAATTGATCTGAACTGACCCGGCTACCCGCGGGCCGGGATCGATCGTGGCTGGTTGGGGAGAGGGTTGTTCTCCTTCCCTCTCCCGCCCGGCCAGGGTTGAGAGAAGGGCGTTCGAAGCCCCCCGGTCAGGCCTGCACGCGGCTCTTGGCTGAAACCTGGAATCGAGAAATATATTTAATGGATTTCGATTACACCCCGGAGCAGGAAGCGTTCCGCCAGCGCATCCGCGACTTCCTCAAAGCCAACCTTCCACCCAACGCCGCGCGCGCTGGAACACCGCAATCGGGTATTCAGCCCGACCACGCGTTCCTTAAACAATGGCAGCGCAAGCTGTGCGAGGCCGGTCTGCTCGGCATCACCTGGCCTAAAAAATACGGCGGCGCCGGTCTGAGCGACGTCGAGCTGGCAATCTTCAACGAGGAGATGGCGATGGCGGGGGCGCCGGTGCCCAATGTCTCCGTGTTCGGACCGGTGATGCTGGCCCATGCCACCGAGGAGCAGAAGCTTCGCTATCTGCCCAGGGCGCTGGCGGGGGAAGAGCGATGGTGTCTGCTGCTGTCGGAACCCGGCTCCGGCTCCGACCTGGGTTCGGTGCGCACGCGCGCCGAGCTGCAGGGCGACGAATTCATCGTCAACGGCCACAAGGTCTGGAATTCCGGCGCGCACATGGCCGACTTCGGCCTGATGCTGGCGCGCACCGATACCAGGGCGCCCAAGCATCGCGGACTCACCTACATGATTGTTGACATGAAGGACCCGGGCGTCGAGGTGCGTCCGCTGCGCCAGATCACCGGCTCCTCCGACTTCAACGAAGTCTTTCTGACCAACGTGCGGGTGCCGCGCACCAACGTCGTCGGGCGCATCAACGAGGGATGGCAGGTCGCGGTCGCCACGCTCACCAACGAGCGCGGCTCCCTCGCGCTGGCGACGATCGTGGACTACTTCAACATCTTCGACGACCTGGTGAAGATGGCGCGCACGCTGCGCAAAGACGGGCAGCCGGTGGTGCAGGATCCGCGGATGCGCCAGGAGCTGGCCCAATTTTACGTCGATCTGATGACCATGAAGTACACGATCTATCGTTACTTCACGCGCTGGCTTAAAGGCGCCACTCCGGGTCCCGAGGGCTCCGTCAACAAGCTGGCCTGGTCGGAACTGAACAAGCGGATGTACGACTTCGCGCTGGCAATCCAGGGGCCGGCCAGTCAACTGATGCCCGGTGAGCCGCGCGCAATCGCGGACGGCCGCTGGACTTTCGGATTTCTGCGCTCCCGTGCGAACACCATCGAGGCTGGCACCTCCGAGATCCATCGCAACGCGATCGCCGAACGTATTTTGGGACTGCCCAAAGGACGCTGATTTCAATCATGAGACTGGCCAACAGGATCGGTCTGATCACGGGCGGCGGTTCCGGCATCGGCGAGGCCTGCGCGAAGACTTACGCGCGCGAGGGCGCCGGCGTGGTCGTGGTCGATCGCAATATGGAAGGCGCGCGGCGCGTGGTCGGCGAGATTCGCGCCGCGTTCGGCAGGGCGGAGGCGTTCGAGGCCAATATCGGCGTGCCCGAACAGGTCGAGGCGATGATCGGATTCGCGCTCGACAAGTTCGGCCGTCTCGACCTGCTGCATAACAACGCGATCTACAGCGTGATGGGTGTGCGCGCGGCCGATATCGATCTCAAAGGATGGCAGCGCACGCTGGACGTCAGCCTGACCGCGTACTGGTACGCGTCGCGCGCCGCAATCAACACCGCGATGCTGAAGCAGGGCGGCGGCGTGATCCTCAATACCGCCTCGGTCTCGGGAATCGCCGGCGACTATCTGCAATGCGCCTACAACGTGGCCAAGGCGGGCGTGGTTAACCTCTCGCGCGTGATTGCGATCGAATACGCGCGCAAGGGAATACGATGCAACGCGATCTGTCCGGGCCCGATCCTGACGCCGGGAATCCGCGGCATCGGCAGAAATCCGGACAAATGGCTGCGCCAGGTGGCGGAAGGAATTCCCATGGGCCGGCTGGGCGACCCGCAGGAAGTCGCCAACGTCGCGCTCTTTTTGGCTTCCGATGAGGCCTCCTTCGTAACCGGCACCACGGTCGTGGTGGACGGCGGCCTCAACGCCCACAGCGGGATGGCTTACGCGCCCGGCCGCGGCCCCGACTGGTAGCCGCGATTTCCCAAACCTTGGCGGGAAGAGGACCAAACGATGCGGCCGCGGGGCGCATCGCCGCGATGCGGGAGGGGCGCCTAATCGCGCCAGAGCATCACCCCGCCGAGCAGCCCCTCCAGATTGCTCACGATCTGGGTATTGGCCGGCAACGAGTCCTTTATGTGCCTGCTGTTGCCGCCGCCGATATACAACCGATCGTAGCAAAAGGTATCACGCAGTATCAGCAACGCCTCGCGCAGATGGCGGTTCCATTTGCGCGCTCCCTTGCGCTTGAGCGCCGCGTTGCCCAGTTCGTCCTCGTAGGTCCGTCCCTTGCGGAACGGATGATGCCCCAGCTCCAGATGCGCCAGATGGCCGTCCACGAACAGCGACGATCCGACGCCGGTGCCCAGCGTGATCAGCAATTCGACGCCCTTGCCGCTGACCGAACCCAGCCCCTGCACGTCGGCGTCATTGGCGATGCGCACCGGACGCATCAACTGCCTGCTGAGCGCTTTCTGAAAATCGAACCTGGTCCATCCCGGACCCAGGTTGAACGCGGTCAGCAACTTTCCGTCCTTGACCACGCCCGGAAAACCGACCGATACGCGATCGAACTCGCCCTGCTGATGCGCCATCCGCTCGATTATGGCCATGACTTTTTTCGGTGTGGCGCGCGGCGGGGTGGGAATCCGTTCGCGTTCGGTAAGCGGCTTGCCGTCGGGATCGAGGATGATGGTCTTGATGCCGGTGCCGCCGATATCGACCGCCAGCGTGCGCGGCATGGCGGATTCCGAAGCGGGAGCTGCGGCTGCGTTCTTCTTCATCCGTTGTTCTGCACCTTTCCGTCAGATTCGGGCGCGTTATCCGCCTGTTCGCCGGGATGCGCGCCGGCATTTGCATGGTTGGCGTCGGGCGAATCCGCAGCCGCGGAACCGGCCGCCGCGCAATAGGATCTCACCCAGTTTTCCAGCTTGCGGGCGCCCTCGGAATCGCACGCGATCTGAAACAACTGATCGACTTCGCGCGCGCTCGCGTTGAGGTCCTTCTCGACCTCTTTGAGCATCTCAACCGCCACTTTGGGCTGCGCCGTCATCACGTCGGAGGCGGCGAGCGCGCGGGCGATGAAGCGGCTGAGTTCCTGGCGGTCGTGCCAATGCCCCAGCCGGTCCTGCAGCGACTTGAACCAGGCAATCATCGCGGGGGCCTCATCGGCGCCCAGTTCGCGCGCCAGTTCAACCCGGTAACGCAGGCGTTTGGTGGCGATACGCAGCGCATGAACGCGCGCCGCCGAGCGATCCGCCCTCGCGCCGTCCAGCGCCTGCCGCCAGCGCTGAGCGGCCTGGGCAACCGAGCGGCGCACCACGGCGGCCGGATCGACGCCGCCGGGACGCTCCGCCGCCGTCAGCATCTGTTGAACGCGATGATTCAAGGTAATGCCGCCGGCTTTATAAAGGCGGCGCCGGGCGTCTTTGATCGCGGCCTGGCGTTCGGCGGCGATACTTTCCCGCACCAGACTCCATCCGGCTTTGCGCAGCGGATGAGAGGTGCGCCGCTCGTTGCGCCTGACCGCTTGCAGCGCCACGTCGCAGTTGCGCCATGTTCCCAAAGCGCGCCTCACTCGCCGCAGCGTGCGCCGGACGGCGCGCGCCTTGTTCACGGTTTTATCCGCAACCATCGCTGCCAGGATCTGTTGCAGCCGGCGCGTGCAGACTCGCAAATCGTGAACCGCGTCGGCGTCCTCTTCCACCAGCACCTGGGCAAACAACGCGGTGAAGTTGCGCATCTGCTTCGCCAGCATCTTTTCCAGGCGTCCGCGCTCCTCAGGTATGCGGGAGCGCGGACCCGCAGCCGGCGGCGCCGATTGATCCGTTGCGGGCGGGTTAAATTGTTCGTTCACGACGGTTCAAGGATAGCGCTTGCCCTGCAACGCCGCCAACCGCCGTACCAATTGGTCTTTTGCGCAATCCGTGCGCTGGTTTGCGGTTTCGCGCTGCGGCGGCCTGGCCGACCCTGAACTTCGTTGACTGGCGCGCCCGCACCGCTCAAGTTTACATCCCATGAGGCTTTATCTGGTACGCCACGGAATAGCCGAAGAGCACAACGCGGCCGGCGACGCCCAGCGGGCGCTCACCCCCAAAGGCAGGGTAAGGATGACCGAGCAGGCCAAGGGGCTGCGCGACATCAAGGTGCATCCGGAGATCATCCTGAGCAGTCCGATGCGGCGGGCGCTGGAGACCGCCGCCATCATCGCCGAAGGATTGGGCGGAGTACGGATGGAACAACTGCCGGAACTGGGACAAGGCTCCGCCGGTCCCGCCGAGATCCTGTCCGCGCTGCGCAACTACGAGCAACTGAGGGAAGTCGCCCTGGTCGGGCATCAGCCGGGTCTGGGCGAGCTGGCTTCCTTCATGCTGACGGGTTCGACTACCGAGTGTCAGATTGAGTTCAAGAAAGGCGCGGTGGTCTGCCTGGAACGGACCAACGTTCCCGCCGCGGACCGCTACGCCCTGATCTGGTCGCTGCCGCCCAGGGTATTGCGATCGCTCTGAGCACCGCGCGCTCAGTGGGCGAAATGCGGCATGACCGCCCTGGCAAACAGGTCGCGCGCCTCATCGGCGATGAAACCGGCGATGTAGTAGGTGATGCCGAATTCTTCTCTGCGTAGACCGATCTCGCGCTTGATTTCGCCGGGCGTGCCGATCAGGAACATCGGAGAGTCCTTCACCGCCTGCGCGCCGGCAAATCCCATCGCCTGGGCCGTCTGCGCGGCGATTGCGTCGGCCTGGACCTGGTCCGCCGCCGGCATCACGGTGACAAATGCGCTGATTTCGATGGCGTCCGGGTTGCGCCCGGCCGCGCGGGCGGCATCGCGCAGCATCCCGATCCTGCGTTTGAGTTCGGCCTTGTCGAATTTGAGCATCGCCGCCATATCGACGCGTCCGGCGGTAATCGGCGCGGCGACATTGACGATGTCGGCTTCCTGACCGGCAATCTTCAACAGCTTGCTGCCGCCGCCGCCAATCATCACCGGCGGATGCGGTTTCTGGACCGGCTGCGGAAAGTTGTAGGCCTGGTCGATTTTGAAGTAACGGCCGGCGAATCGCGGCTCCGGCTGGGTCCACATCGCCTTCATCACGCGGATGCCTTCCGCCAGCTGATCGAGGCGTTCGGCATTGGACGGATATGGATAGCCGTTGGCGTCGTACTCGTCGCGCAGCCATCCGGAGCCCAGCCCGGCAATAAATCTGCCGCCGCTGATATGATCCAGCGTCGAGATCATCTTGGCCAGCAGCGCAGGATTGCGGAAGGACATCGCGGTAACCATCGGCGCAAGCCGGACGCGGCTGGTCAGCGCCGCGATCGCGCTGAGCGTGGTGTAGCATTCCAGCTGCGGCACCTTGCGCTGCTCCGGACTCATCGGGGGAAAGAAGTGGTCGTTGATGGAGACGGAATAAAAGCCCTGCTGCTCCGCGCTCTGAGCGGCAGCCCTGGCCTGATCGAAATCCTGGGTGGGCAGAAAGATACCGAATTTCACTTCACGCACCGATAGCTCCTGGACTGATTTGTCCTCAAACGGGAAAGCGATTTGGGTTCAATTAGCATCGGCGGGCGGGCGGCGCAAACCTCGGCGCGGTGCGGGCTTCTTTCGATCCCCCTCGCAAATAGGTCACAATATGAAGTGCGCGCGAGCGGAGGCGGTTCGCCCCGCCCTAATCCTGACGGAGCAAAGTAACTTGTCGCTGAAGAAAACCCTCATTGCAGTGGTCCTGCTGATATCGGCGATGCCGGCGTGGAGCCTTCCCGCCGCCGCCCTGCCCGACGCGATGCCCGAGGCGAAATCGCTCGGCGGGCAGATCCTGAGTATCGCCAAAGAGCCGTCGTGCAAGGCCGATCGCGGCGCGTGCCGCGAACGCCTGCGCACTCTGCTGGAACAATATTGGGACACCACCGACATGGCCCGCTCGGCGCTCGGCTATCATTGGCGCAGCCTCAACGATCAGCAGCGCCAGCAGTTCACTCAGCTGTTCAGCGATCTGGTCGAATCGATCTATTTGTCGCGCTCCAATTTTTCCAAGGCCCAGCAGTACACCGACACCGTCAAAGTGAATTACATCAAGGAAATCCCGGAAGGGGATGACTACCGCAAAATCACCACCACGGTCACGCTTAAACCGGGCGACAAGCCGATCAAGGTCGATTACCGGATGCGATGGGCGGACGGCAAATGGAAGGTTTACGACGTCATCGTCGAAGACATCAGCCTGACCGGAAATTATCGCAATCAGTTCAACCGGGTGATCAACAGTCACGGTTATCCGGAACTGGTGCGGATGCTGCAGGACAAGGTAAGACAGATCAAAGCGTCGGAGGGCACTTAGGCAGCGGGAAACATGAGCTGTTGCCGCGGCTATGCCTGCGAGCTTGAAGTCAGCCCGCACTGGCCAGCCAGAAGCGGGTTCTACCGATAACCGGGCGCCGGTTGTCGAGTCAGTGCGTGCCCAGCACGCGGAAGCCTTTGGCGCGCAATCCGGCAATCACCGGTTCGACGGCAGCGGAGCGGAACACCACGTAATAGACCCGCTCCTCGTCCCATCGATCGCGGTAGGTACCCAGGCCCAACACCTCGCCGCCGGCACCCTGGATAACCTGCAGGGCAGCCGGCAATTCGCGCGACTCCGCCCGTTCCAGCATCAGATCGATCCTGGTGGCGTTTTCCTCGGCGGTTCCGAAAATTTCCAAAAAAGCGGCCAGCAGATCGGTAGTGGTGATAATCCCGACCAGTTTCTCGTTCTGCACCACCGGAAGGCCGCTGATTTTCCGCTCCAGCATGATCTCGGCCGCTTCTTCCATGGTGGTTTCCGGGGTCACGACGATGGGGTTATCGGTCATAGCACCGGTCACGCGGGTGTCGCGCAGATGCCCCTGATGCTGGCGGATGTCGTGGTCGGACAAGATCCCGAGCAGCTTCCCGTTTTCGACGATCGGAAGATGCCGGAAATTGCCGGCGTTCATCTTCGCCTCGGCATCGGCCAGACTCTCCCTGGGCGACGCGGTGGCGGGATTTTTGGTCATTCGGCCTGCTACCAACATAATGCCCTCCCCAACTGCTGCGGTCGCTGCGTTGCAAGCAAAGCACAGTTTAGATTAGGCAAAAAGCCTGCCGTGGTCTAATGTCTCCGTCGGAGACATCGCGATGCATCGGAGGGGAATTTCGAGTTAAGGCATGCAACGCAACCAGGCCTCGCGGACTTGGCTGCATTGAGGAATCAGAAGTTCCGGCGGTAGGGTCGGGCAATCCTGCTTTGGGCAGAATTGCCCGGTTTGGTGTTGCCGGCGCAGGCCGCGCCACGTTTTAATCCGAGTTTTAACCCAGCCGTCGTCATCAGTTCACTTCAATCTCTTCAGGGAAGACGAACGTGGTCGCGCCGTCCGCAAATTTTACCAGATACATACGCCGATCGAGATTTGACATTTCGCGCAGGATCACGGGGCTCTCGCTGAATCTGCTGCGCCCTGCGCGATCTCTTATCGGCCTGCGAAGATTGCACGTTCTGCCGATGATATCGAAAGTTTCGCTGGTGGTGGTGATTGCTTGCATGGTCCGAGTACCGTTATTGGTTCCTCCTGTAGCAGAGGATACAGCACCTTCCGTGCCAGCGCCTGAGAGCCAAAATCGCGGCCTTTTCCGCCGCCCAATGCCTGATTATTCAGCGTTTGTACCAGGACGTTATAGATACTTCATACCGGTAGCCGAAAAGGTCGAGCTGTTTGCTCCCGGGGAGTGCACGGCCGCCGATCCTTTATGTTAAACAGCCGTGGAACCTGAACTATTCCGTGAAATCGAGCATACCGGCGATGTCGGTATCGAGGTTGAGGCCGATACCCGTTCCGAACTGTTTCGCCGCGCGGCTTTAGCCGTAATTCAACTGATGGCCGATACCGGGCAGGTTCGGGCGCGCGAGTCTCGCGAAGTCTGGGTCGCCGGCACCGCCGACACCGATCTGATGCATGACATGCTCAGCGCGCTAATGCGGCTGTTCATGCTGGAGGGTTTCATCTGGTGCGCGGCCGCCGTCACCGAAGCGGCGGCAGGCTTGCAGCTCAGGTTGGAAGGCGAGCGGTTCGACGCTCAGCGGCACGAATTCTATCGCGAGTTAAAGGCCGTCACCTATCACGAGTTGTGGGTCGGCAACGATCGCGGACGCTGGCGCGCCCGCATCATCTTCGACGTCTGAGATGTCAGGCGGCAGCCGGGACTGCCGGCTCGCCGCCCAGCACCATCCGCATCTGCACCAGCCGCGCGATCCCCGAACGGGTAACCAGTCCGGCCAGCCGCTCTCCGTCCATCACCAGCAGCCGGCCGGTGTTCGCTTCAGCCATGCGATGCAGCGCGTCGGCTACGCTGGCGGTGTCCGCAATAGCGATACTGCCATCCATTCGCCGCATGATGTCGCCGACCCGGCGCGTCGCGCGCTGTTCGATGGGGCAGTTGCTGACCTGCGGCAGCGACAACAGCCCGATCACCCGCCCCTCGCTGACCACCGGAAAACCGCCGAAGCCCAGATGCAGAAAGTAGCGATCGACGGCTTCGGACACCGTCAGATCCGGCGTCAGAGTGACCGGATCGGTGACCATGATATCTCTCACCCGCATCCGGCTCAGCATCCGATCAACGAACAGATGCTGATAGCTGGAGAGCGCGGCGCTGCGCAAAAACAGGCCGATGAAGATCAGCCACAAGCCGCCCACCAACGCGCCGGCGAAAATCTCGAACGCGCCCAGCGCGATCAGCCCCCACGCGATTCCCTGACCCCAGTCGGCGGCGCGCGACGTGGCGCGCGTCAGGCTGCCCGTACGCCACCAGATAAAGGCCCGCAGCAGCCGCCCGCCGTCGAGCGGAAAGCCCGGCAGCAGATTGAACAAGGCCAGCGCCACATTGATATAGGCCAAATAGCGGAAAACCGCCTTCCACAAGGTGAAAGCCGGCGCGGAAGGAATCGCCTGCTGCACCCCCCAGAACACCCCGCCCAGAATCAGGCTGGTCAACGGACCTGCCCCGGCAACCTTGAATTCCACCGCCGGCTTTTCCGGCTCGCCCGACAGATGCGCCATCCCGCCGAAGATGAACAGCGTGATACGGCTGACCTGCTCTCCCAACCGGTTGGCGACAAAGGCGTGGGACAGTTCGTGGATCAGCACTGACGCAAAGAACAGCAGGGTCGCGATCAGCCCCACGATCCAATAACTGGAGATCGCAAACCCCGGATAGCGGTCGGGAAAGTAACCGGCCGACAGTCCCCACAGCACCAGAGCGAAAATGATCAGCCATGAATAATCGATCGCGACCGCGACGCCCGACAACCGGAAGAGTTCTATCCCCTGCCCGCTTTCTCCTCGCATTGCACCTCCGCGACCGGCAATCGGCCGACGATACGGCGGTTAATCGGCCTTGACGGGCTGATACATCTCCGCCGTCGATGTTGCGAAATAGCCCGGAGCCGCAAACCGTCCGGTGACCAGCACGCGGCCGTCGTCGAGCAGCGTCAACGTGGGGCCGAAGCGCGGCAGCAGCATCTCGCCGAGCACCTTAAAACTTTTTGTGGCAGGGTCATACAATTCGACGCTGGCCAAATATCGATGCTGGGGGTCGACACCGCTGCCGCCCACCATCAGAACCTCGCCGTTGGGCAGCAGCGCGGCCCGATGTCCTTCGCGCGCGAACTTCATCTCCGCAACCGGGGTAAAGCGCCCGGTTGCCGGATCGTACAGTTCGGCCGACTTCAGCGCCGGCATACCGGAAGATGCCCCGCCGGCGATCAGCACCTGGCCGCTGCGCAGCAGGGTGGCGGTATGCCCCTGGCGCGCCGCGTTCATATTCCCGGCGGCGGTAAAGCGGCCTGACGCCGGATCGTAGATTTCGGCGCTTGCCAGCGCCCCCTTGCGCCCCGCGCCGCCGGTTATCAACACCCGTCCGTCGGGCAGCAGCGTCGCCGTATGATCCTGACGCGGCGCCGTCATCGCCGGTCCCGGGATGAATTGTCCTTTGGCCGGATCGAAAATCTCCGTCTCCGTGGTCGGGAAGGCGTCGCCGGCATAGCCCCCGCAATCAGCACCTGGCCGTTCTTGAGCAGCGTCGCGGTATGCTTCTCGCGCTTGCGATGCATCGGCGCGACGGCGACGAACCGGCCGGTGGCGGGGTCGTAAACCTCCGCCGCGTCAATCACGTGCAGGTCGTCCATCCCGCCCGTCATCAGCACCTTGCCGTCGGCCAGCAGCGTCGCGGTGTGGCCGCCGCGCGGGGTCTTCATGCTGCCGGTGGGAACGAAGGCATGTTTGGCCGGATCGTAAAGCTCGGCCTGCGCCACCATCGGAGCGCGTCCGTTGTCACCGCCCGCGATCAGGACCTTGCCGTCCTTGAGCAGCGTGGCGCTGTTGCCTTCGCGCGCATGACTCAGGTCGCCGGCGTCCTTGAAGATAATCGGCAGCGGCGGCGGCGGTTTGGGCAGCTCCTTGCCCCAGATGGCGGAATTGGGATGAAATGCGGCCCATCCGAACCACTGGCCCAGGTAAGCCGGGATGTGACGCTGGTCGTCGGCGGCGCCCACCGTGCCGGTGGCCGGATCGAACACCACCATTATTTTCCGCCCGCCCAGCTCGGCGCTGACCGGAGGCTTGGCCGCGAACAGACGGCGCAGCGGAAAGGCTTCGGCGTGATGGTCCACGTCGACGCCTAACACCAGTTCGTAGCGCGGCAGGCGCTTGTCTTCGTTGCTGACCGGAAACTGCGCCGCGCCGGGACCTTCATAGATTCCGTACGGATCGGTTTCATAGGCGTGCACGAAACCGGTGTCGCTCGACATAACCACGGTCTTGGGATGGAAATTATCCCACAGCATCCAATTCGTATTGATGCTGGCGAGCGCCTCCAGCTGCTGGCCTTTGGCCGGTCCGGCAACCGCTTTGCCGTTGAATTGCGACCACAGGCTATGCGTCAGGTTATCGCGGAACAGGCTGGTGCTCTCATAGAGCTCGTCGGAGGGGTGCAGCGTGATGGTCCTGCCGCGCAACCTGCGGCTGTAAACCGCGGCATTGTCGGTCAGCGGACAATAAGTCACCGCCACCGGCGTGCCGCCAATCGTGTCATTGACCACCTGATGCCAGCGCAGAATCCGCAGCGGGTAGGCCTTGGCCACGCCGTTTACCACCACACCGATGACACGGTCGCGCGGCTGCATGAAAACCGCGTCCCGAACCGACACAAACTTGGGATTTGTGATGGCCTGGATGCGGTCCTTGATCAGGACGGCATGCACAATTTGCGGCGACGCGGCGCGGGCCGGACCGGCACCCGGCATCGTCAATGCGTAGACCGCGGTGCATACCGCCGCCATCATCCGACACCGCCATCGACCAGCTCGATCTGCGGGAAGCCGGCTTAAAGTCAACGCGTTGCCGGCGGATTTCTCCAAAGCTTGATGCGATGAGGAAATCGTCGATTTGATCATATGCAAATTTGGACGCGGCCCGGCTCTATAAAATTCGCTCCCCGGCGTCGCTGACCGAAAGCCCGCGCGCCCTGAGTCTGGCCGACCCACGTTAACACTTAAACATAGCCCGCCGACTTCGGCCGTTCTATCCCGCCCGCAGGCGCAAACAAGGACCTTCGAGGCATCCCTGAGAACACCGCCCAGTCCTCCGAACCTTTCAGCGGCCTTTGAATTCGGGTTTGCGTTTTTTCAGGAAAGCACGGATACCTTCGCGAGCATCCTCCGACGGATTGGTGATCATGACCGAGAGCGCGGCGTCTTCCAACGCGTTGACCAGCGTCATCTCCTGCTGTTTGTACATCATGCGCTTGGCCAGACGGATGGCCAGCGGCGGGCCCTGGGCCAGACGCGCGGCGATTTCATCGACCCGGGGATAAAGCCGATCGTGCGGCACCACCTCGGTGACCAGCCCCAGTTGCATCGCGGTCTGCGCGTCGTAAACCTCGCCCAGCATCGACATCTTCAGCGCCCGGTCCAACCCCATGAAACGCGGGAACAGATACGCGCCGCCTTCGTCCGGCAGCAATCCGAAACGCACCGCCGTATCGCCCAGGCGCGCCCGGTCTGACGCGATTCTCAAGTCGCAGCACAACGCCAGGGTCAATCCACCCGCCACCGCCGCGCCGTTGATCGCGCCGATCAGCGGCTTGTCCAAGCGGGTCAGCGACAGCACCGTCTGATGCATCCCCTCGCGCATCTCGAGCAGATAGCCCATCTTCTGATGGTGAAAGCGGCTGGCGCTTTGCTTCGAGCCGCTCACGTCGCCGCCGGAGCAAAACGCATCGCCCGCGCCGGTCAACACCAGCACCCGGATCTCGTCGTCCTCGCGCACCCGCTGCACCGCGGCGCAGAGCTCGGCCAGCATCGCCTCGTGATAACCGTTAAGAGTTTTCGGGGAGTTGAGCGTAATCCTTGCGACCCGGTCACCAACCTCGAACCGGATATAGTTGAAATCCATCGGCTGAACCTTTCCCCCGCTGACGCTGCGCCAGCGCGGCAGGGGCAGAATGCCTCAGCCGGCTCCCCGGCGGCAAGCGCGCTGCAAATAACCCGCTCCTCATCCGGCTGTCAAAGTTCCGCAACCGCCTGTCGAGAAGAGTCGGCGATTCCCGGTCTCACGGTAATCGGTAATGCCGGCAAGCGAACGGCGCAATCGTATGGGTGGACGCGAACATCAGCTCCCCCGTCCGCCGCTGCGATCCGAGATGGAGCGCAAACACAGGCGCGGGCCGTCTTTTCAGAGGGCGTTGGTTCAGGCCTTGTGGAATACCGGCTTGCGCTTTTCCACGAACGCGCGGGCGGCTTCCTGATGGTCGGGCATGCTCATGGTGACTTCCTCGAACGCCAGCGAGGTATCGAGCACTAGGTTGACCGATTCCTTGAGAATCTTGTTGACCGAGACCTTGGTCCATCGGATGGCCCAGCGCGGACCGTCGGCCAGTTCGCGCGCCAGCTCGTTCGCCTTCTTCATCACCTGCTCCGCCGGCACCGCGTAATTGACCAGCCCGATGCGCGCGGCCTCGGCGCCGTTGACGCTGTTACCCCTCATCAGGAATTCCTTGGCGCGATTGGGTCCCAGCAGATGCGGCCAGATGACCGCGCCGCCGTCGCCCGCGACCAGTCCGACGCGGACGTGGGGATCGGCAATCCGCGCGGTTTCCGAAGCCACCGTGATATCGCAGAACAGCCCGATGGTGGCGCCCAATCCAATCGCGTCGCCGTTGATAGCCGCGATCACGGGCTGTTCCACGTCCAGCAGCCGGGTGATCAGCAGGCGCGCTTCCGTGCTCAGGGCCTGATTCCTGAACGCGCCCGAGTCCATCCCCTTGACGTCGCCGCCGGCGCAAAACGCCTTGCCCGCGCCGGTCAGAATCACCACGTCGATGTCAGGGTCGGCGGAGATGCGCGGCCAGATTTCGGACAGCTCGTGATGCATTTTGAGACTGACCGCATTGCGCGAATCGGGGCGGTTGAGCGTAACCGACGCGACACCGTTGTCCTTGCTCACCACAATGGTTTCAAGCGTCTTGTAGTACGAATCCATGGAACGTCTCCTCGCCGCGGACCGATAAGCCCTCGAACTGTGCGCCTTTGAGCGGCCGTGTGGTTTCTGTTATCCGAGCGCGGGCGGCCGGTCAATGGAAAAGAGCGCGCGCAATGTGCACGCCTTGAATTGACATCGCGATACCCTAAACCGACATAATTGTTTCTATTGGTCCGGCGCCGCTGGACCGGAGCGAAGGCCGCAGAGCCGGCTTGATGGCGCGCGGCGTCTGCCGGAATCGTGCCGGAATCAAAGCCAGCCGCCGAAAAAAGCTGGAAGCGATGTTGAGTCACATTGTGATCGAGGGAATTACGCCGATGGTCGACTGCGGCCGCTACCCGGCCAAAGCGATCGCCGGCGAACCCTGCGTGGTGGAAGCCGACATCTTTCGCGACGGCCATCAACTGCTGCGCGCCGCGGTAAAGTGGCGGCGCAAGGACGAAGAATCCTTCAGCGAGGCGCCGATGGCCCAGCTCGAAAACGATCGCTGGCGCGGCCGCTTTGTCCCTCAGGACAACGCCCGCTATGTGTTTACCGTCGAAGCGTGGACCGATCTGTACGCCTCATGGCTGGCGGACTTCACCAAGAAGGTGCAGGCCGGCCGCGACGTTGCCTCCGACCTGCTTGAAGGGATCGAGCTGCTCGAAGCCATCCGCCGCCGCGCGGCGGGCGACGATCTCAAACTGATCGCCGCAAGTCTGACGGCCCTGCGCCGCGCGCCGCAACCCGGCACCGCGCTGCAAATCGCGGCGCAGACCGCGCTGGCCGACGCGGCCGCGCGCTGCGGCGAGCGGTTCGGCGTCTGCACCTACCAGCCGCTGCTCCATCTGACGGTGGACCGCCCGCGCGCGGCGTTCGGATCGTGGTACGAACTGTTCGTGCGCTCGCAGACGCCCGATCCCGATCGCCACGGCACCTTCCGCGACGCCGAGCGGCGCCTCAGCGACATCCGGGACATGGGTTTCGACGTTGTCTATCTGCCGCCGATCCATCCCATTGGCCACACCAATCGCAAGGGACCCAACAATTCTCTCAACGGCGGGCGGCAGGCGGTCGGCAGTCCATGGGCGATCGGCAGCGAGAGCGGCGGGCACACGGCGATCGAACCGGCGCTCGGCACTTTGGAGGATTTCGACCGCTTTGTGGTCCAGGCGGCGCGCCTGGGGCTGGAGGTCGCGCTGGATTTTGCCGTGCAGTGCTCCCCCGACCATCCCTGGGTCAAAGAGCATCCGCAATGGTTCAAGCATCGGCCCGACGGCACCATCAAGTATGCGGAGAACCCGCCCAAGGAATACCAGGACATCTATCCGATCGATTTCGACACCGCCGACCAGAGCGGTCTGATGCGGGCGCTGCTGGAGGTGGTGCTATTCTGGATCGGGCGCGGGGTCAGGATTTTCCGGGTCGATAATCCGCACACCAAGCCGGTGGCGTTCTGGGAATGGCTGATTGGCGAGGTGCAGTCCGCGCATCCCGAGGTGATTTTTCTGGGCGAAGCGTTCACGCGGCCCAAGATGATGAAGGCGCTGGCGAAATCGGGTTTCAGCCAGTCCTATACCTATTTCACCTGGCGCAATACCAAGTACGAATTGACAGAGTATCTGACCGAGCTGACGACCACCGGTATGAGGGACTATTTCAGGCCCAATTTTTTCGCCAACACGCCCGATATTCTGAGCGCGATTCTGCAGACCGGCGGACGGCCGGCGTTCCGGATGCGGCTGGTGCTGGCGGCCACGCTCTCGCCCAGCTACGGCATCTACAGCGGCTTTGAGCTGTGCGAAAACCAGGCGGTGGCGCCGGGAAGCGAGGAATATCTGAATTCCGAGAAGTACCAGATCCGGGCGCGCAACTGGAATCAGCCGGGCAATATCAAGGAGTTCATCGCGCGGGTAAACGCGATCCGGCGCGGCAATCGGGCGCTGCATGATTTCCGCAATCTGCGCTTTCTGCCCGCCGACAACGACAATATCCTGTTCTACGCCAAGACCTCCGCGGACGGGGAAAACATCCTGCTCATTCCCGTCAATCTCGATCCCTTCAGTCCCCAGGAATGCACCGTAACGGTGCCGCCCGAGGTCGCCGGCGCCGCGCCCGGCCAGCGCTTCCGGGTGACGGACCTGCTAACCGGCGCCAGCTACGAGTGGTCGCAGTACAACTATGTGCGGCTGGATCCGGCCGTTCAACCGGCGCATATCCTGCGCGTTGAAGAACGTCTATGAAACAGAGCAAGGTATGAGACAGAGCAAGGAAAGCCACGCGCCCGCCAATCCATTGTGGTACAAGGACGCGGTATTCTACGAACTGCGGGTCCGCTCCTTTTTCGACAGCAACGGCGACGGCATCGGCGATTTTCCCGGTCTTACCGCCAAGCTCGGCTACCTGCAATCCCTGGGCGTGACGGCGCTGTGGCTGCTGCCGTTTTATCCCTCGCCCCTGCGCGACGACGGCTACGATATCTCCGACTACACCGCAATCCATCCCGATTGCGGCACGCTGGCCGATTTCCGCGAGTTCCTGCGCGAAGCGCACAGCCGCGGCCTGTATGTAGTCACCGAACTGGTGGTGAATCATACCTCCAGCCAGCACGAATGGTTTCAGCGGGCGCGCCGGGCGCCGGCCGGCAGCAGCCATCGCGATTACTACATCTGGAGCGACACGCCGGAGAAATATAAAGACGCGCGGATTATATTTCAGGATTTCGAGCCCTCGAACTGGTCATGGGATCCGGTGGCGAAGGCATACTACTTTCACCGCTTCTATTCCCATCAGCCGGACCTCAACTACGACAACCCCGCTGTGCAGCGCGAGGTTTTTCGGGTGATGGATTTCTGGCTGGGAATGGGGGTGGACGGCCTGCGGCTTGACGCGGTGCCGTATCTGTACAAACGCGACGGCACCAACTGCGAGAACCTGCCCGAAACGCATCAGTTCCTGCGCCAGCTGCGCCATCACGTCGATGAGAACTTCACCAACCGGATGCTGCTGGCGGAGGCCAATCAATGGCCCGAGGACGCCGTCGCCTATTTCGGCCAGGGCGACGAATGCCACATGGCGTTCCATTTCCCGCTGATGCCGCGGATGTTCATGTCGGTGCGGATGGAGGACCGCTTCCCCATCACCGACATCTGGGCCCAGACGCCGGCGATTCCCGATTCATGCCAATGGGCGCTGTTCCTGCGCAATCACGACGAGTTGACCCTGGAGATGGTAAGCGACGAGGAGCGCGATTACATGTATCGCGCCTTCGCCAGGGAAAAACGCACGCTGCTCAACCTCGGCATCCGCCGCCGCCTCGCCCCGCTGCTGGGCAACAATCGCCGCACCATCGAACTCAATAACGGCCTGCTCTTCTCCCTGCCCGGCACTCCGGTCATCTACTACGGCGACGAACTGGGCATGGGCGATTACCTGTCGCTGGGCGATCGCGACGGGGTGCGCACCCCGATGCAGTGGAGCGCGGACCGCAACGCCGGCTTTTCCACCGCCAGTCCGCAGGAACTCATCCTGCCCGTGGTGATCGATTACGAGTACCATTACCAGACGGTGAATGTTGAGGCGCAGGAGGCCAACCTGCATTCGCTGCTATGGTGGATGCGCCGGCTGATTCTGTTGCGCCGCCAGTTCAAGGCCTTCGGCCGCGGCACGATCGAATTCCTCAACCCCGACAACAATCACGTTCTGGCCTTCATCCGCAGCTTCGAGGACGAGCGCATCCTGGTGGTGGCCAATCTGTCGCGCTTCGTGCAGTACGTTGAGCTCGACCTGTCGAAGTTCAAAAACATGGTGCCGGTGGAGTTGTTCGGCCGCAATCCGTTTCCGGTTATCGGCGAGCGGCCTTACACTTTTACTTTGGGGCCGCATCTGTTCCTGTGGTTTTCCATCCAGCCGCCCCACAAGGACGGCATGGCTGACGTGGCCGGTTACCAGGTGCCGCACATCGAGGTCTCTTCCACCTTCGAGCATCTGATGCGCACGCCGCAGCGCAACAAGATCAACATGGTGCTGCCCGGCTATCTGCCGCATTGCCGATGGTTCCGGGGCAAGGCGCGGTCGATCAGATCGGCGACCATAAGCGACGCGCTGCCGCTGTCGGAAGAAACCGGCGTCAGCTACCTGACCATCATCAACGTCGATTACCGCAACGCCGAGAGCGAGACCTACGTGCTGCCGATGGCGGTGGCGACGGGCGAGAGCGCCGCCGGGGTGAAATCGCGATGGCCCGAGCGGGTGATCGCCCAGCTGCGCTTCAACGGACGCGAGACCACCATCGACGGCGTGCTGTACGACGCGGTTTCGGATCCGGAATTCGGGGCGACGATGCTGAACATGATCGAACGCCATCGCCGCATCAAAGGCGCCACCGGAGAACTGACGGCGGCCACCGCAAAGCACTTTCACGAATTGCGCGGCCCCAGGGAGGCGGCCCTCGAACCCAGGGTGCTGAGCGCCGAGCAGACCAACACTTCGATCGTGTTCGGCGACCGCCTCATCCTCAAGCTCTTCCGCCGGCTCGATGCGGGGCTTAATCCCGATCTGGAGATGGGCCGCTTTCTGACCGAGCGGCATCAGTTTCCCCACGTGCCCAAGCTGGCCGGTTCGATCGAGTTCAAAATGCCGCGGGCGGAGAACCGCGACCTCGGCATTTTACTCTCCTTCGTCCCCAACCAGGGCGATGCCTGGCAGTTCACCGTGGCCGAGCTGAACCGCTACTTCGAGGTCGCGGCGACCGCGCCGGAGCCGCCGCAGGCGGCGAAAAAGAGTTTGATTGCGATGCTGGACGAGGAGCCCGATCAGACCGTGACCCACTACGTCGGCGCCTATCTGGACGCCGCCCGCCTGCTCGGCCAGCGCATCGCGGAACTGCATCTGGTCCTGCTTGAAGACGACGAGGATCCCAACTTCATCCCCGAACCGTTTACCGCTCTGTATCAGCGATCGGTTTACCAGTCGATGCGCAATCTGCTGGGCCAGGTGATGCGCATGATGGCCGGACGGCTGTCGGTGATGCCGGAAATGCTGCGCGGGCAGGCGCAGGCGATCATGGCCAATCAGACCCAGATCGCCTCGCGCTTCGACGCCTTTTTGAAGCATCGCCTGAGCGTGGTGCGGATGCGCACGCACGGCGACCTGCACCTGGGACAGGTGCTTTACACCGGCAAGGACTTCGTCATCATCGACTTCGAAGGCGAGCCCGCCCGGCCGCTGAGCGAGCGGCGGCGCAAGCGCCCGGCCTTGCGCGACGTCGCCGGGATGCTGCGGTCGTTCCATTACGCGGCCTACACCTCGATGATCGAGCAGTTGCGCACCGGAGTGCTGGGCAAGGCCGATTTCGCCGCGATGGAGCCGTGGGCGCGGCTGTGGGTGAACTGGACCTCGCAGGCGTTTCTGACCTCCTACCTGAAGACCGCCGACCGGCCGTCGCTGGTGCCCAGGGAACGCGAGGATTTGCAGGCGCTGCTTGACGCGCTGCTGATGGAGAAGGCGATATACGAGGTCGGCTACGAACTGAACAACCGCCCCGAATGGCTGCGTCTGCCGCTGTACGGAATTGCGGAAATGCTCGGCATCGCGCTCGCCGGAGGGCAGGGCTGAAAAAGGGCTATACGGCGCGCCGCGGTTGGATGCCGGAGCGGCAGCTTAACCGATCTGATAAAGGCGCGCCGCGTTGTCGAACACGATCTTGCGCGTGACCTGCTCCGGCACTTCGGCGAAATCCCGCGCGATCACTTCGCGCGAATGCGGCCAGGTCGAGTCGGAATGCGGAAAGTCCGACGCCCACATGTAGTTGTCGGCGCCGAAGAACCGGTACGCCGACGCGCCCACCGGGTCGTCCTGGAAGGTGGCAAACATCTGGCGTTTGAGGTATTCGCTCGGCGCCATCCGCAGCCGCGTCATCGCCACGCCGGAAAATTTGTCGTATCCGTGATCGAGGCGGAAAATGAAGTGCGGCAGCCATCCGATATCGCTTTCCGCTGACACGATCCTGAGCTTTGGAAAGCGCTCCAGCACTCCGCCCATCACGATCGTGAACAAACTCACCTGGATATCGGCCGGATAGAACATGTAGCGCGACAGGTAGATCATCCCCAGCGCATCCTGCTGCGCGCGCGCCGCGATATCGGCCGCGATCACGCCCGCGCTCTGACCGCGCGCGGTGATGATATGCAGCGACAGCGGCATCTCCAGGTCCGCCGCCGCATTCCACACCGGGTCGTAGTCGCGGCTGCTGTAGGGGCGATCGTCGGGTGCGGCCGCCGATATCATCGCCGCACGCAGCCTGTTCTTGCGGCATCGCTCCAGCTCCCTGACGGCTCCCGCCGCGTCATGCAGCGCAATCAGCGCGCTGCCAATCAGCCGGCGCGGACTGTAGGAGCAGAACTCCGCCAGCCAGTCGTTATACACCCGGAAGCAGGCCGCCTGCAGTTCGACGTCGGGCAGCGCAAACAGCGGCATCCCAAGCGTGGTGTACAGCACTTCGGCTTCGACCCCGTCCAGCTCCTGATCCTTGATGCGTTCGACCGGATTCCATCCGCTGGGACGCGCGCCCTCGTAGCCTTTGTCGAGGTGTTCGCTGAGATCGGTGCCGCTCTTGCCGGTGGCGATGTTCGGGCCGAGGGGAAAGGGACTGATGCCCGGCGCCATCAGCCAGTAGCCGGGACCAATCGGATTGGTTCCCACGCGCGGTGCGCGGTCGGCATAAGCGCGATCCAGGCGCTGCGTCCACAGGTCCGCCGGTTCGATAACGTGCGAATCAGCCGAAATCACGCGCATTGCCGCCATGGTCTCAATCCTCCATTTGGTCCGATTATATAACCCGGCCGCCGCCGCATCGCCGCGCTCATCCCGCGCCGGACTTGTTGCGCAATAACAGCTCCGGCGCAAGCGCCTCGACCATGCCGCGGATGCCGTCGCGCCAATCCACCGCGGTATCGCCAACCAGCGAATGCATCCGGGTCAGGTCGGTGCACAGGCTGCCGAATGCGCGCGGATTGTCGATGTATCGCGGCTGCAGTCCGGTCAGTTCGCCGAGGTATCCGCACCATTGCTCGATGCTGACGCGGGGCGATCCGGCGAAGTTGGTCAGGGTAACTTCGGGCGTGGCGGCGGCGAGCAGACGCGGAATCTTTTCGATGTAATCCCGCACATGGACCAGGTTGTAATAATTGGGGCGCTCGGGATGGACTTCGATCGGCACCCCGTTCTTCATCATCATCAGGTGAAAATACGGCCATCCGCCGCATTCGCCGTATGGCACACACAGCCGCGCGATTGTGGTCGGCAGGCCGAATTCGCGCGCGGCGAACATGCATACCCTTTCGCCCGCGATTTTCGAGATCGAATAGGTGGCCGACATCACCCGATGGTTATCGGCCAGCGGGTCGGTCTCCTTGCGCGGCTCATGCCCGCGATATTCGTACACGCCGGTGGTTGAGATGTGCACAAACGCCCTGGCGCGGCGGCATCGGGACATCAGAAACCCCACGCCTTCGGCGTTGGCCGGGAAGTCGTACTCGAATTTGTTCGAACGTCCGACCGCGCAGTTGATCACGTAGTCGATATCTTCGGGAATCGCGGACAGGGTTTCGGGTCGGGCCAGATCGGCGGCGATCGGAATGCCGCCCAGTTCTTCCATCGCCTTGCGATCCTCGGCCCGGCCATAACGAGCCATTGCGAACACGGTTGCGGCCCGGCTGTACTCGCGCACCAGCGGCCGCGATACCATACCGGTTGCGCCCGTGATCAGAATTTTCCTGCCCGCAAAGCTGACCGGCTCGAACGGCATCTGGTTCTCTCCCCATGTCACGGACAGTTCAACTTTGCCCGAGTCGGCGGACAAACGCCAGATTGGCGCAGGCGGTCCCGCCGCAAAGCCCCCTCCCGAGCCGATACGGGCAGAAAATGCGGCCGACGCGCGCCGGCGTATCCAGTTGGCCTGAACAGAGGGGCGGGTTATAAGAGGGCGGTCGCTTTCGAATCCGGTCTTGCGGCGGAGGAAGTCATGAAAATAGGCGTGGCCAGCGTTATCACCGACCAGACCATCAGCATCCAGGACTATTATCGAACCTGCGAGTCGCTGGGTTACGAGTCGGCCTTCATCGGCGAGCATCCCATAATTCCGGTCGAGCACGTAACTCCTTTTCCCGCCGGCGGCGCGGTGCCCGAACGCTACAAGCGCTTTCCCGATCCCTTTGTGGCGCTGGCGGTGGCCGCGTGCGTGACCAGAACCATCAAGCTCGGCACCTGCATCTGCCTGGTTCCCGAACGCAATCCGATCCTGATGGCGAAGGAAGTGGCCAGCGTGGATTACTATTCCGGCGGCCGTTTCATTTTCGGTATCGGCGGCGGATGGTTCCCCGAGGAGACTGAAATCATGGGCGGCAATTTCAAGCGCCGATGGCATCAGACGGTGGAGTACCTCAAAGCCGCGCGCGAATTGTGGACCAGGGACGAGGCGAGCTTTGCGGGCGAGTTCGTCAAATTTCCCAAAGTCTATTGCTATCCCAAGCCGGTTCAGAAGCCTTATCCGCCCATTCATATCGGCGCCGGCGGTTTCAACCAGTCGTGCACACGCGCCCTGCGCAACACGGTCGCGATCGGCGACGGATGGATGCCGGTGTATCTGCCGCCGGACCGGCTCAAGAAGGAATTGGCCACCCTGCGCGGCATGTGCCAGGAAGCCGGACGGGATTTCAGCCAGATCGAAATTTCAGTCGTGCTGATGGATTCCAAATCGCCGGATCCAAAGGGCATGATCGCCCAATACGAGGAAGCCGGATGTCATCGGCTGATTTTCGGCGACCAGATTCTGCCCCCGGGCGGCGAAGGTCAACGCAAGCTGGAGAAGATTGCCCGGGACTTTATCGTCTGATCCGTGCGGCACTCCGCTCTCCCCGGGAGTCTCGATTTTTGTTTCCGCAAAATCGGGGGGCCTTCGCTGCACGCCATCAAGCCCGGGCCAGACCGCAAAAGAGCGCGGGAACGCCTTGCCCCACTGTTCGAACCTTTTTGCAATGCGGAAAACCGATAGCCTTCACCTGCTGAAGAGGCAGCCGCGCTGGTTCGAATCGGCCTGATCAGAGATTCCCCGGGATGCCGGTTGCAACGAGGCGGCCGGGCCCGGGCGCGGTGGCCTTTACCACCGGCATGAAGCGCTCCCGGAATTGCTGCGGCGTCAGTTTGGTCTGCGCGGCCAGCGATGACAGGGTCGAGTCCTCGAAGTCATGCATCTCCAGCCGGATCATGTACGAGCGCGCCACGTGATACGACTCGGTGTCGATCTCGACCATCCGCGTGCGTACGCGTCCGGTTTCCGGATCTCTCAGATCGCCCAGGCTCACCGGGGTCACTCTGCCGCCGCTGATTGCGATCAGCGCGCCCGAGCCCCCGCTTAACAGGTACTTGACCGCGCCGTAGCCGAGCGTGCGCGTGTACTCGACGTCGAACGGCAGCGGCTTGGCGCATCGCAGTTCGTAGCCGATGTCCTTGCTGACCACGGTAGCGCTGACCCCGACCTCGGCCAGCGCCCTCGTGATCTGATCGCGCAGCACCGAGCCGATGGGAACATCCGACAGATGGACATGGCCGTAAGCGTCGCGCTGGGAATCGGCCAACCGCTCCAGCATCCCGGGTTCCAGCCGCTCCGCGATGCCTTCGGCGACCAGCGCCACGCCGTCGTCGCGTCCGGCCGCACGCCGCTTGATGATCGAGCCGACGATCGTGTCCACGACCATATTCAGGTCGAACGGATCGGCCTGGAACTCTTCGGGAATCACGGCCAGAGTGGCACCGGCGGACTTGCACATGCCGAGCGCCAATGCGCCTGATTTGCGGCCCATCGACACCGCGATATACCAGCGTCCGGTCGTGCGCGCGTCTTCCATCAGGCTTTCGACGATTCCGGTTCCAACGGCGCGCGCGGTCTCAAAGCCAAAGGTGGGCGCGTTATCGGGCAGCGGCAGATCGTTGTCGATGGTCTTGGGGACGGTAACCACACCGATACGTCCGCGGCTGGCCTCGGCAATCCGGGACGCGCCGTAAGTGGTGTCGTCGCCGCCGATACAGAGCAGGTAGCTGACTCGCATTTCGTTAAGGGCGGCCACAGCACGCGCGACTCCATGCTCATCGCGGGCGGGATTGGTGCGCGAGGTGCGCAGAATCGAGCCGCCGGTGAAATGAATCCGGCTGACGTCGCGGATGCCGAGTTCGACCGTGTGCGAGGCGTCGCCCTCGACCAGCCATCGAAAGCCGTCCCTGATTCCGATCACGCGCAAGCCGCAGTTGACCGCCTCGATAGTCGCCGAGGCAATAACGCTGTTGATGCCGGGGGCGGGCCCGCCTCCGACCAGAATCGCAAGCTTTCGCTGTTCGTGTGAGTCGTTCATAGCGGCCGTACTCTCAAAAGCACGTTTAAAAGTTGCAGGGCTGCGGAGAACTCTCTGCTATCCTGTCATTTCGAAAATGCGAGCGGTAGAGCAAGACACTCCATCCATCACAGACGCCGCTGCGCTTTTCCTATTCAAACAGCATGAAATATGCCGCCGAAAAACGCCGCTTGCGCCGATGCGCGAAAGCCCGGGCGCAGCCGCAGAGCTGCGGATGCTCGCGAAAGCGGCAGAGCTGTTCAGTCAGCGGGCAGTTTTCAGCAACGCGATCGGGTCAAACCTGCGTGGCAGACCCGTACCGGCTGCTCGCGCATTATGAAATGTGTCCGTTCCCTGCTCCGGCCTCCGCTGCGCCCCGGAACCTGAGCCCGATCGCCTCGGTCCGGAAGCGGAAGATCCGGCGCAGCGCCGGCTTGACGAACAGGTAAGCGGCGCCGGCGCCGAGCACACCTAATGGCGGCGCAAAATAGACCCGATCCTCCATCACCGTCCAGTCGCCATCGGCGCGAAAATGGTGCTCATGCCACCAGCATCGGTAGGGCCCCCGCTCCTGCGAATCGATCATCAACTGATGCGGCTGCCATTCCTCGATCACGGTGCGCCATCGCAGCGGCAACACCCCGGCCCGCAGCCGGTACTCGATCCGCGCTCCCCTGCACATCTGTGCGGGCGGTGCGCCGATGATTTGGAAGTGCAGGTCCGCCGGCGTCATCACGCCGAGATTCTCCGGACGCGAGAAAAACGAGAATACCTCCGTAATCGGAGCATTCACCCGCGTCGTTTGGCGCAGCAGGCAGGATGCCCGGCGCGTATCCAGGTAAGTTGACCCGCTGACCTTTCGCGGCGGCGGTGAGGATGGACCGAACGCTTCGATTTCAGGGCCGTCCTCGGCCAGCAGATGATGCAGCGCGGGTTCGATCCGGGCGAAGCGCCAGTTAAAGCCGAGTTCGGTCAACCGCGCCGGCAATACCCGCTGGCCCGCGCTCAGCACCGACGCGCCTTCGCCATAGAGGGCGCGCAAAGCAAACACCGGCACCGGCAAAAAGGCTGGCCGATGCATCACACGGCCGAGCTGACGGGCAAACTCGCGGCTGGTAACCGGTGAGGGCGCCGCGGCAATGGCGGCTCCGCGGTAGCGTTGATCCTCAAGCGCCGCAACGATGACCTCGACCAGGTCGAGCAGATGGATCCATCCCATCCATTGGCGTCCGGAACCGATTGGACCTCCGGCGCCGAACGCAAAAGGAGTCATCATCCGCGCCAGCGCGCCGCCGTCGATCCCCAGAACGATCCCGATGCGCGGGATGAACACCCGCACGCCGGCCTGCTCGGCCTGCATCGCGGCCGCTTCCCATTCCACGCACAACCGCGCCAAAAAGTCGGCGCCCGGCGCGGAAGCCTCGTCCAGCAGCTCGTCGCCGCGGTCGCCGTAATATCCGATCGCACTGGCGGAAATCATTACTGACGGACGCGGCGAGGATTGGCTGAGGGCCGCAACTATCGAGCGGGTCAGATCGATCCGGCTCTCGCGCATCGCCTGGCGCCGCTGCGCGGTCCAGCGGCCGCCCAACACCGGTTCCCCGGCCAGGTTAACGACCGCGTCGGCGCGCGCGGCCTCCTGCGCCAGCGCGCGCGCACCGCCCGCAGCTGAGACGAACCGCACGCCGGAGCCCAAAGTGCTGCGCGCCCGCTCCTGCGACCTCACCCAGGCCGAGACTTGATGCCCGCCGCCCAACAGCCGCAGCGTCAGGGCGCGGCCGACAAATCCGGTTGCACCGGTCATGAACACGCGCATAGCGACCACCTCATCTGTACAACGGCGCTCACCGTCTTAAGCATATCGCGTCCGGGTTGGGATGAAGAACCAGGCGCCGGCGCGGGTATTTCCGATCGCGCCGGCGCCTGGCTCCGCGGGCGCAAGGATACGCCGGCGATGCCGCATTTTAGCGAGCCGCCGGCCCGCGATTGCTCAGCACAGGAACCTATACGTGGTTGCGCAGCATCAGTTCCTTCGGATGCGGTTCCAAATACACCTGAGCTTTGAGATAGGCGACATCGAGCCTGCGCACGTGATGACGGATCAGGGTAATCGGCACGATCAGCGGCACCAGTCCCGCGCGGTAGTCGGCGATTACCGACTGCAGCTCCTGACGCGAAGCCGGGTCGAGTGTGTGCTTGAAATAGCCCGCCATGTGCTGGAGGACATTCGTATGCCGCGCGGTGGTGGCCGGACGGCGCAGCGCGGCCATAAATTGCTCCTGGTAAGTGCGGCTTAAATCCGCCCGCGCAGCGCCTTTGGCGCCGGCGACCAGCGCGCCGAGAACTTCGTAAGCCTTGGGACTATGGGCCAGCAACTGGAATTTGCGCGCCGCATGAAACGCGATCAAATCTCCGGTTCGCCGCCAATTGCCGAAGAACTCCCGCAGGCTGCGGTAGGCGAACACCCGTTCGATGAAATTTTCGCGCAGCTGCGGGTCCATCAGGCGGCCTTCCTCTTCAACCGGCAGGTTCGGATTGGCGCTCATCAGCGCCTGCGCGAACAGACCGCGTCCGCCGCGCGTGGGCGTCGCGCCGGAGCGGTAGAGCTTGACCCGCTCCATTCCGCAACTGGGCGAATCCTTTTTCAGCACGTAGCCGCTCAGATTTTCATGCTCCAGTTGCGCGGCGCGGCGGCGCGCCCACGCGCGCATCGCTTCGGTATAATCGGAGCCCGGCTCGCCGCCGGGACGCGCGGGATTTTCGATCAGCCGCGTCTGTTCGCCGTCCGCGACCAGGCGCAGGGTGCGCCGCGGCGTGCCCAGACCGAACTCCACTTCGGGACACACCGGAACCCACTCCACCAACGGGCCCAGCGTTTGGACCAGGAAGTCGTTGCGCTTGTGCCCGCCGTCAAAGCGCACCCGCTCCCCCAACAGGCATGCCGACACTCCAATCCGCACGGGCCGCTCGGCGGACGCGTGTTGCAGAGATTCCATATTCAGCAGGATACCGCGGCGGCGCGGATGCGGGGAGGCGGCGCGCGCAGGCTCGAGCGGCAGGCGTCTATCAGCCGATGGCGGCTACGGCTGGCGGGTAAAATCGAACATATTCATCAGGTCGCCGATCGCGGGGCTGTTGATGGGGAAATACGGATGCGCCGGGTCCACCGTGGGATTGGGCAGATTGTCGCGGCTGCGCCTGGAGAGCGGGGCCAAACGCCAGTTCTTTTCGATGAACTTCACAATCGACGCGTGGTCGGCGTAGGTATGATCGACGAATCCGGGCCGGGCAAACGGCGACACCGCGATCATCGCGGTGCGCGGGCCGTCGCCGAAGAAGTCGATCGGCTGTATATAACCGGAGTCGTACCATCCGCCGCCCTCATCGAAGGTGATCAGAATCGCGGTCTGTTTCCACAGATCGGAGTTCTTCTGCACCGCCTCGACGATCTTCTGCACGAAGGCTTCGAACAGCGGCGGCGTCGAACTGCCCGGATGGCCGTCGACCAGGGTATCGGGTTTGACGAAAGCGACCGCGGGCAAACTGCCCGACGCGATATCCGAATAGAGCACCTCCAGATTCTGCAGGTTATTCTTCAGATCGCTGGTCATTATCGACCTGGCGTACTGGAACGGATTGCAGATCGCGCAGTAAAGCTGATTCAGCGGCGGATCGCGGTTGGCGTCCGCCATCCCCTCACCGTAGTACTTCCACGAAATTCCTTTGGCGGAAAGCGCATCGCCGATGGTGGGAATGGTCTGCGGACCGGTTGAGAAATCCGGTCCGTTGGGAAACGCGTTGCTTCTGACCACCGGATTGCCCTGCGCGTCGAAGCTCGGATACTCGTTGTCCACCTGGTAGAAGACTCCCGCCTCGCAGTTGGCGTTGTTAAATGGCTTGTAGGGCAGCGCGCCCAAATAATCCCTGATCGCCTTGACGCCGGGCGCGGAGGTATCCGAACAGTTGACGAAGCCGCCGCTGCTGGTGCTCCCTATGTCGCCGGGGTCGGGCCGGTCCTGGATGTAGAAATTGTTGCTTGCGGGCTGGGGATTGGGATTTTCGATCAGGTTGGGCAAAGCGGGAGGCGCCGGATTGCCCTTGCTGTCGGTGTGGAAGTAAACGTCGGCGGTTCCGAACGCCTGCGAATTGCCGGCGCTGCCGCCCATCATGAATTGATGGTAGTTGTCGTTGATCACGAAGCTCTGCGCCAATGACAAAAAGTAGGGATAATCGCCGGCCGCCATATTGTAGAAACCCATCGCGATCCCGCCCTGGAAGGTGCCCTCATCGCCGGCCGGCGGCGCGCCGTCGGCGGTAATCTGCCATCCCACGCTGGTATCGACCCAGACGTACAGGTCTGCGGCGCATCCGCTGGGGTTGGAGGCGCTGATATGCGCGGCGCTGCAATCGTTTTGCTGCCACATCTGGAAGAACCGATGCGCCGGGTCGCCGGTCGTTCCGGTATATTGGAGCGGCGCCGGCGCGATCGGAAATGGCGCGCCGCAGCCGTTGAGCGCCGACGCTCCCACCAGCCAGTACGGTCCGTTCTTCAGGCCGGAGGGATAACGGCAATCGGGAACCGGGAACAACCCCAGCGCGGGCTCGTAGAATGACTGCCCGGTGCCGCCGATGGACAGCAGTTGTTGATGCGCCGGATCGAGTCCAACGTCGGTGCACAGCGGGGTCTTCGGAAACAGCAGCGTGCTCAGCAGGCAGGGCGACGCCGGTAAGGCGCTGAGCGTGGTGCTGGGCTGCGGCAGGCTGGCGAACGGGCCCGTTTTGAGCGGACTGAGCTGGTAAATCGAGGTATCGAGCGCCTGCTGCTGCGCCGCCAGCGAAAATCGCGGGCCCGGTGCGCCCGATGCGCTGACGATGCCGCGGGAGAGCAGATTCCATACGTGCTGCGACG
Organism: Pseudomonadota bacterium; assembly: GCA_021324455.1. Lineage (GTDB taxonomy): Bacteria > Desulfobacterota > Binatia > Binatales > Binataceae > JAJPJA01. The sequence goes on along the minus strand of JAJPJA010000003.1, from coordinate 12,823 downwards.
GATCGGGCGGCACGTAGGTCGCGAAGATGTTATCGAAGCTGCGGTTCTCGCCGATAATCACCATCACGTGCCTGATCGGCGTCGTGGTATTGGAGATGAGTACCGGACCCCCACTGCCGCCTCCGCCGCATCCAGCCGCCAGCATCGCCATCGCCAGCACCAGGCTGCTCGATGCCGGCGCGAAAACACCGCTTCTGGTCATCATGGCTGTGCGCCAGTCCGCTCCCGACGGTGAACGCGCGGGTTTATTTGAAGTGCGGCATCACCTTGTTGGCGAACAGCTCGATGTTCTCCGTTACCTTGCTGACCGGTACTCCGGGCGGGGCGATTGCGATACCGAAGGTCTCGATCGGCATGTCGGCAATCGCCGCCTTGATCATCCTGACCGCGTCCTCGGGCGTAACCACGGTCATCAGGTTGAGCCGTTTCAGATCGTCGGGGCTGTCCAGATGGGGCCATACGTTGGTATCGGTGCCCTCGAACCATTTGGCGTAGGAGTTGTACCAATACATCACGCCGGGGGCGAACAGGTTGAAGGTGCGATCGGGATCGTTGGTGACGACCAGCCACGGCAGCCCGCCCGTCATCCGCGCCGTGGACGGATCCTTGCCCAGCTTCTGCAGCTCCTCCCGATACATGTTGGCGGTCTCCTTGCTGGCGGGTCCGGTATAGCCGTCGCCGTATCTGGCGGCGCGGCGCACGGCGGCGCGGTTGAAGCCTCCCACCCAGATCGGAGGGTTGGGCTGCTGGATGGGACGCGGAGTGACTTTGGCGCCGTCGAGATTGAAATGCCGGCCGTGGAAGGTGACCTTTTCGCCCTGCCACAGCCGGCGGATGATTTCCAGCGCCTCGTTGGCGCGTTGTCCCCTGCTCTTGAGGTCGATGCCGTAGCCGGCGTATTCGTCGGGTCGATAGCCGAGGCCGACGCCCAACTCGAAGCGGCCGTTGGAGATCACGTCGAGCACGGCGCCGTCTTCGGCCATCCGCACGGGGTCGTAGAGCGGGAGGATGGCGATATTGGTGCCCACGCGCATCTTCCGGGTGCGTGCCGCGACCGCGGTGGCGGCAATCAGCGGCGAGGGCAGATAGCCGTCGTCGACAAAGTGATGTTCGAGGAAGGCGGCGTCGGTAAAGCCGAGCGATTCCGCCCATACCATGTGGTCGATGATATCGGCGTAAACCTCCGCGGAGGGCCGCGCCCATTGTTGGGGATTGCGGAAATCGCTCATTAATCCAAAGCGCATCGGAATATCCTCCGGCATCGATTCGTGCGGTGGTTTTACACGGATCGGCGCCGCTGGCGCCAGAGATTGAGCGTGATGGCAAGCTGGAAAGCGCGCGAAGAGCTTCGCTTGCGTCGCCGCCGGTCACGCTCGCGCTTTTCAAAAAGGAGGACCGCACCGGAATGCCCAGCGCCAGGCCGTGCGCAGGCCGATGGGTCGGGGCTGAGAATCCAGCCGCATCATCGGGCCCGACCTGCTTTTTGTTCGAAAATTAACGCTACAAGCCTAACAAACCTTGACAGCCGGTGCGCAGTTTGGTTTTTTTTACGGCAACCACAGGATTTTGGCTTATGAAATTAGGAACCAGCCCGGAGCTGGACGGAATCGATTTCGAAATTCTGTCCCTGCTCCAGGATCATTGTAAAACTCCCCTGGCCAAGCTGGGCGAACAGGTCGGATTGTCGGCGCCCTCGGTGGTCGAGCGGGTCAAAAAACTCGAAGACAGCGGCATCATCACCGGCTACCACGCCACGGTCGACGCGCGCCGGCTGGGCAAGGACGTCACCGCCTTTATCGGCGTGTCAATCAGCCATCCCAAGCTGATCGGCGAATTCGAACGCGCGGTGGCGGACATGGACGACGTGCTCGAATGCCATCACGTGACCGGCGAGCACACGCTGCTGCTCAAGGTCAAAACCAACAACACCGCGTCATTGGAAAGCCTGATCAGCACGATTCGCTTTATTGAAGGTGTTTCGCGCACGGAGACGATGGTGGTGCTGTCCACGCATATCGAGCGTGTGACCATCGCACTGCCCGAGGCGGAGGAGGAAGAGGAGGGCGGCGAGGCCGCCGGCAGCCGGCGCCTGCGCCATAACGGCGCCAAGGCGGGACTATCCCACAGCAAGCGAGCGTAAAGATGCATCAACTGCGAAATCTCCCCTCTCCCCAGGGTCTTTACCAGCCCGGCTTCGAGCGCGACGCCTGCGGCGTGGGCTTCGTCGTCAACATCAAGGGCGAGAAGTCTCACGACATCATCCGCAAAGGTCTCCAGGTGCTCGACAACCTGACTCATCGCGGGGCCTGCGGCTGCGATCCGCTCACCGGCGACGGCGCCGGAATTCTGATGCAGATACCCGACGGCTTTTTGCGCAAGGAGACCGAAAAGCTGGGCTTCGAACTGCCGCCGGCGGGCGCCTATGCGGTGGGGTCCGTGTTCATGCCGCTGCGCGGCGACGAACGCAACGCCTGCGAGCAGGTGTTTGAGCGCGTGGTGCGCGAAGAGGGCCAGCATTTTTTGGGCTGGCGCGAAGTGCCGGTGGTGGAGTCCGCCTGCGGATATATCGCGCGGCGCGCGATGCCGGCGGTGCGCCAGCTGTTCATCGGCCGCAGCCCGGAGATTGAAGATGCCGACGCATTCGAGCGCAAGCTGTATGTCATCCGGCGGCGCGCCGAAAACGAAATCCGCGCCCTGGACCTCAACGACCGCGAACTGTTCTATGTCTGCAGCCTGTCCTCGCTGACCCTGGTCTACAAGGGCCAGCTCATCTCCCATCAGATCCCCGAGTTCTATCCCGACCTGCTCGACCCGGCCATGGCCAGTGCGCTGGCCATGGTGCATCAGCGCTTCTCCACCAACACCTTCCCCAGTTGGGACCGGGCGCATCCGTATCGATTCCTGTGCCACAACGGCGAAATCAACACTCTGCGCGGCAACATCAACTGGATGCATGCGCGCCAGAAGCTGTTCAGCTCGCCCCTGTTCGGCGACGACATCAAAAAGCTGCTCCCCATCATCCAGCCCACCGGCAGCGACTCCGCGATGTTCGACAACGCGCTGGAGCTGCTGGTCAGGACCGGACGTTCGCTGGCGCACGCGGTCATGATGATGATCCCCGAGGCGTGGCAGAACCATGAGTCGATGAGCGACGCCAAGCGCGCCTTCTACCAGTTCCATTCGTGCATGATGGAGCCGTGGGACGGCCCGGCTTCGATCGCGTTCACCGACGGCCGCCAGATTGGCGCCGTGCTCGATCGCAACGGTTTGCGGCCCTCGCGCTACCTGGTCACCAAGAGCGGGATGGTGGTGATGGCGTCGGAGACCGGCGTGCTCGATATTCCGCCGCAGGAAGTGCAATACAAGGGGCGCCTGCAGCCCGGCCGCATGTTCCTGGTCGATACGGTGCAAGGCCGCATCGTGGACGACGAGGAAATCAAGGAAGGAATGGCGGCGCGCAAGCCCTACCGCCAGTGGCTCAAGGAGCAACTGGTCAGTCTGGACGATCTGCCCGAACTTCCCGCTGGCGTGTCGCTCAACGGGCATGGACCCGCCGACCTGCTCGAGCAGCAGCAGGCCTTTGGATACACCATCGAAGAACTGAAGATGCTGATCGCGCCGATGGCGCTGAACGGGCAGGAAGCGGTCGGGTCGATGGGCAATGACGCGCCGCTGGCCGTGCTTTCGGACCATCATCCGCTGCTGTTCAACTACTTCAAGCAGCTCTTCGCGCAGGTCACCAATCCGCCGGTCGATCCAATCCGCGAAGAGCTGGTGATGTCGGCCGAGACCACCATCGGCGCCGAGCAGAATCTGTTCGAGGAAAGCCCGCTGCATTGCCGGCAGTTGCGGCTTAAGGAACCGATCCTCACCAACGAGCAGATGGAGAAAATCCGCCGCCTGGCGCTGCCCGGTTTGCGCAGCATCACGCTCTCCACGCTGTATCATCCGGCCGACGGCGAGGCGGGACTGCGCGCCGCGCTGGACAAGCTGTGCGCCGGCGCTTCCAAAGCCATCGCCGACGGCTACACGATCGTGATCCTGTCGGACAAAGGGATCGACGCGCAACACATGGCGATACCGTCGCTGCTGGCGACCGCCGCCGTGCATCATCATCTGATACGCGAAGGCACCCGCACGCGGACGAGCCTGGTGGTGGAGTCGGGCGAGCCGCGCGAAGTGATGCATTTCTGTCTGCTGATGGGCTACGGCGCGGGCGCATTCAATCCGTACCTGGCCTACGCCACGCTGGGCGGCATGATCCGCGACGGCATTCTGAAGGGCGTCAGCGAAGAGGAAGCGGTCCACAACTTCACCAAGGCCGTCACCAAGGGAATGATCAAAACGGCCTCCAAGATGGGTATCTCGACGCTGCAGAGCTATCGCGGGGCGCAGATCTTCGAAGCGGTCGGGCTTAACCGCGAAGTTATCGAGCGCTACTTCACCTGGACGCCGTCGCGCGTGGAAGGTATCGGTCTGGACGTGATCCACGCCGAAGCGCTCAAGCGCCACAACTACGCGTTCAAGTTTTCGCCCGAGCTGGACGGCAACCTGGATTTGGGCGGGCAGTATCAGTGGCGCCGCAGCGGCGAATTCCACATGTACAACCCCAATACCATCGCCAAGCTCCAGCATGCGGTGCGCGCGGGCAACTACAAACTGTTCAAGGACTATACGCGCGAGGTGGATGAAATCGCCAGCCGGCGCGCGACCCTGCGCGGATTGCTCAAGCTCAAACCGCATCAGCAGCCGGTGCCGATCGAGGAAGTCGAGCCGGCCGGCGAGATCGTCAAGCGCTTCAAGACCGGCGCGATGTCCTTCGGGTCGATCAGCAAAGAGGCGCACGAAAACCTGGCCATCGCGATGAACCGCCTGGGCGGCAAGAGCAATACCGGCGAGGGCGGCGAGGACCCCGCCCGCTTCGTGCGCGACCCCAACGGCGACTGGCGCCGCAGCGCCATCAAGCAGGTGGCGTCGGGACGTTTCGGCGTCACCAGCAATTACCTGGTCAACGCCGACGAGCTGCAGATCAAGATGGCGCAGGGAGCCAAGCCCGGCGAAGGCGGCCAGCTCCCCGGCCACAAGGTGGACGACTTCATCGCCAAGATCCGCTACTCGACCCCCGGCGTCGGCCTGATCTCGCCGCCGCCGCATCATGACATCTATTCGATCGAGGATTTGGCTCAACTGATTCACGACCTCAAGAACTCCAACGACCGCGCGCGCATCAGCGTCAAGCTGGTGGCCGAAGTGGGAGTCGGGACAATCGCGGCGGGCGTGTCCAAGGCCAAGGCTGACGTGGTCCTGATCAGCGGCCATGACGGCGGCACGGGCGCGTCGCCCTGGAGTTCGATCAAGCATGCGGGCGCGCCCTGGGAGCTGGGACTGGCCGAAACCCAGCAGACCCTGGTGCTGAACGACCTGCGCGGCCGCATCCGCGTGGAGACCGACGGTCAGCTCAAGACCGGGCGCGACGTCGCGATTGCGGCGCTGCTGGGCGCCGACGAATTCGGCTTCGCCACCGCGGCGCTGGTCGCCTCGGGCTGTATCATGATGCGCGTATGCCATCTGAACACCTGCCCGGTCGGCATCGCCACCCAGGACCCGGTGCTGCGCAAGCGGTTCGAGGGCAAGCCCGAGCACGTGGTGAACTTCATGATGTTCATCGCGCAGGAGCTGCGCGAATACATGGCGCAGTTGGGCTTCCGCAGACTCGACCACATGATCGGACACGTCGAATGCCTGGATCCGGACGATGCGATTGCGCATTGGAAGGCGCGCCACATCGATCTCAGTCCGCTGCTGCATAAGCCCGACGTCGGGCCCGAAGTCGCGATCCATTGCGTCGAGCAGCAGGATCACGGGCTGGAAAAGGCGCTCGATCGCCAGCTGGTCGAATTGTGCAGGGACGCGCTGGAGCACAAGAAGCCGGTCGAGCTGCATCTGCCGGTGCGCAACATCAATCGCACCGTGGGCACGATTCTCTCTTCGGAGGTGTCGCGGCGATGGGGTGAAGAGGGGCTGCCGCCCTACACCATTCGCATTCATCTGAAAGGTTCGGCGGGACAGAGCTTCGGCGCGTTTCTGGCGCGCGGCGTGGCGCTCTATCTCGAAGGCGACGCCAACGACTACTGCGGCAAGGGCCTCTCGGGCGGCTTGATCGCGGTGCATCCGCCGCGCGAGGCCACCTTCAAGGCCGAAGAGAACATACTGATCGGCAACGTGGCGCTTTACGGCGCGACCGCCGGCGAGGCGTTCTTCCGCGGCGTGGCCGGCGAACGCTTCGCCGTGCGCAACAGCGGCGCGACCGCCGTGGTCGAGGGCGTGGGCGATCACGGATGCGAGTACATGACGCGCGGGACGGTCGTGGTGTTGGGCAGGACCGGACGCAACTTTGCCGCCGGGATGAGCGGCGGCGTCGCCTACGTGCTGGATGAAGACGGCACCTTCGCGCGCCGATGCAACACCAGCATGGTGGAACTGGTCGGATTCAAGGACGATGCCGAGGCGCGTCAGATCCATACCTTGATCACCCGTCACCATCAGTACACGCAAAGCGAGGTGGCGCGCCGGCTGCTCGATCACTGGGACGATTACGTGGGCAAGTTCGTCAAAGTCCTGCCCTCCGAGTATCGCAAGATACTCGAACGCCAGCACCTCAATACCGAATCCGCCAAGCTGGCGTCGGTCTGACCGGCCGCTTCCCTGAAGGGAAGCGCAGAGCGGCCACAGGAATTCAGCAGGAGACACAGGTCGAATGGGTAAGATCGGTGGTTTTTTGGAGATTGAGCGGGAGACGGCGCCGCGCCGTCCGGTCAAGGAGCGCGTGCGCGACTGGCGCGAGTACGAGAATCCGATGCCCGAGGAGAAGCTCAAGGCCCAGGGCGCCCGCTGCATGGATTGCGGAATCCCCTTCTGCCACAAGGGCTGCCCGCTGGGCAACATCATCCCCGATTGGAACGATCTGGTTTATCGCGGCCGTTTCGCCGACGCTATCGAGCGGCTGCATCGCACCAACAATTTCCCCGAGTTCACCGGCCGCGTCTGTCCCGCGCCATGCGAGGAGGCCTGCGTACTCAACATCAACAGCCAGCCGGTGACGATCAAGATGATCGAGAAGCACATCATCGACCGCGCCTTCGCCGAAGGATGGGTCAGGCCGGTGATACCGGCGGTGCGGACCGGCAAGAAGGTCGCGGTGGTGGGGTCGGGACCGTCCGGGATGGCGTGCGCGCAGCAACTGGCGCGCGCGGGCCACAGCGTTACGCTGTTTGAGCGATCCGACCGCATCGGCGGTCTGCTGATGTACGGGATTCCCGATTTCAAGCTGGAGAAGTCCAACGTCTACCGGCGCGTCGAGCAGATGAAGGCTGAAGGCGTCGAGTTCAGAACCAACTGCCACGTGGGCGTCGATTACCCGGCGGACCGTCTGCGCGCGGAATTCGACGCGATCTGCCTGACCATCGGATCGACCAAGCCGCGCGATTTACCCGTGCCGGGGCGCGAGCTTGGCGGCATCCACTTCGCGATGGAGTTTCTGCCGCTGCAGAACAGGATCAACGCCGGCGATATTATTCCCGAAGGGCAGATGATCAGCGCCAAGGGCAAGCGCGTCGTGATTTTGGGCGGCGGCGACACCGGCTCGGACTGCCTGGGCACGTCAAACCGTCAGGGCGCGGTGTCGGTGCATCAGTTCGAGCTGCTGGCCAAGCCGCCTCAAACGCGAACCCCCGACATGCCGTGGCCGAACTGGCCCATGATCCTGCGCACGTCGACCTCGCACGAGGAAGGCGTGATTCGCGACTGGAGCATCAATACCAAAAGCTTTTCCGGCCGCCACGGACGGGTCGAGAAGCTGCATGGAGTGCGGCTTAACTGGAAAACCGACAACGGCCGCATGGTGATGGAAGAGATTGCCGGCAGCGAATTCGAGCTGGAGTGCGACCTGGTGCTGCTGGCGCTGGGATTTCTCGGCCCCGAGGCCGACAGCGTGGTGGCGCAGCTGGGTCTGAAGCTGGATCAGCGCGGCAATATCGAATGCAATTCCAACTTCATGAGCAGCGTGCCGGGCGTGTTCGCCGCCGGCGACGCGCGGCGCGGCCAGTCGCTGGTAGTGTGGGCAATCTGGGAGGGCCGCGAAGCCGCGCGCTGCGTCGACCAGTACCTGATGGGAGAAAGCGCGCTGCCCAGCAATCCGCAGATTTAGCGCGTCGGCGTTGCGCGGGCTTGAGGATTCGGCTGGCCTGGCATGACCGAGCCGCCTGCCGATTGCCGCGGGCCGGCGCCGTTTGCGTCAGGTTTTTACCGCACACCCGCATGATGCGTCATTTCTTGGCGGCATCGATATACCTCCCGGCGCTACACCCACCTGGTGCGCTGCGCGAATGCCGGCAGGGTCAGGCTGCTCGTATTCTTGTTCTGCTTCGTGGTCTTCTCGGCTTCGCCGGTGACGGTTCTGCTGGACTCGCAGTTCGCGCTGCTCACCACGGAGAGCCTGCTGAAAAATCGGACTCCCGCGCTTAACGGCTTTCGCATCGCGGGGCTTCAGCCGCGTGCGCTCCCCGCCGCGCGGGGTTTGGCCCAGCCGGGCAGGTTCTATCAGCTCGTGCGGGTTCACGGCCGCGTACTTTACGACTATCCGCATGGGAGTTGTTTTCTCTCATTGCCCTTTGTCGCGCTGCTCGACGCTCTGGGCATCCCGGCGGTGGGAAGCAACGGCGTTTACCATCTCGTCGCGGAAGTGCTGCAGGAGAAACTGCTTGCGGCGCTGCTGATGGCGGCAGCGTCGGCGATTTTCTTCGAGATGGGAATGCGTGCGGGACTGCCGGTTTCCTGGAGCGCCGCGATCGCCGTGGGCGGCGCGCTGGGCACGCAGGTCTGGAGTTCCGCCAGCCGTACCTTATGGTCGCAGACCTGGGAGGTGATGCTGTCGAGCATCGCGGCGCTGTTGCTGCTCCAAGGCAAGCAGCGTGGCCTGCGCCCGATCGTTCTGGCCACCCTGCTTGCCTGGATGTATTTCGTGCGGCCGACCGGCGCCGTGGCGCTCGCGGCGGTTACCGTCTATATCTGCCTGGTTTACCGCTCCGACGCCGCGGTCTTCCTGGTGACACTCGCCGCCTGGGGGCTGATCTTTGTATTTTATTGGATACTGATTTTCGGCCGGCCGTTGCCCGATTACTATCGCCAGGGAAATCTGCTCGGCCTGACTCATATCGTTGAGGCATTGCCCGCGATTCTGATCAGTCCTTCGAGAGGATTGCTGGTTTTCGTTCCGACGATTCTAATGGTGCTCTATTTGACGGTACGCTATCGCGCCGAGATCGACCGCGGCCTCGCAATCCTCGCCCTGACAGTGATATCCGCCAACGTACTGCTGGTCGCCGCGTTTCCGAATTGGTGGGGCGGGTGGTCATACGGACCGCGCCTTCTCACCGGCACTATTCCATGGTTCCTCCTGCTGGCTGTGATGGCATTCCGCAGACTGAACGCCGACCCGCGGCGCCGCCCCATGCTCACGCGGTTGGCGCTTGGGCTGACGCTTCTTGCTATCGCGATGAATGGCTGGGGGGCGATATCCTGGAGCGCGACCATGTGGAGCAAGGACGTCGGCATCAACGCGCATCCGGAACGCGTATGGGACTGGCGGCATCCTCAGTTTCTGGCCGGCTTTTGATTCAATCTGACGCAATGTACCGCGCAAGCGCGATCTGATAGTGCTTAATGAATGGCTTCGAAGTCGACACACGACACCATCAAGCACGCCTCCCGCGACCTGAGCGCGCCACAGTTGCAGGAGATCGGAGGCGGTATCGCGGGAGTTCGCGATGCGATGGAGGGTTTGCGCGGCCAAATCGACGCTATGCGCGCAACGATGCGCCAGTTTGAGAAATTCACGCGCGGCGGAATTGCCGCCGTTCGCTGCCTCCCCTCCGCTACCAGCCGCATCGACGACGTTGCGGAAATCCGCCAACGCCTCGATGCGACAGCGGCCGGGAAATCCTGATCGTGCATTTACCAGGTAAGAACAGGGTTGCACCGCTTGTGGGCGCCATCCTGTGCGTATCTATCCATTGCGGTTTGGGCTCGCCCGCTCGTGCTCAAACTCCGTCCGATTCATCGCACACGGCCGTCGAGCCGAACATCGAGGCTAAAATCATTCAGCTCGAGACCGTAAAAAGGGGACTGGCCCGCCAGGCGCGGGAGACCAACGGCTATCAAGAGTCGCTGCGCCAGATGAAAATCATCAAGATTGACAAGTTGATAGCGCGCCTCAAGCGCGGCGAGAATGTACCGCAAAGCACGATCGATCGGACCATCGGGCATTCGTCCCTGCCGTTATACAAACCGCCGGCCAGTTAGCTTAGCTTAGCTCCGCCTCCAGTGCTGGACCTTTCGGGTGTCCTCGCTCTTACCCTCAAGGCCTCAGCACTCGCCTTACGCCTATCTGCGGGGCTGGTTCTCCAGGTGCGCGGCAGCACGGTTCCACAGCCTGATGCGCGCGCTGACGGCCTGTCTGGCCGCACTGGCAGCGCGTTCCCAATTCCTCGCGTTCTGTCCGGCCAGCGCTGTCAACATCTCCCGGGCCCATGGACCATGACTGGCGCCATCCAATTCGATATGGCGCTGCAGATAGTATGCAAAGTGCGGCACCTCGGCCTTGCCATTGTGCCACAACTTGAGCAACCTCTCGAACATTTCGGGTATTACATCCTCGCGGCCGAACAGGAAAAAGGCCGCGGCTTCGGTTACGGAACCGTGAATTGCGCAGTGCAGGGTTTCCTTGACGAAATCCGCCACGCCGGGCGGGACACTCATTTGCTCGAGCACCTCCGCGTAGTGCCTGCCATCGTTTATTTGCGCCATGAAGCGGCTGATGACGCTGGTGTCGGCGCCAATTTCGTCCATAGCCCGCAGGTACAACTCGAAGTGGCTGAGCGGTTTACCGTCAAGCCCCAGATCGCTTTCTTCACCCAGCACCACTTCGTTTGCGAATCGCGCGATCCGCGCTCTGGTCGGCGGTGTCCAGGGCAAGCTGGTGCAGGTGAGTTCGCGCTGTAGCCGTTTCACCAATGACATGAAATCCCACACCGCGAACACGTGAATCTGCATGAACTCGCGCAGCCTGCCAAGCGAGTCCACTTCGTTATATATATGATGATTCAGCAGTGCGTCGCGAAGCGGGGCGAAATCGCCGCGCAGCTTGTTGAAGCGCCGCAGTGCGGCCTCCGGCACATTGCCGGTTTCGTATTTCCGGCCATTCCCGCAGCTCGCCGTTTCCAACACTATACTTTCCGGCTTCAATTGAATTCTCCTTTTACATCGGCGGATGAACGTTCCACACAGTGAACAACCAGCAAGCCGCGGAATTCGTTCCCCTTTTCTTATGTTATAGTGTGATCGAGCGCGCGGCGCGTCTATCATCAGCTTTCCGGCGCTGATATCAGTAATGGGAAAGAGGCTGCGATCGTGCAAGCCGCAGCCGAAAGTATAATTTGAGGGCTACACCTGAAGTATTCTATCAGCGCCGCGAGGCCCGCACAGGTCACTCGCGAGCACGAGCGCGGCGGACCGATTGCTGCAAAGCCGCGCGCATCAGGGCGCGAGCGCGCGACACCCGGCATCGAACCCTTTCGGTGGTCACGTGCAAGACCCGGGCAACATCCTCGTATCTCAATTCCTGGACATCCACCAGCAACAGGGCGTCGCGAAGCTCCTCGGGCAAGCCCTGCAGCGCCCGGTTCAGATCGCGCTGCGAAAGCCGGTCGAACAGCGGCGAGCCCGGATGGGCGCAGCTTTGGACTTCGACCGCGTATTCGAGCAACTCCGGATTTCCGCCGTTCTGCCCGCGCCTGGACGGCCGGAAGCCGCTGCGCAGAACATCGTAAAGAATCGCCAAAAGCCAGACGCGGCGGTTGGTTGCGGGCGTCACTTGATGAAAGCGGTCATACGCCCGCAGCATGGTCTGCCGGCACAGCTCTCTGGCGTCGGCCTCTTTCAGTGTCAGGTGCAGGGCCATAGTAAAGAGCGCGCCAAGGTGAGGTAGAGCCTCGCGCTTGAACAGTTCCCCCGGTCCTGAAATCTTGCCAGCGATGGTCAAGACCAATTCAACCCCGTGTGTTCCGAGCGGACATCAATGATTAACAGGCGGTTGAAGACAAGGTGCGGTCCGCTTCCTCTTTCTGGTCTCTCCGTGAGAGCAAAAAGATTAAGAAAGAAAGCCAGTCTCTATTCGCGGCGTTAAGAGCAATCGTCATGGTACACTCGTATCTGTTTCTCAATACCCTCTGAGCCGGGCCCGGAAGATGCGCGTAATTTACTCGAATTGCAATTGTGAGCGGCATGAACCGTTTCAGGCCCGCTCGATTAGTCAGGATCCGTGCGACACGTCATATAGTCGGATTCTCAGTGCCGTCACTTTGTCGTATAAGTTGGGCAACAGCCTGAGTCCCGCGTAGATTGACAGCGCCATGCCAAATCCGAACGGCAGCAACAGGTGCCATACAATGAGATGCAAACCGTCGTCTATCGGGCACCCGACGCGCGCGATCGCGAAGGCAAACAGGAACGCGGCGGCCGCCGCCAAGGCTCCCGAGACGGCGGGTGTAGTCGGCATTCCCTTGCGCATGGCCTTGAAAACCACCAGGCAGGGCAACGCTGCCATCAGGGTCGTCCACAGGGCACAGGGGCCGCCTTCCTTAAGGAACTGCAGAAGGGTTATCGAAGTGGTGACTGGCTCCACGGCAACGAGCAATATGGCGATAGCTGAAGCGGCCCCCAAAAACGTGAGTTGTCGCCGGCCGGGTTCACGGCCCGGCACCGCGCT
>JAJPJA010000078.1 GCA_021324455.1 Pseudomonadota bacterium | reverse complement strand
GATCATATCCGAGAATTCCCGCGCCGAGGCCCGCCGCACCACAATCGCGGGCAAATCGTTGATCTCCTGTGGATAGGGAATCGACAGAATCGGTCCCGCGCGGGTGGCAAACCATACCGGTTGATCGTCGTGGCACCAGTCCAGCAGGTATTTATAGCCCGCCTCCTTGAGCAGATCCGGGGTCGCGGCACTCTGCGAAATCCATGGACCCAGCCAGCCCTCGGGCGCGCGCCGTTCGTGCCGCGCAATCGTCGCCGTACACTCGGCGATCAGCGCCGCCTCCTCCAGTTCGGCCAGTTCCCCCTGGCGCTCGGCGTTGGTGCGGCCATGCGCCACGATCTCCGCGCCGTCATCGCGGAAGGCCGCGATCAATTCGGGGCAGTATTCGTACAGCGAACTGTTCACCAGCAGGGAAACCGGGACAGCCAGTTCGCGGAACATATCCAGCATCCGCCACGCGCCCACTCGATTACCCCAGTCGCGCCACGCGTAGTTCAGCACGTCGGGCGGCGGACCGCCGGGCGCCAGCTCAGCGCCCAGCCCGTTACCGAAACTGAAATGCTCCAAATTGAGCCCCACATAAAAGGCAAGCCGCTTACCGCCGGGCCATTCATAGACCGGCCGCCCGCCGAGCGGCGAATAACGGTAACGGTTATGCGATACGATTCTGATCACCGTGCCACCCACCTCTTCTTGTAAATCATCCGCGTTCAGATTCGATCGCGCACGCCGGGGATGAACAGCGGTTCCATCGCGTAATCCACGACGTCGGATTCCAGCGCGGCGCGGGATGGTTGTACCAGAGGTTGGCTGGCGGCTTCCAGGATGTCGCGCAGCAGCGTCGCGTCACTGGAGGAATTCAGGAACAGGCCGGGACGGCTGAGCGTGAAATGGACGGCGCGGCGCAGCGGCTCGCGCTCGCGCAGCGGCTCGTACCAGCTCAGCTTGCGCGACGCCCCGTTCTGCCAGCGCCGGCGCGCCGCCGACTTGATGGTCTGCATCGCCACTGCGCGTTCATTACAGATCGCGATCAGCGACTCCGCGTCGGCCGCGTACTGCGCGATGCTCATCATGGTGAAATTGTAGGGGAACAGCACCGCGTCGAAGGCAAAACGCTCCAGGCTGCGCCGATGCGTCGCGGCGATGCGGCTGCCGTGACCGGTCACGCCGATAAACCGCACCAGCCCCTGATCGCGCGCCTCGACCAGCGCCTCCAACGCGCCGCCCGGACCCATTGCACGCTGCCAATCTTCCTCTTCGGCCAGATTGTGGAGCTGGATCAGGTCGAGCCGGTCGGTGCGCAGCCGATCAAGCGACCTATGAATGCTGTCGCGCGCGGCCGCCATGGTACGGTCGCCAGTTTTCGTGGCGACAAAGAAATGTTGGCGATGCTCGCGCATCCACGGCCCGATGCGCAATTCGGAATCGCCGTAGGCCGCGGCGGTATCAATATGGTTGACGCCGAACTCCAGCAGCAGGTCGAGCACGCGGTCGGCGTTGTCCTGTTTCATGGAGCCGAGCGCGGCGGCGCCAAAGATAACCCGGCTGCTGTTATGGCCGGTTTTGCCGAACGGAGCGAGGGGTATCATCGTTCACCTCGATGAAGGCGTGGGACGCCTTCGGCGAATTGATACACCTTACGCTATCTGAGAACTACATCAACGAGCTACGATGGGAAGAAGCAGGCGAAAAAGAGAGGGCTGACAAACGCGGTATTAACGCCAGGACCGACTGCGCATCGCGGGGATGATCCCGGGGCAATGCGCCCGCGCGCGTTTCATCGGCCAGCCCTGGCGGCTGGTTTTGAATTGTTTACCAGACAAAGCCCTGACCTGTACGACGATCATGGCACACTTGGCCGAAAGTCAGCGTTACATGGATGAGATCACGGGAATTTCGGTGGAATTCTCCTGATTTTCGGAATAACCCTGGAGCAGGAGATCTTCGCGGTTCGCGGGCGGGCTCCACGCGTCCAGAAAATGCTCGAAAGTCTGATCGATGGCTCTGGAGAATTGGATTCTCAGCATTTCGACGGCGCTAAACATGACGGGACGGCTCCTTTGCCTGATCTAAAGCTAACCACTCCCGATACAGCAGCAACCGCTGTGCCAGAGGTTCCGAGACTTGGGGTTGAGGTTTAAAACCGCGTTACACCCGTTCCAACCGCTATCTGCTTGATCCACTTGTCCGCAGACTCTAGCTTTGGAGCACAACCTCGCAAAACACTGCTGCAACCGCTTGGATTCCAACCGCATGGAGACCGACCTTTCCGGACCCGCCCTCGATAGCAAACTCGCCGGTCTTATTGAGGCGGCTTACGACCAATCCCGACGTCAACGCCGCCCGATCCTGGTCAGCCTTACCCAACGCGTCCAATCAATCGAACCGATTGACGTTTTCGGCGCCGCCGCCGGTACCGACCGGATGCTGTGGTCGCAGCCCGACGCCGGCTTTTCTTTGACCGGGATCGGTGCCGCCCGGGTGATCGAAACCGCGGGCGAGCACCGTTTCTCCGCTACCGCCGAGATTTGGAATGAGCTGTGTTCGGGCGCATTGATTGAGCAGGGCGACGCCCCCTGCGGACCGACCCTGCTGGGCGGATTTGCCTTCGATATCGTGGGTCCGCAGTGGAGCGGCTATCCGGAGGGCCGCATGGTGCTGCCGCGCCTGTGCCTGATCGGCGACCGCGGACGCTGCTGGCTCACGGTCAACGCGGTAATTTGCCCGGATACGCCGCCGCCGCTGGCCGAATTGTGCGGCCTGCGCGGCATTGCGGCGGCGCATCACCCCTCCAACGGCCACGCTTCGCCCGCCAAACCGCGGCTATCCGAACTCCGTCCCTCAACCCAATGGCGCAGCGAAGTCGCTGCGGCGGCGCAGGCGGTGCGCCGCGGCGATTTGGGCAAAGTGGTTCTGGCCCGCGCGGTCAGATTGCAGTCGAGGCACAATTTCGATCCCACCCTCGCCCTGCGCCGGCTGTCCGCCGGCTATCCCACCTGCGACGTGTTCGCGATTGCGCACGGTGATCGATGCTTCCTCGGCGCCACCCCCGAACGCCTGCTCAAAGTGCGCGGCGGCCAAGTCAGCACCACCTGCCTGGCCGGTTCCTATGCGCGCGGCGGCAGCGATCACGCCGACCGCGAACTGGCGCACGCGCTGATGGCCGACCCCAAGGAGCGCCGCGAGCATGCGCTGGTGCTGGAGGATTTGACCGAGAAGCTCTCCGCGTCATGCATCAGCCTGGATTTGCCTGCCCAGCCTTCTGTATTGAAGTTGCCCAACGTACAGCATCTGTGCACGCCGATTTCCGGCCGCCTCGCCCCGGGCCGCAGCGCGCTGCAGATTATCGAGCAGATCCATCCCACGCCGTCGGTCGGCGGACAGCCGCGCGAAGCCGCGCTCAGGTTTATCCGCGCCAGAGAGAGGCTGGATCGCGGATGGTACACCGGGCCGGTGGGATGGCTCGACTATCGCGGCGAGGGCGAGTTCGCGGTGGCGATTCGCGCCGCCCTGCTGCATGGGGCGCAGGCCACCCTGTTCGCAGGATGCGGTATCGTTGCCGACTCCGACCCCGAGCGCGAATACGCCGAATCCTGCATCAAGCTGACGCCGATGCTGACCGCGTTGGGAGCGCAATGAGATGAATACCGGCGCGGCGAATGCCCGCTGGTCCGCGGCTTTGGTCGACGAGCTGGCGCGCGCCGGCGTGCGCGACGTATGCGCCTGCCCGGGCTCGCGCTCGACGCCGCTGGCGGTGGCGTTCGCGCGCCATCCCGCATTCAAACTCTGGATGCATCTGGATGAGCGCTCGGCGGCGTACTTCGCCCTGGGCCTGGCCCGATTTACGCGCCGTCCGGCGGCGGTTCTATGTACCTCGGGCAGCGCCGCGGCCAATTTCTTTCCGGCGATTGTCGAAGCCCGCTATGCGCGGGTACCGCTGATTGTGCTGACCGCGGACCGTCCGCATGAGCTGCGCGATACCGGCGCGCCGCAGACCATCGATCAGATAAAGCTTTACGGCGCGCATGTTAAATGGTTCGTCGAGATGGCGTTGCCCGAGGCGTCGCCGCCGGCGCTGCGCTACGCCGCATCGATCGCCCGCCGCGCGGCGGCGCAAGCGTCGGCCGCACCCGCCGGACCGGTGCATTTGAACTGTCCGTTCCGGGAACCGCTGATGCCGCAAGGCGCGGAGGAGCTGCCGCCGGCGGCCGCGCCCGACCTGCCGCCGCAGGTCATCGTGGACGCCGCGCAGCCCGCTGCTTGCGCCGAAGCCATTGACGCGGCCGCGGCCGAACTTCGCGCGGGCAGCCGGGGGCTTATCGTATGCGGTCCGCATGACGGCGCGGACTACGCCGGCGTGGTGGGCGAGCTGGGCGCGCGCCTGGGTTTTCCGATCCTGGCCGACCCGCTCTCGCAGGTGCGATGCGGCCGGCATAACCGGCAGATGGTGATCGACAGCTACGACGCGTTTCTCCGGATCGAGGAGTTCACCCGCCGCTTCGCGCCCGACATCGTACTGCGCTTTGGCGCGCTGCCCACTTCCAAACCGCTGGTGCGCTACCTTGAGGCTCAGGCGGGCGGATGCCGTCAGGTGTTGGTCGATACGGCCGGATGGTACGATCCGGCGTTGACGGCGGCGCGCGTGGTTCAGGCCGAGCCGCGATTGTTTTGTACCCGTTTGCTGGAGGTTTTGGGCGAGCATGCGGTCATGCATCAGACCCGCCAGTGGTCCGAACAATGGCTGCAAGCCGCGTCGGCATCGCGCTCGGCGATCGCGCGGCATCTGGAGGGAATTGCGGTTCCCTTCGAGGGCAAGGTTTTCTCGGAACTGGCGGCGCTGATGCCGTCAGGCGCGACGCTATTCGCCGGCAACAGCATGCCGGTGCGCGACCTGGATACGTTTTTCCCCGGCGGCGAAGCTCCGATTCGCTTCATCGCCAACCGCGGCGCCAACGGGATTGATGGCGTGGTGTCCAGCGCGATGGGCGCCAGCGCATATGCCGCCGCGCCGACCGTGCTGGCGATCGGCGACCTTTCCTTTTATCACGACTCCAACGGCCTTTTGGCCGCCAGACTGCATCGGCTCAAGGCCACTGTCGTTTTGCTTCACAACGATGGCGGAGGAATCTTTTCCTTTCTGCCCCAGGCCGATCATGCCGAGCATTTCGAGCAGCTCTTCGGCACGCCTCACGGTCTGGATTTCAGCCACTTCGCCGCCGCTTACGGCGCGGTGTTTACCCGTGTCAAAACCTGGCCGGAGTTCCGCCGCGCCGTCGGTGAAGGACTGCAGTCATCGGGCGTCAATATCGTGGAGCTGCCGACCGAAAGAACCAGCAACGTCCGCATGCATCGCGAGACCTGGGCCGCGGCCGCTTCCGCGGTGCGTGCCGCGATTAGCCGCTGATGGCGACGTTCAGGCTGGAGGGCGCGGCTTACAATGTGATCGCGGCGGGTGCGGGTCCGCCGTTGATGCTGCTGCATGGCTTTACCGGATGCGCCCGGTCGTGGGCTTGCGCGCAGGCGCAACTCTCCGCCCGTTTCAGATTGATCATGCCCGACCTGATGGGCCACGGAGCCAGCGACTCTCCTTCCGATCCGGCGCGCTACCGGATCGAGCGCTGTGTTGCGGATCTGATTGGTATCATGGATGCGATGGATGTGCGGCAGACGCATCTGCTGGGCTATTCGATGGGCGGGCGCGTTGCGCTCGCCGCCGCTCTGCAGCATCCGGCCCGGTTTGCCTCGCTGATACTGGAGAGCGCCTCACCCGGAATCGAACACCGGGCGCAACGGCGTGCGCGGGTCGAGAGCGACAACGAACTGGCCGCGTTCATCGAGCGGGAAGGCATCGCGGCGTTCGTCGCGCGATGGGAGCGAATCCCGCTATTTTCAAGCCAGCAGCGGCTGGCCGAGAGTGTGCGCGCGGATCTTCGAGCCGGGCGTCTGCGCAACAACCCAACCGGTTTGGCCAACAGCCTGCGCGGGCTTGGCACCGGCGTGCAGCCCTCGCTGTGGGGGCGGCTGGGCGCGATCGAAGTTCCGTCGCTGCTGATGGCGGGCGAGCTGGACGGCAAATTCGTGGAGATCGCGCGCAAGATGGCCGCGCAGATTCCCGGCGCCCGGCTTGCCCTGGTGCCCGGCGCCGGACATACGATTCATCTCGAGCAACCGCATATATTCGAACGCATCGTGATTGATTTCATCAGCGCTATCCAAACCAAGCCGGAGTAAGCAGATGGCTTTCAACTGGATCAAGATTCGCGACTACGAAGAAATCCTCTATCAGCGTCTGGAAGGCGAGGGGATCGCCCGCGTCACCATCAATCGCCCCCGCCGCCGCAACGCGTTCACGCCGCTGACCGTCAGCGAGATGCAAAACGCCTTCGCGCATGCCCACGAGGACCCCAGTATCGGCGTAGTGCTGCTGACCGGCGCCGGCAAAGAGGCGTTTTGCTCCGGCGGCGATCAGAGCGTGCGCGGCGACGGCGGTTACGTTGACGACAGCGGCGTTGCGCGGCTTAACGTGCTCGAACTCCAGCGTCAGATCCGGCTCCTGCCCAAGGTCGTGATCGCGGTGGTGGCCGGCTACGCCATCGGCGGCGGCCACGTGCTGCATCTGATCTGCGACCTGACCATCGCCGCCGACAACGCGATCTTCGGCCAGACCGGACCCAGGGTCGGCAGCTTTGACGGCGGCTACGGCGCCACCTACATGGCGCGCGTGGTCGGACACAAAAAGGCGCGGGAGATCTGGTATCTGTGCCGCCAATACAGCGCGCAGCAGGCGTTGGAGATGGGACTGGTCAACACCGTGGTGCCGTTGGCGCGGCTGGAAGAGGAGTCGATTCAGTGGGCGCGCGAAGTGCTGGAAAAGAGCCCCACCGCGATTCGCTTCCTCAAGGCGTCGTTCAATGCCGACACCGACGGTCTGGCGGGAATCCAGCAGTTGGCGGGCGACGCGACGCTGCTGTTCTACCTGACCGAAGAAGCCAAGGAAGGGCGCGACGCGTTTTTGCAAAAGCGCCGCCCCAATTTTTCCAAGTTCAAGCGCTTCCCCTGAGCCAGGGTAATTTGCCATGACAAGCGAAACCCGGCCGGCGGCCCCCTCCGCCTTGGGCGCCGGCCGCGAGTTCAACTGGCGCGCCTGGCTGCTGGCGATCCGCGTGCCGACGCTGAGCGCCGCCGTGGTGCCGGTGCTGGTCGGCACCGCCATCGCCGCCCGCGGGTATCGCGTCAGTCCGCTCATCTTTGCGGTCACGCTGTGCGCGGCGCTGCTGATTCAGATCGGCACCAACCTCACCAACGATCTCTTCGACTTTCATAAAGGCGCCGATACAGGCGCGCGGCTGGGTCCCGTGCGCGTGGTTCAGGCCGGGCTGATCCCGCAAACGCAGGTGGCCGCCGCCGGCACGATCAGCTTCGGCCTTGCGGCCCTGCTCGGTCTGTATCTGGCCAGCGTCGGCGGATGGCCGATCCTCGCAATCGGACTGGCCGCGATCGCGTCGGGAATCGCCTACACCGCCGGTCCGTGGCCGCTGGGTTACCATGGGTTGGGCGATCTCTTCGTCTTTATCTTTTTTGGCGTGGTCGCCGTGGCCGGGACCTTTTATCTTCAAACCGGCAGCGTCAATACCGCGGCGCTGCTCGCGTCGATGCCGGTGGCGATGCTGGTTACGGCGATCCTGGTGGTCAACAATCTGCGCGATATCGATACCGATCGCAAAGCGGGCAAACACACTCTGGCCGTGCGCCTGGGAGCGTCGGCTACGCGCGTTGAGTATTCTGTGCTGGTGCTGGGAGCGTACGCGATTGCGGCGGCGCCGTGGATCCGCGGCGCAAGTTCAGCCTGGGCGATACTGCCATGGCTGACGCTGCCGCTCGCGCTCAACCTGGTGCGGACGGCATGGAAGAGCGGCGGCGCCGCCCTCAATCCGGTGCTGCGCCGCACCGCGGGGCTGCATCTCATCTTCGGTGTGCTGCTCGCGGCGAGCTTTCTGTTGTGAAAATCATCGAGTTTGGCTGGCGCGCCTATCGCATCCCGCTGCGCCGTGAATTCGTAACCAGCGCCGGCGCGCGGCAGTTTCGCGAAGGCTTCATCATCCGGCTGCAAGCGCAGAGCGGGCTTTACGGCTTGGGCGAGATCGCCCCTTTGAACCGCCGCACCATCCCGGCGGCGGCGCGCGCGCTCACGGCGCTGACTGGGCAGCTGGCTGGAACCGACCTGGAATGCGTCGGACTCCTGACCGCCCGCCTCGATCTGACCCCGGACGCCGCCAACGCAATCCGCTGCGGTTTGGATATCGCCGCGTGCGATCTGATTGCGCGGCAACAGGGAATCTCGGTGGCGAAATTGATCGCGGGGAGCGCGCGCGACGCCGTCCCGGTCAACGCCACGATTTCCGCCCGTACGCCGGGAACCGCAGCCGGCTTGGCGCGCCGCGCGGTCCAGGACGGCTTTGGATGCATCAAACTGAAGGCCGGAATGACGCGCGACCCCGGCAGCGAATCCGAGATGGTCGGCGCCGTGCGCGATGCGGTCGGCCCCAACGTTCTAATCCGGCTCGACATCAACGGCGCGTGGAGCGTGCAGACCGCAATCAGGATGATCCGCGCCGTTTCGCGATTCGGGATCGAATACGTCGAACAGCCGGTCGCCGCGGATGACGTTGAAGGGCTGGCCGCGGTGCGCACAGCCGTTAACGTCCCGATCGCCGCCGATGAGGCGGTTACCAATCTGGACGCTGCGCGATTAATCATCGACGCGCGCGCCGCCGACCTGCTCATACTCAAGCCCATGATCGTGGGTGGATTGCGCCCGGCGATGGCCATCGCGATCCGCGCCGCAGAGGCTGGCATCGAATCGGTGATCACGACCACGATCGACAGCGGCGTCGCAATTGCCGCCGCGGCGCATCTGGCCTGCGCCGCGGCTTGCACCCGCGCTTGTGGACTGGCAACCGCCGAACTGCTCGAATCCGATCTCGCTATCGGCACGCCGCATCCGCGCGCCGGGATGATGGCGTGTCCGGCCGGTCCCGGGCTGGGGGTGGAAATCGATGAAGCCGCAGCGGCTCCATACCTGGAGCGGACCTGAGGCGCCCGCGGCCAAGGCCGCATACGTGCGCTCGATGTTCGCGCGCATCGTCCCGCGCTACGACCTCATCAACCGGCTGATGACGATGGGTCTGGACCGCCGATGGCGCCGCGTGACGGCGCGGATGGCGGCGCCCCAGGACGCGGTTGCGCTCGATCTCGCCACGGGCACCGGAGATCTCGCGCTGGAGTTGGCGCGGCTGGGTGCCAGGTTCGTCGTCGGAGCGGATTTCTGTCCCGAGATGCTCACGGCGGCGGTCCATAAAACCGCCCAATGGCAGGCGCGGTCGAGCGCCGCGCGGAATCCTGTATCATTCATCGCCGGGGACGCGCAGCAACTGCCCTTTCGCGACAATACCTTCGACTGCCTGGTGAACGGCTTTCTGCTGCGCAATCTGTCAGACCTGCAGGCGGCGCTGCGCGAGTTCCAGCGCGTGCTCAAACCCAACGGACGCCTGGTCTGCCTCGACCTGACGCATCCGCCGGCGCCGCTGCGTCCGCTGCTGTGGCCCTGGTTCAGAGTCGCGGTCCCGCTCATGGGCGGGATGGTGAGCGGCGACTTCGACGCCTATACCTATCTGCCCGATTCGCTGCGCACCTACCCCGATGCGGAGCGGCTGCGGGCGATGATGACCGCCGCCGGCTTCGCCAACGCCAGCTACCGACGGGTCGGGTTTGGCACCGTCGCCATTCACGCGGCGGTCAAAACCTGAAGCGTCGCCGGGACGGCTTGCGCGTCGCCCCATACGCAGGCATTGATGTAAGCCACGGAGGATCCTTGGGTGCAGGAAAAACTTCGGTGCGTAATCGGATTTGTAGCGTGGATGATTCCGCTGCTTTGCGTTTTTCGCGGTATTCCCGCGGCCGCCTATCCCGGCGGTCCGCTGCATGACGTGACCGACGCCGCGCCGTATTGCGCCGGATGCCATTCCTCGATCGGTTTGGAGCAACTGCGCGACCTGCCCGCAGCCGAAGCGCGCAAACGCACCGCCGCCGTGGCCCATCTCGACGCTATCAGAACGGGTTCCGGCCCCTACGCCAAATTGTCGGCCGAACAGCGCACGGAATTGATTGCGGACGTGCGCAAGGTTGACGAGAACTCGAAAATCACGCTGGAGGTTCCCACCGCGGTCAAGGCGGGCGAGATGTTCATGGCAACGGTCAAAGCCAGCGGCGGTTCGGGACCCGTGATTGGCGTGATGCTGCTGGATATCGATCTGCGCAACCAGGCGCGCGCAATCCAGGGCGAGGGCTTTTACGTCTACTCGCCGCCGCGCGTGACCGGTCCTGACGGCAAGCAGGAGGATCAATGGCTCGGCCGGCGCTATGACGGGTTGGAGCGCAACCTTAACTTCGTGGTCGTGTTCGGGGTGAAGACCAATCTGGCGGCGGACAAGTTCTCCAGCGCCAGCGTAACCTACGATCTGGTGGCGCCATCCCGGCGCGGCAAATACACCATCTGCGCCGCCCTGCTCTACGGCACCGAAAAAGCGTCGCCGGTGGGCCGGGTGGAACAGGGCGGCCATACGATGCCGTTGGGCGGCTTCGCCGGCCCCTCGGGCAGAATCCGTTTCTCGAAGGTTGCGGTCCTCGACGTGCAGTAGCGCCTTGCCCATTGTGGGGCGCGGGCGTGCGCCCGCATTGTGCGCCGCGCTTAACGACCGCAGCGCCGTTCTTTTCCCCGCGCAGGGAGAAATCCCAGGCCAAAGCCGCTTGAGAGCTTTGGGAGCGATTCAACGCTTCTGAAGTAAAAAGGCCGCGCCGCCGTGCTTTCCCCCTTCTTCAAACCCGCCTTCGGCCCGGCTGCTCCCTTACCGGGCGGCAACAATCCGGAGGTCCGGCCATGAGCGCAGCCACAACCCGGTTCAACGTGATCGGCACGCGTTCCATCCGCCACGACGGCGTTGACAAGGTCACCATCGAAGTCGAATACGAGCCGCTGCCCGAGGTGCTTGAGGTCGAGCAGGCGATGGCGCGCGCCAGCGTACACGCGCAGGGCGTCGGACCGGCGTTGGCCGGAATGCTGGTCGATATCGAAGTCGATCCGAACGGCAAAATCCAGGTGCTGCGATGCACCGTGGCGCAGGACGCCGGCCGCGCGATTCATCCCGGCCAGGTCGAAGCCAGATGCAGGGCGGCGCCGCTGGTTCGGGCAATCGCGTCAGTTCACCAGCCGCGCGAGCGGTTGGGGAATGGGGAGGGCGGCGGCGGAGGGGGGCTGGCGGCCAGACTTACCGGGGTGTTCAGTTCAAAGGGACTGCGCAAATCCAGCCGCTGGCCGATTTCGCGCAACGCCGGCAGCACTTCGCTGCCCAGCAGCCTGATGCAGGTTTGGGAATCCTGATGGCTGATGCGCCCGTCGTTGGCCCATAATGCCAGGATCGAAGGCTGCGTCTCCTCAAGTATGACGCGCAGCTTCTCCACCACCTGTTTTGGCGTGCCCGCGATTATCGACAGCGACGCCACCATCTCCTCGAACGTGCGCGAACCCAGACCCGTACGATAGCCGGCGCGGATTTCCGCCAGGCCGCGGCGCGCCCAGGTGCCCAGATATCCCGACGGCGCCGCCCACACCGGATGCT
Organism: Pseudomonadota bacterium; assembly: GCA_021324455.1. Classification (GTDB taxonomy): domain Bacteria; phylum Desulfobacterota; class Binatia; order Binatales; family Binataceae; genus JAJPJA01. The sequence continues at coordinate 50,766 of JAJPJA010000078.1, read as the reverse complement.
GCAGCCCGATCAGCTCCCCCTGCATCCACATGAACTCGCGCGCATTGCGCATCGCCTTCTCTTCGGTCTCCGCCACATGGCATCTGATCAGATAGCCGCGCTGTTCCGGGCCCGAGCGGTAGCCGACAACCGCCGCTGCCTGATCGTAGGTGCGCCATACCGTCATCGCCTCCTGCACCGGCAGGTTCAGCGCGATGTACGGATAGCGCCGGCGCGCCGCCCATACGATAGTCTCGCGGCTGGAGATGCCCGGGATCCAGACGCGCGGATGCGGCTTTTGCAGCGGCAGCACCCATGGATTAACCACCCGAAACTGATACTGCTCGCCTTCCCATCGCCAGGGCCCCGGCGTGGTCCAGGTCTTGATGATAAGGTCGTGAGCTTCCTCGAAGCGGGCGCGATTGAACGCCGGGTTGACGTTGGCCGCGATCGATTCCACACCGCCGCCGCGCACGAATCCCGACACCAGCCGTCCCTTCGAGATCAAATCGATCATGGCCAGCTCTTCGGCCAGACGCACCGGATTCTCCGCGATCGGCAGCGGATTGCCCAGCAGCACCAGTTTTACCCGTTTGGTGGTGGCGGCAAGGATCGAGGCGAAGATGTTGCACTTGGCCTGCATGCAGAACGGCGCGTTATGATGCTCGTTGAGCATGATGCCGTCGAAGCCGACCTCGTCGACGAGCTGATATTCCTCCAGGCGCTCGTTGTACAGGCGGCTGGCGGCGGCCGAATCGAAAAACGCGTTGGGAAAGAGCAGCGCGCTGTACCCGAACCGATCGCTCTGCTCGGTAGGATAGGCCGACATCGGCTGCTCGGTAAAATACATCAGATGCATGTCGCGCCTCTCGCCTTCATCGCCCCAGGCCTTTAGGATCGATCAATTCCCGGGCGCGGTCCATCACCTTCGATAAAATGACCCCCGGTGCCGCCGCGGCGTCGCCGCTTGCGCAATCGAGCATGCTATCATCGGCTGTCCGCCGGGACAGGATGACTGACGCATCAGAAAGGAAGGGCCGAACGATGCCTGCCGACGCCAAAGGATGGTCCCTGTACGGAGCCGCGCTTGCGGCTGCCTTTTTTACCTGCGCCGCCGGCGCCCGCGCCCAGGTGATACCCGGCCAGCAGGACTACCGCAACAACTGCGCCGTATGCCACGGGCCCACCGGCAAGGGCGACGGCGAGGCGGTGACGGTTCTACCCGCGCTCCACCCCAGGGACCTCACCCGGCTCAGCAAGGAGAATCACGGAGTCTTCCCTGCGCAGGAGATCTATAAGGCGATCGATGGGCGCGATAATATCGCCGCGCACGAGTTGGGGGAAAACCGGATGCCGACCTGGGGCGTCAATTGGCAAATGGGCGAAGGACAGCCCAATCCCACCAGCGAGGCGAACACGCGCCGGCGCATCCAGGACCTGGTCAGCTTCATCAAAACCCTGCAGGAGAAATGACTGCGCGTCCTCCCCTGGGGGCGGCGGAACACCTGTTGCTTCGCGAGTACGGCTGTCTTACTTTTCTGATGTTTGCGCCCAAACAGGTGACTCTATGGATTTCGACCTGAACGAAAACCAGCAGGAAATGCGCAAAGCGCTGCGCAGTTTATTCGAGGGCGCGTGCGACATCCGCCACGTCCGGCAGATTGCCTACGACGGCGACGGCCGCGACCCGGGCCTGTGGAAGACCCTGAGCGACGGCGGATGGACCGCGTTGATGGTGCCCGAGGCGGACGGCGGTTCGGGCCTGCGCTTTGAAGACTTTATCGTGCTGCTGGAAGAGGCTGGGCGCGCGGTCGCGCCCGTTCCCCTGACCACGACGCTGCTGGCCGGACGGGCAATCGCCGCCGCACCCGCAAGTCCCGCGCGCGGCGAATTGCTCAAGCAGATCGTCAGCGGCGCCTCCAGTTTCACGCTGGCGCTGGGCGAGGGCGTAAAGGCGCAGGCGGCGGGCGGCAACTGGACGCTCGAGGGCAAGCTGGAATTCGTACCGTTCGGGCCGTTGGCCGCAACCGCTCTGGTCGAGGCGGCGATGCCCGGCGGCCAGCGCGGCCTGTTTGCCGTTTCAACTGGCACCGCGGGCATCCAATGGCTCGACCTCGACGTGATGGACCGCAGCGTGCGCCAGTATGAGATGACGCTGAGCGGCGTCAGCGTTCCAGGCACAGCGTCGGTCTTCGGCGGCGCTGACGCGTCGGGCGCAATCGCGACTCTAATCGACGAGTGGCGCGCGGCGCTGGCTGCGGAGAGCCTCGGCGTAGCCGAGAAGATGGTCGAGATGTCGGTGGCGTACGTGAAGGAGCGGATCCAGTTCGGTAAGCCGGTCGGCTCCAATCAGGCGGTCAAAGTGAGGATTGCGGAGATGGGCGCGATCATCGACCGGCTGCGGTCGGCGGTCTATTACGCCGCCTGGGCCATCGACAGCAACGTGCCCGAGCGCAAAGTGGCGATTGCGATGGCCAAGGCGGCAGCGTCAGGACCGGGCGCGCTGCTCGGCAGCCAGGCGATTCACGTCCATGGCGGAATCGGATTTACCTGGGAGTACGACCTGCATCTGTACTTCAAACGCATCAAGAGCAACGAACTCCTGCTGGGCGATACGTCGGCGTCGCTGCAGCAGATCGCCGACGAGGTGCTCTAACGCTTGACGCGGCTGGCCGCCTGTGGCTAGGTGCCGTTTGCCGAAGGCTCACGCCTTGGTAAACAGCTTCATGAACGAATCGAACGGTGCGGGCGGGTGCTTCAGGGTCTCGATGTTCTCGCTGACGTGAGCAACCGTCTTCATCCCGACCAGGGCCAAATTGACGCCGGGCGTTGAGCGCACGAACTGGATCGAACGCTGCGCGTCGGTGCGCAGACCCTCCATCGCATTTGCCACCACTTCCGGCAGCCCTCCGGTGAGGCGCCCCTGCAGCAGGGAGGCGCTCGCCCATACCGCGACGCCCAGGGTGCGCGCGGCTTCGAGCACGGATAGTGCTTGCTGTTCGCCGGTGACACGTTGATTGGGCGTGGTGAACGCCTCCGGCATTGCGAGGCTGTAGGGCAACTGGATTAGCTTGAAATGATGGTCGGCGCCGCCTACCTCCCGGGCTAAATCGACCAGCTCCTGCAGCGACAGATAATCGGCGCTGTCGGGACGCACCCTGAATCCGTTCCAGGTCGCGGCACCGTAAACCCCAATCGCGCCGGCTGCCGCCTTGCGCTCGAGCAACTCGAACACCAGCCGCATCCGGCGCATGAATTCGGTCCGTCCCACCGCCGCGGCCTGGGTTTCCGGATTGTGCACGAAGTAAACGTCGACCGTCTCCAGGCCAAGATTGGCGCGGCTGCGTTCGAGCATCGCCTCAATATAACGGGGCGTCATGCAATGCGAGTTGTCGACGAAATCGTCGGGCCCGATGAGACCCGTCCTTATGTAGACGCGATCGAAGTATTCGCGCGGATCCGCCGGCATCTCGCCGTCGAACGTGATGTAGCCGCCCTTGCTGGCGACGATTATCTCCTCGCGCCTGAGGCTGCCGGCGTCGATCAGTTCCCTGATTGCGGCCCCAATGGAGCGCTCGCTGCGCTGAAAACGGTAATTGACCGCGGTGTCGATCACGTTGACGCCGCCGGCGACGGCGGATTTGGCCGCCTCCCGGTAAAGCTCATCCGTTTCCCGGTCCATCTCGCCCAAATAGGTTCCCATCCCCAGCGATGACGCCGCCAGACCGAACATCGCGCGATAGTTGCCGGGCAAGCCGGCGAACCTTGCCGCATAAGAAACCGTCCCCGCGGGGGTCGCTTTGCCTTTGATCATATTAACGATACCTCGTGCAGGCCGGGTGATGCCGGGCCCGCGGGTTGAGCGGAACTCTAGATGACGCGCATGGCGGGATCGTAAATCAACTGGATCACCACCCCGTCGGGATCCCTGAGATAGAACGACGAGGTGCCGTCGCGATGCTGCCGCAGGGGTCGAACGATATCGAGCCCGCGCTCCCTGGCCCATTGGAAATTGCGCTCGAGCTGAGCAAGATCGGCCACAAAGAAGCCGATATGATCCAGCACGCCTTCCAGCGCCGGGGCGCGCGCGCCGTCAGGTTCGCGATGCAGCGCGAGATTATCGAGGCCGGAACTGAGATAAGCGTTATCCGGGTCGGGTTGCCATACGACGCGCATCCCGAATACCTCGGTATAGAAACTTTTCGATCGCTCGACATCGGCCACGCGCAAAGCGACATGGCGCATCCCCTGGGTTTGGATCACGATATCTCCTGAGGCAGCAGGCCACGCCGGCCAGTTTACATTATTGTGGGTCCGCAAGCGCATCCGGAGCCAGGCGAAAACCCGCGTTGACACGGCGGGCGGGCTGGCACTAAATTAAAACGCTATCCCAAAATGGCGGGCGCCCACTCAAGCCATCCGACTCAGAGGTACCAAAACGTAATGGTTCGCCGCGACAAAACTAATTACGTGATCCAGTCGGTGGCTCATTCGCTCGACGTACTGGAACAATTCTCCCGCGACGTGGACGAATTGGGCGTCACCGAGCTGTCCAAGCGCCTGAAGCTCCACAAGAACAACGTTTTCCGCCTGCTCGCCACGCTGGAAGCGCGCGGATACATCGAACAGAACCGCTCAACTGAAAACTACCGCCTCGGTATCCGCTGCCTCAACCTCGGCCGCAGTTACATCAACCATATGGGCCTGGTCCGCCAGGCGCGTCCTATCCTGTCCGATCTGGCCCGCCGATGCCGTGAGAGTACTTTTGTCGGGATCGTCCGGCGCGACGCCGTGGTCCCGCTGGAAGCCGCCGAGCCCGAGGATCGGGTGGTCAAGATCACCCCGCCCATCGGCGAGTCGCTGCCGCTGTATTGCACCGCGTCGGGCAAGGTTTATCTCGCCTTCGAAGCCGACGAGGAACTGAAGTCGACCTTGCCCGAGCAGATGCGGACGCATACCGGCCAGACGATTATCGATCGTTCCAAGCTGCTCGAACAGCTCGCGGCGGTGGCCAGCAACGGCTATGCGGTCGATAACTGCGAATATATGGAGGATGTCTGCTCCGTCGCCGTGCCCATTCGGGACTACACTCGCACCGTGGTCGGGTCGCTGGCGGTGGCGGGACCGTCATATCGGATTCCGGCGGAACGGGTGGCCACAGAAATCGCGCCGGTGATCCTGGAAGCCGGACAGGACCTGTCGCGCCGCCTGGGTTACAACGAATAGCCGCCTGCCGCCGCCGGTTCCTCGCTCAAACCCTGATTTGACTGAAACTGCCACGGTTGTTAGTTTCCCATCGCCTGCCTCACTCCCCGCGCGGAGAGATGCCAGGCGCTGTGCCTCGCATAGCGGCTCATTCCAAGGAGCAATTCTGTGAAAATTCTGGTACCGCTGAAGCGCGTCCCCGATCCCGCCACTACTATCAGAATCCTGGCCGACGGGACCGGAATCGCTACCGATAACGTCAAATGGGTCATCAATCCGTTCGACGAAATCGCCATCGAAGAAGCTTTACGCATCAAGGAACGCCTCAAGACCGGTGAAGTTGTGCTGTTGACCATCGGCCAGAGCAACTGGCAGGAGCAGCTCCGCACCGGACTCGCGATGGGCGCCGACCGCGCCAAGCTGGTGGTCAACGACCAGCCGCTGGATACGCTGGCGATCGCGCGCGTCATCGCCAAAATCGTCGCCGAAGAGCAGCCCCAACTGGTTATCCTCGGCAAACAGGCGATCGATGACGACTCCAACCAGGTCGGGCAGATGCTGGCCGAGCTGCTCGGATGGCCACAGGCGACGTTTGCTTCCAAAGTCGATATCGAGGGCGAGCGCTGCACCGTAATTCGTGAAGTTGACGGCGGACTGGAAACCGTCGCGTTTCCACTGCCCGCCGTGATTACCACCGACCTGCGGCTCAACGAACCGCGTTACGCGTCGCTGCCCGGAATCATGAAGGCGCGCAAAAAGGAACTCAAAGAAATCCCTATCGGCAGCCTCGGCCTGGACCTGACGCCGAAGCTGAAGATCAAGGAACTCAAGGCCCCGCCCAAGCGGCAGGCCGGCCGCAAGGTGGGCTCGGTGGAGGAGCTGGTCAAACTCCTGCACGAGGAAGCCAAGCTTATTTGACAACGGGCGGCGCCGCGCGAGGCGGCCGCGCGCAGCCGGCCACATACAGTCCAGGAAGACAATCACATGGGTGACGTTTTAGTTTTCGCCGAGTATCAGCACGAGCATTTCCCCAAATCGACCTTGGTCGCAATCAACGCCGGCCTGGAGATGGCGCGCAAACGCGGCGTGCAGTGCGTCGTCGCGGTGCTGGGGGAGAATCTTGACGCGCTGGCGCAAAAGGCGGCCAGATACGGCGCCGCCAAAGTAATCGCGCTGGAGCATCCCGCACTCAAGAACTATCTGGCCGATGCGCACGCGCAGGCGCTCGCCAACCTGGTCAAGACTATCGGCGCCGAATACGTGATGGCGACGGCGACGGCGCGCGGCAAGGACCTGATGCCGCGGCTGGCGGCGCGGCTGGAAGCTCCGATGGCCTCCGACATCATCACCATCAACGACGACGGCAGCGTTATCCGGCCGATGTACGCCGGCAACGGGATGGCGCTGGTGGAAATGGACGGGCCGGTAAAAGTCATCACTGTGCGCTCGACCGCGTTCGACGCCGCGCCCGAAAGCTCCAGCCCCTCGCCGGTGGAGAAGGCCGCTGCCAATATCGATCAGGCGTCGCTCAAGATGGAATTCGTCGGCTTCAATGAAATCAAGAGCGACCGTCCGCAACTCACCGAGGCGAGAATCGTCATTTCCGGCGGGCGCGGCCTTAAGTCGGGCGAGAACTTCACCACCGTGCTTGAACCGCTGGTGGACGTGGTCGGCGCCGCGATGGGCGCCAGCCGCGCCGCGGTCGACGCGGGCTTCGTGCCCAACGATCTGCAGGTCGGCCAGACCGGCAAAGTGGTCGCGCCCGACCTCTATATCGCGGTCGGCATCTCCGGCGCGATTCAGCATCTGGCCGGCATGAAAGACTCCAAGGTTATTGTGGCCATCAACAAGGATGAAGAGGCGCCGATTTTCAGCGTTGCCGACTATGGCCTGGTCGCCGACCTGTTCAAGGCGATTCCCGAAATGACCGAGGAGGTCCGCAAGCTCAAGCAGGCGTAGTCGCTGAATACTCCACCTCGCTGCGAAACCATCCGCTTCAGACCGACCTTAAGCGCAGCCCGGAGTTCGGAATTTCCCAACCGCAGCCGCGATTGAACTCCCCTCCCGGAATTTGATTTAAGTGCTGGGATCGCCCTGAGCCGGCCGCGCCGGATGCGGCATGCCGCGCAGTGCTGACGATATTCGTGAGCAAGAGAATGAAATGAACCAACAGGTCACACGCCAGATCCTTTGGAACGTTCCGCCCGCGTTCATCATCATCATGTACGCGCTGCTGGGGCTGCTGATTGTCGCCTTTTTGCAGGCTGGAATGTACTGGTACAGACGCATCACCCTGGGCGCCAGCGAGGACCGCTTCGACCAGTTGGCGCGCCGCGCCTTCCTGGCTCTGCGCGACGCCGCCGGACAGGGCTTCGTCGTACGCGAGCGCTGGGGCTGGATGCATTACACTTTCTACACGGCGTTTATCGGCCTGACCATCGGCACCACCATCGTGCTGATCAACAGCGACCTGCGCGAGTTGGCCAGCCTGTTCGGTTACCACTTCTACTTCTATAACGGCGAGTTCTACCTGTTCTTCAAAGCCTTCATGGATACGTTCTTCCTGATGCTGATCGGCGGAGTGATTGCCGCAGCGGCGCGGCGTTTTCTCACCCGTCCGCGGCCGCTGGCGCCGCCGCCCGGCGACCGGATGCTGGACAACCTGGAGAACTACCTGGGCTACTGGTATCCGCTGTTGATGCTGGTGCTGGTGGGGATTACCGGCCTGATGCTGGAAGGCGCGCGCATCAACGCGACCCATCCGAATTTCACCGAATGGGCCTATGTCGGCAGACGGCTGGGCAGGCTCGAAGGCGCTTTGGGCGCCGGTCCGACCTACCATCGATGGCTCTGGCTGGTGCACGTGATCCTGGTTTACGGGCTGCTGTTCGCCTTCCCGTTCTCCAAGCTCAGGCATTTCCTGCTGGCGCCGGTCAATTTGTTCTTCCGCAACCTTGGTCCGCGCGGACGGCTCAAGCCCATCAAGGATTTCGAAACCGCGGAGACGTTCGGCGTATCCCAGGTCGAGCAATACAGCTGGAAGCAACTGCTGGACATGTCGACCTGCCTGGAATGCGGCCGCTGCACGATTAACTGCCCCACTGCCACCACCGACAAGGCGCTCAATCCCAAGAATCTGGTTATAACGCAGCGCGAGCATCTGCTGGCCAAGTCGCCTTACCTGCTCGCGGCGCGCGCCAACGGCACCGCCGACAATGGTGAGGCTCCCGCGCCCCCGCAAGGCAGTCTGGCCGCGGCCGATATGATTACCCAGGTTGCCACCGAGCAGGCGGTGTGGGACTGCACGAACTGCGGATGGTGCGAGGAGGGATGCCCGGTCGGCATCGAGCACATCCAGCGCATCGACGACATGCGGCGGCATCTGGTGCTGATGGAAAGCCGCTTCCCGCAGGAGGCGACCTCAGCTTTCAAGGGCATCGAGGTGCAGGGCAACCCGTGGGGTATCGCGCAGGAGAAACGCGCCGAATGGGCCGACGGACTGGACATCCCCGTGATGGCGGAACTGGAGGACCCGGCGGATATCGACGTCATGTACTGGGTCGGATGCGCCGGCTCCTATGACGAGCGCAATCAGCGCGTCAGCCGTTCATTCGCCGGTCTGATGAAACAGGCCGGGGTTCGTTTTGCAATCCTCGGTACGCAGGAGATGTGTACCGGCGACCCGGCGCGCCGGCTCGGCAACGAATACCTGTACGCTACGATGGCCACTCAGAACCTGGAGACCATCAATCAGTACAAGCCCAGACGAATCGTTACCCAGTGCCCGCATTGCTACCACAATCTGAAGAAGGAATACCCGGACTTCGGTGAAGTCGGATACGAAGTGGTGCACGAGGCGGAATTTATCGACGAATTGATCCGCGCTGGCAGGCTGCGGCCGCGCAAGGAAATCGCCCGGCGCGTCACCTATCACGATCCCTGCTTCATGGCCCGGCATGACCGCAAATGGAACAGCGCGCGGCGCGCATTGGGAGCGATCCCGGGCGCCGAGTTGGCCGACGTCGAGCAGTCGCGCAACCGCACCTACTGCTGCGGCGCCGGCGGCGGATGCATGTGGAAGGAGGAAGTGGGACCCCATCGCATCAACGCCGTCCGCTTCGATCAGTTGACCGCCGCCAAGCCGGAAACCGTCGCCACCGGATGCCCGTTCTGCATGACGATGATGACCGACGCGATGAAGGCCAAGTCGCTGGAAGACACCATGGAAGTCCGCGACCTGTCGGAACTGGTGGCGGAATCGGCCGGCGTATCGACCAGGTAATCCGACGCGATCGCAAGCCGGCCCCCAGCCAGTTCCTCAGCTTCGGCATTTTCGGATCGTCCGGCCTGGGATCCCGCTGCGCGGACCACGCTCGAAATGACACTCCGCCGTAGTGCGGCGCTCGAATCGATACCGGTGCGGGCGTTGGCCCGCGCCGGCCCAGGGTGTCATTTCGATCGAGCGTTGGCGCAGGACGCGGAGGAATCAGGCAAATCGCTTCGCTGGTATCCTTGCGTCCGGCCGCGGGCGGGTGGGGATGCCCGCCGGGCTCGATGGCACAGAAGAATCGAGGAGCGGGCGGATGATTACTCCGCGGCGCTGGTCGGGATATATCCCACCTTGCCGTTGGACATCTTGATCTTCAGCCAGTCGCCGGTGATACCGATTACGCGCACATGCGTCCTGGCCCTGACGCGGCCCACGCGCGTGCTGGCGTCGTCAGGTTCCTTGTACACGCTTGAATTGTGCGAGAGCAGGAAGCGCTTGTTGATCTGCTTGACGGCGGTGGTCGCGGCGGGGGCGGGGACCGCGGTCGAGGCAGGCCAGGCCCCGGCCGCCGGCAGCATCAGCAGTACTATCGCGCCGATTCCACACAACTTGATAAGCCTCATATTACCGTCCTCGGCATCATTGTAGCGGCGTCGCATCTTCCCACAAGCAAATTGTTGCAGGCCAAAATCGATTCCTTGTCAGGCCGATTGGCGTCAAACGCCAGCCGGCGATTTGGAGCGCTTCCGGCGTAAAAAATACTTACCCGGGCAAAAAGCTCTGCCTTTCACACCGCCTGATTCGCTCGTCGGGCGCTTTTATCCAGCCGTTGCGGCGCCGGCAAGCTTCAATGCGGCCCGCCAACGCGGCGGTATGGACCGTGCATCAACTCCATCCCAAACAGAGCCTCAAGGCTTCTGAACTCCCGGACAAAAGAGGTAATTCAATATGCGATACGCAATAGCCTGGTTGTTGGGTGTGCCGGTTACGGTTCTCATCGCATGGTTTGTGATAAGCCATCTACTGTAGAGCGGCGGCGTCCCGGAGCACCATCCGGCCCCGGGACAGGCCGCCAAAAACGGCCCGATGCGTTGTTATCACAGCCGGCGCGAACCACGGGGTGCGCCTGACGCGTCAGCGAGGCCGGCCCGGCCGTGCGTCGCGAATCAGCGGCCAGGCGATGCGCCTCCTTAAGGAAGGAACCGAACATGGCGATTGACGCGCACTCGATCCGCGTGTGGGAGGGCGATTCGACGCAGTTGGGCGCGACCTGGGACGGGCTGGGAGTCAACTTCAGTCTGTTCTCCGCCAACGCCGCCAAGGTCGAACTATGTCTGTTCGATCCCACCGGATCGCACGAACTGCAGCGCATCGAGCTGCCCGAATATACCGACGAAGTCTGGCACGGCTACCTGCCCGATGCGGCGCCTGGAACGGTCTATGCCTATCGCGTGCATGGTCCCTATCAACCCGAAGCGGGGCATCGCTTCAATCCCAACAAGCTGGTGCTGGATCCTTACGCCAAGGCGCACATCGGCCAGCTCAAATGGGGCCCGGAATTGTTCGGCTACACGCTGGGGGCGGAGGGCGGCGACCTCACCTTCGATGAGCGCGACAGCGCGGCGCTGATGCCGAAGTGTGTGGTCGTCGATCCGGCCTTCACCTGGGCGCGCGACCGCAGACCGGCGGTGGCGCGGGACCGCACCGTGATCTATGAACTCCACGTGCGGGGATACACCAAACTCAATTCCAAGGTGCCGGAAAACCTCCGCGGCAGCTTCGCCGGGCTGGCCCAGCGCGAGGTGATCGATTACATCAGGAGCCTGGGCGTCACTTCGGTCGAACTGCTCCCGATTCACGCCTTTGTCAATGACAGCCTGTTGCTCGACAAGGGGCTGACGAATTACTGGGGCTACAATACGATCGGATTCTTCGCCGCGGATCCCCGCTACTTCGCGACCGGCGCCGTCAGCGAACTCAAGCAGATGGTGGCGCATTTCCATGACGCGGGGCTGGAGGTAATTCTCGACGTCGTTTACAACCATACCGCCGAAGGCAACGAGCGCGGCCCCACCCTGTCCTTCAGAGGGATCGATAACGCCTCGTACTATCGCCTGCTGCCCGATCAGCGGCGCTACTACATCAACGATACGGGCACCGGCAACACCGTCAATTTGAGCCATCCGCGCGTCCTGCAGATGGTCACCGACAGCCTGCGCTACTGGATTAGCGAAATGCACGTGGACGGCTTCCGCTTCGATTTGGGCACCATCCTCGGCCGGGAAGCGGGTGGCTTCGATCAGGGCGGCGGGTTTCTGGACAGCTGCCGTCAGGACCCGCTGCTAAGCCAGGTCAAACTGATCGCCGAGCCGTGGGACTGCGGGCCGGGCGGATACCAGGTGGGATCGTTTCCGCCGGGATGGGCCGAGTGGAACGATCGCTTCCGCGACACCGTGCGCAGTTTCTGGAAGGGAGACGAGGGAAAGACGCCGGAAATGGCGTCGCGCATGGCCGGTTCCGGCGATCTGTTCAACAAACGGGGGCGCAAGCCGTGGGCCAGCGTCAATTTTATCACCGCCCATGACGGCTTTACTCTGAATGATCTGGTCTCCTACAACGACAAACACAACCAAGCCAACCTGGAAAACAACCAGGACGGCAACTCGAACAACCTGTCCTGGAATTGCGGCGCCGAAGGTCCCACCGATAATCCCGCTATCAACGCGCTGCGCGAGCGGCAGAAACGCAACCTGCTGAGCACGCTGCTGTTCTCGCAGGGCACGCCGATGCTGCTGGCGGGCGACGAGTTCGGCCGCACCCAGAAGGGCAACAACAACGCCTACTGCCAGGATAATGAAATCAGCTGGGTCGACTGGGACGCTATCACCGACGCCGGCCGCGCGCTCACCGAGTTCACGCGCCGCCTGATTCGCTTGCGCCAATCGCTTCCGATCCTCCGCCGCGGCCGTTTTCTCACCGCCCAATACAATCCGGAACTGGAGGTAAAAGACGTAACCTGGATTAACGCGTCGGGCATCGAGATGCACGACGCCGACTGGGAAGACGCCAACATGCGATGCTTCGGGATGCTGATCGACGGCCGGGCGCAAACCAGCGGAATTAAAATGCGCGCCGCGGACGTCACGCTGCTGATTGTGGTCAATTCGTATCACGACGTGGTCAAGTTCACGCTGCCGGAGTTTGTCGGCGGCGATCAGTGGCTGACGCTTATCGATACGAACGATCCTGAGCGCGGACAAACCTCGACTCTGAAAACCGGCAGCGCCTGCCAAATGGCCGGCCGTTCGCTCCTGCTGATGGCGGCGCTTACCAGCGGCGAGCCGGTTCGGGTGGTGTGGCGAATCGCATTCGAATTGCTGCGCGGCGCCGCCCGGCCCGTCGGGTCATGACGCCCCTGCTCCCGCGCAGCGGCAGGACGCGGCCGCGTCAGCGGCGGTGACGGCGAGGGTGAGGATTACCGCTGCGAAGCCGCCGGCCTCAATCCGCGCCGCAAAATGGAGCGCTCAGTTCAATCCGTACAGGCGCCGGCAATTTTCCTTCACCAGTTTTTCGATCAATTCCGGCTCCAGTCCGGCGAAATCCTTCGCCACCTGCGCGCGCGAGCGCGGGAAGGTCCCCTCCGTATGCGGATAGTCGGATCCCCACATCAGGTGATCGACATTGAGCAGTTCGCGCGTCAGCAGTCCCGCGCGGTCTTCCTCGAAGGTGAAATGAAACTGACGATGGCAGTAAAAGCTGGGCTTCTCATCCAGCCGCGGCTGCAGCCATCGATGATGGTCTTCCCACCAATGATCCATGGTATGCAGGATCGCCGCGATCCATCCGATACCGCCTTCGACCAGCACGACCTTGAGTTTGGGAAAGGCCTGCGGCACACCCGACATGATCATGCTGGTCAGGGTGCGGAAGTGATCGACGTACTTGTTTTCCAGAAACGTGATGGTAGCGCCGCCGGCCAGCCTGGGAACGTTCATGAATTGCTGTTCGGTGGCGGCGTTATGGATCGAAAGCGGAGTGCCGGTTTCCTGCAACTCCGAGAACAGCGGCTGGTAATACGGATCGCCGAAAGGGATCTTCGGATATCCCGATGGGATGCATACGGTGCGCAGCCCCTTGTTGCGCGCCCGGCGCACCTCTTCGACCGCCGCCTCGATCGGACCCCCAATGGGCAGCATCGCCGCGCCCAGCAGACGGTCGGGCGCCGCCGAACAGAAATCCGCCAGCCAGTCGTTGTACGCCCGGATGCATGCATGTTTGTACTCGAGGTCCGGGGCGGCAAACAGGAACAGCGCGTCGCCGGGATAGATCACCTCCGCGGCGATATTGTCCAAATCCTGATCTTTCAGTCGCGCACGCGGATCGTAGGCGCCCGCGCGCACTTCCGACTTCCGGTTGTGGCTGCGATCCTCGATCTGCCTGCCCTCGACCTTGAACGTCGCCATCACGCCGCCCAGGTCGGTGCCCGCAAACGGGGTCAGGCCGTCGACGCAGAACACGTCGAATTTTTCGCGATGCTCGACGTGCGGCGCCCGATCGCGAAAACGGCGGTCGATGCGTTCGATCCACAGGTCGGATGGCTCGATCACGTGACCGTCGGAGGAAACAAACCTAGCCTGGTCCATCGTCGATACTCCGTTGGCGGGTGCGCGCGGCCGCGGCTCGTGCGAAGCGCCGGCACCGCAAGTTATTGTCCAGTCAGCTAATTATTTAGCCGCCACGCGGCCGCCGTTCAAGTCCCGCTCCGCGGCGCCAAACCCCTCCTCCGCCGCCGCGCGGCCGCCATACAGCACGGCCTGCTTGCGCTCGCGATACAGCAGCACCAGCGAACGTCCGGTCAAATCGAAAATGTCACCGGCGCGCAGATGCCGCCCCACGAAAGTGTTCGCCTGCTCGGGAGGATCGACGCTGGTATCCACCAGCACTCTCCAGCCGTCGGGCTGGCCCACCAGCGGGATGGTGAACGGGATCGCCTCGTGATGGCTGTTGAACATGATGATGCAGTCGCCGTCGGTGATGATGCGTCCGCGCTCGTCGTACTCCTCGATTCCCTGGCCGCCGAGAAACACGCCCAGGCATCGCGCGAACGACAGATTCCATTGCTCGTCGGTCATTTCGTGTCCGTCGGGATTGAGCCAGATGATGTCCTTGAGTCCCCTGATTCGGCGCCCCTGGAAGAAATGGCGGCGGCGGAACAGGCGATGCTCCTTTCGAAGCGCGATCAGGCGGCGCACGAATTCGAAAAATCGGCGATCTTCCGAACGCAGGTCCCAATTGAGCCAGCTCAACTCGTTGTCCTGGCAGTAGGGATTGTTGTTGCCGTTCTGGGTATGGCCCATCTCGTCGCCCGCCAGCAGCATCGGCACGCCCTGCGAGAGCAGCAGGGTGGCCACCAGGTTGCGTTTCTGCTGCGCCCTCAGCGCCACGATGTGCGCATCTTCGCTCGGACCTTCCGCGCCGCAATTCCAACTGATGTTGTCATTGGTGCCGTCGCGGTTGTCCTCCAGATTGGCCTCGTTATGCTTGCCGTTGTAGCTGACCAGGTCCTGCAGCGTGAAGCCGTCATGGCAGGTGACGAAGTTGATGCTCGCATAGGGGCGGCGTCCGTTATGCTCGTACAGATCGCTCGATCCGGTAAGGCGGTAGGCCAGCTCGCCGATCAGACCGCCTTCGCCCTTCCAGTAAGCGCGGATAACGTCGCGATACTTGCCGTTCCATTCGGCCCATCCGATCGGAAAATTACCTACCTGATAGCCGCCCGCGCCCAAATCCCACGGCTCGGCGATCAACTTGACCTGCGAAATCACCGGGTCCTGATGGATCACGTCGAAAAACGCGCTCAGCTGATTGACCTCGTACAGTTCGCGCGCCAGCGCCGCCGCCAAATCGAATCTGAACCCGTCAACGTGCATCTCCTGAACCCAGTAGCGCAGGCTGTCCATGATCAATTGCAGCACGCGCGGATGAGTCATGTTCAGCGTGTTGCCGCATCCGGTGAAATCCATGTAGTAGCGCGGATCGTCCGGAGTCAGGCGATAGTAGGCGCTGTTGTCGATGCCGCGGAAGCTCAGCGTCGGACCCAGGTGATTGCCTTCGGCGGTGTGGTTGTACACCACGTCCAGAATCACCTCGATACCTTCGCTGTGCAGCCGCTTGACCATCGACTTGAACTCGCCCACGAAGCCGCTCGCGCTGTAGCGCATGTCGGGGGCGAAGAAGCCGATTGAATTGTAGCCCCAGTAATTGCGCAGCCCGCGCTCCACCAGATGGCGGTCGTCGACCAACACGTGCACCGGCATCAGTTCCACCGCCGTCGCTCCCAGCCGCTTGATATGCTCGATCGCCGGGTCGGTGCCCAGCCCCGCGTAGGTGCCGCGCAGATGGGGCGGGATGGCGCGATTTCTCTGGGTGAAGCCCTTGACGTGCAGCTCATAGATAACCGTGTCATGCCATGGAGTGCGCGGCGGGCGGTCCTCGGCCCACGAGAACGCGCCGTCGATCACGCGGCACTTCGGCATCGCCGCCGCGCTGTCGCGCCGATCCATCGAAAGGTCCTCGCGCGCGCTGCCCACCCGATATCCGAACAGCGCGTCGCACCATTTCACCGCGCCGACGATGTGCCGCGCGTAGGGATCGAGCAAAAGCTTGTGCGGGTTGAAACGTAATCCCTTCTTGGGATCGTTGGGACCATATACCCTGTAACCATAAAGCCAGGCGGGCCTCGCCTCGGGAAGATAGCAATGCCATATCAAGTCGGTCTGCCATCGCATCGGTACCCGATCGATCTCCCGCCTGCCCTTGGGATCGAACAGGCACAGTTCGACCCGTTCGGCATGTTCGGAGAACAACGCGAAGTTCACTCCTTCGCCGTCCCAGGTGGCTCCAAGCGGATACGGTTTTCCGGGCCAGACCGCGACTTTGGGATTGGACATGTGGTTACTCGACTTCCGGGCGGCGACCGACGAAGCGCCTGAAACTGATTTAATACTACCCCATGCATGTTGAACCGACAGCAACATATCGCGTCCAGCTTCATCGCGATTTCGACTTCGATGCCGCAACCGGCATTATTCCCTACCTTGCCGAATTGGGGATCAGCCACCTCTACAGCTCGCCCTGCCTGCAGGCGGCACCCGGCAGCACCCATGGCTACGACGTGGTTGACTATCACGTCAGCCGGGAACTGGGCGGCGCCGCCGGCCATCAGCGGCTCGCCGCCGCCGTGCGCCAATGCGGGATGGGCCAGATGCTCGACATCGTGCCCAATCACATGGCGATTCCCGGACGCGAAAATCCGTGGTGGTGGGACGTGCTGGAAAACGGCCCGGCCAGCCGCTACTCGGCCTATTTCGATGTCGACTGGGCGCCGCCCGAAGCGCGCCTGCGCGACTGTGTCCTGTTGCCGGTGCTGGGCGACCATTACGGCCGCGTGCTGGAAGCGGGCGAGATCAAGCTGGTGCGCGAAGGCCCGGATTTCATGTTCCGTTATTACGACCGCACCTTTCCGGCCGCGCCCCGCTCGCTCGATACGCTGCTGGCTCGCGCCGCCGGCCAATGCGGCTGCGATGAGCTGGCATTTATCGCGGATTCGCTCAGCGCGCTGCCCATTTCCACCGAAGCGGATCCCGCCCGGCTGCGCCGCCGCGAGCGCAACATCGCCGTGCTCAAAGCCGCGATCGGCAGGCTGCTCGATTCCTCGCCCGAAACGGCGGGCGCCATCGACCAGGCGATCGCGGCGTTCAACGCCGATCCCGACCTGCTCCATGCGATGCTCGAGCGGCAGAATTACCGGCTCGCGTTCTGGCGCGCCGCCGGCCGCGATCTCGGCTACCGGCGCTTTTTCGATATCAGCACTTTGATTGGACTGCGAATGGAAAATGCGCAGGTCTTCAACGACACCCACAGCCTGATTTTGCGCTGGCTGGCGGAGGGCGTGCTCGACGGTATCCGGATCGATCACATCGACGGCCTGCGCGATCCGTACGGATATTTGCAAAGGCTCAATCGCGCGGCGCCCGGGACCTGGATCGTGGTGGAAAAGATCCTGCAGGGGGGCGAGCGTCTGCGCCAGGACTGGCCGATCGCCGGCACCACCGGCTACGATTTTTTAAATCGCGTCGGCGGCCTGTTCGTCGATCCCGCCGGCGAGGAACCGTTGACGCGGCTTTACGCCCAGTTCACCGGCGCATCCGCGGATTACGGCACGATCGCGCGCAGCTGCAAGGAGATGGCGGCGCGCGACATCCTCGGCAGCGAGCTCAACCGGTTGACCGAATTGTTCGTCGAAGTCTGCGAGAACGACCGGCGCCATCGCGACTACACCCGCCACGAACTGCATCAGGCGTTGGTGGCGGTCACGGCCAGGTTCGCGGTCTATCGAACCTATTGCCGCGACGCCAATTCGCAACCCAATCCGGAAGACGTCCGCTGCGTTGACCAGGCGATCGAGCAAGCCAGAACCGATCGCGCCGATCTCGATCCGGAACTGTTCGATTTTCTGCGCCGGATTTTGCTGCTGCGCGAGCACGGCGCGTTGCACCAGGAACTGGCCCTGGGATTCCAGCAGTTCAGCGGTCCGGTGATGGCCAAGGCGCTGGAGGATACCGCCTTTTACCGCTATCATCGGCTGATCTGTCTGAACGAGGTGGGCGGCGATCCGTCGCGCTTCGGCGTCGATCCCGGCGAGTTTCATGCCGCCTGCGTGGAAACCCAGCGCCGATGGCCGCTGGGCCTGCTGGCCACTTCCACCCACGACACCAAGCGCAGCGAGGACGTCCGTGCGCGCATCGCCCTGCTCTCCGAGATCCCCGGGCGATGGGCGGAGGCGGTTAACCGATGGTCGGCGATGAACCGCGCGTGCTGGAGCGGCGAACCCGACGCCAACGCCGAATACCTTCTCTACCAGAGCCTGGTCGGCGCCTGGCCAATCGGTATCGATCGCATCTGGCCCTACATGGAGAAGGCGGTGCGCGAAGCCAAGCTGCAAACGTCATGGACCAAGCCCGACCCGAACTACGAAAAAAACCTGCGCGTATTCGTCGAAGGCATAATGAAGAATTCCGGCTTCACCGCGGAACTCGAGGCCCTGGTTGCGGAACTGACGCCCTATGCGCGCCTCAATTCGCTGGCGCAGACGCTGCTGAAGCTCACCACGCCCGGCATTCCCGACTTTTACCAGGGCACCGAACTGTGGGATTTCTCGCTGGTCGATCCCGATAACCGCCGCCCGGTCGATTATCAGTTGCGGCGCCGGCTTGTGCATGAAGTCCGACGCGCCAGGGTTGAAGATGTCGTCAAACGCCCGGATCAGGGATTGCCGAAACTGTGGCTGATCCATCGCACGCTGATAGCCCGGCGCCGCCGTCCTGAATTGTTCGGCGCCGACGCGCCCTATCAGCCGATACAGGCCAGCGGCAGGCGCGCCGCGCATGCGGTCGCGTTCATGCGCGCGGGCGGCGCCATAACCGTCGTGCCGCGGCTGGTGATGAGACTGCGCTGGCAATGGGACAACACCGCGCTGGAGATTCCGTCCGGCCAATGGCGCAACGTACTGACCGGCGATAAGGTTGAAGGCGGCGCCGCGCGGATTTCACGGCTGCTGGCGAAGTTCCCGGTTTGTCTGCTGATGCGCGAGGATTGTGCGCCATGAATGAGCTGCGTCTGTGGGCCCCCAACGCGCAGCGCGCCGCGGTCCGAATCGGCAACCGCCGCGTCGAGATGGAAAAAGACGGCGCTCACGGATGGTGGCGCGCGGCCCTCCCCAACGCGGTCCCCGGCGCCGACTACGCCTTTGTCCTCGACGATGACCCAACGCCGCTTCCCGATCCGCGCTCGCGATGGCAACCCAGCGGCGTGCACGGCCCCTCGCGAATCGTGGATCACAGCTCCTTTAAATGGACCGACCGCGGGTTCTCCGCGCCGCCGCTTTGCGATGCGGTGATCTACGAGCTGCACACCGGCACCTTTACGCCGCAGGGCACCTTCGACTCCGCAATCGAGCGGCTCGATCATTTGGTGGAGCTGGGAATCACCCATGTCGAGCTGATGCCGGTGGCGCAGTTTCCCGGCGCGCGCGGATGGGGTTACGACGGCGTGGATCTGTTCGCGCCCCATCAGTCCTACGGCGGACCGCAGGGTCTAAAGCGGCTGGTCGACGCCTGCCATGCCAGGGGCCTGGCCGTGCTGCTCGACGTGGTTTACAACCATTTCGGTCCGTCGGGAAATTACCTGCCGCGCTTCGGCCCCTATCTGACCGACCGCTACGCCACGCCATGGGGCAGCGCGGTCAATTTCGACGGCCGCGGCAGCGACGAGGTGCGCCGTTTGGTCTGCGACAACGCGATCGCGTGGATGCGCGATTACCATTTCGACGGTCTGCGGCTGGACGCGATTCATGCGATCCTGGACATCTCGCCGACCCATCTGCTGGAGCAGCTCGCGCAGCGCACGGCGGAGCTCGGCCGGCAGACCTCGCGCCGCCTGGTCCTGATCGCCGAGAACGACCTCAACGATCCGCGCATAGTCACCGCGCCGGCGCGCGGCGGCTACGGTATCGACGCGCAGTGGAACGAGGACTTTCATCACAGCCTGCATACCGTGCTGACCGGCGAGCGCGGCGGCTATTACTCAGATTTCGGATCGATCGGGCAACTGGCCAAGGTGCTGCGCCATGCCTTTGCCTATGACGGAATATATTCCGCATATCGCGATCGCCATCACGGGCGCAGGGCGGAGGGGCTGTCGGGATGGAATTTCGTCGGCTTCCTGCAGAACCACGATCAGGTGGGAAATCGGGCCAGGGGCGAGCGCACCTCGCATCTGCTGAAGCCGGCGCGGCTGCGAATCGGCGCCGCGCTCCTGCTCATGTCGCCGTTCGTTCCGATGCTGTTTCAGGGCGAGGAATGGGCCGCGTCCAGCCCGTTTCAATACTTTACCGATCATCAGGAACCGGAGCTCGCGCGCGCCGTCAGCGAGGGGCGCAAGCGGGAATTCGCCGCTTTCGGATGGGATCCGGCCGATATACCGGACCCCCAGGACCCGGCGACCTTCCTCCGATCGAAACTCAACTGGCAGGAACTCGCGCGCGAGCCGCATCAGGGCATGCTGCGATGGTATCGCGATCTGATTGGCCTGCGCGCGCAGACGCCCGAACTGCGCGACGGCAATCTGCAAAAGGTTGAAGTAGGCTTCGATGAAGAAGCGCGGTGGTTGTCGATGACGCGCCCACCGATCACGGTGGCGTTCAATATCGGCGGGCAGGCGCGCCGCGTGCCTGTTCCGAGACTCGAATCGCGGCGCCTGCTGATGGCGTCAAACGATAACATCGCGCTCAACGCCGGCGCAGTGGAGCTTCCCGCGGATTCGGTCGCGATTATCGGTGAGTAGACAAAGCTCATCAACTCAGCTCCCGGATCTGCCGAAATATACGAACCAGGCCCGTGAGCGGGCGCCGCGCAGACCGGACGCACGTTGACCGGGATTGCGCTCCGGCGGCACATCCCGGCCGCTCCCCGCGCTGCAACCGGGGCTTGCGTTGCGGGCCGCCGCGGAGCACGATTCGGGAGCAGCTTGCCGTTTTACCGCGAGGATAATCATGACCACCGGCCACACTGGTATCGTATCGGCGGATTCCCACGTCATGGAGCCCGGCGACCTGTGGGAGAAGCGGCTCGATCGCAAGTATCGCGATCAGAGCCCGCGCGTGGGGCTGACGGATTCGGGCACCCTGCTGTTTTCCGCCCCCGGCGTGCGTCCCTTCCCGGTCGCGATGGGATTCGGCATGGGCCTGAACGGACAGCGCCTGTACGAACATGTCTCCAGGGTGAAGGACCTGAGCCAGGCCCCGGCCGGGGGATGGGATCCCGTCGCGCGGCTCAAGGATCAGGACGTGGACGGCGTTAGCGCCGAGATCATGTACACGACGCTGGGGATGCCGCTGTTCGGGATGGATGATCTTGAGCTGCAGCAGGCCTGTTTCCGGGTCTACAATGATTTCGTCGGCGAGTATTGTTCGGCCGCGCCGCGGCGGCTGTATGGAATTTGCCTGGTTCCCCTCACCGATATCCCCGCCGCGGTCAAGGAACTGGAGCGATGCGCCGCGCTGGGTTTTAGAGGGGCGCAAATCTGGGGCGTGCCGCCAGCCGATCGTCCTTACTACGATACCGATTACGATCCGTTCTGGGCCGCCGCGCAGTCGCTCAACATGGTGCTGTCGCTGCATGTCGCCACCGGCAAGAGCTTCAACCAGGCGCCGAAAAATCCGGAAAAGCCCCTGCCGCGGATGCAGATGCTGATGACGCGCATGAACACCATTCACGATGTGCAGAAGAGCATCCTTCAGTTCGTGTTCGGCGCCGTTTTCGATCGCTTCCCCGAGCTGAAGATAGTATCCGCCGAGCATGACGCGGGATGGGCCGCACATATGGTGTACCGGATGGATCGCCAGTACGAAAAGTGGGCCAGCGACAATGAGAAGAGCCTCAAGCTGCGGCCCAGCGAATACTTCCGGCGCAATCTGCGCGTGACCTTCCAGGACGATCCGATGGCGGGCATGACCGCCAGGTTCTACGGCGAAGACAACTTCATGTGGGGGTCGGATTATCCGCATAGCGACGCCACCTGGCCGCATTCGCGCGCAGCTATCGCGCGCAGCATGGCTGGCGTCGACGAGGACGTGGTCAGAAAAATCACCTCGCTCAATGCGGCAAAATTGTACCGTATGGATTTGCCGGATTGATCACCTGCAAAGACCTGCGGGCCGAAATATGCCTTCCATTATTGAATTGCCAACGCACTGAGGAATTTGCCCGCAAAAGCCTCGCCGCCAACCCGCGAAGCTTTAGGATTGCGTTTCATCCCAACGACCCTGACCTGCTTTGACCGAATCCTGGCGGGGAACCAGGCGCTGGAGAAACCGCAGATGCAGGCGCGCGCAATCCTGGCAACCGTATCGTATCCCGACGCTCCCGGGGTTCGGCTGTGCCGCACGCCGCTCAATTTTTCCGGCGCCGAAGTCCGCGTGCGAAGCAATCCGCCGCAACTGGGCGAGCACAACCGCGAAGTGCTCGGCGCGATGCGTGGGCTGGGGGCGGATCGGATCGAACAACTCACGCGCGCTGGAATCCTGGTCGCGGAAAGTTCCGCCTCCTCCTGAGCGAGGTTAAAGCGAGGCTCCAATGAAGGAGCATCGTCAGCTGCACGCGACCAGGATTTTGCTCTGGCTGCCGCGGTCGGCGATCAGACCGTCCATCGCCGATTGCATCTGGTCGAGCCCCACGCGTGCGCTGATCAGCGGACGTACGTCGACCTTGCGGCTTGATACGAGGTTGACGGCGCGGCGGAAATCGATCGCGTTGGCCCAGAAGCTGTGGATCAGATCGACCTCGTCGCTCACGAAACGATTGGGATTATAGGGAATGTCGCGGCCTTCATAGACCGCAACCACCACCATCCGCCCCTGCTTGCGCGTCAGTTTGCTGGCCGCGGCGAATGCCCGTCCGTTGCCGGACACTTCGAAAACCACGTCGGCCCCGCGTCCGCCGGTGGCGTCCATGATCTGGCCGTGAATTTCGTCGGCCGGATCCAGCACCAGATCGGCCCCATATCGGCGCGCCAGCTCCAGACGTCCGGCCGCGGGTTCGACCAGCGCCACACGGTCGGCGCCGCCCAACTGAGCCAGCTTCATGATCAGCAGTCCCAGCGGTCCGCCGCCGAAAACCACCGCCCGCTCACCGACACTCAATCGCGAACGGCGGATCGCATGCACGGCAACGGAAACCGGCTCGATCATCGCGGCTTCATCCGCCGGCGTACCGGAAGGGACCAGAAACAACTGGCGCGCGGGGACGGTAATGAATTCGGCAAACGAGCCGTTGCGCTCATTGATACTGACAGCGCGCAGATCGCAAAGCGTAAAATCACCCTGAGCGCAGTACTCGCAGCGCCCGCAACTGGGATAAATCAGGCCGACAGCGCGGTCACCCGCCTCGAAGCCGCGCGCTTCGGGACCGACTTCGACCACCTGAGCGGAGAATTCATGGCCCAGCACCACCGGCATTTTCATCATCGGCGGCTCGACCGCGAACACGTGCAAGTCGCTGCCGCAGATACCGGTGTAATCGACCCGCAGCTTAAGGTCTTCGGGACCCATCGGCGGCTCCGGGTAGGAGCGGTCAAGTTCGATTGATCGGGGGGCTTTCAGAACTGCCGCGCGCATTGCTGTACCTCCGCACGATGGGGCTTCATCGCGGCTATCTTACGGCAGTCCGAAACCACGGACAAACCAGGAGGCGGCGCGCGCCTATTCGACGATTACTTCATGCGGAAAGACGAAGGTTGTGGTGCCGTCTTCAAACTGAACCAGATACATCAGCCGGTCCAGATTGCGTACCTCGCGCAGGATTCGCGGCCGTTCGGCAAAGCGGGAATTACCCTCGCGGTCGCGAACCGGCTTGAGCAGTCGGCAATATCTCCCCACAACCCCATCCTGCCTGTCTTCTGCCGATGAGTTCACGGATTTGCCTCTCCCCCCGGATGGACCTCCAGCGGTGGCAGTGAATAGCCACAGGAACCTGTTCATAGCTGTCAATTAGACGAGCGGGACAGGCGCCGAAATTCATCAGCTCCGGCGCGCCCGCCGCGTCATTCAGATACCACTGAGGTTGCACCAGCATTAAGAACGGATGGCTTTTCCGGGAGTTTTCCACCCAGCAATATTTATAGCATAGTTGGTTGAACTTTTCGCCCCGGGATAAAGGACGATCAACCATAATGGCTACCATTTATCCACTGGTGATGGGCAATCGCGCCGCGATCGCATCGGAGCATTACCTCTCGGCCGCGGCCGGCGCGCGGATTTTCGCCGCCGGCGGCAACGCGATCGACGCCGCCGTCGCGGCGACCTTCGTCGAAGGAATCGTCAATCCCCATCTGCATACGATCGGCGGCGAAGCTCCGATGCTGGTGCGGCCGGCCGGATCTGCGCGCGTCTTCGCCGTCAACGGCAACATGACCGCGCCCGCCCGCGCCACGATCGAGCACTACCGTTCGCTGGGGATGAATTTGATTCCCGGGCAGGGGCTGTTGGCGGCCGGCGTGCCGGCCGCGTTCGACGCCTTGCTCACCGCGCTGGACAACTTCGGCACCATGCCGCTGACGCCCGTGATCGAGCCGGCCCTGGAACTGGCCGAAGACGGCTTCCCGGCGCATCAGGGTCTGATCGGCGATCCGGTCAAGGCCGCCGCCGTGACCGGCACCACGGAAATGGCGTCGCTGCACGCCAATGCGCGGCATTTCCTCAAGCGATGGCCCAGCACGGCGCAGATCTATCTGCCCGGCGGCCGCGTGCCGGAACCTGGCCAGCGGCTTAAGAATCCCGCCCTGGCGAACTTCTTCCGCCGCCTGCTTGACGCCGAAGCGGCTGCCCGCAACGGCGGACGCAAGGCCGGACTGGCGGCCGCGCGCGAGCGCTTTTTTCGCGGCGATATCGCGGCCGAGATCGTCGCCTGGTCCGAGGCCAATGGCGGCCTGCTCACGATCGAGGACCTCGCGCGGTTCCAAACCAAAATTGAGGAACCGCTCGCGATTACTTATCACGGATTCCAGATCTTCAAATGCCAGCCGTGGTCGCAGGGGCCCGTCTTTCTGCAGCAACTGCGTCTGCTCGAGGGATGGGACCTCGCCGCGATGGGCCACAACTCGGCGCATTACATTCATCATGTGGTCGAAGCGGCCAAGCTGGCCTTTGCCGATCGCGAGGCCTGGTACGGCGACCCCGACTATACATCGGTTCCCATGACGGGGCTGCTGTCAAAGGAGTACGCCGAAATCCGCCGGCGCCTGATCGATCCCTACCGCGCCTTGCTCGACCCCGCCCGGCCCGGCGATCCGATCCATATGCAGGCCCTGATCGATTCGCCGCCGGCGCGGAGCTGGGGCCGCGGTACAGTGCACGTCGACGCCGTGGATTATCGCGGCAACGCGATCGCGATCACACCCAGCGGCGGATGGATACCCAGTTCGCCGGTGATCGATACGCTGGGCTTTCCGCTGGGCACGCGGCTGCAGAGTTTTCATCTCGACCAGCATCATCCCAACGCGCTGGCGCCGGGCAAGCGCCCGCGCACCACGCTGACCCCATCGATGACGATCGATCCGGCCGGCCGAACTATCGCGTTCGGCACCCCGGGCGGCGACAACCAGGATCAATGGACACTGCAGTTCTTCCTCAACCTGGTCCATTTCGGGATGGACCTGCAGGAGGCGATCGAAGCGCCGCGGTTTTCCTCGGGCCACATGCCGATCACGTTCTATCCGCATAGCGCAAATCCGGGCCTGCTGCGGATCGAGGATCGAATCGATCGCCAGGTACGCGATGACCTTGCCGCGCGCGGGCACGTGATCGATCCGATGCCGGCGTATCGCGAAGGATTCGTGCTGGCCGCGATGTATGATCCGGCGTCGGGAGCGTTGTGCGCCGGCGCCGATCCGCGCGGTCAGATCTCAATGCTGATGCCGGCGCAGGCGATCGGCTGGTAGCCTCGCCTGCGCCGGCATCGCTTCAGTTTGTGCCGCGCGCCGCTTACTTGCAGAACGTTCCCGGCGGCGGGCTCGCGTACTTGCATTCCGGTCCGGCCAGGTCGGAGTTGACGGGCTGGAACGCGATATTGAAATTGCTGTCGCTCTGTTTGATGCAGGTTGTGGACGGCGGCGGAACACGGGTGGCGTTGCTGAAGTCCGAAGCCAGGGTGATGGCAATGCCATAACATCCACCATCCGGACAATCGACATCCTTGCCTGACCAACCGCAGATCGGGCTGTTGCCGGTCTTGGGATCGTCCTTGCACTGCTCGAACAGGTCGTGCTGGAACGGATCGTTCGGATCGTCGGTCAGATTGCATCCGCAATACGGCGTGTTCTTGCCGTCAGTGGTGGTTTTCGGAGTGCACAAACTGGCCGGCTTGCACAAATCCTTTTTCGCCGCGGCAAACTGATCCTTGAATTTTGACAGCTTCGACATATTCAGGTCGATGGTGAGGATGCCGTTGCTGTCAACTGACGCGTTCCAGTCAGCCGGAACCTTGCCCAGATCGGTGACGCTGTAGGGAGCGGACACCGGGCTCACCTGCACCAGGGACAGCTGCTTTGCGTCAGTTGGATCGAAGCTCTTGCCCACGTAGATCTGGTATTTCTGCCGGGTCTCCGGTTTGGCATAGAGGAGGAACAGATAGAATTTCATTCCCGGCTCGAACACGCTCAAACTGGCCGACGCCGTAGGCAGGATAGCCGCCTGCTGCGCCGCCTGGTTCACGCTGGTGTCCACGTAGTACATACTGTGATTCACGGTCAGGGTGCTGCGCTGAAAGACGCTCTGTCCCGCCATGATGATCTGCTGGGGCTTGCCGGCGTCCAGCGGGGTCAGTGTTTCGCGGAACAACGGCACCCCGTAGCATCCGTTGTTGGTGCAGTCGCTGTACCACAACGGTCCGCTGCAGGTCGGGGCCTTGGCCGGGGCGGTCAGGGCGCAGTCCGGATACACCACCGTGGTTACATAATCATACGGGCTGGTCTTCGCCGTGCCGCCGGGAGAGAACGGATTGATGGCGGCGTCGGAACGGCATTCGCTGGTCTCCACCGGCGCAGTGAAGAACGGGTCCTCGTTGACCGAGATAGTGGTTTTGAGGCCGGTCAACGATCCGTCGTCATCGTTGAGCTCCGTTTGCCGGTCGATATCGGTATAGCCATTGAACAGGCCGACCGCGAAGTAGTTGTCCGGCACCTGCACGGTGTAGGTACAATAGCGCTTTTTGACTTTTGCATAATCGGTCCAGAAAATATGCGGATCGGTCTCATCGAATTGCGGCTCAATCACGAAGTGGCGGATTCCCACATTATCGAATGAAAGATTGGTCGAATGAAAAGCCGGCGGATAGTAAAAACCGTTGGACTGTTTCCATGCGATCGCGGCATTGGGCAGATAACATTGCCCCAGCGCGGGGTCCTTGTCGGTGAGCGGCGAATTGACGCCCTGCGGAATGCCGCCCGGCGCTATCTGCAGCTGCATGAACTTGCTGCTGTTGGCGCACGGATTGCCGTTGCCGGCCACCGGTTTGCAGTCATTCAACGGGATCAACGTCGGGTTGATGTCCAAATAAGCGTTGGAATCCTCGTAGGATGGGCCGTCGTAGATGTTGAACAGACGCTGATTGATCGCGAAGTTTGAGAACGGCAGGCTCAGGTCGAAGTTCCGGTTGAAGCAGACATCGCCGGGATAGGCGCCATTGGTCTGCTTCTCGCACACCATCGGCGGGAGCTTGGGATATTTGGCGTTGAATTGCGCGCTGAAGGTGTTGACCGGCCCCGAATTGAGCGTGAACGGGTTGTCGCATTTCTTCGCGTCGCATGATTGAGTGTTGCCGACGAAGGCGGACTTGCGGGTAAGCCCCCAATAACCCAGCGGCGCGTCGGACAGCGTATAACCGCCGCCAGTTACCATGGTGACGCCGCCGTTAAGCACGTCGGTGACCGCGCTGTTGATCAGCAGGTACCATCCCGAACGCAGCCACACCGCGGCGAAATTGGTGGGCGCCCAGGTAAAGGACGAGGTGAACTTGTCCAGCACCGTGACCTTGCAATTCTCCACCTTGTTGGTCTCGCAGCGCGGCACCCCGTTCTTGTTGGCATCCGATACGCTGCAATCCTTGCCCTCCGGACACAAGGTACCGAAGCGGCCGCCGCCATTGGTGATCGGATAGAAGGTTTCGTCGTTGAGGTTGCCGTTGGGGGCCGGAGCGCCGGGTGCGCTCAGCGGCTTGACGTGCGGCGCGAGTCCCCCGGTCTGGTTGAGAATTCCGAAACAGGGATCGGTGGTCTGAACCGTCTGAAAGGCGGTCATCGCCGAGGTGCATGAATTGCCCACGAACTTGAACAGCGGCGAGGTGCTGGCGCGGTCGAGGTTGAACTGTTCCGCGGCATAACTCTTGCCCCAGTATTCGTACAGCGACGGTCCGCTGTTGGCGCCCGGAACCAGCCAGTAGCAGGCGCCGCAGGTGCCTGCTCCGGCGGCCATGTTGTACTCGAAATCGTTCCATCCGTTCATGATCCAGAACAGCGTGGGATGGTTGGCGTCGGAGAAATAGGGGAACTTGTCGGTGGGTGCGGGCGGATAGTTCGGCGCGACCAGAATACCGGGCACCTGCAGCGGATTCTGCGGCCCGTCGGTAGCCGAACGCGCGAAGATACCGATGTTGGCGTAAAGCTTGTTGTTAATCTCCGTGCCGTCCTCGATATAGAAACCATGCCCGATCGATTTGTAGCCAACATTGCGCTGCAGCAGGACGCCCTGGGTCGCGTGAATCGTCATGAAGCGGGTCATCGATTCGTTGACCGAGCAGTCCTTCACAAAGGTGTCGGCCGGAACGCTCCGGTCCATATGAAAATGCACCGGGTAGTGGCCGATACTTCCGCCCTGACCCAGTTGCTTGAACTCCACTCCCTGCATCTGGAACTGGGTAAATCCCTGCCGGGCGAGGGTATGGCCGCCGTAAAAATAATTGGCGACCTTGTTGAATGCGTCGTTGGGACCGTCACCCAGGGAAACGATGCGGATGCTTCTGGTCAGCAGCGCGACCGCCGCCCTGGTATCGATGGACTTCTGGTCGGGTCCCGTCCCGCTGCGTGCTTTGTTAAGCGGATAGATATTACCGTTGTGCGGCCATGCCAGCGGTTCATTCACAATCAGGTTCTGTTTGCTGCTGATGTTGCTGACGGTCAGCAATTCGGAATGTGCCGCCACGTAGTCGGTCGTGGTCAGCACGATCTCCACCTTGCCGCCTTTTTTGGGCGCCCAGCCGCTCACGTCGCGATCCACGGTCAACTTGGTATTGTCCGGTGCGGCGGATGAATCCAGCCGGACCCAACTGGTGCCGGTGTTGGAGGGATCCTTATCCGCCTGACAGGCCTTTGAGTTGGGATCGGAAGGATCGCAGATGGTCGATCCTTTAGCGCCAAAAAACTGAAGCCTTCCGCCGTAGGAGACCGCGATAACCTTGTGCCCGAAATAGGCCCCCGCCACGTCGCCCTTGTCGAAGACGTCGTAACGGTAGAAGCAATCATTAATCCCGTTGTCCAGAGTCATCGGCGTACACGACATCGGCCGCCGCATGTTCGGCATCATTACGTTGGAGTTCCAGATGTCGTTGGGATTGGTGGACGGTACTCCGCAGGTACCGCCCGGGCTTTTGCAGGTGATACCGGCGTCAGTCTGGGCTCCGTAAAGGTCGATTTCAAGCGAGCCCTTTTTTCCGATTGGAGCTGACGGGGTGCCGGCCCGCAGCGTGCCCCCATTCTCGACCAGGATCGATTCAGCCTTCAGAATGATGTCAACGTCGTCGAAACGCAGCACGCCTCCGGTTTTGGCGCTTGTGGGGGTATAGATATTGATGTTGCGATAGAGGTAAGTGCCGTTGGGCGCGCTGCCATCAACCTCGCAGTCGCCGGTCACTTCGAGGTCCCCGCCGCTGCCGGGCGGCAGAATCTTGATCGCGGAGCCGTCGCAAACCGTGACCGGCGCCAAAGCAGGGCTTGGATTGTGCGGTACGGAGGGTGAACTCGGCACCCAACCAGCCGACCCCGGCATCGGCGGATTGGCGGCATAGGCCGCTGCGGCGCCTGCCAAAGATAACGATAAGCTGAAGATTAGACTTTTGAACAGGCGCCGAGTCATTTTAAACAATTTTTTTTCTCCTCTATCCGAGAAACAAGCAAATCACGCCAGACTGCGGCAGTTAACGTTAGATTGTAACGGCTCTCAGACGACTAGCCAATTTAACCGGATAATTCAAGAACCGATGGAGAAGATACGAAAACATTGGCCCGCTTTATGCAGATTAAATTGCCAGCCGAGGCTTCTGACAAAGCTGGCTGAACAGAACCCGCGAAAATGGGCGGAGATCACCTTGCCGGAAAGATTGCCCAATCCATCCGCACCGACGGCTTGGGCGTGCAACCAAGGCCAAGTATCATGTGGGCAGAGATCGGCCCAGGAGGATTTGGTTGCGCGATTTGAGAAGGAAATACTTACGCCAGCCATGGACATCGGCGCTTTTCGCGCTGCTGGCGGCAATCCTGTCATGGGCCGCCACGCCGGCTCCCTCGCCCTCCGGCGCAACCCCTTCACCCGTCCTGTCGGCCACGCCCGCCTCTCATGCGACTGTGGCGGTTGCGCCGACTCCGGTACCGCTTTCCGAGCAGCAGAACGTTATCTCATTCCTGGGCGGCACCATCGCCTGGTACCGCCAATTCAGCGTCGAGACCGGACTGGTGGAGGAACCTTCCGAGGCGCTTTATCTCGCCGCCGACCAGAGCCTGGCCGACGACATCCTCAAGCTTGCCTTCGACTATGCCGACGCCGAGGCGGTGCTGATCGCCAAATTCGGCCAGGCGCCGCATCCGGCCGCTGTCACTCCCGCCGTGGGCGCGGGATTGGCGGATCGGATGGCCCAGGCGCGCAGTGAGGTCGACGCCCTGCAGACGCAGATCAAGGATCTCACCAACCGCCTGCGCACCACGCCCCGCCGTCAGCAGGACGGCCTGGCCCATCAACTGATCGCCGCGCAGGCGGAACTCGAGCTGACCCGCGCGCGGGTCGATTTTCTGACCACGATGGACGAATTCGAGCGCGGCAACGGAACCGCCGAGCCGGCCAGCACGCTGCAGGCGCAGATTGACGAACTGCGGCACTCGCTGGAGGCGGAGGCCAAACCGAAAGCGGCCGCGCCCAAAGAAGCGGCGGAGCCATCGGGCCTGGTCGGTCTGGCGCAGCATCTGCTGGAACTGCATGCCAAAACTGCCGCGCTCGATCAGCGCCAGGACGGCACCGCCGCGCTGACCGCGACGGTGACGCGCACGCGCGCGCCGCTGGAACATGCTTTGGTATCGATCGACAGCGACGCCCGGCGCCTGGCCCAGGCGGCCTTGGGCAATGACCGCACCAGTATCGAGCAGCGCAAGCAGCAATTCGAACAACTGATCAAGCGGCGCAAGCTGGTGGCGGCCGCGCTGCTGCCGTTGACTAAGCAGGCGATGCTGCTGCGGCGTTACAGCGACAATCTGATGCAATGGCGCCGGCAGGTCGCGCGCCATACGCAGCAGACCCTGCAGGCTCTGCTGGTCCATGTGGGCGGCCTGGTGCTGGTGTTCGCGCTGATCGCGGCGCTGGCCATCATCTGGCGCCGGCTCGCGGTCCGCTACGTCGAGGACATCAACCGCCGGCGCCAGATTCTGAAGGTGCGCGACGCCACCGTGCTGATCCTGGTGATCATCGTGCTGCTGTTCAACTTCACCACCGAGTTGAGCGCGCTGGCCACCGTGGTGGGCTTTGCCGCCGCCGGTATCGCGGTGGCGCTGCAGGACGTGATCCTCTCAATCGCCGGCTACTTCCGCTTGAGCGGCCGCTTCGGAATTAAGCATGGCGACCGCGTGGAGTTGCAGGGCGTGCGCGGCGAGGTGGTGGAATTGGGACTGACCAAGCTGACCCTGCTGGAGCTGGGCGGCGACGGCGTGCAGTCGGGTCCCACCGGACGCCTGGTGATGATCCCCAACTCCAGCGTGTTCCGCGACAAATTCCTCAACCATCCCGGCCACAGTCTGATCATCTGGCGCGAGCTGCGCTTCACGCTGTCACCCGATTGCGATTTTCGCGTGGTGGAAAAGCAGTTGCTCGAAGTGGTTGAAGCGGTGTTCGCGCGCTATCGCGACAGCGCCCGCAGCCAGCTTCAGGAAATGGAGCGCAACCTCAATACCAGAGTCGATGTGGGCCGGCCGCAAAGCCGTGTGCGCCTGGCGCCCGACGGCTTGCAAATCACGCTGCGCTTTCCGGTCGACGTGCGCACCGAGGCGCAGGTGGTGGACGAGATTTCACGGCGGCTGCTGGACTATATCGGCCGCGAGCCGCATCTGCGCTTTGTGCCCAGCGGCACCCCCAACATCCAGCCCATCGCCGCGCCGGCAGCTGAAAGCGCTGCCGACGCCGAATCAGCCAACGGCGGATCCGGGGCATCCGCCGCCGTGGCTCCGCCGCGCGGTCAAACGTGATCCGGCGCGCAGCGACCGCAGGGCGGATTGGTATCACAGCGCTCGCGGTGCTCGCGATCGTGTTCCTGAGCGGATGTCTGTCCGAGCCCCGGCGTCATCTCGATCGGGCCCGAATCCTGTTCGAACGGCGCGATCTCAGGGACGCCAAACTGGAACTGATCCAGGCGCTGAAGGCGGACCCGGACCTGCTCGAAGCGCATAAACTGCTGGCGCGGGTTGACGAGTACCTCGGAGACCAGCAGGATGCGGCATTGGAATACCAGGCCGCCGCCAGGCTGGATCCGGGCGATGCGCGATTGCGCAACAAGGCGCGCTTTTACCGACGTCAGGTGGGTCTTCCCGACGAACCCGATCAGGCTCCCACCCCGAGGCCGGGGCCGGGATAGGCGTGCCGCCGCGGACACCCGTTTGTAGTTCGGCATCAGGCCATGGCCACGCAGGTCGCCGCAGGATACATCGCGATTGATGGCCCCATCGGGGTGGGCAAGACCACGCTGGCGCGGGCGCTGGCCCGCGAGCTGGGCGCGCGACTGGTGCTTGAAGATATCAACGGCAATCCGTTCCTGCCGCGCTTTTACCGCGACCCCGACAGCCACGCGTTCCCGGCCCAACTCTACTTTTTGCTGACCCGTTTCAGGCAGCAGCGCGAATTGGCGCAACAGGAACTGTTCGCGCAAAAGACGGTCGCCGATTACCTGTTCGCCAAGGACCGCATCTTCGCCAATCTCAATCTCGCGCCCGACGAACTGGCCCTGTATGAACAGGTCTACAAAATGGTCGACGCCTCGATTCCCAGGCCCGACCTGGTTATCTACTTGAGCGCCCGGCTCGACGTGCTGGTGGAGCGGCTGCGGCGGCGCAACTGGGACTTCGAGCGCCACATCAGCCTCGAATACCTGGAGCGGGTCGCCGCCGCTTATCGCGATTTTTACTTCTATTATGAAGACACCCCACTGCTGGCGGTCGATACCTCGGAATCCGATTACCTGAGCGATCCGTCGGATCTGGCCGAGCTGATCGAGGAAATCGGCCGCGCCGGCCCCGGCGTTCAGCATTATGTGCCCAAGATGCGCGAGACCGGAAGCGGTTCCAGGGGCCGCCGATGGTTCAGCCGCAAGTCCGAACCGCCCGCCGACGATTGATCCCACGGCCACCGCGCGCCAATCGCCCGGCGGCGCGCCACCTATCCCACGTGCGTGCGCATTATGGTATGGGTCTGACAATCAGCTGCAACCGACGAGGAGTCCTGATGGGAAAGTATATCAGCGACGAGCACAAGAAATTCATCGGCATCGAATCCGAGCCGATTACCTATGACGTCGAGCGGGGCGCGATCCGGCTTTTCGCCCAGGCCATCGAAGATCGGAACCCGCTGTTCAACGACGAACAGAAGGCGCGCAAAACCCGTTTCGGCGGGATGATCGCCACTCCCACCTTCGTGCGTTTGCTGATGCCGCGCGAGATGCCCCGGGTGGATATTCCCAACCTCCCCAAACGCCTGCTTGACGGCGGGTCGGAGTGGGAATTCTTCCATCCCATCCGCCCCGGCGACCGCATCACGGTCGTCGCCCGCATCGCCGATCTGCGCGAAACCGAAGGCCGGATGGGCACCATGGTCGTGCGCATGACCGAAATGAGGTACACCAATCAGTTCGACGAATTGTGCACGATTCAGCGCATGACTCTGATCAATTATTGACTCATGACCCGCCCTGAATTGAATCAGGCGGGCCAGCCAACACCAGCACGATCAAGCCAGGAGTTCGGGATGGGCAAGCAGATTTATTTTGAAGATGTCGAGGTCGGCTACGAGATAACGCCGCTGGAAAAAAATCCGACCACGCAGCAACTGGTCAAATACGCAGGCGCCTCGGGCGACTACTACCAGATCCATTACGACAAGGACTTCGCGCTGGCCAACAAGCTGCCCGGCGTGATCCTGCACGGCGCGCTCAAGAATGCGTTTCTGGCCCAGTTGATGACCGATTTCGCCGGCGACGAAGGTTGGCTGCGCAAGCTTTCCGTGCAATACCGCGGGATGGATATGCCCGGACACAAGGTCACCTGCAAAGGCAAAATCACCGCCAAGCGCGTGGAAGGCGGCGATCATATCGTCGAATGCGACATCTGGCTGGAGAACGACCAGGGCCAGAAAACCACCCCCGGCACCGCGGTCGTGATCCTGCCGTCGCGAGCGGCGCGATAGGGATGCGGGATGCCGCCGGGCGCGCAATTTCAGCCGCGCCAGATCGAACCCGATGACCTTCTCGCGGGCCGCATCGAGGCGCATTACACCAAGGTCCTGCGCCGTCTGCTCGGCGCCCACGCCCTGGCCGAGAAGCTCACCGCCGAGGGTTACCGGCGCGCCGCCGCCACCCTGAGCGACCCGGAATTGAAGCGGGTGGCGGAGAAGAATCTGGCCGAAGAACTCAAACACGCCGCCCTGATTTACCGGCTGCTCGAAGAGCTGGGGGTCAGCGAACAGAGCGCCGATCGCGCCTCAATTGCCCTGCGGCGCGCGCCCTCCTTCGAGGCGCCCCGCTGCTTTGCCGAAAATGCCCAGGGCGAGATGGGCCTGCTGATGGGCAGCGTCAGCCTTGACATGACCGGTCTCATCATGATCGGAGTGAATTACCGCGATTCGAGCTATGCGCCGCATGCGCGCGCCGCCGAAGCGATCCTCGAAGAGGAGGCCGACCATGACGAGTTTGGCGC
The DNA here is from genome assembly GCA_021324455.1 of Pseudomonadota bacterium. Lineage (GTDB taxonomy): Bacteria > Desulfobacterota > Binatia > Binatales > Binataceae > JAJPJA01. Next base: position 15,488 of record JAJPJA010000078.1, on the reverse strand, counting down.
CGGCGCCCTGCGCGTGGCGGTCGATCGGATGGGCGCCGGGGCGGTGGCCGAAGGGCTTCGGATTTGGCTGCCAATGGCGGTAAACTTCTTCGGTCCGCCCGGCAGCGGCTTTAGTTTCGATTGTTTGCGCTACGGCCTGAAGCAGAAAGACAACGATGAACTGGCGGGCCTGTTTATCTCGCTGATGGAGCGGCGGCTGGGGCAACTGGGACTGGAGATGCCGCGCCTCAGCCGCGGCTACCCTCATACTATAGTTTGACTGTCCCCCCTATCAGCTTCAGCGGCGCGCATTGGCCGCGGTTGAATCCCAAAACTGACTAGCTGTTTCGCGGCGGCGCCGAGCGGAGCACAGCGCCGCCGGTCCGGCCCTGGCCGCATCTTTGATGAAAATCGTCCTTTTGTCGCCAATCTATTTCGATATAGTTTGTTTTTTGCATTTCTTCATGCTACCTAATGTAGGGTACGCACCGTTTGTGGATGTTGCTGGAAGAGGCGGAGGGTGTGTCATGCGTTTAGGGCGGCTGTTGCCAAGCGCTGTGGCCGGCGGATTGGCAATCGACCTGGGCACCGCAAATACTCTCATTTACTCCAAAAATCGGGGCATCGTCTGCAATGAGCCTTCCGTTGTCGCTCTGCGCTACGACGGCAAGGGGATGCGGCAGGTGCTGGCGGTGGGCGCCGAAGCCAAGGCGATGCTGGGGCGTACGCCCGGTTCCGTGGTCGTCGCGCGTCCGCTCTCCGACGGCGTTATCGCCGACTTCGAAGCGGCGCGCGAGATGCTGCGTTACTTCATAAAGAAGGTCCGCAAGCATCGCTTTGCGCCGCGTCCGCGCGTGGTCGTCTCCGTACCTTCCGAAATCAGCCAGGTGGAGAAACGCGCGGTCAAGGAATCGGCCGAATCCGCCGGCGCCGCCGAAGTGATCCTGATGAACGAGCCGGTGGCGGCGGCGCTCGGATGCGGCCTGCCGATCCTCGAACCGCAAGGCAGCATGGTGGTTGATATCGGCGGCGGCACCAGCGACGTCGCCGTATTGTCGATGGGTTCGATCGTGGTCTCGCGCTCGCTGCGCACCGCCGGCGACCGCATGGACCGGGAAATAATCGAGCAGGTCAAACGCCGCCATAATCTGCGCATCGGCGAACGCACCGCCGAGATGCTCAAGCTGATGCTCGGGTCGGCGATCGCGGAGCCTGAGACCAGGACGCTGGAAATAATGGGCCGCGACGAACTCACCGGCCAGCCCAAAACAGTCGAAATCGACGACGAGGAGATACGCGACGCCCTGCGCGGACCGGTCAACCAGCTGATCGATTCGGTCCATAGCGTGCTGGAACAGACCCCGCCCGAATTGCTCAAGGACGTGGCGGACAACGGCCTGATGCTTACCGGGGGCGGCGCGCTGCTGCGCAATCTGGACGTTCTTCTAAGTCAGGAAACCGGCGTGCTCACCCGGGTCAGCGAGGACCCGCTGGCGGCGGTGGTCCGCGGCGCGGGCCGAATCGTTGACGACCCCTCTTTGCTGGAGCGTTTGTCGCTGGAGTAAAAACACCGCCCCGCACTATCACGTCCATCGTCCTTGCACGAAAAATCCTGCCAACGCCGCACTGCTCACAGGCCTGGCTGGATGGCAGGACAAGGCGTCCGCGCCTGACACGCGAGATTCCTTCCGTGCGCCGCCTTATTTTTGGGTAAAGATGGCGCGCGCCAAAAGCAATGCTCGCGCCCGCAACAGGCACGAACGCCGGTCCTGCTTTTTATTGCCTGACCGAAATTTCCGTTACAATCATGGAACAGGAGCGGAACATGGCCCAGTTCGAGGTCGCTACCAACCGTCAAACGCAACTGGTTGACGTGACCGCGCAAGTCAATGACGCGGTGCACCAAAGCGGAGTTGAGCGCGGGCTGTGCAATATCTTCCTGCCCCATACCACCGCTGCCGTAATCGTCTCCGAGAATTGGGACCCCGACGTCAGCCGTGACCTGCTGGCGCATCTGGAAAAGCTCGTGCCGCGCGAGGCGGGTTACCGCCATGGCGAGGGTAACTCGCAGGCCCACATCCTTTCCGTGATGCTCGGGACGTCGCTCAACATCCCGGTCGAAGGCAGCCAATTGAAGCTCGGGAGATGGCAGGGCGTGATGCTGGCGGAGTTCGACGGTCCGCGCCGCCGCTCGATAGTGGTCAGCGTGCAGCCGGCTTCGTGAGGTATCCCGTTGGGTTGCGGGGAAGCTCGCCTCGCGGATTGACGCGGCTGCAGGTACGCCAAGCCTGACCCGGGTACTTTTCCACTTCGCCATCGATGGCTCGGGTATGCCTGGATGGGTCAAGACTCAGATTTTTCATTGATGAGCCCGGGTCGAGAGTGAGCGTCTGGACTCTTCGGCGCCCACCTGTGGTTTGAAATTATCATCACGACAACTAAAAACTTGCTGTTACTCCGCAGGCGCGGAACAATTTTTCGCAGTGCCTCCGAGCAGGATTTTCCAATCGAGCTGATATGCACACTTTTGTGCGTGTTTTGGTCTTACGCTTAACCCATCAGGCGGCGTCGCGAACGAGGGCGGACGGTGAATAATATCCAGACGGACACCGAAGAGGTCAGCAACACAAAAGCTGTTCGAGCCAAAGCCAATGGCGCCAGGCACAAGACCCGCCGGGAAGTGTCGCGCAACGGCGGCGGCGTTGTCGACCGGCAGCTCCAGGCGATGCTGAAGGCCTTGAGCGAGGCGAGCGAGGGCGATTTCAGCGTGCGCCTGGAAGTCGCCGCCGGCGATCGCACTCCGGCCGCTCAGATCGCGGCCAGGTTCAACCAGATCCTGGCCCGCAACGAGGCGATGGTCCACGAGATTATGCGCGTGGAACAGGCCGTCCGCCGCGAGGGGCGCATGAACGAGCGCGCCTCGTTGCGCAATCTGCGCGGCGGATGGAAACAGATCTCCTCCACCGTCAACGACCTGATCGGCGGACTGGTTCAGCCCACCACTGAGGTCGCCCGCGTAATCATGGCCGTCGCCGACGGCGACCTGACCCAGAAAATGGCGCTCGAGATCAACGGCGAGCCGGTCAAGGGCGAGTTTTTGCGGATCGGCACCACCGTCAACGCGATGGTCGATCAGCTCAGTTCGTTCGCCGCCGAAGTCACCCGCGTCGCCAAGGAAGTCGGCACCGAGGGTAATTTGGGCGGACAGGCCGAGGTCAAAGGCGTTTCAGGAACCTGGAAGGATTTGACGGACAACGTCAACGGGCTGGCGCGCAACCTCACCGACCAGGTCAGAAACATCGCCAAGGTCACCACCGCGGTCGCCAACGGCGACCTCTCGCAGAAGATCACCGTCGATGTCCGGGGCGAAGTCCTCGAGCTGAAGAACACGATCAACACCATGGTGGACCAGCTGCGGTCCTTTGCCGCCGAGGTCGCGCGCGTGGCGCGCGAAGTCGGCACCGAAGGTAAGCTGGGCGGGCAGGCCGAGGTTCCGGGCGTTTCCGGCGTATGGAAAGACCTGACCGACAACGTCAATTTCATGGCGTCGAACCTGACCACCCAGGTCCGCGGCATCGTCAAGGTCGTAAGCGCGGTGGCCAACGGCGATTTGGGCCAGAAGCTGGTGGTGGACGCGCGCGGCGAAATCGCGGCCCTCGCCGACACCATCAACGGCATGACCCAGACTCTGCGCCTGTTCGCGCAGCAGGTTACCGATGTGGCCCGCACCGTCGGCGTGGAAGGCATTTTGGGCGCGCAGGCCGAAGTCCCGGGCGTCGCCGGCACCTGGAAGGACCTCACCGACAACGTCAACCTGCTGGCCAACAACCTGACCGCGCAGGTCAGAAATATCGCCGAAGTCACCACCGCCGTCGCCAAGGGCGACCTGTCCAAGAAGATCACGGTTGACGCCCGCGGCGAGGTCAACGAGCTGAAGAACACCATCAACACGATGGTCGATCAGCTGCGCTCGTTCGCCGCCGAAGTCACCCGCGTCGCCAAGGAGGTCGGCACCGACGGCAAGCTGGGCGGACAGGCGCAGGTCCGCGACGTATCGGGCGTGTGGAAGGATCTCACCGACAACGTCAACCTGATGGCGTCGAACCTCACCACCCAGGTGCGCGGCATCGTCAAGGTGGTGACCGCGGTTGCCGACGGCGACCTGACCCAGAAGCTGGTCGGCGTCGAGGCCAAAGGCGAAATCGCGGCTTTGGCCGACACCCTCAACAGCATGACCAAGACGCTGGCGATTTTCGCCGAGCAGGTCACCAGCGTGGCCAAGACGGTCGGCGTCGAAGGCAAGCTGGGGGCGCAGGCCGAAGTCCCGGGCGTCGCTGGCACCTGGAAGGACCTCACCGACAACGTCAACCTGCTGGCCAACAACCTGACCGCGCAGGTCAGAAATATCGCCGAAGTCACCACCGCCGTCGCCCGCGGCGATCTGTCCAAGAAGATCACCGTGGACGCGCGCGGCGAGGTCAATGAGCTGAAGGGCACGATCAACACGATGGTGGATCAGCTCAATGCACTGGCGGCCGAAGTTACCCGCGTTGCCAAGGAGGTCGGCACCGAAGGCAAACTGGGCGGGCAGGCCGAAGTGCGCGGCGTGTCCGGGGTATGGAAGGATTTGACCGACAACGTCAACGGGCTGGCGCGCAACCTGACCGACCAGGTCCGCAACATTGCCAAAGTTACCACCGCGGTCGCCAACGGCGATCTGTCGCAGAAGATCACCGTCGACGTCCACGGTGAAGTGCTGGAGCTGAAAAACACCATCAATACGATGGTCGATCAGCTGCGCTCGTTCGCTTCGGAAGTCACCCGCGTCGCCAAGGAAGTCGGCACCGAAGGCAAGCTGGGCGGCCAAGCCGACGTGCGCGACGTGTCGGGAACCTGGAAGGATTTGACCGACAACGTCAACGGACTGGCGCGCAACCTGACCGACCAGGTCCGCAACATCGCGAAAGTTACCACCGCGGTCGCCAACGGCGACCTCTCGCAGAAGATCACCGTCGACGTGCGCGGTGAAATCCTCGAGCTGAAGAACACCATCAATACGATGGTCGATCAGCTCCGCTCCTTTGCCGCCGAAGTCACGCGCGTGGCGCGCGAAGTCGGCACCGAAGGCAAACTGGGCGGACAGGCCGAAGTGCGCGACGTCTCGGGCGTATGGAAGGACCTGACCGACAACGTCAACGGGCTGGCGCGCAACCTGACCGACCAGGTCCGCAATATCGCCGAGGTTACCACCGCGGTTGCAAAAGGCGACCTGTCCAAGAAGATCTCAGTCGATGCGCGGGGCGAGGTCGATGCGCTCAAGAACACCATCAATACGATGGTCGATCAATTGCGCTCCTTCGCCGCCGAAGTCACGCGCGTGGCGCGCGAAGTCGGCACCGAAGGCAAGCTGGGCGGACAGGCCGACGTGCGCGACGTCTCCGGCGTGTGGAAGGACCTGACCGACAACGTCAACCAGATGGCGTCGAACCTGACCACCCAGGTGCGCGGCATCGTCAAGGTCGTCACCGCCGTGGCCAACGGCGATTTGAAGCAGAACCTGGTGGTGGACGCGCGCGGCGAGGTCGCGGCGCTGGCCGACACTATCAACAGCATGACCGACACCCTGAGCACGTTCGCCGAGCAGGTCAGCACGGTGGCGCGCGAAGTCGGCGTGGAAGGCAAGCTGGGCGGCCAGGCGCGCGTGCCCGGCGTCGCTGGTACGTGGAAGGATTTGACTGACAACGTCAACTTCATGGCCTCGAACCTGACCACCCAGGTGCGCGGCATCGTCAAGGTCGTTACCGCCGTGGCCAACGGCGATCTGTCGCAGAAGCTGGTCGGCGTGGAAGCCAAGGGCGAAATCGCGGCGCTGGCCGACACCATCAACAGCATGACCGACACCCTGGGCACGTTCGCCGATCAGGTCAGCACGGTGGCGCGCGAAGTCGGTATCGAGGGCAAGCTGGGCGGTCAGGCCAAGGTGCCGGGGGCGGCGGGAACCTGGCGCGACCTGACCGACAACGTCAACCAGCTCGCCGGCAACCTGACCACGCAGGTGCGCGCAATCGCCGAGGTTGCCACCGCCGTGACCAAGGGCGATCTGACGCGTTCGATTGCGGTCGAGGCCGAAGGCGAAGTCGCGCAGCTCAAGGACAACATCAACCAGATGATCTTCAACCTGCGCGAGACCACGCAGAAGAACAACGAGCAGGACTGGCTCAAGACCAACCTGGCGCGGTTCTCGAGCAAGATGCAGGGACAGAAGAATCTGGATTCGCTCTCGCGGCTGATCATGTCGGAGCTGACGCCGCTGGTCTCGGCCCATCACGGCGCCTTCTTCCTGATGGATACGGAAAACAACGTGCCGATGCTGCGGCTGGCGAACAGCTACGCCTATCGCGAGCGCAAGGGTATCCCCAATATCTTCCGCCTGGGCGAAGGATTGGTGGGCCAATGCGCCCTGGAGAAAGCCACGATCCTGCTCACCCAGGTGCCGCATGATTACATCCACATCAGTTCCGGACTGGGCGAGGCGCCGCCGCTCAATATCATCATCATCCCGATCCTGTTCGAGGGCGAGGTCAAGGCGGTGATCGAGCTGGCGTCCTTTCATCCCTTCAGCCAGATTCACCAGATTTTTCTCGATCAGCTCAGCGAGAGCATCGGCGTGGTGGTCAACATGATCATGGCCAACATGCGCACCGAGGAACTGCTGCAGCAGTCGCAGGGCCTTGCGCAGGAGCTGCAGAACCAGTCGCGCGAGCTCACCCAGCAACAGGATACGCTCAAGCGCACCAACACCGCGCTGGAAAAACAGGCGCTGGAGCTGGAGGACAAAGCCAGGCTGCTCGAGGAGCAGAACGCCAAGGTCGAGGAAAAGAACCGCGAAGTGGAGCAGGCGCGCAAATCGCTGGAGGAAAAGGCCGAACAGCTCGCGCTGGTCTCCAAGTACAAATCCGAATTCCTCGCCAACATGTCGCACGAGCTGCGCACGCCGCTTAACAGCCTGCTCACCCTGGCCAGAGTGCTGAGCGAGAACGAAGAGGGCAACCTGACCGCCAAGCAGCTCGAATACGCGCGCAGCATCAACGCCTCGGGCGCCGACCTGCTCAAGCTGATCAACGAGGTTCTCGATCTGTCCAAGGTTGAAGCGGGCAAGATGGAGGTGGCGCCGCGCGAAGTGGAACTGACCGAGGTGCGCAGCTTTGCGGAGCGCAGCTTCTCCGCCCTGGCGCATCACCGTGGACTGGAGTTCGTGATCGAAACCGCGGCCGACGTGCCCGAGCGCATTTTCACCGATCCCGAGCGGCTGCAGCAGGTGCTGAAAAATCTGCTCGACAACGCGTTCAAGTTCACGGAAAAGGGCGGCGTAAGCCTGCGCTTTGCGATGCTCCAGGGGGGCGCCGCAAGCGCGCCGTACACCCCGCGCTTTCTGGCCATTTCGGTCAGCGACACCGGTATCGGGATTCCCAGGGACAAGCAGCAGATCATATTCGAAGCCTTCCAGCAGGCGGACGGCACCACCAGCCGCAAATACGGCGGCACCGGATTGGGCCTGTCGATCAGCCGCGAGATCATCCGCTTGCTGGGCGGCGAAATTTCGGTCCAAAGCACGCCCGGCGAGGGCAGCACCTTCACGGTCTCGCTGCCCATTCAGTACAGCCCGACGCAGCGTCCGCCGGGACCGGGCCGCGACAGCGAGATTGCGCGCGCGGCTCTGGCCCAACGTATCTCCGGCACCGGCGACGGCGCGCGATGGGTCAATCGGTCGGCGCACAGCCGCCTGGCGCAGGATCAATACCGCCGGGTGGTCGTTCTGGCGCATGACGCGGCTGTCTCCGAGACCATCACGGAGCTTTTGAGCGAGGTGAACAACGTCTTCGTCCACACCGCGGAGACCCCCGCCGATCTCATGCGCGAGGTGGACAGCGGCTGCGAATGCGTCATGATCGATGCGCGCGAGGACGCCGATCTGGACCTGGCCGGCAACCTCAGGACCGGCCGCGCAAACCGGGTTCCGATCGTGCTTCACGCCGCCGAGGAGCTGCTGGTCTCCAGCCGCCCGCGCCTGAGCCAGTACGCGGATTCGGTGATCCCGCAGAACGAGCCGCATTCCCTCGGACTGCTGCTCAAAGACCTCGTGGGTTTTCTCCAGATCCCCTCCGAGCGGCTGCCCGAACGGGCGCGCCAGATACTGGCACGAGCGCGGCTGGTCGGTTATCCGGTGGACGGCAAGAAAGCGCTGGTGGTGGACGACGACATCCGCAACATCTTTGCCGTAACCACGCTGCTCGAGCGCTACCGGATGCGGGTGGTTTACGCCGAATCGGGCCGCGCCGCGATCGACATACTGCGCGACCATCCCGACGTTGACGTGGTGCTGATGGACATCATGATGCCCGAGATGGACGGCTACGAAACCATCCGCATCATCAGAGCCGAGCCGCGATGGAAGGAGCTGCCGGTTATCGCGGTCACCGCCCGCGCGCTCAAAGAGGATCGCGATCAGTCACTCAGAGCGGGAGCGTCGGATCACATGGCCAAACCGATCGACGAAAACAAGCTCATCCAGTTGATTGCGCTATGGACCCGCCCGCATCGGCAGGCGGCATGACTTCAAGGCTTCAAGCGATGGCGAGTATGCCAGCCAGGATTTTGCGGGAATCGGCGGGAACCGGCGGCGAGCGGGAGGACCCTCAGCGCTCTGCCGCGCGCGTGCTGATCGTTGACGACCATCAGCCCAGTCTGCTCGCGCTGGAGAGCATCCTGCAGCCGCTGGGACATACGCTGGTCATGGCGGGCTCGGGCGAAGAGGCGCTGCGTCTGCTTTTGGCGCATGACTTTGCCGTCATCCTGATGGACGTGCGGATGCCCGAGCTGGACGGGCTCAACACCGCGCAGTTGATCCGCGAACGCGAGCGCTCGGCCAAGGTGCCGATCATTTTCCTGACCGCCGCCCCGATCGAAACCGCCGAGATGTTCCGCGCTTACGACCAGGGCGCGGTGGATTTCCTGCCCAAACCCTGCGACCCCCACGTGCTGCGCTCCAAGGTCAAGGTCTTCATCGATCTCCATCTGAAGGAGGAGCTGATCCGGCGGCAGGCGGCGCAGTTGATGCAGCGCGATCGCGAGGCGTTCGCGCGCCGGGGCGAGGCGCGCTTCCGCGCGCTGCTCGATTCGATGCCGCTGTGCGTGCTCGCGCTCAGGGCCAACGGCATGGTCTATTACTGGAACCGGACCGTGGCCGAATACCTCGGCAAGACTCCGGGCGAGGCGCCGGAATCCTCGCCGCTGGAGATCGTGGCGCCCGCGGACCGCAACCGCGCCGGCCGCGTATGGGAGCAGGCGCAGCGCGAGACCCGGCTGGCCGAGATGCAGTTCCGGATGCGCCGCGCCCGCGACGGCGTCGATCGATGGCACCTCTGCCGCGCCGTCCCCGAGTGCGACGACGAGGGCGCCGTCATCAACTGGATCTGGGCCGCCACCGACATCAATGACTATTACGAAGCGCGCGAGGAAGCCGAAGCCGCCAACCGCGCCAAGGACGAATTTCTCGCCACCGTATCGCATGAGCTGAGAAATCCGCTCAGCGCGATTCTGGGATGGGCCCGGCTGCTGCAATCGCATCAGCTCGATCCGCCCAAGGCCGGGCGCGCGCTCGACGTTATCGTGAACAATGCGCAGAATCAGGCCGCCCTGATCGAAGATATCCTCGACATCTCGCGCGCCGCGCAGGGCAAGCTGGGCGTGGAGCTGGAGCGTCTCGATTTCGTCAAGGTGGTAAAGTCCGCGATTGCCGCCGCGCGTCCGGCGGCTGAGGAAAAAAGCCTGACCCTGCGCGAGGAAATGGAACTGGAGGCCTGTCCTCTGCGCGGCGACGCCAAGCGGCTCCAGCAGGTGCTCGGCAACCTGCTCTCCAACGCGATCAAGTTCACGCCCAATGGCGGCGCCGTGACGGTGCGCCTGCGCCAGGATAACGGGCACGCCGAGCTGAGCGTGGCCGATACCGGCCGCGGTATCGAGTCCGAATTTCTGCCGCTCATTTTCGAACGGTTTCATCAGGGCGACGCGGGCGCCTCGCGGACCAGCTCCGGACTGGGGCTGGGATTGTCGATTTGCCGCGAGCTGGTCGCGCTGCATCACGGCGCGATTGTCGCCCACAGCGACGGGGTCGGGAAGGGATCGGTTTTCACGGTGAGGCTGCCGCTGCCCTCATCCTCCCCCGACGATGTGGCCGCCGCCGCGGACGGATCACCCAAACGGCTGTCGCTCGCCGGCATCAAAGTGCTGCTGGTGGACGACGACAACGACACGCGTGACATGATGCTGGAGCTGCTGACGAATTGCGGCGCGGTGACGGTTCCGGCCTCTTCGGTGCGCGCCGCGATGGACGCTCTGCGCCAGTCGCGTCCCGACGTGATAGTCAGCGATATCGGGATGCCGTTCGAGGACGGCTACAGCCTGATTCGCAAGATCAGGTCGCTGAGTCCGGAGGACGGCGGATGTATCCCGGCGTGCGCAGTTACCGGATGGAATTCGGCCTCCGAGCGCCAGCGCGCGATTGCCGCGGGGTTCCAGTTGCACGTCACCAAGCCGGCCGATCCGGAACTTCTGATCGCGGCGATCTATACACTTGCCAAAGGCGTATCGCCGGCGGCGCCGGCGAGTAAGGAAATCGGCTAAGAAGCTGGCTGCCGGCCGCGTTTCGAAGACCTGACAAGCACCATGAATTCGCCCCGGCGAATTCAGACAACTTCGCGCAGGCCCAGCGCGGGCGCGATGCGGACGGCGCTCAGGATCGGGATGACGCCGCTCAGCACGCACAGCATCACGGCGGCGCCCAGGGCCCTCGATCGCGACCGCCGGACTCACCCATAAATAGCCGGTTCCTCCCAGCACGGCGCCCAGGGTAACGCCCGAACCGAACAGCGCCAGGGCGAGATCAGCGCCTGGCCCGACGGGCCCATCGCGATTTCCGGGCGCGCGCGGATGATTTCGTACTGCTCGCGCGTGATGTAGCTGCCGGGTTCGTTGTTGACCCCGCGGCTCAGCACCACCCAGTTGCCGCGGTTGCCGGCGTTCAGCACGGTGCGCTGCAATCCCGCGATGAAGCCGAGCGGGATGAACAGGATCATCACGACCAGCGCCGTCATTACCGACGCGGTACGGCGCACCATCAGGCTTCGCACGTTGTAGCGCATCGGGATCATCAAAACCGTTCCACCATCAGGCGCATGCGCCGCCGCAAAGGCGGCTTTGCTTTAAAGCAAATCAGCCGCTGACGCTACAGGCCGGCGCCGGCGGGGCGGACTGCCTCCGCCTGCGCGACGGCGTCGGCGCCGATCAGGCTGCCCTTATCGACCCGATAGACGGTATCGACGAAGCGTTCGGCGCGCGGGTCATGGGTTACCATCAGGATGGTTTTGTGGAACTGCCGGTTGAGCTCGCGCATCAGGGTCAGGATCTCTTCGGCCGATCTGGCGTCGAGATCGCCGGTGGGCTCGTCGGCCGCGATAATGGTCGGGTCGGCGACAATCGCGCGCGCGATCGCGACGCGCTGCTCCTGTCCGCCGGAGAGCTGGCGCGGGTAATGGTTCATACGATCGGCCAATCCCACCACGCGCAGGGCGGTTTCGACATGCTCGCGGCGTTCGGCTTTTTTAAGCGGCGTCAGCAGCAGGGGCAATTCCACGTTTTCGAACGCGGTCAGCACCGGAATCAGGTTGTAGAACTGAAACACCAAACCGATGTGACGCGCGCGCCAGCGCGCGAGATCCTTCTCCTTGAGCGAGGTGATCTCCTCGCCGCCGACGATTACGCGCCCCGAAGTGGCATGATCGATCCCGGCGATCAGGTTGAGCAGCGTGGTTTTGCCGGAGCCCGAGGGCCCCATGATGGCGGCGAAGCGGCCGGCGGGAATGCGGATGGTCACCTCGTCGAGCGCGCGGATCTCGAAGTCGTCGCGATGATAAATGCGCGTTACGTTTTCCAGATCGATTGCGAACTCCTGAGCCATTGGATACCGCTCCCCGAAAGCAGTTGCGCTCACTGACGCCCCATTTCAAATTCACTTCATTGTTGGGGCGGCAAGCGGGAAAGTAAAGCCCGGGCGGAAACGGGCAAGGCGGTAGGGTTGGAAGTAGGGCGCGCTTGCCCGGCCGCGGCGGATCGAATAAGCGTAACGGCAGTTCAGTTTCACCGCGGCCTGAGCGGCCCGCCGCATGCAGTCGACGCACCGGAGGAAATCGATGAAGTTCGGCCTGTTCTATGAGCATCAACTACCCCGCCCCTGGGGACCTGATTCGGAATTCAACCGCTTCCAGCAGGCGTTGGACCAGGTCGAACTGGCGGACAAGGTGGGCATCGATTACGTATGGCTGGTGGAACACCATTTTCTTGAGGAGTACGCCCATTCCTCGGCGCCGGAAATCTTTCTGGCCGGATGCAGTCAGCGGACCAAACAGATTCGGCTGGGCCACGGTATCGTGGCGCTGCCCACCCCGTATAATCATCCGGCGCGGGTCGCGGAGCGCATTTCAACCCTCGACCTGATCAGCAATGGCCGCGTTGAGTTCGGCACCGGCGAGACTTCGGCCGACGCCGAGTTGTTCGCCTTCCACGTGCCGCGCGAAGAAAAGCAGGCGATGTGGCTGGAGTCGCTCCAGGCGGTAATCCGCATGATGACCGAGGAGCCGTTTGCGGGCCATGAGGGCAAGTACCTCAATTTCCCGGTGCGCAACGTCATTCCGAAACCGCGCCAGAAGCCGCATCCGCCGCTGTGGGTCGCCTGTTCGCGCCTGGAAACGATCAAGCTCGCCGCGCGGCTGGGACTGGGCGCGCTGACCTTCGGCTTCGTCTCGCCCGAGGAGGCGCGCAAGTGGTCGGACGAGTATTATCGCGTGCTGGCCGAGGAATGCGAGCCGATCGGATCGGCCATCAATCCGAACATCGCGTTCACGATGCTGTTTCTGTGCGGACGCGATCAGCAGCGCGCGCGCCAGCTGGGTCCCGAGCATTGTTTCTTCATGACTTACGCCTTCGGCCATCATTATCTGTACGGCGAGCACGAGCCGGGCAAAACCAGCGTGTGGGAAAAGTACAAGGCCACGCCGGGCGCCGGTGTTGGCATCGAAGGCACCAGCGGCGCCTGCTTCGGCACGCCCAAAGAGGCGCGCGACGCCTTCCGCATCTGGGAGGACACCGGCATCGATCAGATCATGCTGCTGACGCAATGCGGCGATATGCCGCATGACGCGACCTGCGAATCGATCGAACTGCTGGGGCGCGAGGTGATGCCGGAGTTCAGGGAGCGCGAGGAAAAGCGGATGCGCGAGAAGGCGGCCCGCGTCGAACCGATTATCGAGCGCGCGATGAAACGCAAGCGCCAGCCGCAGCTGCCCAAACAGACCGGCCCCACCATCATCAAGGCGGTGGGCGGCTACGGCGGAATCATCCCGGGAATTTCCGATCAGCAGAAGTGATTCCGAAACCAGCCAGAGAACCGGCACCAGGGCCGGCGCCGCGCCAGCTCAGGCGGGCTGGCGCTTGCGCGGCGCTGGCCTCGGTGCCGGTTGTGCTTTGCGGTCCTGAGGCGGGAAATACAAGCCTGTAACAGGGGGCAAGCGCGCGCTGCCGGCTACATTGCGGTAAGACCGCCGTCCACCGCCAGCGCGGCGCCGGTCACAAACGACGAATCATCCGAGCACAACCACAGCACCGCGGCGGCGATTTCATCCGCGGTGCCCAGCCGTCCCACCGGCTCGATATCCGCCATCCGCGCGCCGCGATGCGGAACGACGTCGAATATTCGCGAGAGCATCGGAGTTTCAATCGCGCCCGGGCAGACCGCGTTGACGCGGATCTTCTGGCGCGCATACTCCAGCGCTCCGGTCCGGGTCAGACCGACCACGCCGTGCTTGGAGGCGCCATACGCCGCCGAACCCGGGTTTGCGACCAGTCCCGCCGCGGAGGCCAGGTTCACGATCGATCCGCCGCCGTTCTTCAGCATCTGCGCGATCTCGTATTTCATGCACAGCCACACGCCCTTGAGATTGACGGCGATGACGCGATCGAAGTTGGCTTCCGGCGCGTCGGCGATATGGTCGCCCCATTTGCCTTCGATTCCGGCGATGTTGGCGGCGCAGTCCAGACGGCCATATTTCTTCACGGTCTGATTCACCAGCGCCTCCACCTGCGCCGCGGAGCTTACGTCGCAGGCGGAGAAAAACGCGTCGCCGCCGGCCGCCAGCGTCATGCCGAGGGTTTCCTCTCCGCCCTTGCCGTCAACGTCGCAAATCGCCACTTTGGCGCCGGCGCGCGCGGCGGCAATTGAAGTAGCGCGGCCCATCCCCGAAGCGCCGCCGGTAATCAGAATCACTTTGTCTTCCAGCCTGATGTTCATGTACGCGATTGTCCTTTCGTGTCAGCGCGGCGTCAGCGCGCGGGATCGAAGTTCTAAAGATGGGCCGCCAATAAAATGGCCTCATTGTCCATCCCAATCCGCCCCGCGGCATCCGCGTAGCGCCGCGCCTCCCGCGCCAGCATCTCCATGATTCGCTGCTGCAGTTCGGGCGGCTGTTTGGAGAGCATCAAACGGAACGGCGTCGATACCTGGCGGCGCTGTTCGGCAAAAGCCTGCGCCGACTCGAACTCGAACCGCACCTTGATGCGCTCGGCGTGCAGCGCGCGGAATCCGGCGGCGCTCAGGGCGCGTTCCAGCGGTCTGGTGTCGGCCAGCTTCAGCGGTCCGGGCGCATCGGGCGACGGCGCCGGCAGATTGATCATTTGGCGCAGCTGCTCGTCGCCCAGGCTTATCAGCGGTACCCGGTCGGGCGGACCCCAGACCGCCGTGGCAAAGCGGCCCCCTGGCGCCAGCAGCTGCCCGATACGGCGGATGGCGGCGTCGAGGTCGCCGACGAACATCAGGCCCCATCGGCACAGGGCGGCGTCGAAGCCGCCTTCCTCGACCTTGAGCTCCTCGGCGCCGGTGACGAAAAATTTCATGTTGCGCAGACCCAGGGCGGCGGCGCGCTGACGCGCCAGCTCGAGCATCGCGGGCGATTGGTCGGTCGCAATCACCATCCCGGTCGGGCCGACCTTGCGCGCCGCCGTCAGCGCGGGGTCGCCGGCGCCGCTGGCGATATCGATCACGCGCGCTCCCGGTCCAAGCCGGGCCAGTTCGACCAGCCGGTCCGACACATGCTGCGCCGCCCGCTCCAGCATCGAAACCATCTGATTCCATCCGGGCGCGGCATTGTTCCAGAACTCCAGTTGCTCGCGATTGATACGTTCGGGGGTGTAAGCCGGTTGTGTCATGACATCACCTTGTGCGGCGAGCTAAGCATCCGGGGATCGGCCGCGTCAACGGGAAAATTCCAGGCCGCATCAACGACTCTCGGAACTAGCGCGTGATCGGACGGCGCGAGGCGCGCAGCGCGCGCTCGGAGGCCCATCCGCGGATGTGATTGATCTGCTCCTTCATGGTGCGCGACAGCGGCACGATATCCGAG
>JAJPJA010000079.1 GCA_021324455.1 Pseudomonadota bacterium | reverse complement strand
GGCGATCGAGGCTGCGGCCGAGCGCGGCGCGAAGTCCGTCAATCGCGGCGAGTCCGGGCGGCGCCCCCCGCGCGCTCCCCGCCAGATGATCCCAGATCTCCTCGTCGAGAAAACGATTGATGACAATGGCCGACAGATTGAGCCGTTCCTGGCGCATCTCGTCAATCAGGGTACCGGCCTGCCGCAGCCGCTCTTCTTCCGCCGTCGTGACCAGGACGAAATTGACGCGTCCGGAATGCAGCAGGGCTTCGGACTTGCGCAAACGCTCCACGATACCGTCCACGGTCTGCTGCGCGGCGATGAAAAAGTCCGAGATCGAGGACAGGACGGTGGCGCCCACGAACCGCTCCAGTTCGCGCACAACAAAGCGGGCGGCGCCGCTGGCCAGGCGCATCGCAAAGCGTCCCGCCGACAGGTACGGCGCAAACAGCCATCGCGCCATCCGCGAGTCCAGCAAGCGCGCCAGATGCGCCGGCGCCTGGAAAAACTCGAAGGCGTTGGCGGCAGGCGGCGTATCGACCACGATCAGATCGAACTCGCCGCGCGAATGCAGGTCGTAAAGCTGCTCCAGCGCCGCATACGCTTCAGATCCGGCAAATTGCCCGGTGAGCTGGCGATAGAACGGATTGTCCAAAATGCGCCGGCGCGCGTCGGCGTTAACGGTGAAACGCTCGATAAGGCTGTCCCATGCCCCCTTGGTGTCGAGCACCATCGCATAAAGCTGCAGCGACGGATCCAGCCCGGCGGCCGTCAGTCGATGGCGGCCGAGACCGGTGGGCTTGCCGCCCAGTTGTTCCACTCCCAGGGCGTCGCGCAGCCGGCGGGCCGGATCGACCGTGATCAGCGCTGTTTTCAGGCCGCCGCGCGCGGCCGCCATCCCCAACGCCGCCGCCACGGTAGTCTTGCCCACCCCGCCGGTGCCCAGGACGATCAGGACCGAGCCTTTTTTCAACAGTTCCTTCACGGCGCGATCGACAAGATTATCAGCGGCGTTCGCCGGACGCATCCCGATGCCGCCAGGCAGGGTTTGCGGCCGGCGACCCGGTTGGCAAGCGCACGCCTGGAGGACGCCGCGAAGGCACGCATCGATGCCGCTCCTGCTGGTTCGGATTGGGGATAAAGCTCCAGCCGCCAATTTGTGGCGTAATCCCTCCCGGAGCTAAACTTGCCTACAAGTAATTGCGTTCTCGGGGGCATGCAGGTGTGGATGGAACTGATCGCGGCAACGGTTGCGGCTGCGGCGGGCGGCGCGCTCGGATGGTTGCTGGGCGCGGCGCGCGTCCGGGCGCTTGTCCAGGACGTCATTCGCCAACTTGAAGGGCGCGCCGCCGCCGCTGAAGCCGGCGCCCAGGAGTTGCGCGCCCAGATTGCTCCGCTCAGGCTGGAAGCCGACGCCCTCAGAACCAGGCTGCGCGAAAGCGAAACCGCTGCCGCGGCCGCCCAGGCGCGGATCGGCGAGATGCAGCACAGTTTCGAGCAGCAGCGCGCGATGCTCGAGCAGGATCGGGAACGGCTGTCGGAAGTCTTCAAAGCTTTGGCCGCGGAGACCCTGCGCACCACCAACGAAGATTTCCTGAGGCTGGCCGCCGAACGCCTGGGCGCCGTCCAAACTCAGGCCGAAGCGGGCATCGCGCACGCGCACAACGCAATCGCCGGCATCGTCGAGCCCGTGCGCGAATCGCTCAGCCGCGTCGATCGTCAGCTGCAGGAGATCGAAGGCGCGCGCCGCGAGGCCTATGGCAGACTCACCGAGCAGGTCGGCTCATTGGCGCAGGCGCAGCGCATCCTGCACGCCGAAACCGCCAATCTGGCGCAGGCGCTCCGTTCGCCAATCGTGCGCGGACGCTGGGGCGAAGTGCAACTGCGGCGCGTGGTGGAATTGGCCGGCATGGAAGAATACTGCGACTTCGACGAGCAGACCGGTATCGGCGGGGCGGAATCCGCCGCGCGGCCCGATATGGTGATTAAGCTGACCGGCGGACGCCAGATCGCGGTTGACGCCAAGGCCTCGCTCCAGGCTTACCTCGAAGCGATCGAAGCGAGCGGCGAAGAAGCTCAGGCCGCCAAGCTCAAAGAGCATTCCCAGCAGGTCCGCGCGCGGGTCAACGAGCTGGCCTCCAAGGGCTACGCGCAGCGGCTGGGACGCAGCGTCGAGTTCGTGGTCTTGTTTATCCCCGGCGAGGTTTTCTTCAGCGCGGCGCTGCGGGCGGCGCCGGAGCTGATCGAGGAGAGCGCCCGCAGGGGAATTATTCTGGCCTCGCCGACCACCCTGCTGGCGATGCTCAAGGCGGTAGCTTACGGATGGCGCGAGCAGCGGATGGCGGAGAACGCGCAGCGCATCAGCGAAATGGGCCGCGAGCTGCACGGCCGTCTGGCGGTGATGATCGAGCATCTGGAGCGCATGGGCCAGGCGCTGCACAAATCGGTCGAGTCGTATAACTCCGCTATCGGATCCTTCAACAGCCGGGTAATACCGTCGGCGCAGCGTCTGGCCGACCTCGGTGCCGCCGGTCCGCGTGCGATCGAGATGCTGGAAGAGGTGGACAGCCGCCCCCGCCTGGCGGCGTCGCGCAGTTAGGATGGCGTCGCTGTCAAGAGTTCGCGATCGCCAATGTCCTGCTGCCTGGTCCGGGGATGAATTATGCGGCACCGTACCAGGCACCCTCACCCTGACTCTCTCCCACGAAATGTGGGAGAGGGAATCAGAAAAGATCAGGCAGAGGGGCCGCTTTCAGACTTCCTTGATTTTCGAGCTGTTGTCGTGGGTGCCGGTGCCGTCGGCATGTTTGGCGGCTTTTTTGTCCAGATACTCCTGGGTCGCGAGCTTGACGCCGATTCCACCGCGCTCGCCCAGCTTCTGACGCCGCTCCACCGTCCAGTTCCATGAATATGGAATCGACCCGAGGTTTTCGTTGAACACCGGCGCGACGTAGCGCGCGAACAGTTCATACGAACGCCGGGTCTTCTCCCGCGTGGTCCAGTCGACCGCCATGTTCAGATAGCCGCCGAAACCGCCGCTGGCCGCCTGCAGCTCGCGAATTTTTGCGATTGCGTCCTCAGGCGTGCCCAGGATTACGCCGCCTTCCTCCGCCAACTGTTCGATCGGCATCGCGTCGATCGCGCCTGGCTGTCCCGGGGTCGCCTGCCGGGTGGGGACGGCGAAGTACTGTTCCACCAGGACGTTTCCGACCTCGCGCACATCGGCCAGCGCTTCCTTGCGCGAATCCGCCAGATGAAAGGGCAGGGTAAGGCGCCAGTTGCGGCGATCCACCGCGTTGCCGAATTCGGCCGCGGTCTCTTCGACAATCGCCCAGCGGTCGCGCAGCTCACCGAAACCCCGCACGAACCCCAGCAGCGTGAGCAGGCCGGTGCCGAGCTCCCCCGCCGCCATCATGCCCGAGGGCGAAAACAGACTGGCCACGTACATCGGCATGTGCGGTTTCTGAAACGGTTTGACCTGCAGATGGGCGTCGTTGAGCGTGAACCATGAGCCTTCGATCGTGATGCCGCCCTCCTCGGTGAACAGCCGCTTGATCGCCTTGACGCCCTCGATCATCTTCCTGCGCTGCGTGGCCGGATCGATGCCGAGCATGTAGGCGTCGCCCGGCAGCGCGCCCGGACCGCATCCGAGAATCACCCGCCCGCGCGTGATTTGATCCAGCATCGCGTAGCGGTTGGCGATATGAAACGGATGATGATAGGGGACGCTGACCACGCCCGCGCCCAGCATGATGCGGCGCGTGCGCTGGGCCGCCGCGGCAATAAAGATATCGGGCGAGGGAATGATCTCCCATCCGGCCGAATGATGCTCTCCAATATAGGCTTCGTCGTAACCCAACTCGTCGAGCCACTGGACCAGTTCGAGGTCGCGCTCATAGGCCAGCGCCGGGTCCTGTCCCGGCGGATGAAACGGAGGTAGAAAAATTCCGAACTTCATGCGATGTCGTGACCTCCCTGTTTCTTCAGCGCCCTCACATCGGGAAGGGCGCTGCGGCGCTGGCGGCAAGACGCTCTGGCCTGACAGGCCAATGGGAAAGCTGACCTTGCGCTTCACCCGCGGCGAACGCCAACAACCATCCAACATTCATGATTTACACTTTACGCGGCAGTTTGGGTAACGGTTTCATGCTCAGCCTGATTGAGGGCGGCGCGGCGTCAAGTTGACATCGACTAGCATGGCGGGTTAGGAAAGGCGAGCTGAACCCCGGGCCAGGCCGGCCGCCGAAAGAAATGAAGCGGCTCGATCCGCTCCATTTCTGAAAATGCCTGCCGATTGAATCCCTTTTTTCCATCGGAGACGCCAACCGGCATCGAGCTATCCCTGAATCGCATTTTCGGCGCGCGCTCCCGCGCTCGACCCTTAGCCCAGGCAAGGAGATTGTAATGTTCGCGCATCGATATGGTCCATGGGCGCTGATTGCCGGCGGTTCGGAAGGCGTTGGCGCTGCCTTTGCTCACAAGCTGGCGGCGAAAGGACTCAATCTCGTGCTGCTGGCGCGCAAACCCGGACCGCTGGCGGAGGTCGCTCAGCAGGTGCGCGGCATTGCCCAGGTGCAGGTGCGCACCGCCTCGGTCGATCTCCGGCAACCCGACCTGTTGGAGCGGGTCAGGGCGATCACCGACGATATCGAAGTGGGGATGTTGATCTACAACGCCGGGGTGATCGGTCCCTCGCCGTTTCTGGATCGTCCGCTCGAACAGAACCTCAAGTCACTGCGGCTGACCGTCGACGGGCCCGTGATCCTTGCTCATCACTTCGGCCTGCGGATGCGCGAGCGCGGGCGCGGCGGAATCATCATTCTGGGTTCGATGAGTTCCTTCGCCGGCAGCCGGAATTTCGTCGTGTACAGCGCCGCCAAGGCATTCGACGTAATTTTCGGCGAAGGGCTGTGGTACGAACTCAAGCCGTACGGGGTCGATGTACTGAGCCTGATAATCGGCCTGACGCGGACTCCGAAACTGGTTCAGGCCGGAGGCCTGGAGTTGGCGCAAAAGACCGGCCAGCCGCTGCTGGAGCCCGACGAGGCGGCTCAGGAAGGGCTGGACAATTTGGAAAACGGTCCAACCTGGATCGCCGGCGCGCACAACCGCGAACGGGCCACAGCGTACGCGCAAATGGACCGAAGGTCAGCGGTTGAAAGTCTGAGCGGCGCTTCCAATACTTGAAGCGCCGGGACTCGTGCCGGCGCTCAAGCTGCGCGCAGGCACCGGTTCCGACCAGAGTTGATTGAACCGCAATTCGCGCGCAATCGGAAAGGAGTCTGGTTGATGCCTCAAACCAAAACACGCGGCGCCCAGCCCATAATGATCGCGGAGCAGGGCAGCTTTCTGGTCGGCGGACGCACGGTTACCGCCGCGGGCAGTTTCGATCCTGCGCGCTTCTTTCTGCCGTTTTCCAGCGAAGGTCAGACCTACAGCATCGAACATCTATATGCCCAGTACCAGATTCCGCCCGATGCCCGGCGGTTGCCGCTGGTGATGGTGCACGGCGGGTGCCAGACCGGAAAAACATGGGAGAGCACGCCCGACGGGCGCGAAGGTTTTCAGACCATCTTCGTGCGCCGCGGGTTTGCGGTGTATGTAATCGATTTTCCCGGCCGCGGCCGCTCCGGGATTCCCTCCTTCAGCGGCCCTTTGGGCAATCTTGCCGGCGCCGAAATCATCCCGCCGGTAACGGTAAACTTCGGCCACGAATTGTCCTTCCTCGCCGGACGGCTCGGACCCCGGCCGTTTGAGTTTTATCCCAATACGCAATTCCCCACGGGCGCCCTCGATCAGTTCTATCGCCAGGGCGTGGCCGGAATTGCCGACGATGCCGGCGTGATTTCGGATGCCATCGCCGCGCTGTTCGAGCGCATCGGGCCCGCGATTCTGATTACTCATTCGCAGGGCGGGCTGATGGGATGGATGGCGGCGGCGAAGAGCGCCAATATCAAGGCAATCGTCGGCTATGAGCCGTTCGTTTCCTGCGTGCCCCAGGGCGAAGATTCCAGCTTGCCGCCGCTGTGCGATGGATCCGCCGCGGACACGCTCGAAACCCTGCCCGCGGATCAGTTTGCGCCGCTGACCCGAATTCCGATCCAGATCGTCTGGGGCGACAATATTGCTGAGCAACCCTCCCCGGTCGCCGCCGCCGACGTGTGGCGGCTGTCGAAGATGGCGTCGATCCGGTTCGCCGACGCCGTCAACCGCCGCGGCGGCAACGCCGCTATCCTCGATCTGCCGTCAGTTGGAATCCGCGGCAATACTCATTTTCCGTTCTCGGATCTCAACAGCCTGCAGATAGCCGATCTGCTGTCGGATTTCCTGCGCGGCCAAAACCTCGACTAAGCTACGGCCCCGCGCATGCGTAGGGCGGAGCGGCCACTCCGATCTGATCGCTGGAGTTGCCCGTGCCCATCTGGCAGCAGTTGCTTCCGCTGCTGGTCCATCCGGTGCCGGTGACGGTGAAATTCTGCTTGCACGAGCAGCTGGACCCGCTGCATCCGTTGGTCCCCGACGCCGCGCTCGCCGCCAACGTATAGCTTTGCTGTGTCAGCGGATAAAGCGGCTGTCCCGTAACCGGAATCGGATTGACATTGGGCGATAATGTCACCGAAACACCCGCGGGCAGCCCGATGGTGAAGATCGCCGGAATCGACGACGGCGGAGCGGGCGGCCAGTCCGGCGTGACTGGTGCGTTGGTCGGGCAGAAGCCGGCCGGCGCGTTGGTCTCCGCCTGATGCGGAAAACCGCCGGTGGTCCCCTCCAGCTGGCTCTGCACGACTACTCCATTGGAGGCGTAGGCGAGCTGGTTCAGGTTGGACGGGTACGGCTGCGTATAATCGGTGGCGCCGCCCGCGCCGCCGTAAGGCGTGCAGGCCGACGGCTGTCCGTTGGGCGTGTAGCTGGCCGAATCCACCTGGATCGTGTACAGCTCGCATCCCGGTCCCGGACACGAATAGAAATTCTCCTGCGCGCAGGCCGGATCGCTGGTCGCCTTGCTGCCGCTGCAATCGCCCAGCGGCGAGGTGTAGGGACCGCCCGCGTTGGGCTGCTCCTGCACCAGGTTGATGAACAACAGCCCCGAGGTCTGATCGTAAAAGAAGCAGGTGCCGTTGGGACAGGTAGTGGAGTCGTTCAGATCGCCGATCGACGCGACCTGCGTCAGTGGAGTTTTCGTGCTTCCCGTTCCGCTCGGGCTGTAGAACGGCGACGACGGGCAGATTGACTCGTAGCACAATGGAGTGCCGGTGCCCGGCGGTCCGCACATCACGTTGTCCAGTCCGTTGCATGCCAGCAGCGTGAAGAAACCGGTGAGGCTATCGAGATTGCCGTTGGGTCCGGCAAACGACTTGCTGCCCTTATAGACGGTGAACGCGGTCGCGGGCGGCGCGCTGGATCCGGCGTTCTTGTAACAGATGCCGATCCGGGTATGGAACGGATTGCCGGCCGAAATCCCGCCGGGCAGGTCCGCGTCGCCGTACATCAGATCGACGAAATTCGGAATTCCGGCGCTGGCGCCCACCGTGTAACCGAGCCCGTTGACCAGCTTGGGTTCGTACACGCCGTTGCCGTTGCGGCCGCTGAGCGCGATGCAGGCATGGCCGAGCACCCCGGCCGTTGACGTATCGGCGCTGGCGCCGCAATTGATCGCATAGGTGCCGCCGCTGTCGGTGATGGTCTGATCGGTGAACTGGATCTGCGCCTGTCCCGAAGCGTTGGGATAATCAATCTCGTCCTTGTTGAAGACCACGATGTTGTTATTGGAGCAGTTGGGGCCGCTGACCGGCGGCACTCCGTTGCATGGCGCGGTCAGCGCCGAGAACTCCAGCGTCGCATAGCTGTAGGGGCTGATGAGCGAGGTCGGACGCCCCTCGATCGTCTGATCCTGCTGGCCCGTGGACAGGCATTCGTCCACCGTGCCCGGTCCGGCCAGGAACGGCAGGTTGTTGAGCGAGATCGGCAGGACGCCGCTTACCGGCGATCCGCCGCCGTTGGGCACGACTTCGAAATCGGTCAGCGTGGCGTCATGGTCGAGGATGACGGTGAACTTGTCGCCGTCGCGGAAATCGCCGCCCTGTCCGGAGGGCGCGCAGGTGTTCTCGACGCTCTGGGTGTAAATCTCGTGGCGCAAATCGACATTGACGAAACTCAGATTCTCCGTGTACTGCGTGGGCGGATAGCTGTTGGCGTTGGACTGGAACCATCCCATCGCCGCGTCGCCTTCGTACTGGAACGGCACCGCGGGCCCGCACGGCATCTGGTTGGTGGACGAGAAGTAGTTGAGAAACGCCGCGTCGGAGGCGGTCAGGTAAGGAATCACGTTGACCTTGAAGTTGATGAACTTGACATTCTCAAGCCGCGCCGGACCGTCGTAAAACATGAAGCCGAACATGTTCCATTTCGGATCGGGATAGCCATTGCCCTGCACCGCCTCGTAGCATCCCGCGACTCCGCCGAAGCCGTCCTCGCCGTTGTAGGGGCAGGGACCGAAGCGCAGCGGATTGTTGGTGCTCATTCCGACGATGATCGAATTCTCCAGCAGTCCCCATTCCCCGGGCGGCGACCCTTCGCTGCCGCCGCTGGAGACCAGCGACACGCCGTCGCGATTGGTCGCGAAATGGGCGCCGGCGAGATGGTACCAGCTCGCGCGCACCCAGATGCCGCGATTGCGATTGCGGGTGGCGGTCAGATCGTCGAACGGCGCGATCTTGTCGCAGTCGCTCAGCGTGCCGGCGCCCGACCCGCCCACGCATTTGCCCTGCGGCGTATAGAGGAAGGCGCCGGACACGCCGTTCTCGGCCGCGGTGTCGAAACCGGCATAACAGCCGTGGGCGCGGTTTGACGCGAAATTGCCTTTGGGCAGCGGTAGCTGGGCAATCGCGGCGCTGGCCGGCAGAATCCAGAAACCGCTGCCCAGCGCCTGGCATCCCGCAATCGAATTGCCCACCAATTTGTTGGCGCCCGGATTGGTGATCCAGTAACCCGACGACGTATTGCCGCTGGTGCTGCCGATTACCGTGGCGGCCGAGGGCGGCAGATTGTCGGTGAACGCGATGTTGAAGCCGTTGTAGCCGTTGTACCAGGGTTGGCTCGGATCGTTGGTCAGATAATCGCCGGTCCAGAACGCCGCCTGCGCGGCGGTATTGCTGGCGGGGATCGTGAACAGGTTGCTCATCGCGCCCACGCCCAGATTATCGACGAAAGTGTTGCCGGTCTCCGCGCCCGTCTCCAAATAGTACATGTGATCGACGATACGGGCGCAGACGTTGTTGCTGACCGTAACGTTGTTGGTCGAGTGCAGCGTGATGCAGTGGTTGTAGCCGTGATGAATACTGTTGCTGTCGATCAGCGTTTTGCCGGGCGCGTCGCCCACCAGATGAAAATGGATTGGATAACTGCCGGCCTGGTCCTTGCCGAATTTCTCCAGCTCGGCCCCCTGGATTTCCACCGCGTTGTAGCCGGCCATGATCACGATCTCGCCGCCCCAATGCGCGTCGGCGCCGGTGATGGTTGAAGTGAGCTTGACGTTGCGGCTGATAAGCCCGACCTCGGCGCGTTCATCGACGCCGTAGTTCTGGCTCGGGCCGTCGCTCATCGCCTTGAGCCCCTTGTCAGGCGCGGGGCCGCCGAAATGGTAGTTGACCAGCGGCGTGGCCGAATCCAGCGTAATCGTGCAGGTGCCGGTGCTGGAGCCGGCGCAATTGCTGACCGCGTTGATCAGCACGAACTCGCCGCTGTCGGGCGAGAAGTCCGTGCCCGCCACGACGATCCATTGTCCCGGATGCCAGTCCACGCGGTCGGCCAACTGCAGC
>JAJPJA010000018.1 GCA_021324455.1 Pseudomonadota bacterium | reverse complement strand
GACGGTTGGACGCGATGAAGGTCGGTTGGACATCCTGGTCAACAACGCCGCGGCCATCAGCAGCGACCTGATCCAGCGCGGCGGATTTTGGACCAGGCCGGTGGGAATGGCGGACATCATCACCGTCGGCCTTCGATCGAGCTATATCGCGGCCCACGCAGCAGCACCGCTGCTCGTCGCCAAGCCCGGCGGCCTGCTGGTCTTCACGTCCGCGCCGGGCGCGGTGAACTACGCCCACGGCCCGGCCTATGGCGCGCAGAAGGCCGGGACCGACAAGATGTCGGCCGACATGGCGGTCGACCTGCGCCCCTACGGGGTGGCCTCGATCAGCATCTGGATGGGGTTGCTGAAGACGGCACGGTCGGCGGCTGCGATGGCGGAAAAGCCCGGTCAGTTCGATTTTCTGTTGCCGTACATGGAGACACCGGACTTCACCGGACGCATCATCGTGGCGATCCATAATGATCCGAACATGATGGCGCTGTCGGGCCGCACCATAATCGGCGCGGAGCAGGCCAGGGAATATGGCGTGCTTGACCTGGACGGCAACTGCCCGAATTCTCTACGCCCCGTCACCGGCGGTCCTTTCAAGTACGACGACCTGATCATCGACTGACGGTTGGATGTGGAGTGAAAAGCTCCACCAAGTGCTGCATCCCGTACACGGGTGCTCAGCGTAGTTTTAAGGCCTCACGCTCGTTGCTGTCGAGAATCCGCTGCGCGGCAGTCACCAACGCCTTCGCTGCAATGACGTCACCAGTCATCGCAGCTCGGACCCGCGGCGCAACAGCATCGATCGCAACCGTCAGCCTTGCAATCAAATGGCCAAATCGTTCCTCCTCGCCGAGTAGTTGCTCGACTGCGGCGCGATTTTTCTCATGGACCAGAGTCGAAAACGCTTCGGCATCCCGCTCCCCGTCCACAAGAGCTTCCCTCTCGATTTCCTCAAGCGTGGCCTGCGCTTGCTGTAGCACACTATCATCCGCTTGATGTTTCAGGCTTACACTCGCCGCCTTGCGAGCGCAAGCGGCAGCCAGGGCCAACGCCACCGCCCCCGCAACACCCGCCCCCGGGGACACTGCGCTACTGCCGATGCGCTGAAGTAGCTCACGGATTCTCAGATCACTCAGTGGAATAAGGTCGGTCATGACTCGAGCATGCTCTCACGACCCAATGCCGGTGTCTCCGCCTGATCCCCAAGACCGGTGCCCGCTCTGGTCCAAGGCGTAAGTCCCCCTGCTACGCCACGGTTCCTGCGTTAGGACACCGGGTCCGCGCAAGTACGCCCCGATGACCAGCGTTGACCCGCAGCGGGCTCGCGTCATCCCCAAGAGGCGACGCTCGACTTGCAAGTACCGGACGTAAGCCGCTCTGACAAGTCAGGTGGACTTGGAGGCAGCCTCCCCCGGCAGCGGAAGTCCGACCTTGCGGCAGTACGCCGCGAAGCGCGGATCGTCCTTGTAGCGCAGGATGAAGGGGTCGAATAGTAGGTACTGAATGCCCGCATCGCGGTTGATCCAGGCCCGATCGAGCCACTTGAAGGTCGCATTGGCATCATCGCGCAGCGCATAGACCTGGGCGATCTGGTACGCGGCCATGCCCGCATACTTCTCGATCAGGGTCGTGAGCGCCGCATCGGCCGCGCTCCGGTCGTTGTCAATCTGCCGCGCGAAGGCCAGACAGGTGTCCTGCCACGCGCCGGCAGGCGCTTGCTGCGCGGCGGCCAGCGCCGCCTGCGCATGGCCGCGCTGGACCTCGATGATCGTGAGCGTCTTAAGATAATAAGCCGTGGTGGGTTGCAACTCGATGGCCCTGCGGATCTCCCGCTCGGCCTCATCCAGGCGGTTGAGTCCGGAAAGATAAAGCGCGAGCCAGTTGTACCAGTTGGACTGCAGCGGCTCGGTGGTGAGCGCCTGCCGCGTGATTTCGATCGCAGAATTCAGCTCCCCAAAGAATGCAAGCTGCTTTCCGAGGAAGAACTTCGCCTCTCCGTCATTCGGCGCCAGCGCCAGCGCGCGGCGGAACTCCGCTTCCGCTCCATGCCAGTCGAAGTCTGCGCTCTGCAGCAGTGCCCCCTGGGCAATGTGCGCAGATGCGAGCTTGGGCGAGAGGGCGAGCGCGCGGTCCACCGCCACGCGCGCCTTCGCGTACGCTTCCTGCGCTGGCGCGCCCTCGAGATAATAGGAACTGAGTTCGGTCCAAGCTTGCGCCAGGCCGCTCCAGGCGAGCGCATAGCCCGGATCGAGCTCTGTTGCCTGCGTGTAGAACTCGATGGCCTTGCGATCGTCGGCTTCTGTTCCGCGGAAATAATAGAACCGGCCTTGCAGCAGAGCGTTGTAGGCCTCGAGGCCGTCGCCTGGGGGACGCTCGCTCTGCGCCGCCGGCTGCTCACCTAGCAGTAGCTTCCTCCGCAGCGCCCCTGCCACCGCACGGGTGATCTCGTCCTGCAGCGAAAAAAGATCCTTGTAGGCCCGATCGTAGTGCTCCGACCACTGGGTACTCCCGTCGGCGGTGTCGATGAGCTCAGCGCTCACTCGCACCACATCGCCGGAGCGGCGCACACTTCCCTCCAGCAGGTGCGCGACCCCGAGCTTCGCACCGATGCTGCGGCTATCTTCTTTGGAATCCCGGAATTGGAATGCCGATGTGCGCCCAATCACCTTGAGCCGCGGGAACTGCGACAGCGCGGTGATCAGATCCTCGGAAATCCCATCGGAGAAGTACTGTTGATTGGCGTCCGCGCTCTCGTTCGCCAGCGGCAGCACTGCGATCGAGGCCGCGCCCGGACCGTGCAGTCCGGATCCGGACAGACGCTCGAACGCGAAATAACCCAGCGCCAGGGCCGCCGCTGCCCCGATTGCCCCGTACAGCGCTCGCCGGTGGCTTTCCGTGCGCCGCGGAGGCTGCGGTGCGCGTACGGATCCGGGGCGCTCTCTGGCTGCACCCGCCACCAGGGACGCTACGCGCTCGACGAAGGTCGGGGTGGCGCGGCCGGTTGGGAGCCTTATCCACTGGACGCGCAGGAATTCGTCTGGGACCCTTGCGGTCGCTTCGATAGTGTCGTCGATGACTACCGGCAGCAAAAACGAAACGTCCGCCGCCAGGTCTACCGTCCGGTCGACGGCCAGCTTCCATTCGCGGCGGAAATAACCTTCATCTCTTGACTCGGTCTGGGCTGAGATGAGAGCGATGAACAACCGGCAGTCATGAATTTGCCTGCGGATCTGTCGGTCCCAGGCTTCCCCGCCCCGTAGCTCGCTCTTGTCGACCCAGACTTCGATGCCCGCCGCCCGCAGGGCCGTCGCGATCCGCTCGGCGGCCTCGGCATCCTGTGAAGCGTAGCTGAGGAACACACTGTGCGAGGTATCCGCCACGGGCATGCCCCAGAGCTTCATTCGTTGTCGTGCCGGCTGGGCGCTGCGTGAGAGCGTCACCTGCCTCGGTTAGTCCCATGTTACTCCGCGCACCAATGCGCCGGTCAAATCGCTCCCAACACGCGCAGGCTCGGAGTGGGTGTAGTGCCGCCCAGTTCTAATGTACCTCGTTCAATCGTAACCAGAGGCCATGAGCTGCGGCGCCGGGGATAAGCACATAGTCAGGGGATTCCCAGCGAGGATCAAGAACGCCGGCGGCTTGGGCCTTGAGATAGTCGCGTACGCGCGCGATATCGGCGACCTCAATCGTCACGCCCATGAGGCCTTCACCGCGACTGGCCAAGAAATCGTCGATGGGACCCGCGTTGTGGGCCGCATTTGGTGCAAGCAGCAAAAGTACGCCGGTGCCGGCAGCAATCTCGCGGCCGTTCGCGGCCAGCTCTGGCACCTCGATAGCACGACCGGGCACGAGTCCGAGCCGCTTGTAGGTCTCAATCGAAGCGTCAAGGTTCTTTACTGCCACCCACACCGCGGATAGACGAATGGCTCCATTTGGATGAATTCGCTCCAATGCACGTTTCTGTTCCAAATCAGTATCCGCTGCGGGCGCGCCATGGTTGGCGCGGTTGTATTCGATCAGGAATGGGCTCCCCGGTGTCTGCTTTGGCAGATCGATCTCCCGAAAGAGCCAAGTGCCCGAGAACTTCACCCCCGGCTCGACATAGCCCTCACTGGTGGTGGTTGCCACCTTGGCGGCGATTCCCCGCGAGCGCAGGAACTTCGCGGCACGTTGTGCCGAGTCAGTCTCGAGACCGAACCCGATGGCGCCCTCGTGATTCTTGAGGAACGCGACCTCATCGGTAGAAGCGGCCTTGTGAGGATCATAGACCGCCAAAAACTCCAGGTAGGTGTGGTTCGAGAACTCAATCCCGCCGTTTTCCAGCCCTTCTGCAAACCGCCCCCATGAGGTGGCGTTGAATCCAAGCTGATCCCTGAATAGTGCGAGCGTCGCCGGTAGATCATGAACGGGGATCGAGACGTGGTTGAGACCCATACCCGCTCCCAGAAGCGCTTGCGTTGGGGCCGCATGGTCAGGCGGCCCGGCCGTCGCGGTGCCACTCGAAAAGAATGCCGTCAGGGACAGCGCAAGCGCTGCAGTTCGCTGACCCAGGCTGCGTTCGTCGAACAACTTATGGGCGCAATCGCGCGCCTTCGCGTTGCGCACCCGCATCTCTGTCAGCAGCGTCATAAAGCCCCCAGATACCCCGGTGCGCGAAAGTACCCATGCGACATACCCAGGTCCAATCGCGGCACCGACAGACGGCTTCAGGCAGCATGGCACGCGGAAAGCCTGGTTTTTAGTTTTTGGAGAAATTACGGGATCCGGAAAGGCGGCCCTAAACGGGCCAATCAAATTCCGAAAAAGGCTAGGGTCGGAAACGAAAAGCGCTGCTAACCGGTTGAGCACACAGGAATTGTGGGCTCGAGAAAATAGTGCTTACCCCAGTGCGTACCCTCACCAGAGAAACCGCGGGAGAGTGGGGTATTTCCGCTGTTCCATTTCCAGCGGCGAAGTGTGCTATTTTTGTGCTATACACCCTGAGAAAGAGCGCAACAATGGCAGCAACGACCACTATCCGACTACCCCCAAAACTGCGCGCACGGCTCGGCAGCCTGGCCAAGCAAACGGGTCGCTCGGCCCATAGCCTGATCGTAGAAGCTGTCGAACGACACGCCAGCTACGAAGAGCAGATGCGCAGCCTTGTCAAAGATGCGCTCGCCGCAGACTCGGAAATCGACAAGACCGGCGAGGTCTATCGCCCCGACGATGTTCATGCATGGATGAAGCGGCTGGCGACCGACGCGTCAGCGCCACGACCCAAACCATGGCGCAGGTAGTCTATTCGGCGCGTTCGCTGATGCATATTGAGCGCGCTTTTCAGTTCTTACGCGATCAAAACCCTACCGCAGCGGCGGATGCAGTAATAGCCATCCAATCGGCCGTTGACAACCTTGCGGCGCATCCGTTGATTGGGCGGCGCATCGAAGGAGAGCTGCGTGAGCTCGTGATTTCCTACGGACAAACTGGTTACGTCGCACTATATCGATTTGTGATTGCCCAGGACGCGGTGCGCATTCTGGCGATTCGTCACCAGC
Source organism: Pseudomonadota bacterium (assembly GCA_021324455.1). Taxonomy (GTDB): domain Bacteria; phylum Desulfobacterota; class Binatia; order Binatales; family Binataceae; genus JAJPJA01. The sequence continues at coordinate 12 of JAJPJA010000018.1, read as the reverse complement.
GGGAGCTGGGCT
>JAJPJA010000094.1 GCA_021324455.1 Pseudomonadota bacterium | reverse complement strand
CTGGTAGCCGAATTTGATCTGGGCCATCTCAATACCTTCCTGCGGGAGTACGGACTGTCGGATTAACTGATTGGCGCCGCGATGCCAAACGCTCTTGGCCGCGGGCATCGGCTTTGCCATAAAAGTGACACGCAACGGGCCGAAGGTTTGGCGCAGGAGCATAGCAATGGCCGCGGAGATTCTGCTTACCAATGTACGCCTGATCGATGGACTGCACGACGCGCCGCTGGAGCGGGCTTCGATTCTGATCAGGGGCGATCGCTTCGCGGCGGTTGAGGCCGGCCCCATTCCCGCGCCGGCGGGTGCGCGGGTCATCGACCTCGCCGGCAAAACCGCCGCGCCGGGGCTCATCGACACGCATGTTCACACGGTGGCGATCGGCGACGAAGGGCTGAAGCTGTTCATGGCCAACGGCATCACTTCGGTGCGCGACTGCGGCGCCAGGCTGGAGCTGATCGTTGAGGTCAAGCGCGCGTTGTTGTCCGGCGAGAAGTTGGGACCGCGGCTTTATTTCTGCGGACCGCTGCTTGACGGCGCCGTCTCAAGTCTGCCCGGCCCCAGTGGCGCCATCATGACCCAGAACGTGCCCGCGCGCGAATCCATCCCCGCCATCGTCGGCCCGATCCTCGACGCCGGCGCCGACTGCCTCAAACTGTATTTCGGGCTTACCGCCGACATGGGCGAGGCGATTATCCGCTACGCCGGCGGGCGCGTTCCGGTCACCGGGCACATCGGTTTCATGCGCGCCAGCGAAGCGGTCAAGGCGGGTATCAACGGCCTGGAGCATATCAGCCCGTCGGTGTTCAACGACGTCTGCCCCGCACAGTTCCGCTTCGGCGCGGGCACTTCGATGGCGGGACGGCAGTTCGTGGAGCGATTGCGCGCCGGATGGCTGGCGGCGGATTTCTCCGCGCCAGAGGCTCGTTCGCTGATCGACGCGATGGCGCGCCGCGAGGTCGCGATGGGTACGACCATGAATATCAACTGGCTGTTCCGCGCGGGTTACGACGGCGCCGCGCGCGACCCGGATCGCAGGTACATTGTGCCCAAAATCCTGGCCGATAGAAAAAAAGTTGCCGCCGCGCAGGATAAGCTGTCCAACCCGGATTGGGATTTGTACTTCAGCCGGCTGGCGCCGGAAGTGATCGAGGGAGAGCGCCGCGCGCTGGAGAAACAGCAGGAATTCTGCCGCCGTCTGTACGAGGCGGGCGGTCTGGTGGTGGGCGGCACCGACGCCGCCATCAACTATCCGCCGCCGGGATTCTCATTGATGCGCGAGTTGGAGCTGCTGGCCGAAGCGATCGGCGCGATGAACGCGCTGCGCGCGGTAACCTCAAAAGCGGCCATCGCCTTGCGCAAACAGGATGATATCGGCGCAATTACCCCCGGAAGGTTCGCCGACTTGGCCGTGATCGACGGCGACCCGCTGCGCGATATCAAGGCCATGCGCCAGGTCAGCGCCGTTTTCAAGGGCGGCGTGGCCTACGACCCGAAAGCAATCCTGGCCGAACTCCCGGTCAATCCGAATTACGCTGAAGCGTGACGGGCCTTTCCTTCCCCCATTGGGATTCGCGGCAATCAATTGCCAACAGCGACCCTTCAGCCGCATTCCGGCTTCTGAGTCCTTTTGAAGCTTGAACCGAAAAAACTCTTTGACCTATTGGTGCCGGGGGCGGGACTTGAACCCGCATGTGGTTACCCACGGAGGATTTTGAGTCCTCTGCGTCTGCCGTTTCGCCACCCCGGCTTGATGAGTGCAAGCGGCGCTTGTGCCGCCGGAGTGCAAGTTTGCCAGAGGCGCAGGGTGCGCGACAAGCAGGGGTCGCGGTCTTGATTCGGACGCACGGAAATCAGGCGGCGGCGCAAAAAAGGGCGCGCCCGTCATCACCGGCACAGACGCCTGCTCAAGCGCGGGTCGCCGCCCGCGCCGTCACGCTGGCAACCGCTTTGTCGCCCAAAATAAGGTGACGCGAGGAAAGATCCCGCGCATCGAGGACCGCCAGCGGCGCCTTCTCCTACTGTTTCAGCGGCGGGAGGCCGGCGGATTTGCGGACCAGGTTCAGGTAGTGGGTCATCCCGGTTTCCATCGTGTAGCGCGGCTCGAAGCCCAAATCCTTGCGCAGATTCTGATAGTTCATTTTCGGGACCGTCGGCACCGGCTGGTCGGATACGGTGATTTGCGCGTCGGGCAGCAGCCGCCGCAGATGCGCGGTGACGTCGGCCATGCGGCGCATTTCCGCCGCCATGTTATACACCAGACGCGGCGGCTTGGGCGCGTTCATCGCGCAATACCACGCCTCGGCCGCGTCGGCGGCGTAGATCCAGTCCGATTCGGTGTCGTCCGGCGGCATCGCGATTGGCCTGCCCAACGCCGCCAGTTCGGGCAGCACCATGTAATGCACCTGAGCGGGAATCGGCGTCAGACCGCTGGCGTACGATCCGCGTATCCAGCGGCCGAAGCCGAACACCGAGGTGGGCCGCAAGCCGACCGTCTCCAGCCCGAACCTGCGCGTGTAGAGCGCCGCCAGATTCTCGGCGTACAGCTTGGCCATCCCGTAAAAGCCGCCCGGACTGGGCGGGTCGTCCTCGTCCAGTTCCTCGCCCGGCCGCTTGACGCTGCGCCATTTCGGCCCGCCCAGGTACACCGCGACCGAACTGCCATACACCACGCGCCGCACACCGATGACGCGCGCGGCCTCGAGCACGTTGAGCGTGCCCTCGCACATCACCTTCATATAGGAGACGACCTGCGCCGCGGGGGGATCGCCCAGGATGGCGGCCAGATGATAGACCTGCTCCACCTGATACTTCTTCATCGCCGCGATCACTTCGCTGGGCTCGGTGATATCGCCGGCGACCACCGTCACGTCGGCGCTAACCTCGGCAATGCGCTCGCGGTTGGGATAGCGATCGAACACAATCAGTTCGCTGCCGGGAACGCCTTTTTCCTGCACCAGATGCCGTGTCAGGTAGGAGCCGAGGAAGCCCGTGCCGCCGGTGATCATTATCGCCATGGCAATCCTTGTAGCTCGATGGGCGCCGCGCTTCCAGTCTCAGGCCGCGCTTGCGGGCGGCGGCTTGAAGCGAAACAGCGCGGCGGCGTTGGACATGATGCGCTCGGCCAGCGCCGCCGGATCGGCGCCGCGCAGCGCCGCCATCGCGGCGAAGGTCAACGCCGCGTAGGCGGGCTCATTGGGACGTCCGCGATTGGGCTCCGGTGTGAGGTAGGGCGCGTCGGTTTCGATCAGCAGGCGGCCGTCGGGGATCATGCGCGCGGTCTGGCGCAGCGCCTGCGCGTTTTTGAAGGTGATGATGCCGGAGAACGAAATCATGAAACCCAGGGCCAAAAATCGCTCGGCGTCCGGGGAACTGCCGGTGAAGCAATGAATCGCGCCGCCCGCCGGCGGTATGCCCTCTTCGCGCACGATTTGGGCCACGATCGTTTCCGCCTCGCGGCAATGGATGACCACCGGCAGCGACAGTTCGTGCGCCAGCCGCAGATGGCGCCGCAGACTTTCTTCCTGCGCCTGGCGGGTTGAATTGCGGTAATGCAGGTCCATCCCGGTCTCCCCGATCGCGACCACTTTCCGGGAGCGGGCCAGTTGCCCGATTGCCGCCATCCGCGGCTCATCGCAGCTATCCGCGTTATGCGGATGCACGCCGATCACGGCGTAAACGTTGTCGTGGTTTTCGGCGATTGCCACGGTGTCGCGATCGGTCTGAATCGACCCGATCGCTCCGACCGATACAATCACGCGCACGCCGGCGGTTTCGGCGCGCACGATCAGGGTCGAGGCGTCGGCCATCAGCCTGGGGTCGGCCAGATGGCAGTGGGTATCGACCAGGGGGAAGGTGCGGTTGGCATTGGTATCCGCGGCGCGGGGCGAATCGTTCATATGACAAGTAGATTCTCACCGCGCGCATCGAACAAGGAATTAACCACCGGCCGCCAGGGTGCGGGGCGCGGCATGCCGGGTCCCTTCTCCCGCAAACCTCTTCCACGTCTATGGTTCGCAGGCCTGCGCCGCGTAGCCCAACCGGTTGGCCGCGCCGAACTGGTAGCGATTCGGACTCGGCGCGAGCATCCCGGCTGACATGCACAGCAGCATCATGGCCGCCTGATGCCGGCGCTGCGATTGTATGCCGTCCGCGGTCTGCGTGCGGGACTGGTTGCGGGCGTCGGCAACAGCCTGCTGCGCGTGGCGGCATTGCCGCGGTATTCGCATCAGAGTCTCGCCCAGGCTGTCGAAGTACCGGGCCCACGCCATCGACTTTTCGTTCGCCGTCTGCGGCGGCGCAACGCTCCTGACGCGCGCGCTCAGACCGATCAACAATGGACCCACCCGATTGGCGGCCCCGAGCGGCTCCGGCTCGCACATGTCGAATACGGCGGTGGTGAATTCCTGGTCGCTGCGGCTGTCGGCGATTGCGTCCAGACCGGTGCTCAACTGCGCGACGTCGCGGGTCAGCGCCGACACCATGGCCGGATTGGCCTTGGGGTCCTTCAGGACCATTGCGACCAGCTGCTTTAAAACTTCGGCCGCCTGGCGGGCCTCATTTTGGATCCGCAACCGATCCGCGGGCGGCGCTGAGGGTTGCTGGGCAATGCCCTGCACGCCGCTGTCGTAAGCGATCGAAGTCTGACCGACGTTTCGCTCCGGCGCGGTATCGGCGCCGGGGTCGCGATGCGCGGCGCATCCGATGACTGCGATCAGAAGCAGCCACCAGGCGGCGGCGTGAATCGAGCGTGGCACGCGAGGCCCCCCTTCGCTCCGGGCCGACGCCTATCATGGCTTGACCGTTTTGGCAACCGGGCGCTAGCCGATGCGCGAGGCCATCGCCAGCATCGCGGCCAACTCCGCGACTGCGCCGGCCGCGCCGATCAGATCGCCGGTCACGCCGCCAAGCCATCGCCGATAGAACCATCGCGCGGCGGCCGCCGCAACGATCCCCGCCGCCGCCGCCATCCGCGCATGCGCGGAGAACACCGGGATGATGGCCGCAACGGCAACGATGCTGGCCACGCGCAGGTTGAACCAGCTCCAATGGGGCCGCAGAAAGGATCCGGCGCCCGCCGCGCGCAGATAATCAAGCCCCGCCGCCGCCGCCACCATCGCCCAGCGTCCGATCCCCGGCGCCAGGTAAAGCGCGGCCAGCCGCCGGCTACCCGCCATCGACCCCAGCGCGCTCCATTGCAGTCCGATCCAGAACAACACTGCAATCGTGCCGAACGCCCCTACGTCGGTGTCGCGCAGGATGCTTAAAGCGCGTTCGCGGTCGCCGCCAGCGGACAGCGCGTCGGCGGTGTCGGCCAGCGCGTCCAGATGCAGTCCGCCCGTGATTACGACCAGAGTAAAGATGACGATTCCCGAGCGGATGGCGGTATCGAACAATACCGACAGGGCAACGTCTTCGACCATAAGCGCGGCGCCAATCAGAAATCCAATTAGTGGAAACAGGCCGAATGACGCCGCCAGATCGTCCTCGCTCGCCGGCTCAGGCGGGCCGGCCGGCACGATGGTGAGGAAGCTGGCCGCCAGGCGCAGGCGCACGACCCACGATGCAATGGGCCGGCGTCGGCCGGTGGAATCGTCGCCGCCCGTCATCGGCCGTCAGAGTTTTTCCGCGACTCCGGCGGCCGCAAACGTGGCCATCTGATGATACATCGCCAACGCCGCCCGGATGATGGAAATGGCAATTGCCGCTCCCGTGCCCTCGCCCAGCCGTAGATCGAGATCGAGCAGGGGACGGACGCGCAGATGCTCCAGCGCCAGCCGATGCCCGCCCTCAGCCGAGCAATGGGAGAAGAACATCCGCTGGGCGAGCCCCGGGACAATCCGGTCGGCAACCGCGGCCGCCGCCGTGGCGATGAAACCGTCCACCACTACCGGGACGCGCCGCGCCGCGGCGCCCACGCATACGCCGGCCATCGCGGCGATTTCAAATCCGCCCAGCGCGGCGAGCAGTTGGATACCGTCGTCGAAGCAGCCGCGATGCCGCTCCAGGGCCGCGCGAATCACCTCCACCTTGCGCAGCAGTCCGGCCTCGTCCAGGCCGGTCCCGCGCCCCGCGATCAGCGCCGCATCCGCGCCGATGATCGCGCACAGCAACGCCGCCGCCGAAGTGCTGTTCGCGATCCCCATCTCGCCGATGCCGACGATTGTGGCCCCGTCGCCAATCGCCTCGTTGACGGTCTGGATTCCGGCTTCGATCGCGGCTTGCGCCTGATCGGAGTCCATCGCCGTGCCGCGCAGGAAATTGCGCGTGCCCGATCCGACGCGCCGATACCTGACTGCGGGCAGGGCTTGGGCGCGGGTATCGATGGCGACGCCGGTGTCAACCACGCGCAGGTCGTAGCCATAATGGCGGCACAGCACACTGATCGCGGCGCCGCCATTAGCGATGTTGCGCAGCATCTGCGGCGTAACTTCCTTCGGATAGGCGCTGACGCCCTCCTCCGCCACGCCATGGTCGGCGACGAATACCAGCATCGCGGCGCGCTCGATGCGGGCGCCAGGGTCGCGGCGAATCGCGGCGCAACGGCGCACTACCTCTTCGAGGTACCCGAGGCTGCCCAGCGGCTTGGTCAACGAATCCAGCCGGCGCGCGGCGGCGCGGCTGGCCGCCTGATCAAGCGGTTCGATGGCGGCAATCGTCTCGCTCAGCACAGTCATCGCGCAGACCCCGTGGTTTCGGTTATGCCATCCGCGGGGCCGACGCAAGCGCACCCGCGAGGGTGGGTTAGCGGGGCGGACACGAGTTGAAGTATGTCGCACGAAAAAAAGAGGCTGGCCGCGAACGGCCAGCCTCTGTCAGGCCGCGAGCACAGCGCTCAGCCGCGGTCGCGCTCGATCTGAAGGCGGGCCGCCTTGCGCCAGGAGCCGACCGCGTCGATACCGAAAAGCTTCCTGCGGCAAAAATCGCGCAAGCTGAACCGTCGGCGCGCAATGCGCCCGGTCGCGGCTTGCCGTTCGAAGTTATCAATCACATCCAACGTTGCTGTCCTGGCGTTCATCTCTACTGACTCCTTTTGTTTTTGAATCGTTATTCGTCGGGTGCGCGGCGCGGCTCGTTGGGAGGTGACGAGCCGCGCCGCGGCTCGTCGGGATCAGTGGCTGAGCGCGACGCGATACGTGGCGTGAGCGGCCTTCGCGCTGACCATGGCTGCGGTCCCGCTTGCTTCGTAGCAGCCCATCGCATAGTCGGCCCGGGCATCGATCATGCTGCCGGTAAGCGTGAACTTGCCGGTGGCCGGGTCGTAGATCTCAGCCTGGTTGGTGGCGTGGCCGGCGCGGTCGAAGCCGCCGGCGACCAGCACCTTGCCGCTCTCCAAAGTCGCGGCCGAATGCCCGAAATGGGCGGAGTTCATGTTGGCAACCGGCGTGAACCTGCCGGTAGCCGGATTGTAAAGCTCGGCGCTGTTGAGAGCGGTGCCGTTGCCGTCGTTAAACCCGCCGGCGATCAGCACCGTGCCGTTGGCCAGCAGGGTGGCCGAGTGCCCGCGCCGCGCCACGCTCATGCTGCCGGTCGCGGTGAAGGTTTTGGTTGCCGGATTGTAAAGCTCGGCGCTCGCAATGCCCGTCCCGGCCGCATTCACTCCGCCCGCCACCAGCACCTCGCCGTTGGCCAGCAGGGTGGCCGTCGCACCCTGGCGCGCCGTGGTCATCGAGCCGACCGCGACGCTGCCGGCGCCGTTGACATCGTACAGCTCCGCGCTGGCCAGCGCTCCGCTGTCATCGGCGCCGCCCGCGATCAGCACGGTGCCGTCATTAAGCACCACGGATGCGGGATTGATGCGCGCCGCCAGCATGCTGGCGGTGGGGGTAAAGACGCCGGTGGCAGGGTCGTAAATCTCGGCCAGATTGATCGCCGCGAAATCGGCGTTCTGTCCACCCGCCACCAGCACCTTACCGTTGTTCAGCAGCACCGCGGCGTGACCCAAACGGGCGCTGTTCATGGTGCCGGTGAAGCTGAAGGTGCCGCTGGCGATGTCATACAGCTCGGCACTGGCCATCGCGCGCACCGAGTAGGCGTCATGCCCGCCGGCGACCAGGATCTTGTGATTGTTGAGCACGGTCGCCGAATGTCCCAACCGCGGATATGCCATCGAGCCGGTCACCTCGAACACGCCGTCGGCCTCATCGTAGGTTTCGGCCGAGCCGATGGTCAGAGGATCGCCCGACGCCGTGAGGGTGTTGTCCATGCCGCCCGCCGCCAGCATTCCGTAAGCTGCGCCCGGAGTTGCAGTTGGAGTGGCGACCGGGGAGGCGGACGATTTGGGTGTCGGCGTCGCGATTGGAGTTGGTCCTGCGCCGATCGGGGTCGGTGTGGGACCCGGAGTCGGCGTCGCGGGCGGGCTTGGGACCGCGCTCGGATTGGTCAAAATAATCGCGCCGCCCGGATCGTTGCCCGAACTGGTATAAGGCACGAACGGTGGGTTGATGGCCTGCACATAGGCCGGACCGGCCACCGCGCCGGCCGGAATCGCGAATCTGATTTCGGTGTCGCTGACCAGCGTGATGGGAATAGCCGGCGCGCCCGTCATGGCCAGCCCGCCCAAATTAACCGCACCGCCGCTGTGAGCGTTGAAGAGGTTGATCACCGTCAGGGTGGAGAAGCCGGTGCCGTCCACGATCAATTCGCCGCCGCTCTGCGCGACCGCCATCACATGAATCCGGCTGCCGATCGGCGCCGACACCGCATTGCTCTTGCTGGCATAGGAGCCGTCGCTGCCGCGGTTGCTGATCACGAAGGAAGCGGGGCCGACCGGCGGCGCGTAGGGTCCGCTGGCCGGAAGCGTCAGGCTGACAGAGGTTGCGCTCAGGCCCGGATCGCCCGGATTGATGAAAAATGGCCCCACCTTGCCGCCCGCGGCTGCGCAGAACACGTCGACCGCGACACCATTGACGGTATCGAAACCGCTGCCCTGCAGGACGACCGTGCCGCCGCGCGGCACCACGGTTTCGACATTGTCAATCGCATAGGCCGGATTGGTGCTGGTGGCAGCCAGAGAAACCAAGTTGATCGCGTTAATGGTCGGAATCCCGGCCCCGGCCGCGCCCGCAAGCTGCGCCGTCACCACACCCGAGGAGGCAAAATGCTGGTCGGTGTTGACCACCTGCAGCGCCACCACGCCCTGGCCCATCGGCACGGTCGCGGGCACGTTCACCTTCAAGTAGGTCGGGGTTATTGTTGCGGGTGTGAAGGGACCTTGGTTGATACTGCCGGAAGCGGTCGAGACAAAGAAATTTACTTTCGCGCCCGCGCTGAAACCGCTGCCATTGATGCTAAACGCGCCGCCCACCAAAACCGGAGACGACACCGATGCAATCGCGGGTGCGCTGGCATATGCGGGCATGATTGCCAAGTGCTGGATTGCGAAGCTCAATGCCCATGCAATCAGCGCCGGTAGCCGTGACCTGAAGTTTCTGGTTTTCGTCATGAGTCTGTTCTGGCCAGGCCTGATGCCCGGCCAGCCCCCCCTTCCTGACTGAGGACCTCGGTCCTCGGACAGGTCTAAGCGCAAGACCCATACCGCGGTTGTTGAGGGCTTCGGGAGACCGTCTTACGGCGCTGGCGGCCGGGGCCTACCGATGGTGGCAAGCTGACGCTATTCGAGGCTATCCTGACTCCAGTGATGTTTAGATTCGCATCGCGCCCGCACCTAAACTGCCCGCCCGAAGGCTGCCGAGGCCGCGGGCGCCGCAGCCGCTCCACCTCTGGCCGCGGGAGGTTCCGCCAAGCTGCTTGGCGTTGGCGCCATGGCTTTGAGTGGAGTGAACGGCGAAAGCTGGCGGCGATACGGGTCGGGCATCCGAACCCAAGGTAGGGCGGCGCTATCTATTTGTCGGCAGCCTTTTGTGAGTCTTTGTTACAGCCTTCGAACTGGCCTTTTTACCATCATAGTGGTGGAGCTTGGAGCTTATGCCGCGCCGCGACCGGAATTTCGCGCCTGCACCCCGGCAAATCCACATTGGGCGCCGCACCACTGGCTAACGGCTTGATCGCGATGCGTATATCGGGTCGCGCATGCTGCCGGGCGGTCCGCGCCGGCCGGCAGTGAGAACTGGTTCCGCACGAGGTAACAAGGTGAAACCGCCAACCGCACCGCTCAAGCCGCCGGACATGACGGTGGCCGAACAAGTGGCTTTCCTTAAAACCATTTTGGAAAGCTCGACCGAGTATTCGATCGTAGCCAAGGACCTGACTGGCGTCATCCTGGCCTGGAACGAAGGCGCGCGGCGGATTTACGGCTACGAGCCCGAGGACGTAATCGGCAAGAGCGCCTTCATCCTGCATCATCCGGAAGATGTAATCAGCGGGCGCGCGCAGGCGATTCTCGATGAAGTACGCGCCACCGGCAAATGGTCCGGAGAACTGCGCAGGGTGCGCAAGAACGGCAGCCGGTTCACGGCGCTGGTGACCATCACGCTGCGCCACGCCGCCGACGGCAACCCGGTCGGGTTCACCATGATCTCGCAGGACCTGACCGAAAGCCAGCGCATCCTGGAGGAGCTCAAGGAATCGCACGAATATAACCGCGGGCTAATCGAATCCAACATCGACGCCCTGATGACCACCGATCCGCTGGGCATCATCAGCGACGTCAACCGCCAGATGTGCGAGATGACCGGATGCTCGCGCGAAGAGCTGGTGGGCAGTCCGTTCAAGGATTACTTCACCGATCCGAAGCGCGCCGAACAGGGTATCCGCCAGGTGCTGGCCGAGGACCGGGTGACCAACTACGAGCTGGTGATGCGCGCGCGCGATGGGCGCGAAACCGTGGTTTCCTACAACGCCACCACCTTCCGCTCCGCCAACGGCAAGCTCAAAGGCGTGTTCGCCGCCGCCCGCGATATCACCGCGCAAAAGCGGCTCGAAGACGAACTGCGCCAGGCCCAGAACTACACTCGCGGCCTGATCGAGGCCTCGGTCGACGCCCTGGTTACGGTCGATCCCGATCTGCTGGTGACCGATGTCAACGAGCAGACCATGCGGTTGACCGGATATTCGCGCGAGGAACTGATCGGCAGTCCCTTCCCGGACTATTTCACCGACCCCGCACGCGCGGTCGAAGGGGTCAGGAAGACTTTGGCCGAAGGCTTCGTCACCGATTACGTGCTGGTGTTGCGCTCGCGCGGCGGACGCGAAACCCTGGTCAGCTTCAACGCCTCGGTATTCAAGGATACGGCCGGACAGGTGCGCGGCGTGTTCGCTTCGGCCCGCGACATCACCGAGCAAAAACGCCTGGAAGAGGAACTGCGCCAGGCCCAGAACTACACCCGCGGACTGATCGAATCCTCGGTCGATCCGATGATCACGGTCTCGCCCGACCTGGTCATCACTGACGTCAACGAGCAGATGGTGCGGCTGACCGAGGTCGCCAAGGATCGGCTGATCGGCAGCCGTTTCGATACTTACTTCACCGAGCCCGCGCGCGCGGCGGCAGGCGTGCGCCAGACACTGAACGAAGGCTTCGTCACCAACTACGAGCTGACGTTGCGCAAGCCCGGCGGGCAGCAGGTGCTGGTCTCGTTCAACGCCTCGATTTTCCGCAGCGCGCAGGGCGAGGTCCGCGGCATCTTCGCCGTCGCCCGCGATGTCACCGAGCAGCGCCGCCTGGAGGAGCAGCTGCGCGAGCAACAGAACTACAGCCGCAGCCTGATCGAGGCTTCGGTCGACGCGCTGGTCACAGTCGATCCGCAGGGTCTGATAACCGACGTCAACGAGCAGATGGTGCGGCTTACCGGCGAGGCGCGCCCCAAGCTGGTCGGCAGTCCTTTCTCACGCTATTTCACCGACCCCGAACGCGCCGCCGCCGGCGTGCGCCAGACCCTGGAAGAGGGGGTGGTCCAGAACTACGAGTTGGTGGTGAGGGCCAAGGGCGGGACCGAAACCCAGGTGTCGTTCAACGCCGCCGTGTTCCGCGACACCTCGGGCACCGTGGCCGGCATCTTCGCCGCCGCGCGCGATATCGGGGCGCAAAAGAGCCTGGAGAAGGAACTGCGCGAGCAGCAGGCCTATAACCGCGGCCTGATTGAATCCAACATCGACGCCCTGATGACCACCGACCCGCTGGGCATCATCAGCGACGTCAACCGCCAGATGTGTGCGCTGACCGGCCGCGGCCGCGAGGAACTGATCGGCACCCCGTTCAAGGATTACTTCACCGATCCCAAGCGCGCCGAAGACGGTATCCGCCTGGTGCTGACCCACGGCCAGGTGACCAACTACGAACTGACGATGCGCGGGATGGACGGACAGCAGACGGTGGTCTCCTACAACGCCACCACCTTCCGCGGCGAGGACGGCCAGCTGCGAGGCGTGTTCGCCGCCGCGCGCAATATCACCGCGCAAAAAAACCTCGAACATCAGCTGCGCCAGGCCCAGAACTACAACCGCGGCCTGATCGAATCCTCGGTTGACGCGATGCTGACGGTGGCGCCCGACCTCACCATCACCGACGTCAACGAACAGATGGTGCGGCTGACCGGTTACAGCCGCGATGAGCTGATCGGCAGCTCCTTCAAGGATTATTTCACCGAGCCCGAACGCGCCGCCGCCGGCGTGCGCCAGACCCTGGCCGAAGGCTCGGTCACCAACTACGAATTGCTGCTGCGCTCGCGCTACCGGCGCGAATTTTTGGTCTCGTTCAACGCTTCGATCTTCAAGGATACCGAGGGCAGCGTCCGCGGCATCTTCGCGGTGGCGCGCGACGTCACCGAACAGCGCCGCCTCGAAGAGCAGTTGCGCGAGTCGCAGAACTACAACCGCGGTCTGATCGAGTCTTCGGTCGACGCGCTGGTCACGGTCGATCCCGACCTCACCATCACCGACGTCAACGAGCAGATGATCCGGCTGACCGGCTACAGCCGCGATGAGCTGATCGGCAGCTCCTTCAAGGATTATTTCACCGAGCCCGAACGCGCCGCCGCCGGCGTGCGCCAGACCCTGGCCGAAGG
>JAJPJA010000062.1 GCA_021324455.1 Pseudomonadota bacterium | reverse complement strand
CCATTACCGGCAGCGCGTTGACAGGTTGCGGCGTCCCGATGCGGTGTATCGCTTCAAAGACCAAAAACGCGACCAGCACCCACAGGAACAAACCGTTGAGCAGGGCGCCGAGGATTTCCGCGCGCAGGTAACCGTAAGTCTTGCCCGAGTGCGCCGGGCGTGCGGCGACCCACAGCGCAAACAGACTCAGCATTATCGCGGCGACGTCGGTCAGCAGATGCACCGCGTCAGAGATCAGGGCCAGGCTGTTGGCGTAAATTCCCCCGATCAGTTCGGCCAGCAGGTAGGCCGCGGTTACACCCAATACGGTCAGCAAACGGCGGGCGTCTGAACGATGGCTGTGCAATCGAGTACGCCGGGTGGAGATTATCTAATCATATCGTATCAGGGACAGGCACTTTGCCTCACCCAGACGGGCGCGTCCGCCGAGAAAGCCGAGTTCGATTATGAAAGCGCATCCGACCACGTTGCCGTTGAGCGCGTTGACCAGGCCGATCGCGGCCTCGGCGGTGCCGCCGGTCGCCAGCAGGTCGTCGACAATCAGCACGCGGCTGTCAGCGGCGATCGCGTCCTGATGGATTTCCAGCGAATCGACGCCGTATTCCAGTTGATATTGCTGCTTGACCCGCAGATAGGGAAGCTTGCCGGGCTTGCGCGCGATAACCATCCCGACGCCCAGGCGGTACGCCACCGCGGCGCCGACGATAAAGCCGCGCGATTCGATTCCCAGCACCAAATCGACGGCGCCCAGAAACGGCGCGGCGATATGGTCCACCGTGGCCGCCAGCGCGCCCGCGTCGGCCAGCAGCGGCGTAATGTCCTTGAAGACGATTCCAGGCTTGGGAAAGTCGGGAATGTCGCGGATGAATTCCCTGAGTTGATCGGTTTTCATACCAGCCCTGTCCAACCATGCTCCGGACCCAAGCATGCCTCATAATCAAGGGCCGAAAAAGCGCTCTCTACGCTAATACCTTGAGCCCGCCGCCAGGCGGGTCTCGCCGCGGTTGCCAAGCGGCGCCAGGTAGAGCAGCGGATTGCTTGCGACATTGTTGTGGCGCACCTCGAAATGCAGGTTGGCGCCGGTGGTATGCCCGCTGCGCCCCACCGTGCCGATGATCTGGCCGCGGCTGACCATCTGACCCGCGCGCACCCAGTTGCGCGAGTCGTGCGCATACACCGTGACGTAGCGGTGATCGTGCTGGATGATGATGATGCGGCCGTACCCGCGCATCCGGCCGGCGAAGATCACACGTCCGGCCGCCGCCGCCCGCACCGGCGTTCCCACCGGAGCGGCAATATCGATACCCTGGTGCATCGCGCCGTGCCGCAGACCGAATCCGGACGAAAGTGTGCCCTGCGTCAGCGGCCAATCCAATCTGGGTATCCTGAACGACTCGCCGTAAGAGGGCGGGGGCGGGGCGGGGTATTGGCGGGGTTGCGGGGACGACCGTGTGGATGAGCATGAAGCGGCGAGACTCAAAGCGGCCATCGTCAGTATCGCGTTGGCAATTCGCAGGGTATTGTCAGCCCACCGCCCCAACTCAGCCACCCTCTCTCACCAGCCGGCTCGCATCCGCCCCGATTTCGCGCGGCCGGGTTATCCCTGAGCTTCAGCCTAGGCTAAGGTTCGAAGCCGAACTTGCCCGTCATCTTGACGAATCGGCATTCGCCGAAATAGCGCTCCTGCCAATGGCCGTTCTCGCGCGCAATCATAACCAGGTTCTGCAATTCTTCCTCGCCCACCGGGGCAATCAAACGGCCCTTGGGCGACAATTGCTGCAGCAGCGGGCGCGGAATCCCCGGCATCGCCGCGGTCACGATAATTGAATCGAACGGCGCCTCTTCGGGCCATCCGTCGGCGCCGTCGCCGAGCTTGAAAAAACAGTTGGTGATGCCCATCTCGGACAGCGTCGCAATCGCGCGGCGCTGCAGCTCCGCGATGCATTCGATCGAATAAACCTCCCGCGCCAGACGTGCCAGAATCGCGGTTTCATAGCCGCATCCGGTGCCGATTTCCAGGACTTTCTCGCCGCCCTTGAGTTCCGCGATCTGGGTCATCTCGGCGACGATGTAAGGCTGGGAAATGGTTTGATCCGACCCGATCGGAAGCGGCCCGTCGTCGTAGGCATGTTCAATCAGGCGGGGGCTGACGAAGCGATGGCGTTCGACGGCGCGCATCGCGTCCAGCACCCGCTGGTCGCTGATGCCGCGGGCCTTGAGCTGCTCGATCACCATCCGCTCGCGCGCCAGTTCGAGGTCCATCGTGCGAACATTATAGCGCGCCTGTGGAATAATCAAACATCGTACCGGCCGGCGCGGCAGTCCGTCGGACCACCCGATCCCTTTGCGGTTGGGCGCTGGTGCGCTAATAAAAGAAGAGACGGCGAGAGCAAAAAGACCACACGCGCGGCCCGCCAAACCTTGATCGGTACGGCGTACGGCGTAAAACTGAACACATGTTAGCGTCCTGACCCAGTGTCCGGGAGGGAACCACATGGCCGATTACGACATTCAAATCAAGGGCGGAACGATCATCGACGGCACTCGGGTGCCGCGCTACCGCGGCGACGTCTGGATCAGGGACGGCAGGATCGCGCAGCTGGGCGGACGCGCGCCCGGCTTCGCCAAAAAGGTGATTGACGCCGACGGTTTGATCGTCGCTCCCGGATTCGTCGACCTGCATACGCATTACGACGCGCAAATCCGCTGGGATCCATATTGCACCATCTCCGGATGGCATGGCGTTACCTCGGTGGTGTTGGGCAACTGCGGCTTCGGCTTCGCTCCCGTCAAGCCCGATTTCCGCGAGCGCTCGATGCTCACCATGACGCGCACCGAGGCGATTCCGTTCGAATCGATGAAGCGCGGGCTGCCGTGGGACTGGGAGACCATCCCGGAGTACCTCGAATCGCTCGACCGCGCGCCCAAGGGCGTCAACTGTATCCAGTACATGCCGACCGCGTCGCTGATGACGTACGTGATGGGACTGGAAGCGGCCAAGACGCGCGCCGCGACCGAAGAGGAACGGGCCGAAATGCGCCGCCTGCTGCATCAGGGACTGGACGCCGGCTTGTGCGGCTTTTCCATCCAGCGCCTGGGCAAGAACTCCAATCAGGCCGATTTCGACGGCTCGCCCATGGTGACCGATACCATGTGCGACGAGGACATTCTCAATCTGGCCCGCGTGCTGCGCGAGCGCGACGAGGGCTTTATCGAGATCACCCAGGCCACCGGCTTTATCAAGGACGATCTCGCCTTCGTGGAGAAGCTTGCGGCCGAGGCGCAGCGGCCGGTGCTGCATAACGCGATCGTGGCTACGCGCAAGAATCCGATGGTGCATCAGAAGAGCCTGCGCTGGCTGGAGAAGATGCGCGCCAAAGGTTTGCCGATCTTCGGCCAGTGCGGCACCCATCGCACCGGCTTCGCTTTCACCCTGGAGCATTGGAACCTCTACGACTCCAGCCGCTACTGGAAAGAGATGACCACCGGCACCAAAGAGGAGAAGCTGCGCAAGATGCAGGACCCGCAT
This sequence comes from Pseudomonadota bacterium, assembly GCA_021324455.1. Lineage (GTDB taxonomy): Bacteria > Desulfobacterota > Binatia > Binatales > Binataceae > JAJPJA01. Next base: position 9,754 of record JAJPJA010000062.1, on the reverse strand, counting down.
CTGCGCGCCGGCGCCAAGAGCCAGCAGTCCAACCGCAAGCTCGAAATCGTACAGGCGGGGGTCGGCGGCAGAATTCCCGATCTGATCGTGCAGTGGGTCAACGATCAGCCCGAACTGGAAAAATACGTCGGCAAGTCGATCGGACAGATCGCGCAGGAAGAGAACAAGCATCCCACCGACGTGATGCTCGACCTCGCCGTCGCCACCGATCTCAAAGCCGAATTTTTGGGTCCGAACCGCGGCTTCAACCCGGAATTCACCGCCGAGATGATCAACACGTCGCCCTACACGTTCCCCGGGGTATCCGACGGCGGGGCGCATACCAAATTCTTCTGCGGCGGCGCGTTTACCACGGACTTCCTCTGCTGGCTGGTGCGCGACGAACAGCGCATCACGCTGGAGGAGGCGCATTTCCGCTTGTCGGCGCTGCCGGCGCATGCGGCCGGATTCCGCGACCGCGGTGTGCTCAGAGAAGGCGCCTGGGCTGACGTGGTGGCGTACGACCTCAACGGGTTGGGTATCGAGCCCGACTGGATCGGAGAGATTGCGCATGACTTTCCGGGCGGCGAATGGCGCCGCGTGCAGCACGCCAAAGGCTACCGGGCGATTATCGTCAACGGGCAGATGACTTTCGACGAAGGCAGGGCGACCGGAGCCACTCCGGGCAAGCTGCTGCGCCATGGCCACGCGTAAGAATTCATACCGGCCGGGATAAAAGAGTAAGGCGCCCGACGGCGCCTTACTCTTTTATGGCGCGCAACCTCCGTCCTCAATCCCAACAGTCCGCAGCCGCGAGCTCCCGATGTCCGGGTCTGGGACCGCCCCCTCACATCAAGCTGATGCTCGCGGCCGCGGCTTCAGTTATATTCTATTGTTCGATAACGAATCCGTGCCTCAGCCAAACATCAAAAATTCCGGCCGGCTGGTTGAATTTCTTGACCAGGGGCGGCTCAAACCCGGTCTCATCGTGCGCGAACAGGGTGAACGCCTGGCCGTGATCGGCGCCGACGGCCGCGAAAAGCAAATCTCGCGCGACCTGGTCCTGGTGCGGCATCCGGCGCGCCCCGTGGAACCCGCCAATCTTCCCGCCACTCTGGCCGAACTGGACGCGGAACGCTCGCGCATGGCGGCGGAACTCGACCTCAAACTGCTGTGGGAGGTGGTCAGGGATCAGGGCGGCGCGTTCAGCGCCGACGAACTGGCGGAATTGTTCTTCGGCCAGCGATCCGCAATCGCGACCACCGTGGTTCTCGACGCGCTGCTGAACGATCGCCTGTACTTTGTCCGGCGTCATTTCGAGTTCATCCCCAACCCCGCCGAACGGGTCGAGCGGATTCGGATGCAGCAGGAGCGCACCCGGCTGCGCAGCGACGACAACCGCCGGATGCAGGCCTTCATCCGCGACGCGATGAGCAACCACACCCCGCCCGTCGATGAACAGACCGGGCCGCTGATCAAACAACTGCGCAATTACCTGGAAAATCCTTCGACCCGCGGCAATGAGATGACGGCCCTGCTCGCCGCGGCAGTGCCCGACCTGGCTCCTGCGGAAGTCGCCTACGAAGTGCTGCATCGGCTCGGAGTGCCGCTGCCGTCCGCGCGTTACGTGCTGATTGGCGGTATCCGCACCAGCTTCAGCGCCGCGGCGCTCGAAGAGGCGCATCGCGTCCAGCCGCCGGAGCGTCCACCGGCTGATCCCCTGTTCGCGCTGAGTATCGACGACGAGGAGACCGTCGAGATCGACGACGCGCTCAGTTGCGAGGCGCTTTCCGGCGGCGGCTTGCGCGTGCTGATCCATATTGCATTGGTCGCCGATTGGGTGGCGCGCGACGGTCCCATGGATCGCGAGGCCGCGCTGCGCGGCGCCACCGTATATCTGCCCGAGGCGACGGTGCGGATGCTCCCGGATCCGATATCATGCGACCGCGCCAGCCTGATTGCCGGTCAGCGCCGGTCAGTCTTGACCACCGACGTTACCCTGACGCCCGATGGCACCGTTGCCGATTACAGGATTTATCCCGCCTCCATCGCGGTCGGCGCGCGGCTGACCTACTTGCAGGCCGATGCGCTGATTGCGGGATGCGGCGGGCCGGAGATGGCGCCGGCGCGCAGCCTCAAGCTGCTGCATGAGATGGCGCTTAAGCTGCGCGAATGGCGCCGGCGCGCGGGCGCGGCGCTGATCCGCCGCCGCGAAGCGAAGGTACGGGTGCGCGAGGATTCGATCGAGATCACCGTGATCGAAAGCGATTCGCCGGGCCGGCAGATGGTGGCCGAGTATATGATCCTGTGCAATCATCTGGCGGCCAGATTTTGCGCCGACCATGCGGTCCCCATTATCTATCGCGTGCAGCCCACCACGGGCGGCGATCTCGCCTCGCAGCATCCGCGGCTGTCGCTGTTTGCCGGCCTGCATACCGGTATCGGGTTGGAGTACTACGCACAACTCAGTTCGCCCATCCGCCGCTACGCCGACCTGGTGCTGCAGCGGCAGCTGGTGGCTTTCCTGAACAAGGCGACGGCGCCGCTGTATCAGACCGAGGAGCTGCTGACGGTGCTGGCCAACGCCGAATCGGCCGACAGCGAGGCCAAGGAACTTGAACGGCGTTCCAAGCGTTACTGGACGCTGCGTCTGCTGGAACGCGAAGCGATGGATCGCGCGCTGGTCGCGAGCGTGTTTCGCGAAGGCGCCACGGCCGAATTAGTGGACTACGCCATTCGCGGTACTCTGCGCGGCGCCCCCAACCTCGCCAACGACACGAAGGTGACGGTGCGGATTGCCAGCCTCGACCCGCTGCGCGGATGGCTGGCGATGGAATACGTCGGGCCGGCGCCGGTTGAAGCGCCTGGCGGCTCTGCAACCGGCGCCTGATCTCGGCCCGCCCCCCTATCTCCCTGAACCCATTGCCGTTTTGGTCTCCACCGGCCGGTCCTGCCCCAGGCGCCAGCGGTCGATCGATTCGATATTGAAGCGCCAATCGCTGCCCACCTTGAAGGCTGGAATCAACCCGCGCTTCAGCTGGCGGTAAACGGTGGAAGGATGCACCTTCAGATACTCGGATACCTCCCTTAGGGTCATGACCTTGTCTTCGATTATCATTGCTATCCCCCTCTTAGTGTGGCCTGCAACGGCCAATGAGAGACGGTGATAGCATTTTGGATGCCGGATTACGGGTCGGAAAATTATTAAAGATTCAGACAATTTGCCTAGGATGGCACTTTAATGGCGCCGAAAAAATGCCGGATGACAAAATTTTGCCGCCCTAGAAACGCCCCGCCGCTCCCTCCTCCTTCCCGTTGCCACCCGCCCAATTCCCCGCTTCTCGCCGCAGCCGATTGCCGCTGTCCACGTATATCACCTTTGGCCGATGCGTCCGCGCCCGTCCTTCCTCCATCGGTGAGAACGCCGCAATGATCACGATATCGTCCGGATTGCCTTTATGTGCGGCGGCTCCGTTCAGGCAGATTTCCCCCGATCCCGCCGGCGCCGCAATCGCGTAGGTCTGCAGCCGCTCGCCGTTGGTGACGTTCCACACGTGCACCATCTCGTACTCGAGGATGCCAGCCTCATCCAAAAGCAGGCGGTCCACCGCGATGCTGCCCTCGTAATCGCGGTCGACGCGGGTAAGGCGCACGCGATGTAGTTTTGCCGTCAGCATCATCCTCATTTGATCACTCCAGATTCGATGACTCCAAATTGATTCGAAATTCTACCGGTTGGAACGCGGCCCGCGGGTCCTCACTCACGCGGCTTTGTGCGCATTTCTGTCCGTGGGAGCGGATCGGGGTGAGCTGCCCGATACGGATCGGTCAAATCCTGCTGATTACTCCGCGCCTCCCAGCACCATGTTATCGATCAACCGGGTGCGCCCGACTCGAGCCGCGATCGCCACCACCGCGGGCGCCTGGACGGTTGCGATTTCACGCAAATCCACCGCGTCGCGCACCTCGACATACTCGACCGCAACGCCGCCCATCCGCTCCAGCTCCAGGCGCGCGATTTGCGCCAGCCTGCCGGCGCCGCGCTCGCCATGCGCAAACGCCTTGCACGCGGCCTGCAGCGCGCGGCTCAGACTCAACGCCGCCGTCCGCTCGGCAGCGGACAGGTAGCTGTTGCGCGAACTCATCGCCAGACCGTCTTCTTCCCGCACTGTGGGCATCGGCACGATCTCCACGTCGAAGTTGAGATCGCGCACCATCTGCCGCACCGCACATAACTGCTGGTAGTCTTTCGCGCCAAAGAGTGCGTAATGCGGCTTGACGATATTGAACAGCTTGGCGACCACCGTGGTGACGCCGCGGAAATGCCCGGGCCGCGACGCGCCGCACAAATCGCGGGTCAGTTCCGTCACCTCGACCCAGGTCTGCGCGCCCGGCGGATACATCGCGGACGCCTGCGGGGCGAACAAGACATCGACCGCAACGGTTTCCATCAGACGGCAGTCGCGTTCCATGTCGCGCGGATAGCTGTCCAGATCCTCGCGCGGCCCGAACTGGGTGGGATTGACGAACAGCGACGCCACCAGCACCGAGGCGCGCCGCCGTCCCTCGCGCATCAGGCTCAGATGACCCTCGTGCAGATAGCCCATCGTGGGCACCAGCGCGATGCGGCCGCCGGCCAGGCGCGCGGATTCGGAAAAGCGCTGCATTTCCGCCGGAGACTCGATAATCTTCACGAACTCAGCTCCTTGCGCGGGTAGCAATGCTCGGGGGCGGGGAATACCCCCTCGCGCACTTCGCGGGCGTACGCCGCGGCGGCGGCGGCGGCGTTTTCGGCCAGCGCGGCGTAGGCTTTGACAAAACGCGGGCGATGGTTCTGGGTCAGGCCCAGCAGGTCATGCATCACCAGCACCTGGCCGTCGCATTCCGGTCCGGCGCCGATCCCGATGGTGGGAACGCCGCAGCGCTCGGTGATTTCATGGCCCAGCTCAGCCGGCATCCCTTCGAGCACGATGGCGAAGGCGCCGGCCGCCTCCAGCGCGGCGGCGTCTTCCAGCAGCCGCTCGCGGCATCCGGCGGCCCGTCCTTCGGTTCGTCCCTGCACCCGGTATCCGCCCATCCGATGGACCGACTGCGGGGTGAGCCCGATATGGCCCATCACCGGGATATCGACGCTGACCAGGCGGCGCACGGTCTCGGCGACGGCAATTCCGCCCTCCAGCTTGACCGCTTCGGCGCCGCCTTCCTTGATCAGGCGGCCGGCGTTGCGCAGCGCGTCCTCGGCGCTGACCTGGTAGGTGAGAAACGGCATGTCGCCGATCACCAGGGCGCGAGTGCAGGCGCGGGTGACCATCCGCAGATGGTAAATCATCTCATCCAGGGTGACCGGCAGGGTGCTGTCGCGTCCCTGCACCGTCATTCCGAGACTGTCTCCGACCAGGATCACGTCGATACCGGCCTGGTCGAAAATACGCGCGAACGGATAGTCGTAAGCGGTGAGCATCGCGATTTTGCGCTTGCGCGCCTTCATTCGGGCCAGATCCGGAACGCGAACTTTATCGCCAGCCATGTTCTTCTCCCCGAAGCATTGTTTAAGCCCAATCTGCTGCCGGATCAAAAAAAAAGGTTGTCAGCCGCAACCGACAACCCGCGCGAACGTACGCCTACCCAAACATCGCTCGGAGTCCCGGTCCGACTTGGATCCAGGCAGCCTTTCCTAAGTTTTTACGCGGCCCCTGTGGGGCCGTTCCAGCCCTCTACCCTCGCCGGGACATCGTCCTCAGCGGGGAGAAGTTTTTTTAGTACTTGCAGGGACTGATGTAAAGAGGGTTCAGTTACGAAACGCGGTGGTGCCGGCCGGAATCTGTACCGGAAGCTGAACCCGTTTGCCCGAGCGCACGATGGTCAGGTAAACCGTGTCGCCCGGCCTTACGTTGGCGGTCAGGTCCTGGAAGTCCAAAATATGCCGGACCCGGCGCCCGTCCACTCCAATCACCAGATCGAACGATTCGCCGATACCGCTCTGGTCGATCACCGCCACCGCCACGATGGCCGGCGGAAATACCAGCGCCGCCGCCACCGACGCGCCGTCCAGCAGGTCATGGGTCAAGGCCGTGTAGCGCTTGATCCCCGCCTTGTCCGCGGGACTGCCGTGGCGTACGTCAAGCACCGCCAGCCCGCAGACGCGCTGACTGGTTTGCAGCTTGCTGCAGTCCTCGCGCACCTCGATTCCCAGCGGCGATTCGTCCACGCCCTGGTTGACGAAGTCCTGCAGGCTGTAGACGTGCGGCGGCAATTCGGACTCGGCGTCCTCGTTCTGGACCTGGTCCGGCGACGCGTCGGGGTCGGCGTTGGGGTCGGTGGCGGTTGCCTGCTCCGGGGCGGGAGCCGGCTCCTGGTTGTCGGCCGGGGAAATCTCGGCGGTGGCTCCGGTGGCGGGCAAGCCGTTGCCGAGGCGCTCGGCGGCGACCGGATCGCTCGCACCGCCATCCGCCGCGGCGGCGCGCGGTCCCATCGCCGCGATCATTATAACAGCCAGTATAATTGATGTGGCTGTCCGCATGATGATTACCTGCCCCCGATCAGCTAAGCCTCCAGTAATTGTCCTCCTCTTCCACCACCACACCTTCCTTATGCAGCTTGCGCAGATGAGAACGCACGGAACTGGCGGCGGCGTTATGCAGAAACGCCGGCACGTCGATGTAAATCCGCTTCACCATCGCCATCACCTGATGCGGACCCTCGCGCAAGACCTCCAGCACCTGCTGTTCGCGCAGCTCGCGATGCGCGATGTACTCGCGGATCTTTTCCCTGGCGTTGCGAATCACCGGGCCGTGAGCCGGATAGATCAGCTCGGGATCGAGTTGGAGCAGACGGCGGAGCGAATTCATGTATTGGCCGAGGTCGCCAGTGTCGTCAGGGATAACGGTCGTACCAGCTCCTAATATCACGTCTCCCGTAAAGATAGCCCTTTCCTGCTCAAGGTAATAGCATAAATGATCCGGCGCGTGACCGGGAGTAAACACCGCCCGCAAAGTTGCCCCGTCGGCCTCCACGCGGTCGCCGTCGGCCAGCGCCGTAATCGGCGCTCCCGCGGCGTCGTCATGACCCGGCCACGGCATCTTCAGGATCTCCAGCTCTCCGAAACGGGGCCGAATCTGCCTGACTCCGCCCAGATGGTCGCCGTGCGCGTGCGTCACCACGATCTTGTCCAGTTCCTGGCTGCCGCATAGTTCGGCCAGGCCGCGCGCCAGCAGCTCGGGGTAGACCGCGACACCGGCTCCGGTGTCGAGGATTAACGGACGGCGTCCGCGCCCGACCAGGTAGGTATTGGTGCCGGGACCGGTAAACGGCCCCGGGTTTTTGCCCAGCACCGAGGCGACAATTGCACTGTGGCGCGAATAGTCCGGCAGCTTCACGCCGATCATCGAATCCTTGACGACCCGGATTGGCTTTTCCATTCCCGCTCCGCTCTTCAACCTTTGCGATTGCGTTCGAATATCATCCGCAAGCCCTGCAAAGTAAGGAACTCTTCGACCTCTTCAATAGTTTCCGAAAGCTCCGCGATGAGCCCGGCCTGTCCGCCGGTGCCGATAACCCGGGCATGCTCGCCGCGTTCGTGCTGGATGCGCGTGACCAGTCCGTCCACCAGGGCGGTATAGCCGAACACCAGTCCCGATTGAATGGCGCCGATCGTGGTGCGTCCCACCGCCTCGCGCGGCTTGGCCAGTTCCACCCGGTAAAGCTTGGCCGCATGTTCGACCAGCGCGTTCATCGAGATGGCGATTCCGGGGGCGATGGCGCCGCCGGCGTATTCGCCGCGTCCGGTGACGTAATCGAAAGTGGTGGCGGTGCCGAAATCGACCACGATACAGGCGCTCTGGTAGCGCTCGTAGGCGGCGACGGCGTTGACGATGCGGTCGGCGCCCACCTCTTTGGGGTTTTCGTACAGTATCGGCATCCCGGTCTTGATCCCGGGCCCGACCATCAGGGCGTCGCAATGGAAATAGCGGCGCGACAGCTCTTCGATTACCTGGTTGAGCGGCGGCACCACACAGGCGACGATCACCCCTTCGGGGCGCGGCGGCGTCGACATTCCGGCCCCCGCCCACAGCGTGTTCAGCAGCGCCCCGTATTCGTCCGTGGTGCGTTCCTGTTCGGTGGAAAGACGCCAGTGGCGGGTCAGCGTCGTCCCTTCGTAAACTCCGATAACCGTGTTGGTGTTTCCGACGTCAACCGTAATCAGCATTGATGTGCAGGCCGCACAGGCCTTGCCTGTTTTAAAGCATCGCCTGCGCCAACGATGCAACCGCAATTGGGCGGCGAAATCAAACAAACCCCGGGCCCGATTGGGTTTTCATCGGTCCTCGCCCGGCGGTGGGCATTTTCTCGCCCCCGCTCAATCGCTAGGATTGGGGCCTATGCCGGAAGCCAAGATTGCACTGGTCACAGGCGCGGGACGTGGAATCGGGCGCGAAATCGCGCAGCGGATGGCCCGCGAAGGTTACGCGGTCGGACTCATCGCCCGCACCAAATCGCAGCTCGAGGAGACCGCCGAATTGATTCGCCAGGCGGGCGGCAAGGCTCTGGTCACGCCCACCGACGTCGGCAAGCGCGAGCAGGTGCTGGCGGCGGTCGACGCCGTCGAACGCGAGCTCGGCCCGATATCGGTGCTGATCAACAACGCCGGCGCCTACCTGCGCAAGCCGTTCCTGGAGATCAGCGAGGATGATTTCGATTTCCAGTTGAAGGTGAACACTTACGGGCCGTTCTTCTGCACCCAGGCGGTGGTGGGGCGGATGGCGGAGCGGGGCGCTGGCACCGTCATTTTCGTACTCGGGTCGGAAAGCCGCAGCGGTCCGCTCCAGTATGCCGCCTACAACGCCTCGAAGCTGGCGCAGCGCGCGATCGCCGAATCGGTCGCCTACGAGTTCATGCATCGCGGCGTGCATTCAGCGGCGTTGGACGTGGATGGCGCCGTGGGTCTGGAGCGCGTCACCGACGCCGCCGGCGACGCCGACCCCGATCATTTCGTCGCCACCCAATCCATCTGCGACGAACTGATGCATCTGATCAATCAGCCGCGCAACGCCTGGACCTTCTCGGTCGATCTGCGTTCCTACTGGCAATGGCGTCCGCGCGTGGCGGCGAAGAAAAAGGCCTAGCGCCAGTGCATTCGTGCCGCCGCGGCACTATACTGACGCTGAGATAGGTTCCTGCCCCGGGTCGGGGCGTGGCGCAGCCTGGTAGCGCACACGCTTGGGGTGCGTGTGGTCGCCGGTTCAAATCCGGCCGCCCCGACCAACTTAAATCCTATAGTTCCGGGGACTTGGCGTGTCCCGCCCGGTATTCCCAGGCGCTTTGAGCCCGTGTGTGCTCAAATTTGTGCTCACGCTTCTGAATTGAAAAAAGGCTCTGAGGCTCCATCTTTCATTCAACAGTACGTTATCATGAATCCACCGCCACTTGACCCGACTGTCCGCGAAATCGGGGCAGATTCGCGTGCTGACTGAATTTCGCTATCAGAACGCGGTAGTCATCACGCGGCGTCGCCGCAGAGCAGCTCCGCCTGTTCGATCACAGTCTGGGTCGCCTTTTCCTGCTTGTCCGGCGGATAACCATACTTGCGCAGTATGCGTTTGACCATCACCCGGAGCTTGGCGCGGATTGACTCTCTGATCGTCCAATCGATCGAGGTGTTGCGGCGCACCGTGTCGGCCAGCTCGCGCGCAATCTGCTTTAGCGTTTCGTCGCCCAGCACCTTGACCGCGCTGTCGTTCACTTCGAGCGCCTCGTAGAAAGCCGCTTCGTCCTCGCT
>JAJPJA010000061.1 GCA_021324455.1 Pseudomonadota bacterium | reverse complement strand
TATGCAGTAGCGGCACAAAGCCGGCCGCGGGGCGCGGCCGGCTTTGTTTTCATGCTCTCCCGGATTCCCGAGGCCGCCCATTCTACTTCATTATCTGACCGAGCGAGCCCGGGAAGGCCCATGTGCGGGCGTCCTGCAGATCTCCCGGAGCGGATTTGTCCAGCGCATAATTGGTCTCGACCACCGCGGTCGCGTGCGCGTTCTGCAGATCGAGCATTGTGGAAGTATTGTTGTTGGTGACGGCCCGTTCGCCCCCGCCGATATCCATCGGATAGGTGAAAAGCCATTCCGTCTTCCATAGCTTGTGCCCGGAATCGTACAAATCGAAGTAGTAGTTGTCCCAGGTCTCCTTGTCGATGTAAACGATGCGCACGCCGTAGCAATAACTCGTGCCCAGCTCGGGCAGCGGATAAAGCGCCACGATATAGGTATCGCGCAGCTCCCATTTGCCGTCCTTCGGCGTGGGCCATCCGGGGACCGTGCTCTTGATCAGAAAGCTTTCATCCTTTTCGCGGTTAGCCGGATCCTCATGCAGCAGCCCCAGCACCTTGTATTCGCCCAGCAGTTCGATGCGGAACAAGCCCGGACTGGTGATCGACGTCCCCGCCCCATCGTCGCCGGTGTAGTCAGTGCCCAGCAGCGGCGAACAGCGGGCGGCGCTGGAGAGTCTCAGCGACCGCCGCAGGGACGGCAGAAAGACGTATAATTCCGGCACCACCGTGGGGTCGTCGTGCAGCATCTCGATCTCGGTCGTGTACTTGGACTGCTCGGGCGCCAGGATAAAGAAGCGGGCGTTGAGCGAGAATCCGTTCGCGTAGGGCAGGTTGGTCGGATAATCATCGTCGCTCAGATGGGAAAGCCGCCAGTAGGTGGTCTGGCTCAATTGATAGAAGATATTCTGGAAGCGATCGACGAGATTGGTGTGAGAGTGGAAACTTTGCACGAACGGATACCATCGATACCAGTTGTCGTAGACGATCTTGTAGGCAAGGTCGGGCTCGGCGGGATTGGGAAAAGGCTCGCCGGCCACGTAGCCCTCAGGCGCCTTGCCGCCGCCCGGGATGGTCTTAAGGCGCACCTGGCCGCTGTATTTCTCCGTGTCGCGCACCACCTTGCTGGGCAGCGATATGTGCTGCGTCGGTCCCACTTCAATTGCAAACCCGGGGTCGGTTCCCATGCGAAACAGGTATTTGCCGGAGAACAGCGCCTGCACTCCGATGGGCAGAAATTTCCTGTACGCGGTCCAGTTCTGTACGGTGATGATCGTGCCCGGCGCGATGGTTGCGGACGAGGATGCCGGAGCCATCTCGCGGTAATTGGCGGGATCGAATAGGATCTGGGCCGCGGCGGTTCCCGCGCCAAGCCACAACACGATCAAATTCAGGCACGCGAGGATGCAGGCAGCCGCCGCCGGGGGCAGCGATGCGCGGGTGGGATGCGTATCGGTGTGGGGCGAGCGGTCCGGTTTCGCCCGATCGCTTATGCGCAACCCCTGTAAAATCCTGTCAACGAACATTTTTCCCTCCGGGATGGTTTGTCCCCAGCGAATGTAAACTTCGGCTTCAGACTATAGAGGGGTGTTTGATGGTGCAATTTACCGGGTCGAGCGCTCAGGCGCGGCACTCAGGCCGCGTTTCACCGTTTGTTCGATGGTTTGCGCACCGCCGCATTGACCTCGCTTAAGGCGCGGCACCGGATCTTTTTTTTTCTTAACCGCGCGGGCTATAGAGGGCGGAGGATGAAATTATCCGTTATATGCGCGACGCATTTTCCGCCGCGCCAGGTGACCGCGCTGCTCAATCAGGTCCGGCCGGTCGCCGGCGAAGTTGTGCTGGCCGTCGATGCGCGTCTGGGCGCGGCGCAGGCGGCCCGGTACGCCGCGGCTGCCGACCGCGTGCTCCGTTACGAATATTGCCATAATGCGCAGCATGCGATGGCCTGGCTGCATGCACAATGCCGCGGCGAATGGGTATTGCGTCTGGACGGCGACGAAGTGGCCAGTCCCGGGTTGATTGCGGCAATCCCGCATCTGGTCCAGCGCCGCGACGTGCTGCAGTACCACATCCCGCGCCGATGGCTCTTTCCCGACGCGGGCCATTGGCTCAACGAGCTGCCCTGGTTTCCCGATTATCAGAACCGGCTCGTTCGCAACGACGGTACATTGTGGTTTGAAGGCATCGCGCATTCCGGCGCAGGCGCGGTCCTGCCCTGCCGCTACCTCGAGCAGCCGATCTATCATCTGAATCTGCTGACACTGGGCGCCGCCGACCGCATAGCCAAGATGGAAATCTACGAAGCCCGGCGCGCGGGGGTAGTCGCGCCCGGAGGCGGATCGGTCAACCGCTTCTATCTGCCGGAGCGTTACGCGCGGATGGCGCCTGAAGCGGTCCCTTATGACGACCAGCAGGCGATCCGCGCGGTAATCCACGCGCCTGAGCCGCCGGACCGCGCGGCGGGCGATCTGCCGCTATTCGAGCGCGCCGAAATCGACCGATGGTGGAATGGACGCCGGCCCGCGCCGGAGGCTTATCGCGCCCTGCTGCAGCCAATCGAGCGCGACCATCGCATGATCGCGGGAGAGGGCCGTCAGATTCATCTCAAAATCACCAACATCGGGGAGGAGACATGGCCGTGGGGCAATCTTCAACGCCCCGAGATTCGGGTTTCCTACCGATGGCGCCAACCCGACGGCGCGGTGCTCATTGCCGAAGGTTTGCGCAGCGGATTTCCATGTTCGGTGCGGCCGAAGGATCAGGTTATCGTTCCGGCTGCCGTAATCGCCCCGGAGAAGCCCGGCAGCTACATCCTCGAGTTCGACCTGGTGCATGAACTGGTGCGATGGTTCGATTGCCCGCTGCGAATCCAGATGCAGGTGCTCGCGGCGCCGGAATGAATCCGCGCCGATGCGCTCTTGCGCGCCGCCGCCGAAGCACTAACATTCCGCTTGGGCGCAGCCGGGCGGCGATGCCGTGTTGCGCCGCGAAAGCGAGGAGAGATCGTGGATTTCAAGTATCCGCCCCAAGCCGAAGAATTCCGCAAGGAGATTCGCGCCTGGCTCGAAGTCAACGCCCCCAGACATAAGCATCCGCCCTACGACACCATCACCGTAGCCAGCGACGAGGAATGGGAAGAGCGCAAGGCCTGGTATCGCAAACTGCATTCCGGCGGATGGATCGGGATCGCATGGCCGCGCGAATACGGCGGCCGCGACGCCGACGTGATGCAGGCGGTGGTGTTTCATGAGGAACTGGCCCGCTTCAACGCCCATCTTCCCTATATCGGCGCCGGCGTGGCCCTGGCCGGCCCCACGCTTATCCAATGGGGCACCGAGGCGCAGAAGAAACGCTTCATTCCCAAAATTCTCTCCGGCGAGGAAACCTGGTGCCAGGGCTACTCCGAACCCAACGCCGGCTCCGATCTGACCGCGCTGCGCACGATGGCGATCGAAGAAGGCGATTACTTTGTCGTCAACGGCTCGAAGATCTGGACCTCTCAGGCGCATCGCACGGATTGGATGTTCCTGCTGTGCCGCACCGACCCCAAACAGCCCGGCAGCCGCGGCCTGTCCTACATCCTGGTCGACATGAAAACGCCCGGCCTGACCACGCGTCCGATGGTCGAGATCAACGGCCAGGTGAGTTTCAACCAGGTGTTTTTCGAAAACGTCAGGGTGCCCAAAGAAAACCTCGTCGGCAAGAAGAACGAAGGCTGGCGCGTGGCCACGACCACGCTGGCGTTCGAGCGCAACTTCGGCGGCCGCCAATATCCAAACCTGGTTCGCGACCTCGCCCGGATGGCGCGGGAGGTGCAGATCAACGGCCGGCCCGCGTGGGAGGACAGCGCGGTGCGCCAGCAGATCGCGGCGTTCATGTGCGAAGCGGAGGCGATCAAGTACAACGCCTTCCGCGGCATCACGCGGCGCCTTAAACGCCAGCCCCCCGGGCCGGAGAGTTCCGTGTTGAAACTGGCCGGCACCGAGTTGAACCTGCGCATCCAGATGTTCGCGATGGAAGTGCTGGGACCCTATGCCCAACTGAGCCGCGGCGAGCCATTCGCGGTCGATGGCGGCAAATGGCTGGAACGGGCGATCACCGCGCGCGGCGGCACCATCGCCGGCGGCAGCAATCAAATCCAGCACAACATCATCGGCGAACGCGTCCTCAAACTCCCGCGCTAACCGAAACGGAGAATTATGATGCCCGACCTCAAATCAGCCCCATACAAACTGGTCGACGCGTTTTTGCAGGTGCCCCCGCTGGCCGGAAAAAAACTGGTGCGGCAGATCGACCCCAACATTGAAAAATGGTTCAAGCCCGGCGAGCAGGTTCGACATGGCTTTACCGTCGACGACCTGGTGCGCGACATGGACGCCGCCGGCGTGGAAAAGGGCGTACTCACGGCCGGTGTGATGCGCCTGCCGCCGAGTCCCTATTCGGTCGGACAGAACATCCCGGATGAAACTTATGAGAAGGTATGCGTGCGCGTGGCCGAGATGGTTCAGCAGCATCCGGGACGCTTCCACACCTGCTTCGGGCTCGATCCCACGGGCATGATGCGCGCGGTGCGATGGCTGGAGCGCGCGGTAAAGGAGTTCGGCTTCCGCTCGGCCTGGATCATGCCGGCGCTGGTCGGCCTGCCGCCCAATCACGCCTGCTATTATCCGATCTACGCCAAATGCGTGGAGCTGGGGCTGCCGATCAAGATCAACGTCGGCGTGCCCGGACCGCTGCGTCCCGGCCTGCACCAGCATCCGATGGCGCTGGACGAGGTGCTGCTGGCCTTTCCAGAACTGACGGTCGTCGGATGCCACCTGGGGCATCCGTGGATCAACGAGATCGCGGCGCTGCTGCAAAAGCATCGCAACTTCTACCTGATCACGTCGGCCTGGGCGCCCAAATACGTCCCGGCCGAGTTGTGGAACCTCGCCAACAAGCGCGGTCCCGACCGCCTGATGTGGGCCAGCGACCATCCGCTGGTGTCGCTGGAACGCTGCGCCCGCGAAGGCTGGGAAGTCCCGCTGCATGACGAAGCGCGCCGCGGCTATCTGCGGGAAAACGTGCTGAAGGTGTTCAAGTTCGAGTGAAGATTGCGCAGGCGCGGCGGCCAGCGAGCTAGCCGCGCATCTTCTGCAACTCGCGCCAGCCGATTTCCGCGATGCCGCGGGCGCGGCCGCCGTATTCGCTGGCCAGCGCGCTGGACGCGTTGCCCTTGATCGCGCGCACCATGATGCCCTGCAGTATCGACGCCAGCCGGAAGAGGTTGAACACGATAAAGAAATCCCAGTGTTCGATTCCGCTGCGTCCAGTGCGGCGGCAGTAGGCCTCCAGATATTGCGCCTCGGTGGGAATTCCGATCCCCTGGCGGTCCAGCCCCCCGATCCCGAGCCGGTATTCTTCCGGCGTCAGCCGCCAGATCATCGTGGTGTAGGCGAAGTCGGCGCGCGGATCGCCCAGGGTCGACAACTCCCAGTCCAGCACCGCCCGCACGCGCGGCTCGGTGGGATGGAAGATCATGTTGTCCATCTTGAAATCGCCGTGAAAGATGGCGGTCTCCTCGGTGGCGGGGAGACAATGCGGCAGCGCCTCGATCAGGCGATCCATGGCCTCGATTTTTTCCATTTCGGCGGCGCGATACTGGCGCGTGAAGCGATCGATCTGGCGGACGAAGAAATTCCCCGGCTTGCCGTAATCGGACAAGCCCAGCGCCGCGTAATCCACCTGGTGCAGGCGCGCGGCGGCGTCATTGATCGCGTCGTACATCGCGGCCCGATCCGCGGCACTGGCGCCGGGCATCCTGGTATCCGGATACATCCGCCCCTCGACGTACTCCATCACAAAGAACATCGTGCCGATAACGCTGTCGTCGGTGCATAGGGCCAGCGTGCGCGGCACCGGAACCCCGCTATGCTCCAGCGCCCGCATAATGCGGTACTCCCGATCGACCGCGTGCGCCGAGGGCAGCAGGATGCCGGGAGGCTTGCGGCGCAGCACGTAGCGGCGTCCGCCCGCCTCGAGCAGATAGGTGGGATTGGACTGGCCCACGCCGAATTGCCGGGCCGTCAGCGCGCCGCGGAAATCGTCGACATTGAGCCTCATCCATCGCGCCAGCGACTCCAGATCGAGCTTGTGCCGCTCCTCGATCAGACTTACGCCCGCCGGTTCATTCGCCATTCGCTAAGCCTCCACCCTGCCCCGAATATTAGCCGATTGCGCTCAATGATCGATGCTGGACGCTCCCGCAGCGGCATGGTACTAAACCCTGCACACATCGGACCGTTGCAATGGCCGCCATGATTCATTCGCATTATTTCATAGCCAAACAGTCCGGAATGCCGCTGGACGAGTTTTTCACTTACTGGCGCAAGCGCCACGTCCGCGCCGTCACCGATCCGGTGCCGCAAATCCGGCGCTACCTCCAAAGCCATCGCATTGCCCAGCCCGAGGGCGACGCGATTTACCATGGATGCGCCGAGTCGTGGTATGACAGCGTTGAGGACGTGCTGGCGATGCGCGATTCGGCGGCGTATCCGAAGATGCTGGCCGACGAGCGCAACTTCATCGATCCGGGCAGCGCCGAGTTTCTGCTCACTGAAGACCGCGTGATCGTGGACAGCGAGCGCAAGCCCGGGATGGTCAAGTGCATGGTGCTGCTCAAGCGCCGGCCCGGCATGACGGTGGCCGACTTCAACCGCTACTGGGCCGAAGTGCACGCGCCGATGGCGTCGCGATTCGCGGGTATCCGGCGCTATGTACAATGCCCCACGGTCGCGCTGGCCTATGCGGTGGCGGAGCCGCGCTGGGACGGATGCGCGCACATCTGGTTTGACGACGAAGAGGCGGCGCGCCGCGCCGACGCGTCCGAGGAATACGCGCGCGTGGGCAAAGCGGATGCGGGCAATTTTATCGGCACCTACACCAGCTTCTGGGCCCGCGAACACCTGGTCATCTGGCCGAAATGATCATCGCAGCGGTGACAGCGGGAAATGCCAGGGTCCGCGTCCCCGCGCGTGAAAAATCCGGACTGCCGTCATTCGTGTCCAAGCTCGAAGCCGACTTGGTCGCAAAATAGACCCGGATACACTTCTGCATCGGAACAAAACTGCAGCCGCATCAACTCGGCAGGGGGATTAGATGAAGATCGGTATCGGAGCATTTATCGACGAGAGTACGCAGCCGCCCGATGTCATCGGACGGCTGTGCGAAGAGTTGGGATTCGAGTCGATCTGGCTGCCCGAGCATCCGGTAATGCCGATCGCGACACGGCCGCCGGAAAGCAGCGTCAGCGGCCGCGTGTTCGAAAATCAGCAGGTGCCCGAGTGGTATACGCGCATCCCGGACCCCTTCATCACCCTGATGGCGGTGGCGGCGGCGACCAAACGCATCAAGCTGGGCACCGGCGTATGCCTGGTGCCGGAGCATGAGCCGATCACGCTGGCCAAGACCATCGCGACGCTCGATCTGTTCTCCGGCGGACGTTTTCAATTCGGGATCGGCGCCGGTGGAATCCGCGAGGAGTCGGAGGCGATGGGCGTTGACTTCCGCCGCCGCTGGGTGATGACGCGCGAGTATATCCGCGCGATGAAGGAGCTGTGGACCAGAGCCGAATCGCAATTCGAGGGCGAGTTCGTCCGCTTTCCGCTGCTGAAATCGCTCCCCAAGCCGCTGCAGAAGCCGCATCCGCCGATTCATATCGGTGCCGGCGGTATCGGGCCCAGTTCGGCCCGCGCGCTGAGAGACACCGCCGCGTTGGGCGACGGATGGGCGCCGGTCGCCGTTGCGCCCATACAGTTGAAGCAGGATCTCGCTGCGTTAAAAGAGCTGTGCGCCAACGCCGGCCGCGACTTCAGCCGGATCGAAATCACCATCTTCATGCCGATCGAATCGGGCACGCCGCAAGACACTATCCGCGCCTACCAAGAGGCCGGCGCGCATCGGCTGGTGTTCACTCTGTTCGCGCCGCAGCTTACCGAAACGGGACTGAAGGACGTGGCCCGCCGCTACGTCCGCGGATGACCGGGTTGCGGGCAG
The DNA here is from genome assembly GCA_021324455.1 of Pseudomonadota bacterium. Taxonomy (GTDB): domain Bacteria; phylum Desulfobacterota; class Binatia; order Binatales; family Binataceae; genus JAJPJA01. Next base: position 48,880 of record JAJPJA010000061.1, on the reverse strand, counting down.
CAGCAAGTGAAAATCGGAATCCTTGCTTATATAAACGAGAACACCGCGCCGGCTGAGGTTGTCGCGCGCCGATGCGAGGAGCTGGGGTTCGAGTCGTTCTGGCTGCCCGAGCATCCGATAATCAACGCCGGTTTCACTCCGCCGCAAACCAGCGTCAGCGAAGAGGCGTATCAGGACCGGGCCGGCGACTGGTACGCGCGCATCCCCGACCCGTTCGTGCTGCTGACCGCGGCCGCCGCCGCCACCACCCGCATCCGCCTCGCGACCGGGATTTGCCTGGTGCCCGAGCATGAGCCGATTGCGCTGGCCAAGACCGTCGCCACGCTGGACTGTTACTGCGGCGGGCGATTGTTGTTTGGGGTTGGCGCGGGCGGGATTCCCGAAGTGTCGCAAATCATGGGCGTGGATTTCCGCCGCCGCTGGGAGGTGACGGGCGAATACCTGCGCGCGATGAAGGAACTGTGGACGGCGGATGAATCCAGTTTCAAGGGCGAGTTCGTGCGCTTTCCGCCCGTCAAATGCTTTCCCAAGCCGCGTCAGAAACCGCATCCGCCCATACATATCGGCGCCGGCGGTATCACGCCCAACTATACGCGCGCGCTCAGAAATACCGCCGCGTTGGGCGACGGATGGGCGCCGCTGGCGATCCCGCCTGAGCGTCTGGCGCAGGACTTGAAGCGGCTGCGCGAGCTGTGCGCGCGCGCCGGACGCGATTTCGAGCGTCTGGAAATATCCATTTTCTTTCCCGTTCAAACCGGCGATCCGCGCGCTACGATTCGTGCCTACCAGGCCGCGGGCGCCCATCGTCTGGTCTTCAACCTGTGGGCTCCGCAAAAGGACGATCCCGCGCTGAACGCATTGGCGCGCCGCTATCTCGCTTGACAACCGCGAACCCACAAGCGTGGCAAAGAAAGGAAATGCCGATGCCCAATCAATTGCAGGCGCTGACCGGAATACGCGTGCTGGAGCTGACCAATTACATCGCCGGGCCGATGGCGGGCCGGATGATGGCCGATATGGGCGCCGACGTGGTCAAACTGGAGATGCCGCCGCGCGGCGATTACAGCCGCGGACCGATGCCGCCGGCGGAGGCCGAACAGCGCTACAATCCGATCCATGCTTTCTACAATCGCGGCAAGCGCAGCCTGTGCGTCGACCTCAAACGCCCTGAAGGCGCCGCGCTGGTCTGCGACCTGATCCCGCATTTCGACGTGTTCATAGAAAACCTGACCCCGGGGCTGGTGCGCAAATACGGCGTCGGATGGGAGGAGCTGAGCGCGGCCAATCCGCGGCTGGTCATGTGTTCCGTATCGGCCTTCGGGCAGACCGGACCGCTGGCCAATTTCCCCGGCACCGACGCTATCGCGCAGGCGATGTCCGGAATCACTTCGATGACCGGCAACGCCGACGGTACGCCGGTGTTCACCGGCGTGTTCATGGCCGACGGCAACGCCGGCGTCAGCGCTTACGGAGCGATCGTCACCGCGCTGTTGTACCGCGAAAAATCAGGCGTGGGCCAATATATCGACCTGTCGCTCAGTGAATCGATTTTCCATCTGCATGACAATTCGCTGGCCGGCTGGCTGTTCAGCAACGGCGCCGAAATGCCGCGGCCATTTGGCAGCCATCGCAACGGCGACTCGCCGCACGGATTCTACAAGGCCAGCGACGGCTATTTGATCCTGGTTGTGCTCAATCATCGCTGGGAGCATCTGACGGAGATCATCGGGATGCCGCAGTTGCGCGAGGACCCGCGCTTCCTGACGATGCCGGATCGGTCGGCGAATCGCTACGTGCTGGCGGAAATCGTACAGGAATGGATCGATCGCAGGTTCCGCACGCGGGATGAGGCGGTCGACTTCTTTCGCGCCAATGGCCTGATCGCCGCTCCGGTGCTCAGCGTTGGCGAGGCGGTGCGCCATCCGCAATTCACCGGGCGCGGCACGATGGAAACCATCGAGGTTCCCAACGTCGGCCCGATGCCGCTGCCGAAGGCGCCCTACCATATGTCGCAGACGCCATCGCGCATCAATCCGCTGGTCGCGAGGTTGGGCGAAAACAACCGCGAAATTCTGCAGTCGTGCCTGGGCTATGACCAGGCGCGCATCGCGGCGCTGCTGGACAGCGGCATCATCGCGCAGGATCCGACGGTGGCGCAGCGCCGCTGAGCGCGTCTATTTATCCGTGGCTGGCGGACGGTTGGTGAAACGGGCATTGCCCAGCCCGGTCCCGATGGTCATCACGCCCCAACGTTTGACGTCCTGGGTGAAAGGAACCTCGCTGAGGCCCTGAACGACCGCGTCGTTATGCATCACGATCGCGGTTTCGTGCCCCTCGATTCGGGGCAGCAATTCGCGCAGGCTGCGGGACAGGTTGAAACTTTTGCTCTCCCAGTTGCCGGGCAAATTCTGGCCGCCGCGTTCGATCGAGCCGTCTTCCGCGATCAGTCCGGGACAGCCGATTCCGACAAACGGCGCCACGCGCAGCTCCTTGCTCTCGGCCCGTTTGATCAGACCGCGCAGCATCGCGGCCAAACGCTCCACCGCCTCGCCGCGTTTGGGCTTTTCCTTTTCCTCGGCGTAGCGCCACAGCTCGCTCTGCCAGATTCTGGCTTTGGACAGATCGGGCGCCTCCTTGAGCCGGGTCTCGATGATACCGGCGCGGATATTCGATCCGCCGATATCGACCGACAGCGTGCAGTTAAAACCGTGAAAGATCCATGACGGCGCCAGATGCAGCGTGCCCAGCAGCCCGGCTTCGTCCGGATGATGATGAATCGGTTTGATTTCGATTCCATGGCCGTCGGCCTTGAGAATGATCGCCGTGCGGCCGATGGCCAGTTCGCCGACGCGGCTTTGGCGCAGGCCGCCTCCCACCCAGATCCGCTCGGTACCATGCCAGCTTTTCAGTTTCATGAAGCGGCGGATGACGGCGGCGAATTCCCGGGCGAATTCCTCGATCACGCCCTGGACGACTCCCGCCGCTTCGGGGTCGCCTTCGGTCAGAACCTTGTCAATCTTCTTCTTGCTCATCTCCTCGGTGGGCGTGTCTCCCAGCGGGTCATCGCCGTCGTGGCGGACCCGATCGCGATAATCCTCGAGGATGGCGCGGAAGGCGCGATTGCTGGCGCGGTCGCCGATAAAGCCTTCGGCGTCGCGCAATTCGGCGTTGTAAGCGTCGACGTCAACCGCGGCCAGCCGCATCGCGCCATGGCCGCTCAGTGGAGGTGCCTCTTCAAGCTGTTTATCGGCCATGGCTTTCCTTCAAGCGCGGTTGCGAAAATTGATCGGTCAAAACAACTGATATGGTACTGGGTGCGAGCGCGCGCGGTGAAGGATTTAGTTGCCCAACGGTTGGGCGCGGCGCGGCATGGCGCGCGCCCTTGATAAATCCCCGCGGCATCCGTAAGTGGTGGGTAAATCGCCGCAAGGAGAAACATCATGAGCGACGTGCTTTCAGGCAAGGTGGCGCTGGTAACCGGCGGCGCCTCGGGTATCGGCCGCGCGACGGTCGGCGGATTGCTCAAAGCCGGCGCCGCCGTCGCCATCCTGGACCGCGATGAGGCGGGCATCAAAGAAGTGGCCCAGCAGGCACGCGCCGCCGGCGGCAACGCTTTGCCCGTGCCGTTCGATCTGACCAACCTTAAAGCGATTCCCGAGGTGGTGGAGCGGGTCCTGCGCGACCTCGGACGTATCGACATCCTGGTCAATGCCGCCGGAGTCGCCGGGCGCGGGCAGCCGCTGCTGAAGATGAGCGAAGAGGACTGGGACCTCATCCAGACGGTGAATCTGAAGGCGCCGATGCTGCTGATGAAGCACGTCGCCCAGCACATGGTCGAACGCGGCGGCGGCGGACGCATCGTGAACATCAGTTCCAGCTCCGCTTTCCGCGCGCGTCAGTCGCCGGCGGCCTACGCCAGCTCCAAGGCCGCCATCGTGCAGTTGACGCGCAGCGCGGCCGCCGAACTGGCGCAGTATGACATCAACGTCAACGCGGTCGCGCCCGGCTTCACCATCACCGGGATGACGCGCGCGCTGGGCGGCGAGGAGACCTTTCAGCGCGCGGTATCCAGCGGCCCGCTGGAAAACCTGTTCCATCGGCCCTCCCAGCCCGAGGACGTCGCCGAGGCGATCGTGTTCCTGTGCCTGCCCGGCAGCCGGCAGATCACCGCCCAGACCATCCACACCAGCGCCGGCGCCGTGATCCGGTGACGCTCGCGGGCGTCAGCCCGTTTGCGGCGGCGCCCGATCGTCGTTGACTTGACCGGTCCGCCATCGGAAGATAGAGCATGGCCAGGATCACGGTGGAAGATTGTCTGCATTACGTTCCCAACCGGTTCGAGCTGGTATTGGTGGCGGCGCAGCGGGCAAAACAGTTGCTCAAGGGCTCACGGCCCCTGGTTGAATCCGACAACAAGGAACTGGTCACCGCCCTGCGCGAGGTCGCGGCGGACAAGATCGTGGTCGAAAAGCCTCAGCGCTAATCTGTCGGCGCAGGCCCTTTTGCGCCAATTCCGGCGGTCGATTCCCAAGAGGTTGAGTTTCGCCGTGCCTCGAAAACGAGCCGAAAAGGGCAGCCGATCCAGACGGCGTACGGCGCACGACACCCGCAACAGCGAGGCGTTGCCGGTGGAGGCGCGCCTGGTGGGCGAAGAGGAACTGTCCGAGCCCGCTGAAGTCGCGCTGGCCGAGCCTGAAGTGCTGGCCGTACCCGCCGGCGAGGACTTGACCATCGGCCTTTCCGAACCCACGGAAGCGGCCGAACCTGGCGACCCCGGAGATCAAAGCGGCAGCCTGGTTCCGGTCGATCCGCTGTCGCGCTATCTGGCCGAGATTCGCCGTTTTCCACTGTTGAGCCGCGAAGAGGAACTCGAAGTCGCCAAGCGTTATTACGAAAAGCGCGACCGCCAGGACGCGCTTACGCTGGTCACCGCCAACTTGCGCCTGGTGGTGAAAATCGCGCACGAATTCGCGCGCGCCTCGCGCAATCTCCTCGACCTGATCCAGGAGGGGAACATCGGCCTGATGGAGGCGGTGAAAAGCTTCGACCCCTATCGCGGGATCCGCTTCCCCTCCTATGCGGTGTGGTGGATTCGCGCTTACATCATCCGCTACCTGATGAACAACTGGCGCCTGGTGAAAATCGGCACCACCCAGGCGCAGCGCAAGCTGTTCTTCAACCTCAAGAAGGAAAGCGAACGGCTGGAGGCCGAGGGCTTCTCGCCGCAGCCGCGGCTGCTGGCGCAGCGTATCGGCGTCAAGGAGGCGGAGGTGCGCGAAATGCAGGAGCGGATGGGCCAGAGCGAGGTGTCGCTCGATCAGCCCACCGGTCCCGACGATGAAAGCCGGCTGCTGGATATGCTGCCGGACACCGCGCACAACCCGGAAGAAGCCGCCGCCGACGCCGAATGGCAGGCCTTTGCCAAAGACAAGATTGAACAGTTCGCCGCCACTTTGCGCGACAAGGAGCTGGAGATCTTTCAGAATCGGCTGCTGGCTGAACAACCCATGACGCTGCAGGAAATCGGCGAACGCTACGGTATCAGCCGCGAGCGCGTGCGCCAGATCGAATCCCGCCTCAAGCGCAAGCTCAAGGAATTCATCAAGGCGCAGGCGGCCGACGCCGACCAGAGCGCCGGCGCCTGACGGGCTGGGACAAGGCTTGCCGTCGGCGGCGGGCTCTTGCGATAATCCAAGCCAATCCGTGTGGCCGCGCACGCTCCCTGATTCGCTTTAGCTCTGCCCACAGAAAGCGCATCCGGGGCTCGACGCGGCGAAAGCCGGGCTGGCGATGCAGGAAAGAAGTTGTGCGCTGGTGGTAATTGGCAACGAGATCCTCTCGGGCAAAATCCATGACACCAACACCTACTTCGCGGCCCGCGAGCTGCGCGCGATCGGCGTCGCCTTAAAGCGCATCGCCGTGATTCCCGACGAGCTCGACGCGATCGCCGAAGAAGTCCGCTACTGCGCGCAGCGCTTTGAGTTTGTCATCACCTCCGGCGGCGTCGGCCCGACTCACGACGACATCACGATTGCCGGGGTGGCGGCGGCGTTGGGCAGGCCGGTCGTAATCGATCCGCAACTGGAAGCGCTCATCCGGGAACATTTCGGGGACCAGCCGAACAAGGCCGGGATGAAGATGGCCGAGGTCCCCCAGGGCGCCGTTCTGATCGAGGGCGGGCCGATGATCTTTCCCACCGTGCAGGTTGAAAATATTTACATGCTCCCCGGCATCCCGCAGCTGTTCGAGGGTAAGCTGACGGCGTTAAAGCCGCGGTTTGCCACCGATCCCTATTTTGTCCGTGCGATTTATACCAGCGCCGGCGAAGGCCGAATCGCCGCCTCTTTGGACGCCTGTTTGGAGCGTTTTCCCAAGCTTTTACTGGGTTCGTATCCAAAAATCGGCAATGCCGAATATCGCGTCAAACTGACCCTCGAATCCAAGGATTCCGATTATTTGGACAGCGCCTTTCACTACCTGCTCGAATTACTACCCGCCGACGTGATAATAAAGACGGAATGAGTCTTGCTCAGCCGGTTATCGGCTCAGGGGACTGAAGAGGTGTTGAGGAGTAAGGTGGAGGAAATCGTCATGACAAGCAGAAGTTTGAAGCTTGGTCTCGTTTCACTGGGTTTCGCGCTCGCGATTCCGATGGGCGCGCGGGCCCAAACCGGCGCCGTGCAGCCGGCCAATCCCAGCCCACAAGTGCAGCAGCCGGATAATGGCGGGGTGAACTGGAAGGGGGCGGGCATCGGCGCCGCGACGCTGCTGGCCAACGTCGGGTACATCCCGGCCAAGACCGTCTATGCGATTTTAGGCGGAATCGCGGGCGGTGCCGGCTACGCGCTGACCGGCGGCAATCAGCAGACCGCCAATTCCATTTGGCGCAGCTCGCTGGGCGGCGATTACGTGCTGACCCCGGACATGATCCAGGGCAGCGCGCCGATCCATTTCAGCGGCCCGTCCAATCCCACACCGCAGGCCAATCAGCCGATGAGTTCGGCAGCGCCGGGTTATGGCTCGTCCGGCTACAACGCGCCGGCCAACACCAGCGCGCCGCCGGTGACCGCCAGCAGCGCCCCGGTGTATCCCAGCACGCCGTCCTATTCCAGTCCGGCGTCAGGCTCGCACGCCGCCAATGTCGGCGCGCCGCCGCTGTCGGTGTCCGGCAGCCCGCGCAGCTACAGCTCCTCAAGCAGCGGCCGCTTCAGCACCAGCATCACCGGACCCGGCGATTCCGGGACCGGGCCGGTGCGCGAGCACGACATCGAGTAGCGCTGGGGTTGGAGATGAAGAAGGCGCGATTTTACTGGCGATCGACTTGAACCACGTGCCGCAACGCGCGGGAGTTCCTGCGCTCCGTTTTGAAAGTCGATCTGGCGGAACGCGATTACGCCAAAAAGCCGCTTGCGGCCGGCGAATTGCTCGAGTTGTTCGCCGGCCATGACCCGCGCGAGTTCCTCAATCCGAAAAGCCCCGCCTTCAAGAACCTGGGGCTCAACGTCAAACAGCTGAGCGCCGAGCAGGCCCTCAAGCTGATGGAATCCGAACCGCGCATCATCAAACGGCCCCTGACCGTGGCGGGAAAAAAGATCGTCGCGGGCTTCGACAAGGACGCCCTGCGCAAAGCGTTCACCTAGGGCTCTCCTCCGCTTCTCTTCTTCCTCTTCAGTCCCCCAACCAGTTCAGTCCCCCAACCAGGGAGGAAGCAGAAAATGAGGACCAGGCAATTGCTGGCCGGGGCGGCCTTGATGGCGGTCAGCGCGATGGCGCTGGGATGCTCCAGCGGGCAGACCAGCACCACGACCACGCGCACCACGATCAGCAGACCTGATTACGCGTCCAACGCCGACACTTATCCGGCGCCGCAGCCGCAGGCCACCACCACGACCACCACGACTACCAGCAACGAACCCGACAGCGTGCTGGGCGCGGCATTTCACCTGGTCGGGACCATAATCATGCTGCCGTTCCGAATCATCGGCCTGGTGGTGTGAGGTATAACTCCGCTGCCTCTCCGGTTGGCCGGGAGCGGGGGGAAATTTTCGTCCAAGTTCCTCTCCCACATTTTTTGTGGGAGAGGAAACTGTCATGTCACGTTCCCTGTCTCAGTCTGCCGGGCTGATTTTTCCGCCACATTCATCGCGCGTACAGGCGGGCATGTCTGCCTGCCCGTCTGATAAACTGACCGTACGATGGATCATGAGCGGGCGCGCCAGTGCTTTATGCGCGGAGTCGAGCTGTTCAATCGCGGGGAGTTTTTCGAAGCCCACGAAGCGATGGAAGAGGCGATGGAGCAGCCGGACGCCGAAGATGACTGGGAATTTTATCTGGGCCTGCTGCGCGCCGCCGTCGCCCATCACAAGCTGAGCCAGGGCGAGGCTTCCAGCGCGATCATCCATCTCAAGGCCGCGCTGGGTTTGCTTGCCCCCTACCCCGACCGCCATCAGGGTATCAAGCTGCGCGAGTTGCGCTACGCGCTGAGCGCCCGGCTGTCCCGCCTGATGGAGCATCGCGCGGACCCGGCGGCGGAAGCCTCACGTGACCCAATCCGTATTGGCTTTGCCTGATATGGTGCGCACGCCGCGGGCGGTCGCTTTTGTGGTACAAACAATCTGGTGAAACTCGACTGCAGATTTGAGCAAAGCGCGGCCGCGATTGCGGATTGTCCGCGCTGGAACCGGCGCGAGATCGCCATCGCGGGCCGCTCCAACGTCGGCAAAAGCTCGCTGATCAACGCGCTGGTCTCGATTAAGGGACTGGCCCGCACCAGCCGCACGCCTGGCCGTACGCAGGCGCTTAATTTCTTCAGCCTCGGCGGGGAACTTGCGCTGGTCGATCTTCCCGGCTACGGCTACGCGAAAATGCCCGCGGAGCTGGCGCGCCAGGTCAGCAATCTGATGAGCGATTTTCTGGCCGCGCGTACAAACCTCAGCGCGGTTGTGCTGCTGATCGATTCGCGGCGCGGTCCGCGCGAGGAAGAATTCGCGCTGGCCGGCATCGTCCGCGGCCGGCAGCTTGAACTGATCGTGGCCGCGACCAAGGTGGACAAACTCCGCCGCGGCGAGCGCGCCGCGATGATAAAACGCTTCGCGCCGTTGAACGCTCCGGTCTTGCCCTGCTCCGCCGCCGCCGGCGAAGGTCTGGACGCGCTGCGCCAGCGCCTGCTGAAGATATCCCGCACGCACGGGATATCGCGCCCGCGCCCCGAACCCCCGGTTTGATCGCCGATCCAAGGTAATGGTCAGCTTCGGTTGACGCCGCTATAGTCGTTGCGGACGCATCGGATGAAGCCTGAAGTCAGCGTCGTCATTCCGGCATTTAACCGCAGGCTGATGCTGCGCGAGGCGATGGAGTCCGTGCTCGCTCAGCGGGATGTCGCGGCGCTGGAGTTGATAATCGTCGATGACGGCTCGACCGACGGCACCTGGGAGGAGCTGCAGGACGGGCAGCTCGGGCGAATGGCTGGCGCGGCGCCAATCAACCTCCGCATAATGATTGAACGGACCGCGCATCGCGGGCCCGCGGCGGCGCGCAATCGCGGCGCGGCGCTTGCCGCGGGCGATTACATCGCCTTTCTCGACTCGGATGATTTGTGGATGCCGCACAAGCTCCAACGGCAGCTTGCCTGGATGCGGGCGCATCCCGAATTCCAGCTCTGCCAGACGCAGGAGCGCTGGATGCGCGGCGGACGGCGCGTGAACCCCGGCCTGCGCCATCGCAAACGGTCCGGCGATTTCTTCGCCGCGTCGCTGCGCACCTGTCTTATCAGCCCGTCCGCGGTTATGCTGCGGCGCGGCCTGTTCGAATGTATCGGCGGCTTCGACGAGCGGATGCAGGCGTGCGAAGACTACGATCTGTGGCTGCGCATCCTGTGCAAATATCCCGCGGGCCTGGTCGACCAGGCGCTCGTCGTCCGCCGCGCCGGGCATCCGGATCAGCTTTCGGCAACCGTGCCGGCGCTCGACCGTTATCGAATTCGCGCGCTGCTGAAACTGCTGGCTGAAGGTGAACTGAACGCCATACGCAGGGCGATGGTGGCGCAAGCTGTTGCCGAAAAGTGCGCCATTTACGCCAAAGGCCTGCAGCGGCGCGGACGCGGCGCCGATTACCATTTCTACTCGACCGTGGAACACAACGCGCGCGCGATGCTCGGTTGCCCCGATCGGTTCGGCGCCGCGTGCTGGATCGCGGCGCTGGGCTCCCAGCCTCTGGAGCTGGATCACGATGAGCGAAGCCCAGGGATATAAAGCCGCGGTCCGCGCATGGGCCGCGGCGCATCATGTGCCGCAGCCGGCAATCGATCGGTGGATCGCAATGGATCAAACCGATGCGATGGCGATCCTGTCCGCTGCCCAGGATCTGCGGCTGCGCACCGGACAGTTGCTCGCCGCGCTGGAGATGCTGACCGAGATCGCCGTGCGCGAAGGCCAGGGCCCCGCGCGCATTCTCGCGCGCGAGGAGTTGCGGCCGCTGCTGCGCGGCGCCGCCTCGCGGCCCCAGCGCGCCAGCGCGCTGCTCGAAAAGCTGCGCGCGCTGCGCTATCCGCGTCTGGCGCAGAGCCGGGCTCAACTCGAGGCCGCCGCTGCGGCGTTGCGCCTGCCCGCCGCTATCGCGGTGGTCTTGCCCAGGGATCTCAGCTCTGATGAGCTGACCATCCGGCTGACAGTGCGCAGCGCGGCCGAACTGGACCGGACCCTGGCCGCGCTGGCGCAGCGCCGCGAACAATTGAAGGCGATGATCGGGATGCTCGGCGGGGCCGACGAGATTTGATTCGGTTGCGGCTGTCCGCCGCGGTCTTCCGTGAGAGTGAAGAAACAAAAGACCTGACATGAACTTCGAGCTCGATCGCGTTTTTATCGAAGAGGAGTTCCGCGGCTCCCGTATCGCCCGCACTGTGCTCGAGCATCTGCCGGCCGGCGTGCCGGTGGACTATGTCGGCGACGGGCGCGCGGCCGCGAGGCCCGATAGCAGCCATCCCGACCCCTTCGCGGCGGGGAAACGGCGGCTGATTCTGATGCGCCGGCGCAGTCCCTTTCTGATGGCCTGTCCGGCCGCGTCGAGCGAGTTTGCCTGCTGCGGCTACCTGGTTCTGACGCTGGCTTCGAACTGCCCGATGGACTGCTCCTACTGCTTTCTGCAGGATTATGTCGCCGACAATCCCGGCTTCCAGGTGTACGCCAACTATGCCGACGCTTTCGGCGAACTGGAGGCGCTGTCAGCCCGGGCGCCGGGCCGTCATTTCCGCGTCGGCACGGGCGAGCTGGCCGATTCGCTCGCCTTCGACCGTCTTACCGGACTGAGTTTGGAGCTGGTGGATTTTTTCGCGCGCCAAACCGGCCTGACACTGGAGCTCAAGACCAAGACTGACGAAATCGATAACCTGCTCACGGTTGATCCGCGCGGGTGCGCGATCGTGTCATGGACGCTGTCGCCGCCCGCGGTTTTCGCCAGCTCCGAGCATCGCACGGCGCCGCCGGCGGCGCGAATCGAGGCCGCGCGCCGCCTGAGCGAGGCGGGCTACGGCGTGGCGTTTCATCTGGATCCGGTGATCGCCTATGCCGGCGCCGAACGCGATTATCTGGAACTGCTCGACCATCTGTTCGCGGCGGTGGCGGCGCGGCGGATTTCGTTCATCAGTATCGGCGGCTTGCGGCTGACTCCGGGGCTGCGCGCGGCCGCGCGCCGGCGCCATCCGCGGGACCCGATGCTGACCGGCGAGGAGGTGCTGGCGGCGGACGGCCGCTACCGCACGTTCACGCCGCTGCGGGCGCGGCTGCTGCGCACGGTGGCGAATCGGATTCGCAGGCAGTCGGCGCAAATCCCGGTCTATCTGTGCATGGAGTCGGCGGCTATGAGCGAGCGGATTTTCGGCGTGCGTCCGCCCGCGCCGGCCAATTTGTGCGAAATCCTGGGCGCGCGCCGCTGAAGGCCCCAAACGGCGCCTTTCGCGCTTCCCCCGCTGCTAGTAAACTGAAAATCGAACATGGAACTGAATACACTTAGTCGTCTGGGGCGCAGGATCTTCGGCTCCAAGAACGACCGTGAAATAAAACGGATGCGGCCGCTGGTGCGGATGGTCGGCGAGATGGAGCCGACCCTGCAGGCCGAATCCGACGACCAACTGCGCGCCCGAATCGCGCATTGGAAAGAGAAAATCAGGGCGATCGAGGACCCCGAGGAGCAGGCCAGCGCACTGGACGACGCGATGCCCGAAGTTTTCGCGATCGTGCGCGAGGCGGCCAAGCGCACGCTCGGCCAGCGGCATTTCGACGTTCAGCTGATCGGCGGCGCCGTCCTGCATGAGGGCAAGATCGCCGAGATGAAGACCGGCGAGGGCAAGACCCTGGTCGCCACGCTGCCGGTCACGCTCAACGCCCTGGCCGGACGCGGTGTGCACGTGGTCACGGTCAACGACTACCTGGCCCGGCGCGACGCCGAATGGATGGGCCAGATCTACAACTTTTTGGGCCTGACCGTCGGCGTGATCGTGCACGGCCTCACCGACCAGCAGCGCAAACTGGCCTACGCCTGCGACGTTACCTACGGGCAGAACAACGAGTTCGGCTTCGACTACCTGCGCGACAACATGAAGTTCAACCTCGAGGACTACGTCCAGCGGCCGCATCATTACGCGATCGTGGACGAAGTCGACTCGATTCTGATCGACGAGGCGCGCACGCCGCTGATCATTTCCGGCGCCTCCGAAGAGTCCACCGACACCTATTACGTGGTCGACCGCGTGATTCCACGGCTCAAGCCGGAGGAAGACTATACCATCGACGAGAAGCTGCGCACCGTGGCGCTGACCGAGGACGGCGTCACCCGGGTGGAGAAGCTGCTCGGGGTGGAAAATCTTTACGATCCGCGCAACATCCTGCTGCTCCATCACGTCAACCAGGGGCTCAAGGCGCACGCGCTGTTCAAACGCGACGTCGATTACGTGGTCAAGGACGGCGAAGTCGTGATCGTCGACGAATTCACCGGGCGGCTGATGCCGGGGCGGCGATGGAGCGACGGGTTGCATCAGGCGGTCGAGGCCAAGGAAAACGTCAAGATCGAATCCGAAAACCAGACCCTGGCCACGATCACCTTTCAGAACTACTTCCGCATGTACAAAAAGCTGGCCGGGATGACCGGTACGGCGGATACCGAAGCGGTCGAATTCAAGCAGATTTACAACCTCGACGTGGTGGTGGTTCCGACCAATCGCGACATGATCCGGATCGACCATCATGACTCGATCTACAAGACCGAGAGCGAGAAGTTCGACGCCGTAATCGAGGAAATCCGCGACTGCCACGAACGCGGGCAGCCGGTGCTGGTGGGCACGGTGTCGATCGAGAAATCGGAGCGGGTGTCGAACCTGCTCAAGAAGACCGGCATCCGCCACTACGTGCTCAACGCCAAGAACCATGAGCGCGAGGCGGAAATCGTGGCCCAGGCCGGACGCTACAAGGCGGTCACCATTTCCACCAACATGGCCGGCCGCGGCACCGATATCGTGCTCGGCGGCAATCCCGAATTCATGGCGGCGGCGGAAGCCGGCACCCGCGACCTGAAGGATCCGAAGTACGCCGACGCGCTGGAGAAGTATCGCAGGCAATGCGCCGGCGAGCGCGAGCAGGTGCTGGCCGCCGGCGGACTGCATATCCTGGGCACCGAGCGGCACGAGTCGCGGCGCATCGACAACCAGTTGCGCGGCCGCTCCGGGCGCCAGGGCGACCCGGGCTCCTCGCGCTTTTATCTGTCGCTGGAAGACGATTTGCTGCGGATCTTCGGCGCCGACCGCCTCAAAGGCTTCATGAGCCGCATCGGCATGGAAGACGGAATGCCGATCGAGCATCGATGGATCTCGCGCGCGATCGAAAATGCGCAGAAGAAAGTCGAGGCCCACAACTTCGACATCCGCAAGCATCTGCTCGAATACGACGACGTGATGAACAAGCAGCGCGAGGTGATTTACCATCGCCGCCGCGAACTGCTGGGCAGCGAGTCGCTCAAGGACGACGTGCTCGATATGTGCGACGAGCTGATCGAGAACATCGTCGCGGCGCATATCGAGGCCGAACAATCGCCCGAGGAATGGGACTGGAAGGCGCTGGAAGACGCGTTCTACCGCCAGTTTAAGTTCCGTCCCGAATTCCGCAACAACGGCTCGGTTCCCGAAAGCGCTGAAGAGCTGATTGAGATGGCGCGCGAACGCGTGCGCAAGCTGTACGACGAACGCGAGCAATCCTTCGGACCGCAGGTGATGCGTCAGATTGAGAAGATCGTGATGCTGCAGACGCTCGACGCGTTGTGGAAGGACCACCTGCTCGCCATGGACCATCTCAAGGAAGGCATCGGACTGCGCGGCTACGGTCAGCTCAATCCGCTGGTCGAGTACCAGAAGGAAGGCTTCGCGATGTTCGAGCTGATGATGGGTGTGATGCAGCAGGACGTGGCGGAGAAGATCTTCTCGGTCCAGGTCACCCGTCAGCAGGAGGTGCAGCAAATCGAGCAGCGGCGTCCGCAGCAGATGGTGATGAGCCACGGCGGCGAGCGCGAAGAGGCGGGCAGCACGCCGATCAAGCGCGAGGGCGACAAGGTGGGCCGCAACAATCCCTGCCCCTGCGGATCGGGCAAGAAGTACAAACGCTGCCACGGCAAATAGCTCCGCCAGCCGCTGAAAGCACTCCGCCGCTGAGATTAGCGAGGTTGGCGACTTCGGGGGCCAGGCAAGCGTGTGCTTTTCAACCGCAACCGCTATCGGCGGCAGGGTATCGCCAATCTTAAGAGCAAAGCGCGCAGCCGGCGGCGGCCGATTACCCCGGCCCGGGAGCGCGCGGTGGTCGCGGCCACGAGGCGCCCGCCCAAAACGGCAACCCATTGGAGTGCCCGCACTGCGCTACGCCGCCGATTTTCAGCACCCACGGCCCAATCCGGTCCGATCCAATCAGACTCTCCGAACCCAATCGCGCGCCGACATGGCTCCCGCCCGGCTCACGCTGCGGCCGGGCGGGCCAGGTGCTCCCAACGCTTGCTCTGCCCCGGCGATTCTTATCTGCGGCCTTCCTCCCGCGGTTTCACATCCGCCCCTGGTTCGGTCCTGAGATAGCGCTCGCCGCCTCCCGGAAGAGTCCAGGATGTTCCAGCCGCGCGCCTGCGCAACGCATCGTTGTGGGTGCGTGCGCGGCCTGATTGCCGCCTGCCGGCGTTTTGATGCGAATGCGACCGTTGTGATCGATGGCGCGCTCGACCATCGCCTTGAGCCCCGCCACCTCATCCGACAGGCGCCGGATCTGATCGGTTTGGCGCTGGTTTTCCCGGCTCTGCTTCTGCAATTCATTGAGCAGCATCGAGGTCAGCATCGAATAGCGCACGCTCAGCACATGGCCGTCGGCGTCATGCGTGACCAGCTCCGGGTATAACTGCTCAACTTCCTCCGCCACCAGGCCGTACTGCCTGATGCCCTGCGGGTCGTCCCGGTAACGGAAACTGACCGGACGCAGCCTCATCAGAGCGCTGCTGGCGTCGCCGATCTCGCGGATATCGCGCTTGAAACGCGCCGCCGATACGACAATTCCGAGTTGTCCGCTGCTGTTGACGACCACGTCGCTGCCCGAAATCGCGGTGCCGCTGATACCCGCGATAAAGGTGGAAGTTTGCACTCCCTGCTGACCGATTCGAATCGTTTTGGAATCCGCCGCCGCTCCGGGATTGGCAATCTCGATGTTGCTGTTGCCCGTGGTCAGATTGAATCCCGCCTGATAACCGATGCCGAGGTTGGAGGTGCCGCCGGTGTTATGGTACAGGGCGTTGTATCCCATCGCCGTGTTGCTCATCCCGCTGCTGTTGGAGTACAGCGCGCCGCTGCCAAAAGCGCTGTTGGTAGCGCCGTTGCTGTTGTCGAAAAGCGCATTGGAGCCGAAAGCGCTGTTGCTGCTCCCAATATTGTTGGCATACAGCGCGTTGTTCCCCATCGCGGTGTTGCCGTCGCCGCTGGCGTTCTTGCTCAGCGCGGACGCGCCAAAGGCGGAGTTGGCCGCGCCGGAGCTGTTGTTCGACAATGCGTAGACGCCGCCCGCCGTGTTCGCCGAACCGTTGACGTTGCCGGAAAGCGCGCTGTAGCCGAGCGCGGTGTTGTTGCTGCCGCTGCTGTTGTTATAGAGCGTGTAAGTCCCGTCGGCCGTATTATAGCTGCCGCCGCCGGGACTGCCGCCGGCTGGATCCGGTCCGAGGTTGTGGAACAGCGCGAAGGCTCCGGTGGCGGTGTTGTTCAAGCCTGTCGTATTGGAGTTGAGCGCGTCCAGACCGACCGCGGTATTGAGGCTCGCGGTCGTGTTGCTCATCAGCGCTCCAGTCCCATCCGCGGTGTTGTTGCTGCCAGTGGTGTTGTGAAAGAGCGCGCCGTACCCGCTGGCAGTGTTGTTATTCCCGGTTGAATTGGTTCTGAGCGAGATTACTCCGTCGGCCGTATTGTTCAGACCGGTGGTGTTGTTTTGCAGTGCATACGCGCCGACGCCGGTGTTGTTGGTTCCGTCGGTGTTGGCATTGAGCGCGCGCAAGCCGAAGGCGGTGTTCTGGCTGCCGGAGGCAAGACTCGCCAGCGCGCCCGTTCCTCCGGCCGTATTGCCGGCCGGGTCGGACGGCGTCGGGTTGGGCGGCGGTCCGGCCAGACCGGAGCCAACGCACAGCAGACCAATCACGGCGATCGAGACGACAGTTAAGTTTATCCTCATGCTTTTTCTCTTTTCTGCGCCATCCCTGAAGTTCTGGAAGTAACAGCCCTTAACTTTACCTGCAAGCATGATTCGCGCGCGGCGCAAGGAGACGAAAGTGATCGAGAGGGATGCGGCGCGCGCGCCGCATCGGAAACCTGCGGCCGTGCGAAAAGCGACGGCGTCATCAAAACAAGCCGATGACCCCGATCAAACCGTCCGCGCGCGGCCGGGCTGCCGCAATCAGACTTCTCAGTTCGAGAGACCGATCGAATTGGCGCGTCAGATCAGGTTCACCCGCTGGCCGCGAGTTTCGATAGCGGCCGGATGCTCTACTTTGAACTGCCGTTAGCAATCGCGGCGCCGGCATTCGCACCCGCGGCGTGCGAGCCTGGCTCGGGCGAAGCCGCTGCCGGAGGCCAGTCGAACTCCTCGATCAGATCCGTGAGGCGATGAATCTGGATGGTGTTCATCCGCGTGCCCGAACGGGGATAGACCGCCCCGGTCACCAGGATCAGGTCATTGCTGTTGAGCTTGCCCATCTCGTACAGCTGCCGTATGCATTCCTTGATGTGATCGGCGCTGCCTCTCACGATGGCACCGTCGAAATGGATTCCTTCCACGCCCGAGCAAAGGTTCAGTGCGCGGGCCAGGGACTGATCCGAACTGATGGCGAGGATAGGCTGCGCCACGGAGCGCGCCGACAGCATCCGCGCGGCATAGCCCGAGAATGTGATCGCCACCACCTTGGTGACCGGGAGCTCGCGCAAGATCATCGCGATGGCGTCTTCGATGGCCTGCGGCGGTCCCGAACCGGATGACCTTCGGGGCGTGTGCGGTCTGGTTTGGAGGTGCTGGAAAGCGGCGTCGGCGACGCGCCGCATGGTGCGGACCGCCGCCACCGGATAGCGTCCGATCGCGGTTTCACCCGAGAGCATGGTTGCCGAGCAGCCGTCCAACACGGCGTTGGTAATGTCAGCCACTTCGGCCTTGGTGGGGAATTCATTGTCGAGCATCGAGTGCAGCATCTCGGTCGCCACCACCACCGGCTTGCCTCTTTCGCGGGCGCTGTCGATGATCCGTTTCTGATAAATGACCAGAGTTTCCAGGCTGGTTTCGACCGACAGATCGCCGCGGTCAATCATGATGGCGTCGGCGGCGTCTATGATCTCGCCGAGGTGATCGAGTCCGCTCTGGTTTTCGATCTTGGCCAGGATTCTCGGCGCTTTTGCGCCCACCAGCGCGCGAATCGCGCGCACGTGATCGTCGGATTCGACGAAGCTGACACCGATAAAGTCGACCCCGGTTTCGCAGGCCAACGCCACCATCTCGCAATCCGGATCGGTGACCAGTGCGGTGTTCAGATTGACTAACGGGACATTGATGCCCTTGCGGCTGCGCAGGACGCCGGCGCCAGCCGCGCGGCACACGATATCGGGGCCCTGCACCGCCTCAACTTCAAAGCGCAGCGTACCGTCGTCGGCCAGGATGATGTCGCCCGGCTTTACATCCTGGTGGAGATTCGCATAGCTGACCGGCACCTTCATCCGCCCGTCAAACGAAGGATCGGTGGTCAGTACGATCCTGTCGCCGGCCGCAAAGCGCGGCTCATGCAGGAGGTGAGTGGTGCGGATCTTGCGCCCAGGGATGTCCAGAAGAACAGGCATGTTGGGCAACGTTGAACGGATTAAGGCAATGGCGGCGCGATGCCAGTCGGGATCGGCGTGGGCGGCGTTAAGCCGCGCCGCGGACATTCCCGCTTCGGCCAGCGCGACCAGGGTCCCGCGCTCACAGGTGGCAGGGCCGATAGTCACTACGATTTTTGTCCGCGCGGCGTCCATTGTCGAAAATTGAATGCAGCCGTCAGGTCCGCTTCGCGGCAAAAGCATTCAAGGGATAGCCATAACGCAGCAGGCCCAAGGCGGTCAGCGCCGTGACCCCGAGCTTGTGCGGCAGGTCCATCGCGGAGCGCCATTTCTCGTCGCGCTTAATCTCGATCTGTCCGCTGTAACGGGCGATACTTCCGCCGTAGCCATGAAGCGGACGCAATTGCACCACCTGATCGGAGATAAACGGCAACTCCGCCCCGGCTTCGCCGACAAACTCCACGATTTGGCCCATCACGGCCCTGGGATGCTCGGCGAATTGCTCGTAACTGATCCGCAGGTAACGATTCCGGCGCCGCGCAAACAACCATTCCGAGACGAGATGATTGAAGTCCCACTCCAGCGAGGCCCGGACCGCCCCCCTCATGTTCGCATCAATGTTGGTTTTGCTGGGAAGGCTCCAGGAATAGGCCGAACCGCGCGGGTCTCGTACCAGGTGCACGACGTATAATTCGGCGACCGACAGCAGTCCCAGGATGTAGCAGTGAGCGGGAGACTTGGACGAATCGATGATCACCCGCGCACCGGAGACCGAAAACGCCGAACGATAGAGCCGCTGCGTGAGGTCGAGATATTGGCTCAGCACGCCGCCCGCACGGTCGGCGATCTTTCGGCCCAATGCGTTGGTCAGCCACCAGATATGGTGCAAACGGTCGGTACGCTGGGCCAGGCGCAAGGCGCCCTCGAAATCCGCCGATGCCGGATCCTTGCCGAATGCCTGGCGGAAGATGGCGATCCAAATCTCGCAGTCCTTGATCGGTTTGCCGCAGGAGCATGGCGCCTCGCAACTGCGCACCCACAGGTCCCAGATTTCACCGGCGGAGAAGAACCCATCAAGCTGACCGAGGATATTGTCGATAACGGTGCTGCCGCTGCGACAGTATCCGATGATGTAAAGTATTTTTCGGCGATTGTCAGGCGTAGCAGGCATTTCTTTCGCTCAATCGACGATTCGCTGCAGCAGCTACAAGCGAAAATATGCGACCTTAAGGTCATATGACGTAACATGGCCGTCATCAAAATGCAACAAGCTTCAGGATGGTTGGGTTTCTTTAAGCGATTTCAGCAGGATTTAGACAATCTCAGATTAGTGTCAGTCGGTTCGCCTCGGACGCATTGACTCCTGCCGTCAGCCGGCAACGCGGCACCGCAGTCCGCATCCTGCCCGCGGCTCGCAAAGCTTCGAGGCCGGGAACGGCGGCCAGGGGCGCCGTCCCACCGGATGGACTTAAGGTCGATAGTAATTCGGCGCTTAATTCTCTTTTCCAGCGCCCGCACGCGCGCGATCTTGCTCCGCTGGAGACCCTCTGGTTTACATAGCGCGACGGGAGGATTGACCTATGGAGGTGCGAGCGGAGCCGCGGGCCGTGTCAGGCTTTCGATTGGCCGGAGTTGCCGCGGGTCTCAAGAACGATCCCAACCGCAAGGATTTGGGATTGATTGTCGCCGACGCGCCGGCCGCGGCCGCCGGCATTTTCACCACCAACCAGGTCAAAGCCGCGCCGGTGATTTTGGCCCAACAGCGGCTGCGCTCCGGACGTCTGCGCGCGGTGGCGGCCAACTCCGGCTCCGCCAATTGCTTCACCGGCAAGGCCGGCATGAAGCTGGCGCTGGATTCATGCGCCGCCGTCGCGGCCGAGGCCGGATGCGCTCCGGAGCTGGTTGCGCCCAGCTCCACCGGCGTCATCGGACATCTTTACGACCTGGAGAAATACCGCGCCGGCGTCCGCGAGGCCTACTCCGCGCTCGCCGCCGGCGGCCTGGGTGAATTCGCGACGGCGATCATGACGACCGATACCACGCCCAAGGTCGCCTCCACCGTGATCCGTATCGGCGGGCGTCCGGTGACGATCGCCGGCACCGCCAAGGGTGCGGGGATGATTGCCCCGAACATGGCCACGATGCTCGCGTTCATCCTGACCGACGCCGCCCTGCCCGTTGTGGCGCTGCGCCGCGCGCTGGCCAAGGCGGCGCCGCTCAGCTTTAACGCGATCACGGTGGACGGCGACATGTCGACCAACGACACGCTGATGCTGCTGGCGAGCGGAGCCGCGTTCAATGGCAAGCCGTCGGGGCGCGAGATCGGAATTTTTGAAGAGGCGGTCGGCGCCGTCGCTCACAGCCTTGCGCGCCAGTTGGTTTACGACGGCGAAGGTGCCACCAAATTCGTCAATGTGGAGGTGCGGGGCGCGCGCACCAGCTCCGATGCGGCGCGGATCGCGCGCCAGATCGCCAACTCGCCGCTGGTCAAGACCGCGTTCTTCGGCCGCGATCCGAACGTGGGCCGGATTACGGCGGCGGCGGGCGCATGCGGGGTGCGATTCGATCCCGACCGGATCGAATTGTGGGTGGACAAAATCAGGATCGCGGCGCGCGGCATGATCCTGACCGGCGCGCTGCCGGCGGCGGGACAGGCGATGCGCCAGCGGGAATTCAGCGTGCGGCTGGATCTGAAGCAGGGCAGCGCGCGGTTTTCCATGATGACCTGCGACTTGAGCTACGATTACGTCAAGATCAACGCGGAATACACCACTTGATCGGCGCGGGTTGCAGCACTTAAGCGGCACTCATTACAATCGTCCTTCCCAATCGCGAGGTGAGTCAGCGTGGGTAATTTCGTTAAGGTCGCAAAAGTGGCGGATATCGCCGAAGGCACCGGCAAGCCCATCGAGGTCGGCGGAACCACCATCGCCGTGTTCAACGTGGGCGGCAAATTCTACGCCATCAACAACACCTGCCTGCATCGGGGCGGCCCGCTGGGTGAAGGCGACCTCGACGGCAGCGTCGTAACATGTCCGTGGCACGGATGGTTTTATGACGTTACCACGGGCTGTTACATGGAAGACGAGAGCAAGCGCGTCGCCTGCTACGCGACCAAAGTGGAAGGCGACGAAGTTCTGGTCGAAGTCTGAAGCAATTCTCCGGCGGGAGGCCATCCGCACCGCGGCTGGGATGAAATCACGATTGCCAGGAGCCGGCCACTGCGCGCGGGTTGCGGTCGCCGCGATCTCCATCGTCATGTGGGTCGCGGCAGGCGCCTGGGCAGGAGCGCAAAGCGGCGGGCAGGACGACAGCGCCGCGATGGTGCGTCCGCTGGTGGGCAGCACCATCCCGCAGGTCATAAGTCTGCTCGGACGCCCCTACTCGGTGGTGCCGCTGCGCGAGACCGGCGGCAAGCTGATGTTCTTCGAAAACTCGCGCGGCGATCGCTTCATAATCGAGACCGACGTTTCGAATCACGTGATCGACGCGGCCGTCAAACATCCCGAAGCCCGCTGAAAATCGCCTCTGGCCAACGGCGGCCGCGCCCTGGTTCCAGCCGCCGGTTCCATCGAGCAGCCGCACCAGCATATCATTTTCGATGTGGACGAGAGGCGGCATGCCGGAGCTGAAGCGCAACCTTCCGATTTCCCCGCGCGATCGACGCGAGTTGATTCGTTGGATCTCGAACAGGACCATCCGGCGGCCGGCTTTCCACCAACCGCTCCACGATACCAGGACTGGATTGCGTGGCTTAACCGGGATTTGATCTGGCTGTTCGTTCTGCGCATCCTGCGCAGCATCTCGCAAGGCTATCTGGGCATCATCCTGCCGCTGTATCTGGCGGCCCTTGGCTACGGCGCCGTGGCGTTGGGGACTTTGCTCGCCGCCTCGGCCATAGTCGCGGCGGCGGTATCGACCGCGGCGGGCATTCTGGCCGACCGTTTTGGACGCAGAAAGCTGCTGGTTGTCATCTCGTTGATGGCGGCGGTGGGCGGCTTTGGGTTTGCGATGGCAAGAAGCTTTACCGCCCTGGTGATATTCGCCGCGGTCGGATCGATCGGACGCGGCGGCGCGCTGGCCGGCGGCGCGTGGGGCCCGTTCTTTCCCGCGGTGCAGGCGCTGGTCGCGGAGCATACCGACGATTTCAATCGAACCCGCGTCTTCGGTGCGTTCTCTTTCGTCGGCGTTACGGCCGCCGCGGCGGGCACGCTGTTGGCCGGATTACCCGCCCTGCTCCGGCATACGGCGCCGGAACTGCTGAGCTATCGCATTTTGTTCCTGCTGGCCGGCGCACTCGGTCTGGCGATGGCGCTGGCGGTGTTGCCCATCGCCGAGAACCAGGCGGCGAACACGCCGACGCGCGGCAACAACTTGAGCGGCGCAATCGATCCGGAGGATGCGCCGCGGCGATTGGGCCTTTCGCCGCAATCCTGGCGGCTGGTGATGCGCTTCATGATCACCAACGCCACCAATGGTTTGGCGGTCGGGATGCTTGGGCCGATGGTCGTGTACTGGTTTTACCGCCGCTACGGCGCCGGCCCCGCGCAACTGGCCGAAGTGTTTTTCGTGCTCAATCTGCTGAGCGCGCTGCCCTATCTGATCGCCGGGCGCGTGGCGCTGGCGTTCGGGTC
The DNA here is from genome assembly GCA_021324455.1 of Pseudomonadota bacterium. Taxonomy (GTDB): domain Bacteria; phylum Desulfobacterota; class Binatia; order Binatales; family Binataceae; genus JAJPJA01. Next base: position 25,897 of record JAJPJA010000061.1, on the reverse strand, counting down.
GGTGCGTTCGGTGGTGATAACGCGCGCGGTCTCCGCCCTGCTCCTGTTCGTGGTCGTGCTGATGCCGACGTTCCTGTGGGCGGCCGCGATCTACGGTGTGCGGATGCTATTCAATATGATCTCCATCCCGGTGCGCCAATCCTACCTGATGGGCGTGATACCGCGGGCGGAGCGTTCCAGCGCGTCGGGCTTCGCCAATTTTCCCTCGCAGGTGATGTCGGCAGCGGGGCCCTACCTGGCGGGAGTTTTCATGCAGCACCTGTACCTGTCGCTGCCGCTGGAGTTCGCGGCGGCGGTGCAGATGCTGAACACGGGGTTGTACTGGATCTTCTTCCGCAACATCCTGCCGCCCGAAGAAGCGGCGATCGCCGCGCCGCCCAACGGTTCCGCGCAGGCCTAGACGCCCTCGGGGCGGACAGTTCAGATTCATGGCGGACATTGTCAACGGCCGCTTCAGAGCCGATACCGCTCATTGTCTACAAGCGCGAGAACAATGACCCCGCGGCGAAGGTCGCCGCCGCCGCGGCGGCGCCGGTCAGCGCGCTTTCCAGGCCGCTGCGCCACCACGAGCGGGTCGTGATGATGGTCTTGCCCGCGCCGACGATGAACAGCGCCATCAGCGTGGCCGCGGCCGAATAGACAATCCCGTGCGCGGGCGTTACGAACAGATACGGCAGGACCGGCACCGCGGCGCCGCATAGATACGACAGTCCGACCGAAGTGCCCGATCGCAGGGGCGAATCGAATTCGCCGCTGAAGCCCAACTCCTCGCGCATCATCACGTCGCTCCAGCGTTTGGGGTCCGAGGTGATGTGGGCGACGATGTCGTCGAGCAGCTTGCCGGTAAAGCCCTTGGCGCGGTAGATGGCGCGGATTTCGTCGCGCTCGCGGTCGGGCCATTTGCGCATCTCCAGATGCTCGCGCTCGATTTCGCTGTGATAGAACTCGATTTGCGATCGCGCGGAGATAAACGCCGCCAGACCCATCGAAACCGCGCCGCCCAACATCTCCGACAGCCCGGCCATGATCACCACTCTGCTCGCGGTGAAGGCGCCGCTTACGCCGGAGGTCACCGCCAGCGACGCCACCAGACCGTCGTTGAGCCCCAGTATCAGATCACGAATGCGCTCGCCGCCGGCGGCATGCACCTGCTCGGTGTGATGATCGTATTCGCGTTTGCGGATGGAAATTGCCATGGGATCTTTCTACAGCGGCCGCGGCGTCCGGATGTTATGGCTTGCGCCCGCCTCGTGCACGGACCAGTTGCGGCGGGCGCGGCGGCGCGCGAACTCGCGTTCCTTGCGGTCGCGTTCAAGTATCAGTTGCCGGACCATCTTGCGGCGCGCGGCGCGTCCCCATCCGGGGCCCAGATAAACGCACAGGAAGCGCAGCCGTTCGCTGCGGCTCATAAAGCGGCCCACGCTGCGATCGAGTTGCACCAGGTTGCGGCGCCGGCGCTTGCAGGAGACCCGTCCCAGCCGCCGGAAGCCGTCCAGGTCGACAAAATGGATTCTGATCGCGCCCTCGACCCGATCGAGCATCAGGTTGGTTTCCTGCAGGTCCGAGGTGAACAAGCCCGAGTCGTGCAGCCGCCGCACGCATCGCGCGACCGCGTCCAGCGCTTCGCGCCGAATTATCCGCTCCTGCTCGGCCGGCGCATGGCCGCGCTCGATAAACCTGCTCAGCACGCGCGCGCCGACCAGCGCGTCGCTCACGATGAAGCTGGTCCGGATCGAACCGGCTGAAATCTGCTCGCACGCGGCCACCGGCGCTGGCACCAGAAAGCCGGCTTCGGTGAGCATCCGCGCCGCCCGCAGCGACCGCGCCGCACGGGAGCCGCGCGCGCGTTCCAGCATGCCTTCAATCCAGGATCGATTGGCAAAGCGCTTGATGAAAACCGTGCCCTGGGGAGAAGGCAGAAAACCGGCCCGGTTGCGGGCGATGTTCTTGACCTGATGAAACTCCGCGCGCGCCAAAAGCTCGTCAGGCGATTGCATCGGCCCGGACCATTGCGGCGAGCTGGCGTGAAGTATCCGCGGGCGCATGATCATTCAAAGCCTACCCGATCGGGTCTCTTTATGCATCGGGCGGCGATCGTGGGTCGCGGCCCGGCGGCTGCCGATTGCCCGTTGCGCGGCGCCGTAGTAACCTTGACCGGCGCGATGGCAATTCCTTCGTAAAACCTCGTACAGGTGCGGATTCTGCTTATATGCGAGGCCTTCGGCTCCATCGGCGGCGTGCAGGAGGTGGTCGATAATCTGGCTGCCGAACTGAGCGCCGCGGGCCAGCAGGTCGCGATCGTTTCCTCGCCCGAGAGCGGCGCCAGAACACGCACGATCAGGTTTGGCGGCGAATGCCGCTATATGGAGATTCCCAGCCGCCGCCCGCTGACTCTGCGCCATCTGGAACGCCTGTGGCCGCAGTCGGTGTCGTCGCAGATGCGCCAATTCTCCGCCGCCATCGCCGCGCTGCGGCCCGACGTCGTCAGTTCCCATTGCTGGTCGTGGGACCGGTTTCCTGCCGTTGCCGCCGGATGCCGCCGCGCGGGCGTGGCGCTGGTGCATAGCCTGTTCGATTCATGGGGCAGGGGCAAGATGGGCGCCGCCGCGCTGCGCTCGCTGCGCGGCGCCGCCGCGATTGTGGCGCTGTCCGAGGCCACGCGCCGATTTTTCGAACCCATCCTGCCCGGCGCGCGCGCGGCGCGGGTCATAACCGGCGGGGTGGATCCCGGCGGTCCGCAATCGGCGGGCGCCCGGCTCCATCCGCGGCCATACATATTCTGCGCGGCGCGGCTGGATCGGCGCCACAAGGCAATCGATGCGCTGATCGCCGGCTTTGCCCTGATTGCGCGCGGCGCATCCGAGGTCGATCTTCTGATTGGCGGCGACGGACCGGACCGCGGCGCACTGGAAGCTCTGGCGAACGCCGCCGGGGTCGGCAATCGGGTCAGATTTACCGGCGCGGTTTCCCGTTCGGAGTTGTGGACCCTGTACCAGCATGCGCTGCTGTTCGCGATGCCGAGCCGGATGCCCGAAGGACTTGGCCTGGTGTTCCTGGAATCGATGGCCTGCGGGGTTCCGGTAATCGGAACACGCAGCGGCGGCACCACGGAAATCGTGGATGATGGCGGCACCGGGATTCTGATCGATAACAACTCGCCGCAGGAGCTGGCGTCTGCCATGCGCCGGATGCTGGATGATCCGGCCGCTCGCGCCGCGATGGGGCAGCGCGCGCGCGCAGCCGTCCTGTCGCGCTTCACATGGAATCGATTCGCGCAGCAGTATCTGGAAGTTTATTCTTCGTGTACGCGAGGCAACCGTGAGCTCGAATCCAGTATCGAACCCTGAGCGGCTCGCGGCCGCGTGCAAGCTATGCGGCGGCGCGACCGTACACTTCATGGAGCGCAGCGGATTTGAGATCGTGCGCTGCGGCGAATGCCGCTTCATGTTCGCCCTGGTGCCGCAGGATTATGACGCCGCTTCGATTTACAAGGACGATATCTACTTCACCAGCGGCGGCGAATGCGGTATCGCCGACTACGACGCTCTGTGGCGGCGCCGTTTGTCCCATTTCTATGTCCCGCGTCTGGATCGAATCCGCGCTTTTCACCCTCCGGCGCGGTTGCTGGATATCGGATGCGCCTCGGGTTACCTGATGCGCGCGGCGCAGGATCGCGGATGGCAAACCGCGGGCGTCGAACTTTCGCCCGAAATGCGCCGGCGCGCCGCCGCACTGACACGCAGCCCGATCTTCGAATCGATCGATCAGGCGCTGCAAAGCGCGCAGCGTTTTGAGTGCGTCACCATGTTCGAGGTAATCGAGCATCTGAGCGACCCCGTCGGGATTATGACCCAGGTGGCGGACTTGCTCGCGCCCGGCGGGATACTCGCGCTCAGCACACCCAATTGCGATTGTCCCGGCGCGATCGCGGGCGAGCCGATCAATGTCTGGTTCGATCCGCCCGAGCATATATCGTATTTCGCCGCCGATACGATCCGGGATTGTCTGGCGCGCAGCGGTTTCGAGACTCTGGCGGTGGAGGGGCTGGAGCACTATTGCCGCGCGATGGCGGGGGATCTGACTTTTCCCGGCTGGGTTACGGCGATCCTGGCGCCGTTTCGCCGCAACAAACGCCTGAAGCCGGGCGGCCTTTTGGGCAAGATGCTGGAGCGGGCCTATCACGGCCGCATGGACCTGTATCGCCGCACCGACCCCGCCGATCTGCCGCGCACCGATGTGATGGAGGTTTACGCGCGCAAACGATCCTAAATCGCCTCCAACACGACCAGATCCTGTTCGTGCACAATCACTTTTTCGGTCCGCGACCAGTCTCCGGCGATAATCTGACGGACGCCCAGACCCGCGTCGCGGGCCATCTCGCGGATCGCCTCGCTGCGATAGGCAATCAGGTTTTCAGGAAGGTTGGGCTCGCGCACCGCCGCGCCGCCGAAACCGGGCAGCGGATGATTGAATTCATAGCCCGGCCAGCTTGAAGTACCGGGGCCCCGGAAATAATCCAGCACGAAAAAACTGAACAGGCATTTGCCGCCCTTTTTCATCGTGCGGCGGGTTTCCCGGAAATAGTTCGCCGCCGCCGGCGGCTGCAGGTGAGTGAACAATGAGGCGGCATAGGCGACGTCGAAGGTATTGTCCGGATAGGGAAAGCGGTAATCCTCCGCCTTCATTGCGTCCGGCGCCGCATTGTACGCGGGATTGTATATATTGGCGAAAGTAAAATTAAATTCCGGGTTGACCGCATGTATATGCTTCTGCGCGAAATCGATTTTCTCGGCTACTATATCCAGTCCTTCATACCTGCCCGGCGGTTTCAGATAACCAATCAGCGCGAGCATCGTACGTCCGTGGGAGCATCCGAGCTCCAGCACCGCCGAATCGGCGGCCAGTCCGCACAGCAGCGGCAGGTAGGCGCGATATTCGAAAGTCCAGCGGATGAAGTGGACGAACGGGTCGCGCGGTCCTTCCCACAGCCGCCGCCGCGGCACCATCCCATCCCACCATGGATAAAGTATCGGTTCGAACGCCGGTCCGTTTCCGTTCAGATCCGGCTGCGCGCCGGCTCGCGCTGCGCGCCTGAGCAGCCGGCTGAGATATCCGCCAGATTTCGGTTTAGACATCGTCAATTGACTCCGCAGACGGCGCGCAAGCTGAAACCGCCGTGCGGGACCATCCCGAACAGGCCCATCGCTTGGGCATCCGCCGCGGCCATCCGCCGGTGATCGCGTCGGGCAGATCGCCGCAATGAAAAAAGAAGTTTTCGAAATCCACCGCGTCGAGATTCGCAACCGGGCCGCTGTTCTTGAGCGACGGCCGGATGCGCCAGGCGCGGTAGCCGAAATGTGAGAGCTCCTCCCATAGCTGTTCGGGGCTGCTGCCGAGGGCGCGCAAGGAAGGCCGATGGATCTCCATCATCAAAGTCGGATGCCACTGTGCCAGCAGCTTATGCGCGCCGGCGAGCGCGAACGGCTCCGCGCCCTGAATGTCCATCTTGATCACGTCAACCCGTTGCAGGTTTTGGCGGGCGGCGTAGGTATCCAGCCGGATCGCGTCGGCAGTGACCGGCGGCGACTGGCTTTCCGTGGTGCCGACCGTCCAACTGCCGGCGTTATAAACGTCGTCGCGCGGCAAGCCCAGCGTCACCGTCGAATCCTCGTTCCAAAGGGCGATGCGGTTGAGCCTGACGTTCCCGAGCCGATTGAGGCCGACGTGATGCCGCAGTAGGGCGAAGACCTCGGGCACGGGTTCGAAGCTGTGGACGCTGCCCGTGGAACCGACCGCGGTGGCGGCCAGCAGGGTATATTGACCGATATTGGCGCCAGCGTCGATCACCGTCATTCCGGGCCGCAGCAGGCGGGTGAAGAGGTAGGATTCGACCGCTTCGAAGGCGCCCAAAAAGTAGACTTGGCGCTGGACGAATTCGGTCAAATCGCAGTTGACGACGCATCCGTTGGGCAGCCGCGTGGCCATCGGCCGGTCGGCCAGACGCGGACCGAATCGTTCGATCAGGCGGAACAGGCGGGAATTTTTCCGGCCCGTCCGCGCCCATGTGCGCAGGAGAAACCGCGCCGGCGGCCTGATCATGGCTGGTAGAGGTTCCAGGCTTCCCGCCATAGGACGTCAGGCTCGCCGCGGCACGGGCTTGCGGAAGTTTATTTGATTGCGAGCGGGTTGAGCGGACTGCCGACGGCGCCGCGAAAGCGCAGCGGCGGCGCCGCGAAGAAACAGGTGTAGCGTCCGTCCTCCCTGCAGTCGGCGGCCAGCGCTTCGAAATCGAAGATTTCGCCCAACGTCAGACCCACGTCGCGGATCGCTATCGCATGGAAAACATTCTCCTCGTCGTAGCCCGAAGGCACGCATTCGACGTTGACGTTATCCACCGCCACGCAGGCGATTTCCCGGTCGTAGATCCATTCGATGGTCTTCAGATGCAGGCCCGGCTGATGGTTGAAATAGCCGCGCCGCTCGCCCGGATGCTTGTACCAATGCGGAACCCATCCGGTGCGCACCAGCAGCGCGTCGCCGCTGCGGACCTGCGCCTTCTCCATCGCGAGGCATCCCTCGATATCATCCACCGTGATCGGGTATTCGGGTTCCAGATGTCCTTTATCCTCGGCGCCCTTGTAGCGCACCATGTCGAGCAGGACGCCGCGGGTGGTGAGAGTTTCGCCCAGCTTGAAAATGGAATTGCGGGTCGCGCCGCGCTCGGTGGTGATTGCCGTGTAGGGCACGCCGTTGTAGTAGGAACCGCCGTAGCCGACGTGCGACAGGCCGTCCCATTGCGTGGAGCCCTGCAGCGGCATCACGATGACATCGTCGCTGATCACGGAATCGGTTTTGAGGCCAACCTCGCGTCCCGGGATATTCATCAGCGACATCATGCGCACGCACGGCTGACGTCCCGGGAACAGCGGCCCGTTGCGATCGATCGGCACCGCGCAGGTGATTATCCTGCCGCGCTGAACTTCCTTCGCCGCCGCCGCCACCACTTGCGGGGTGATGAAGTTGGCGGTGCCGAGTTGATCGTCCTTGCCCCAGCGCCCCCAGTTCGAAAGCGGCCTGATTCCCCATTTTTCAGCTTGGGACATGAGTGAACTCCTTTTTGCGGCGGAGGAATCGTCCGCACGCGCGCCGCAACGCCGGCGCAGCGCAACCCTCAGCCCGACCTCTTCCCGCTCGGGAAAAGAGGAATGCCGACTTAAGTATCATCGCAAAGCCGTTTTACCGTAATCTCACTTGCCGTTGGGGATAACCAGCAGTTCGCCGCCGACGTGAGCCGGATGCAACTGGCAGCTGTACGGGAAAATCCCGGCCTTGTCGGCGGTGAAGGTGATCGTCTTGGGCACCCCGCGGGTTATCACTTCCGTGATTCCGTAAGCCGGAATAGTAAATCCATGCGTGTTGTCGGCGCCCTCGATGTCGTTCTTCAGGACCAGCTTAACCTTGTCGCCCTGGTTCACCATTATATTGGAAGGAAACCAGAACTTGGTCTTGTTGATCTGCTCGGCGACCACGGTGAAAGTTTTCTCAGTGGACGGGCTCGAGTCGGCGGCCAGCGCCGTTCCCGCGGCAATCAACCCGCACAATGCCATTGCGCACAGAATCCTGCCGGTCATTTTCATCAGTTCTCTCCTTTCGGGTTGGGAGCCGGTTCGGAATAATTCCGGTGACGCTCGGGCATCGCCGGCTTGAACGCGGCAGTTTGATTACCAGGTTGATTCCCCACCATTTCCGCCGCCGGTTCAGGCGTTGAAGCTCATCGCCAGCCGGCGCCATTCCTCGTCGTCGCGGCCGGGGCGGTAGGGAAAGTAAAACGACACCCGATCGAGCAGGCCCTCGTAATTCGCTTTCACCTTCGCCGCTATATTGTCGAAGGTGCCGCTGATCGCGAACGTGTCGAGCATCTCATCGGTGATCTCGGCCGGCATCCCCTTCCAGTCGCCCCTGGCGGTTTTTTCGTTAAGCCGCATCGTGGTGTCGCCCCATCCATGGGCGTCGAACACCGGCTTGTAGGTCCGGGTGGATCCGTAAAAGGCGATCTGACGGCGCACGGCCTCGCGTGCGGAATGCAGCTCCTCGTCGTTGCGTCCGACGACGACGAACGCGCCGGTCGCGATGGTGATGTCTTTGCGATCGCGGCCGGCCTTCCTGAGTCCCGCCTCGACGTTGGGCATCACATTGTCGCGCAGGAATTTGGCGGTATGAAACGGATGCACGTGAAAGCCGTCGCACAGTTCGCCGGCGAGCTGACACATATGCTTGTTCAGCCCCGAAGTATACAGGGGGATGTTGCCGTAATCATGATGGGGCGGCGTGAAAGCGGGCGTCATCAGGGAGAAGTTGTAATACTTGCCCTGGTAGGACAGCTTGCGGCCGCCCTCGGACCAGCATTTGAAAATCGCGCGCAGCGACTCGATATACTCGCGCATCCGCGGCACCGGCGGCAGCCACGGCGTGCTGAAGCGGCGCTCGATGTGTCCTTTGACCTGCGTTCCCAGCCCCAGGATGAACCTGCCTTTGGAGGCCCGCGCCAAATCCCACGACATGTACGCCAGCGCCATCGGCGAGCGCGGGAAGGCCAGCACCACGGCGGTGCCCAGCTTGATGCGTTCGGTGTTGACGGCGGCGAGCGCCAGCGGCAGCAGCGCGTCGCTGCCGGATTCCGCGCTCCACAACGCGTCGAAGCCGGCCTGCTCGGCGGCCCTGGCCAGCCCCGGCACCTCGTGCATATCGTTCCAGTGAAGTCCGGTATCAAGTTTCATGATGCACCCGTTTGGCGCCGCTAAACAGCGGCGCGGCAAATCGTAACAAAACCGGCGGGGTCAGGAAAACGCGATTGGCGCGCAGACTTGCCCAAAGACAATGCCGGGATTATAGCGGTGCGTGAACGGCGCCCGCAAACGAGGTATGAGCGTGGAACCCGCACCGGCCGCATCGATTGAAATTCAGGCCGCGCCCGACAGCCCGCGTCAGCGATGGCTGGTACTGGCGACGCTGTTCGTCGTCATGATGTTCCTGATCGGCAGCACCGCGATGACGATTCCGATCTTCTTCATGCCGCTGGTCAGGCAGTACGGATGGAGCCATGCGCGGACCTCGCTCCTGCCGACCGTCTTCGTGCTGCTGCTGGGCGGCGCCGCGCCGATTGCCGGATGGCTGCTGGATCGCGTGCAGGCGCGGATCGTGATGGGCACGGGGGCGGCGATGATCGCCGCCGGACTGCTGTGGGCCAGCCGGACCCATTCGTTTTGGGGGATGCTGGGGGCGTGGCTGCTGATGGGCGCGGGCGCCGCGGCCTCAACCGTGGTCCCGAGCGCCGTGGTGGCGGCCAACTGGTTCGCCGACAATCGCGGTCTGGCGATCGGGGCCACCCTGTCGGGTTCCGGGACCGGCGGGATCCTGCTGCCGCCGCTTACCGATTACCTGATCCGCAACTACAGCATCGGCGCAGCGTTCTTGCTGCTCGCCGTACCGATCATCCTGATCGTGGTGCCGATGATCGTGCTGGTGATTCGCACCCGGCCGGCGGGTGCGGTGAAGTCCAGCGTTGCCGAAGAGGTGGCGCGGCTGCCCGGACTGGAACTGCGGCCGGCGCTGCGCACGGCCGCGTTCTGGCTGCTCGGTTTCGTGCAGTTGACCGCCAGCGTCGGCCTGGCGGCATGTTTTTATCACACCGTGCCGTTTCTGATTCATCGCGGCTATTCGCCCGCGCACGCCGCGCTGCTGCAGGGCGCAGTCACGGCGGTGGGCGTGCCCGGCAATCCGCTGATCGGAATCATCGTCGACCGCTTCACTGGACGCAGGGTGCTGCCCTTTGCGCTGCTTGCGATGGCGTTGGCGCTGATGTTGCTGATCGGCGCCGGGCATTCGCAGGGATGGCTGCCGTACCTGGTCGTGTTTGTAGTCGTGTTCGGGATGACCGCGGGCATCACCAGTTCGGTCGTGCCGGTGGCGACGGTGGAGACGATGGGGCTCCGGCGATTCGGATCCATTTCGGGACTAATCGGCCTGGCGGCGACCGTCGGGATGAGCGGCGGCACGGTGCTGGTTGGGCGAATTTTCGATATTACCGCCAGTTACTCGGCGGCATTCGAGCTGGGCGCGGCGTGCACGGTGGCCGGAGCGCTGGCGGCGTTGATGGTGAAACCGGCCGCGGGCGTTGAGCAGATTCCGGCAGGCGTCAGAGTGGGGCATTGAGGAGTTCCGGCAGCAATGCGCAAAGCCAGCGATCGGCGAAGCAACCGGAAGCGAATAGCGTTGGGACGGCGCCGCCCAGGGAGCGGCTGCTCACTGCTCAGTCGCGCATTTCGATCATCACTTTTGCCGGACCGTTGGGTTGATGCAGCCGCTCGAACATCGCCGGCACTTCGTCCAGCGACACCCGATCGGTGATCATCAGTTCGGCATTGAGCCTGCCGTTGGCTAACGCCTCGATGGTGGTTTCGAAATCGGCGCGCGTGTAGCCGGCGGAGAAATCCAGCGTCAGGTTCTTGTTGATGCATTCGTGCGGATTGATTTCGTCCGGCACCATGCAATAGCCGATTACGACCACCTGTCCGCCCGCGGCGGCGAGGCTGGTGGCCTGTGCCAGGGTGCCTTTGGCGCCGACGCATTCGAACACCACCTCCGGCGGCCCGCCGGCCAGTTGCGTCAGGGTCTCGGCCGGGTTCTGCTGGCGCGGATTTACCACCGCCAGCGGCTCGGTGCGGCGCGCCAGTTCGGCCCGGCTGGCTGACGGTTCCGATACCACGACATTCCTGATCCTCCTGGCCCGCAGCCACATCAGCACACCCAGGCCGATGGGCCCCGCGCCCATCACCAGACAGGGCGTGTCGGGATTGAGCCGCCCTCGATTGACGCCGCCCAGTGCGACCGAGAGCGGTTCGATCAGGGCGCCCTGGCGGAAATTGACCTGAGCGGGCAGCTTGAGCAGGTAGGGGGCGGCGCAGCGCACGTATTCGGCGTAAGCGCCCGGTGTATTGGCCGATCCGATTACGCGGAACACGCGGCATTGCGCCGCGTTGCCGGCGCGGCATTGAGCGCATTCGCCGCAATTCAGAAACGGCAGCGAGGTGACCCGATCGCCGGGCTTGAAACCGTCAACGCCGGGACCAACCTCGGCTACCTCGCCGCAGAACTCGTGTCCCATGATATTGCCGACCGAGCTGAGCGCGTAGCGGGTGCCGACGCCCCCGTCGGCGAATCCGAATTCCAACGCATGCAGGTCGGATCCGCAGATGCCGCAGGCGCGCACCTTAAGCACCACCTGTCCGGGGCCCGCAGCGGGCTTGGGAACGTCCTCAACGGCCAAACGGCTCTGGGCCTTGCAGACGACAGCTTTCATCGCGGTTGCCCCCGGGTTTACTTTTTGGTGCCGCGCCCCAGATGCAGGGCGCCCTTGCTGATGACCGGCGCGTTGGTCCATACGCCGTTGGCCATCCGATGCCATCCGGCGGCCGCCAACGCTCCGCCGTCAAGATGAATCGTGGTTCCCGTCACCCACGCGGAGAGATCCGAGCCGAGAAAGACGACGCATCCGGCGGCGTCGGCCGGGGTGCCGAAGCGGCCCAGCGGAATCGCGCTGCCGATGGCTCCGGAATCCTCCGGGCGAATCCATTTGGAGGGCTGGATTGCTTCACTCTCGGTGGTTTCGGGCGCGACGGCGTTGACGCGGATCCCTTCGTGGCCCAGTTCAAGCGCGAGGCTTTGCGTAAAGCCGATCACGGCGGCCTTGAAGGCGCCGTACGCGGTCATCAGCGGGATGCCGCGGAAAGCCTCGATGGAGGAAAAATTGATGATACTGCCGCCGCGCCCGGTCTTGCGTATCAGAGGAATGGCCGCGCGCGTGACCACAAACATGTGGCGCAGATTGATCTGGTAATCGAACTCCCAGTCCTCGTTGGTGGTGAACTCGAACAGCTTGGGCGGCGAGGCCGTGCCAACGTTGTTGACCAAAATATCGAGCTTGCCGTAGCGCTGATCGATCTGACGCATGACGTCGTTGACCTGGTCTTCCTTGCGCACGTCGGCCTGGAGCACCAGGTGATCGACCCTGGCCGCCTGGAGCGCGCCGCCAATCGCGTCGGCACGTTCCGGCTTGAGCTCGGCGACCACGACCTGGGCTTCGAATTTACCCAACTCTTCGGCGATACCGCGGCCGATTCCGCCGCCGCCGCCGGTTACCAGCGCGGTTTTTCCTTTGAGCGTCAGCATGAATGGACTCCTTCCTGGCAGCGCCGGCCGCACCCGCCGCGAGCCGGGCCGGCGATAAAGGCCACGCGAACTGTTCCGGCTAGCCGAGTTAACCACGCCCGGGGCTGGACGGCAAACGGCCCGTCGAACCTGGCCGCCCCGTTGTCATCGCGCAATCTCCCTTGATATCAGGATCGCGGAGGCGTGCGATGGCGAATTCAGCAAGCGCATCGGAAAACCCGGCGCCGGCTCCGATGACCGGAGTGCGCGTGGTCGAATGCGGCCAGGGTATCGCGGCCGCCTTCGCCGCCCGGCTGCTGTCACAGGCGGGCGCGGAGGTGATCAAGGTCGAGCCGCCCGAGGGCGACGTGACCCGCACCCGCGGCCCGTTTCGCGGCCAGCCCGATCCCGAAGCCAGCGCGCTGTTCGCCTATCTCAACGCGGGCAAGCTGGGCGTGACGCTCGATCTCCGCGGCGAGGCGGACCGCGAGCGCTTATCGGATCTGCTGGCCGGCGCCGACATCCTGGTGCATAACGTCCTGCCCGCCGAACGCGAAGGATTCGGGCTGGATTCGGCAACGCTGGAACGGCGCTTCCCGCATCTGATCATCGCCGCGATCTCACCCTTCGGCGACAGCGGCCCGCGCGCCAATTACCGCGCCTACGATCTGAACGTGCAGCATGCGGGCGGGCTGGCTTCGGGCAACGCGGCGGCGTCGGACCCCGACCTGGCGCCGGTGAAACTGTACGGGCATCAGGCGGATTTCCAGGGCGGGATGCATTGCGCGCTGGTCACTTTGGCCGCCTGCCTGGAGCGGCTCAAATCCGGGCGGGGCCAGGCGATCGATCTGTCGCAGCAGGAATGCCTGGCGCCGATGATCGAGCTCAACTGGCCGTTCTACAGCTACGCGGGCAAGGAGATCACGCGTCTGGGCGGCAGGTTCAATCCGCAGCCGGCGGACGTTTTCGAATGCGCCGACGGCAAGGTGCTGATGACGGTTTATGGCGAGCATATATGGCGCCGCTTCGTCGAATTCATGGGCCGCCCGCAATGGGCGGCCGATGAGAAATACAACGACGCGTTCAACCGCTTTCATGACGGCGAATTCATCAAGCAAAAAGTGTCGGAATGGACCGCCGGCTGGAAGGTTGAGGACCTGTGCCGCGAGCTGCAGAAGTTGCCGGTGCCGATCGAACGCGTGAACACGGTGGCCGACGTTTACGCCGACCCGCATCTGCGCGAGCGCGGCGCCTTTATCTCAATTCCATTGGGAGGCGCGGACATGCAGATTCCGCGCTCCGCGCTGCGGCTGGTCGGGATTGCGCAGCGCGAGCGCCCGGCGCCGCGTCTGGGCGAGCACAACCGGGCAATTCCCCAGCCTCATCGGCAGCCGCGACGCGGCGTCCAGTCGCCCGGCTCCGGCGGCGGTCCGCTGAGCGGCATCCGCGTGCTGGATTTCAGTTGGGTGTGGGCCGGACCGTACGCCGCGCTGCAGTTGGCCCATCTGGGTGCCGAGGTCATCCGGGTCGAGAGCGCGCGCCGCCCCTGCATGTATCGCAACACGCTGCCGATGGCGGACGATATCCGCGACCTCAACCGCGCCGGCGGCTTCAACCAATGGAACCAGGGCAAGCTCAGCATCGCGCTGGACCTGGGCAAACCGCGCGCAATCGAAATCACGCGCGAGCTGGTGCGCCATTGCGACGTTGTGGTGGAAAACTTCGCCGCCGGCTCGATGACGCGCATGGGACTGGGCTATGAGACGCTGACCCGGTGGCGGCCCGACCTGGTGATGCTGTCGATGTCGGGCTACGGGCAGACCGGTCCCTACAACACGCATCTGAGCTTCGGCGCATTGATTGAAGCGGTCTCAGGACTGACGCTGGTCAACGGCTATCCGGGACGGCCCACGCGCAGCAGCGCGATGGCTTATCCCGATCCGACGTCGGGGATTTTCGGCGCCATCGCGACCGTCGCCGCCCTGATGCATCGGGCACGCACCGGCGCGGGTCAGCACATCGATCTGTCGATGCTGGAATCGGTGCTGAGCATCATTCCCGAAGCGCTGCTGGAATATGCGGTCAGCGGCCGGCTGCCCCAACCGATCGGCAATCGCGACCCGTGGATGGCGCCGCATAACTGCTACAAGGCGCGCGGCAACGAGCATATGTGGGTGACGATCGCGGTCGGCAGCGAGCGGGAATGGCGCGCGCTGTGCGCCGCGATTGGACAGCCGCGGCTCGCTGATGACCCGCGCTTCAGCCGCGCCGCGGCGCGCAAACGCAACGAGGACGAACTGGATCGTATCATCACTCAATGGACCTCGGCGCGCGACCGATGGGAGATTACCGACACTTTGCAGGCGGCGGGTGTGGCGGCTTTTCCGTCACTCGGCGCCCGCGACCTGGTCGAGGATCCGCACATGAAGGCGCGCGGCTACCAAATCGAGCTGCCCCATCCGGTGGTGGGCCGCCGCGTTCACGCCGGGATCGCATGGAAGATGTCGCAAACGCCGTGCGCGGTGCGCAAGGCCGCCCCGCTGCTGGGCGAGGACACCGATTCGATCCTGAGCGGACTGTTAGGGTATTCGGCCGAAGAGATCCGGCGTCTGCGCGAGGATGACATTCTGCGGTAGCGCTACCGGCGCGCCTTCCTTATTGATCGCGCCGGTTTTCATTTCATGCGGCGGCGCGCGCACAAAAAGCGTGTGCACGCAGGTACGCCTGTCTGCGGAGTTGCCAGACCGCAGCGCGTCGCCGTCAGTGTCATTCCGAGCGTTCCCTGGACGGCCCTTCGAGCCCTCCTCCGTGTAGGTTTTCGGCTCCGCTCACCGTACCATCCGGCTCCGCCTGCCAACCGCTTGAAAAACGCGGGAGGCGACGGCGAATCCTGACCAGACACCTCAAGCGGCGCGCGGCGCAATAACAAATATCCCATGGCGGCGCCCCCCAGCTTCCGCCTTACTGTAAGTGTCTCCTATCCTCACTAGCAGTTGATAGATGTCGCTCCTATGTGTTAAACGGCACGACCCTAAAGCTTTAGAATGTAAATTTATCCAAACAAGGAGGTTCCTTGTGAAAAGCAAGAAAAGTGTTCTACTGTTGGGCATTTTGCTGCTATGGATGGGGGCCGGCGTGGCGTCTGCCTCCAACTCGGGGGGCTGCCAACCTGTCAGGCCAAACTCTCCAGCTGTCAAACACAGCTGAACATCTGCACGAACGAACTATCGGCGGCCCAGGCATTTCCCGCGACCGGCCAGACGACTTCCTACGCCGCCGGCGATGACGGCGCCCTCACGCCCGGCACCGCGCTCAGTTATACGGATAACGGCGACGGCACGATAACCGACAACGACACCAAACTCATGTGGGAGAAGAAGGACCAGACCAGTATGAGTCCCCATAACGTGGATAGCATCTATCCCTGGTTTGGTTCCTGCTCAGTGACTACCAATGACGTTTGTGGTACCGATGCCGACTGCCCTGCGGGCGAAGCGTGCCTCGCCGGAGACGGCCAGGATATCTTTCCTTTAGAGACATTTTGGACGCCGGATTGACGCTTGGCCTCCAGCCGAAAAGCGTCTTTAGGGGCCGGCGGCGGCGAAGAAATCGATGGCGGCGCGTTGGAAGACAGGGTCGGCCAGAGCGTCGATATGGGTGCGCCCCTCCAGCTTGATGACGCGAGCGTTGGGAATCGACTGCGCCAGCTCATCGACGCCCTGTACCACCGCGTCCCTGGTTCCCGCTCCGATCAGAACCGGAGCCCGAATAGCCGCCAGCTGGCTCTGCTCGACGTCGGGCCGGCGATGGATCGAGAAAGCGGCCAGCGCTTTGGGATCGTTGCCGTTGCTGAGGCAGAACGAACGCATGAACAGCGCCGGCTTATCGGTGAAGGAACCGGCGTCGTCGGCGTTGAGCACCGCGACCAGACGCTGCAGCTCGTCGGGTGGCGGCACCTTATAGGCGCGCGAACTGACACCGCCGATCACCATCGCGCGCACGCGTGCGCCATATCGCACGGCCAGGTTCAGCGCCACGCAGGCGCCCATCGAATACCCGGCAACCAGTGCGCGCTTGATTCCGCGATACTCCAGCAGGCGCGCGGCGTCATCCGCCATATTATCGGCAGTATAGAAATCGGGATCGTAAGCGCGGGCGCTGTTGCCGTGGCCGCGGCAGTCGATCGCCAGCACGGTATATTCCGGAGTCAGTATTTCGAACCATCCGGTATCGATCCACGAATGCCGCGCGCTCGCGGCCATCGCATGGATTAGTAACACCGCAGGTCCGTCTCCCTGCTCGAGGTAATGGATCCGAACGCCGTTGGAGTCGAAGTATGGCATAATGCAAGCCTGTGCAATGTTCGAGATTAGCGCCGATTGGGAATGGGGCAACAGATCGGGGGGGCGAATCGTCCCAAAACGCTACAGTTATTTGATAACCGCGAATGTTGTAGGAGTCGACTACAGGAATCAGGGCGGAGTTGAAACGCCCGGCCTCCAGCTCGATCCTGAACAAACGCTTGTCCAAACGGCATACTTCTGGCATAAATGCGCGGGTCTGGCACCGCACGCCTCTGACTTTCCGCCCGCCGTCATCTTCACGGCTGAGCAGTAACAGCGGTAAATCGGACCAGAACAAACCATTGGAGGTCAGGTGAGTGAGATTCAAAACGCCTGGTGCGCTGTTGTGCGCGCTGGTGCTCGCGTTTGGTGTCGCCGGGGCGGCGCGAGCACAAATCAAGTTCGATCCGGCCAACTATGCCGCCATGGCGGACGTGAACTCCCCAGACACGATTCCGCCGGGCACTCAGATCACGCTGCAGAATTGGCAACAGTATAAAAAGTTCATGCCAATCGGCCTGCAGGCCATGTTCAGTCAACAGTATGCATTCAAAATCGGCAACACGGCGGATTACACGATTGTGGTCGGACCGACCATCGCCGTGCCGATGGCCAAACGCCTGCAGGAAGACACCGAGAAGTACGCGGGACAGACCAAACTGGTGAAAACCGACAATGGCGGCTACACCGTAAAAGGATATGTCGCAGGGGTTCCGTTTCCCAAGCCCAGCGGCGATTTGGCCGGCGAGCAGGTCCTGTACAACGCCTTCTTCGGGTTCATTCCGCCGATCTATCGCTATGTGACCAACACCAGCCTGGTCGATCGGTTTCAAAACGTGTTCCCGCAAAAAACTGAAGTCGTGTACTGGCGCCTGAGCCATATCAGCGACCCCGGGATGCCGATAAATCCCAGCTACGGCAAGGGCTATCTGCAGACGGCGCGCTATTTCGTCCTCTCCCCCGAGCAGACCCGCTATACGACACAGCTTGCGCAGCAGCCTGACGACCCGGAAAAGGTGCAGGAGATTTACGTGTTCCTGCCCTCCCTGCGCCGCTCGCTGCGCCTGTCCAGTGCCGCTCGCTGCTCGCCGATCCTGGGCACCGACTGGGTACAGGACGACAATTCGGACGGCATGGCGTTTCAAATCCCTAACTTTAACGTAAAGCTGCTGGGCCACAAGAAGATGCTGTTTATCGTCCATGCGGACGGGGCTGGCCTGTACGATCTGAACAACTATCTTGTAAAGGGTTCAGTGCCGGCTTTTCCCACCTCAAGAGTGGGCAAATGGGAGCTGCGCGACGTGATGGTGGTCGATA
Organism: Pseudomonadota bacterium; assembly: GCA_021324455.1. Classification (GTDB taxonomy): domain Bacteria; phylum Desulfobacterota; class Binatia; order Binatales; family Binataceae; genus JAJPJA01. The sequence continues at coordinate 8,030 of JAJPJA010000061.1, read as the reverse complement.
CCAGTCCGCTGCCGTCGATGGGTTCCTACTGCTACGGCCACAAGGTGGGATACATCGATCCGGATACCTGGACCCAACTCGGATGGGACTTCTATGACGTCAACCAGAAGTTCTGGAAGTTCAACATGATTCCGATGACGCCGCTCAAGATCGACACCGGCGACGTGACCACGTTTCACTCGGCCAACGTCGATCAGATGTGGGATTTTCAGAATCAGCACGCGACCTCATCAAACGTCGAGGCACCCACTCAGTTCGCCAGCAAAATCAGTGCGGATCTGCGGGACGCGCCGACCTGGGCCTTTCCCGGTTCGCTGTCGCGTATCATGAAATAGGGTCCGGCGAAGCAACCCAAAAAGGAGCGCCCGGGCTGCGGGCGCTCCTTTTTTTTCCGCTCAAGCCAGCAGGTGGCCGCCGTCCAGCGTCAGCGTGATTCCGGTGGCGAAACAGTTCTTCATCAGGAACAACGCCGCCTCCGCGACGTCTTCGGAACGGCCCGCGCGCTTAAGCGGCAGACGGGCGGCGCCGGCGGCGATTTGTTTCAGCGCCCGCTCCTTGCCGCCCAAAAGCTTTTCGTGCAGGGGAGTGTCGATCAGGCCGGGCCGTACGACATTCACCCTGATCGGAGCCAGTTCAATGGCGAGGGCGCGCGCCAGCGCCTCCACCGCGCCGCAGGAGGCCGCCACGATCGCCAGTCCCGGAACCGGCTTTTGCGACGCCGTCCCGGTGGTGAACGTGATCGATCCTTCCGGCGGCATCTTCGGCGCCGCGTATTTGGCGGCGTAATAGGCGCCCCATAACCGGGTATCGATCGCCGCCCTCAACGCCGCACTCTCGGCCTTGAAGCCCGGACTGAAGGTAAGGGTGGCCGCGGTGAAGAATACGTGATCCACGTGCCCGAGGTCCTCGAACAGGGCACGCGTGCCGGCTTCGTCAGCGGCGTCGAGCGCGACGGTGCGCACGGTGCCGCGCAGGTCCTGGCTCGCGCTGCGCAGGCGATCTTCGGAGCGTCCGGTGATGACGACCTTGGCGCCTTCCGCCATCGCCGCTTTGGCCGTTGCCAGGCCCATCCCGGAGCTGCCGCCTATAACCACCACGATTTTGTCCTTCAGCGACATATTTTCCTCCTGCCGTTCACCGTTAACTGAGGCATCATAGCGCAAACGCCGCGGCGGCGCCGTTTGTGAGCCGAACCGGGGCGGGGATATATTACTCGCCGGAGGAGGCCGCCTATGAGCCGCGAGCTGGTCATTGACGCCGACGGTCATATCCTCGAGCCGCCCGATACCTGGATGCGCTACATCGAGCCGCAATATCGGAGCCGCGCGATGCGTATCGTCAGGGGCGCGGACGGGCGCGAGTATCTGGAGATCGACGGCAAACCCTCCACGCTGGTGCCGCCCGCGTTTCTGGCGTCGCTGGGCGGGATGAAGCGGCTCAACGAATTGGGCGACGAGGGCATCCGCGAATTCAACCAACGCCGCCGCCAGTCGGTGATTAAGCAGTCCAGTCAGCCGGCTTTCGATCGCGGTCTGGGCGAGGACGCGACGTATCTTAACGGCGCGGGCTTCGGCACAATGGACCCCAGGGAACGTCTTGAGCTGCTCGATCACGAAAAGATCGACAAGGCCATCCTCTATCCGACCCTGGGTCTGGTCTGGGGCGCGCATCTGAGCGACGTCGATTTGGCCAACGCGTACGCGCGGGCTTACAATCGATGGATCGCGGATTTCTGCCGCGATTCGGGCGGGCGGCTGATCGCGGTCGCGCACCTGGTGCTGGCCGATCCGGAGGCGGCGGTGCGCGAGCTGGAGCGGGCCATCAAGGACGGATGCAAAGGCGCGTGGGTTTACTGCTACACCATGAACCGCAAATCGCACGGGCATCCCGATCACGACCCGGTGTTTGCGGCGGCGCAGGATCTCGACGTGCCCCTCGCGCTGCATCCGTCGCTCGACAATCCCGCGCTCAGCCTGCATCACCGCTTCGACGACATGAACTGGTCGGACTGGTATTTCAACGCCAGCGGCATCTCGGCGGTGCAGATGGCGCTGGCGAGCCTGTTTGCCTACGGCGTATTCGATCGGTTTCCCCGCTTGAAGCTGGTGGTGCTGGAGTCCAGCGCGGGATGGATCGGATCGTGGCTGGACTGGACCGACGCGCTGTATCGGGGCACGACGGCGGGCGGTTCGGTGCGGCTTAAGGAAAAGCCGTCGTACTATTTCAGGCGCCAATGCTTCATCTCGGCCGACCCGTTTGAGCGCTGCGTCGCTCCGCTGACCAGGATCGTCGGCGAGGACAAGTTCTTCTGGGCCAGCGACTATCCGCATTCCAACCATCCCGCCACCTATATGGAGGACCTGAAGGGACTGGTGGACGGGATGGACGATCATGCGCGGCGCGCAATCCTGGGCGAGAATGCCGCCAGGGTTTACAGGCTGACGTGAACTGAATCGAGCAACATGCGATGAAGTCGGGAGAGCGGACCGAACTGGCGCGGCGCATGTGGCTGGCGTGGATGCGCCGCGACGTTGAGGGGATTTGCCAGTGCGTGGCCGACGACGTGATCTGGTATCCGGCGGGCAATTTCAAAAATCCGTGGCGCGGCAAGGACGCTATCCGCGCCGCCGCCGCGCGCGAGAGCCTGTTTCCCGCGGGCCAGCAGGCGGAGTTCCATCATTTCTACGAGGCCGGCACCACCGTGATCGCCGAAGCAACGCATCGCGGGCAAGCCTTCAACGGCCGCGCCTATGAAAACGACGCCTGCATGGTATGGGAAATTCCGCGGGACAAAATCACTTGTCTGCGCGTCTATACCGACCTGACCAAAGTCGCCGATCTGACCAGACCCTGATCGATTGGCATTTTTGCGGGAGGCAAGAGCAAGATGGCTTTGAAGCTGACCGGCGGATGCTTCTGCGGGCAGGTGCGTTACACCATCACGGCGCCGGCCGGCTATACGCATCATTGCCATTGCTCCAATTGCCGCCGCATTCATGGCGCGGCGTTCGTCACCTATTCGATGTTCCCGCGCAGCGGCTTTCGATGGGAGAGCGGCGCCGACAGCATGGGAGCGTTCAGCACCTCGCCCGGAGTATCGCGGCGTTTTTGCAGGAATTGCGGCACGCACGTGGCCGGCGAGGTGGCGGCTTTTCCCAACGTCATTTCGATCTCGACCGCGACCATCGATGGATGCCAATGGCCAGGCTCGCCCAGGGAAGAGCTGCGCCACGGATGGGTGTCCTCGAAGGCGCCATGGCTGGATCTGAACGATAATTTGCCCAGACACGAGAAATGGTATCCGGGACTGGCGGCGGCAATCCGGGCGATTAACGAGGGAAAGTAGCCAAAGCCTGGTATCGACCGCCGCTCGTGTTCGATGGAGTCGAAAATGAAAGCATACGAAATTACCAACAAGGGCGGCGAAGGCGCGCTGGCCCTGGTCGACCGGCCCAAGCCCTCACCCGGTCCGGGCGAGGTTCTGATTCGGGTCCGGGCGGCGTCGCTCAACTATCGCGACCTGCTGACAATCAGGGGACGAATGGGCGCCGGCACCAAACCCGGGCTGATTCCGCTGTCCGACGGGGCCGGCGAAGTCGCCGAAGTGGGTTCGGGAGTGACGCGCGTGCGCGCCGGCGATCGCGTGGCCGGCATCTTCACCCCCGGATGGATTTCCGGCCGCCCGCGGCGCGGGGTTGCGGATGCTTCGCTGGGCGGCGGAAATACCGACGGGATGCTGCGGGAGTACGCCCTGCTGCATGAAAGCGCCGTGGTGCATATCCCAAAGCATTTTTCCTTCGAAGAGGCGGCCACGCTGCCCTGCGCCGCCGTCACCGCGTGGAACGCGCTGGTTGCGGCCGGCCATGTCGCGGCGGGTGAGACCGTCGTGGTGCAGGGCACCGGCGGCGTTTCGATTTTCGGACTTCAGTTCGCGCGGATGAGCGGGGCGCGGGTAATCGCCACTACCGGCAGCGAAAACAAAATGGCGCGTCTGCGCGAGCTGGGCGCCGAAGTTATCAACTACAAGACCACGCCTGATTGGGATAAGCGCGTGATGGAACTGACCGACGGCGAAGGCGCCGACCATATCCTCGACGTCGGCGGCGCCGGCACGCTGGCCCATGCGCTGCAGGCGATTCGCAGCGGCGGTTTTATCACCGTGATCGGCCTGCTCACCGGGATGAGCGGCGAGATCAACCCGCTCGGCATCCTGTTCCGCGCGGCGCACGTGGTGGGGATTCGGGTCGGTTCGCGCGAGATGTTCGAGGACATGAACCGCGCAATCGAAAGCAATCGGATGCGTCCGGTGATCGACCGCGTGTTTCAGTTCGAAGAGGCGCCGGCGGCTTTGGATTACCTGGCCAGCGGCAGGCATTTCGGCAAGATTTGTATTCGCGTGTAACCGCGTTGCAATCCGACAGTCGGTCCCTGCGCGAGGCGCAGGTGGCTTTGAGCCGGGCAAGGGATTAACCATCGGTTTCAGCGGAGAGGATATGCGTAAACTCGGAATAATCGCAGCCGTCGCGATGATTGCGTGCGTCGGGATGAGCGCGCCGGCGCGCGCCCTCAGCATCGGCGACCTGCTGTCAAAGATCGAAGGCGAGCAGGGGTTCAAGATCATCCATGTTTCGGATCTGGCCGCGATGATGGCGAAGCGCAATTCCAAAGTGATGATTTACGACGCCAATCCGCCTGATGTGCGCGAAAGCGAGGGCATCATTCCGGGCGCGCATCTGCTGCCCTCGGCGATGCATTACAACGTCGCGGCGGAGCTGCCGCCGGATCGCAACACACCGCTGGTGTTCTACTGCCACAGTACGCTTTGAATGGCGTCGCATACGGCCGCCCGGCGGGCGGTTCAGGCCGGATACAAGAACGTCAGCGTGATGGCGGACGGGATTACGGGTTGGAAGGAAGCAGGCCAGAAGGTAGCGTCCGCGCCGGCCGAATAGGCATGGCCGATTTTCAGGGCCGGCGCGCAAAGGCGCTTGCGCCGCGATGAGAAGGCATTGACGCCGGTCGCGCTGTCCGCTTTGAGAATTGCGCCGGATTGTATTACATCAAACCCCAGCGCGCGGAGGAGCACCATGAGCTATGACCTGCTGATCAGGAACGGCACCGTGGTTGACGGCACCGGCGCCCCGGCGGTTCGTGCGGACGTTGCGATTGCCGGGGACAAAATCGCCGAAATTGGCAAGATTCGCGCCGGCGCCGCGCGCGTGATCGACGCCTCCGATCTGGTCGTCGCGCCCGGCTTCGTCGATCCGCATACGCATTATGACGCCCAGATCTGCTGGGACCCGCTCGTCACTTCCACCTCATGGCACGGCGTGACCAGCGTGATTATGGGCAACTGTGGCGTCGGTATCGCGCCATGCAAGCCCGAAGTGCGCGAAATCGCTGCGTGGGACCTGGTCAACGTGGAGGGCATCCCGTTCGACGCGCTGTCAAAGGGAATCAGTTGGGAGTGGATTGGCTTTGACGAATTCATGAACGCGGCGGCGCGCCGTGCCTGCGGTATCAATCTCGGCTTCCTCGCCCCGCTGACGCCATTTCGCCATTTCGTCATGGGAGAGGAGTCGATGGACCGCGCGGCGCGGCCCGACGAACTCGCGCGCATCCGCGCCCTGCTGCGCGACGCGATCGCCGCCGGCGCCTTCGGTTTCTCCACCACCACTTTTTCCAATCATATCGGCTACCAGGCGCGGCCGCTGGCCTGCCGGCTTGCCAGCCACGACGAGCTGATGGCGTACGCGGGCGTGCTGAAGGAACTGAACCGCGGCGCGATTGAAATCGCGCTGACCAAAACCATCGGCATTCTCACCGACGAGGAGTACCAACTGCTCGACGACCTGCTTTGTGCGGCCAACCGCCCGGTGACGTGGCTGCTGGTGTCGATTCGCGGGCAGGACGGGCATTGGCAGACGTTGAAGAAGGCCGAGCCGTTGATTGGGCGCGGCGGGATTCCGCAAGTCAGTGCGGTGCCGATAATTGTCAGTATCGATTTGCGCGCGCCCGGCATCTTCGCCTCGATGCAGTCGTGGCGTCCCGCCTTCAACCAGACCCGCGAGGAACAGAAGAAGCTTTACGCCAGCGCCGAATTCCGCGGCGCTTTTCGCGAGGAGCTCAAGACCTTCAAGCGCTTCAAGGTTGACATGGCGCGAATCGCTGTGGATGACACCAAGCGCGAGGAGTTGCGGCCGTTGGTGGGCATGACCATCGACGAGATCGCGCGCCGGCGCGGCCGGGACCCGGTCGATACCTTCCTCGACGTGGCGCTGGAAGACGATTTGGCGGCGCGCTTCACCATGATTCCGGCCGAAGAGGATCGCATCCACGAATTGATCGGCGACCCGCGCACCATCATCGGATTGTCCGACGGCGGCGCTCACGTCAATTCTCATTGCGAAGCCGGCTATCCCACCTATCTGTTGGGACATTGGGTGCGCGATCGGCAGGTGCTGACGCTGGAGCACGCGATCAAACGCATCACCTCGGAACCCGCGGATCTGTTCGGTATCGTGGGACGCGGGCGGCTGGCGGCGGGGATGGCTGCCGACGTTACCGTCTTTGACCTCGATACCGTCGGTCCCGCCGGGCGTCAGCAGCTGGTGCGCGACCTGCCCGGCAGCGGCGAGCGGTTCGTGGTCAAGGCCAACGGGATCGAATATACGGTGGTAAATGGCCAGGTGCTTTACGAGCACGGGCGGCATACGGGCGCGATGCCGGGGAAGGTGATCCGTTCCCAGGCAATGTAAGGCCGAAAGCGTCCGCCGCCGGAGGCGATATCGGCGAGCATCGTCAAACAGAAAGGATTTTTCAGGTGGCACAGCAATTATCTTCAGCCGAAGTGAAAGGCCTGTTCGAAAAACTCAGCAACTGGGGCAGATGGGGCAAGGACGACCAGCGCGGCGCGCTCAATTTCATTACCGACGCCAAACGCGCGGCGGCCGGCGCCCTGGTCAGGACCGGACAGGTCATTTCGATGTCGCTGCCGCTGGCGACGGTGACCGCCAATGACAATCCCACCCCGGTGACGCATTTGATGATGCAGGCGGGATCGGACTCGCCGCGCCAGGCTATGGCCGGGGTGGCGGATTATTTCGCCATCTCGCCCCATGGCTTTGCCACCACGCATCTGGACGCGCTGTGCCATGTTTTCTGGCAGGGCAAGATGTATAACGGTTTTGACGCCGCCGAAGTCGGCTCTCATGGCGCCAGAAAATGCTCGATCGAAGTCGCGACTCCGGGCGTGGTCAGCCGCGGCGTGCTGCTGGATATCGCCAAGGTCAAAGGCGTGCATTGGTTTGAGCCTGGGCATCATCTTTATCCCGAAGATCTCGAAGCCGCGGAAACGGACCACGGCGTGAAGGTGGAAGAGGGCGATGTGCTGTTAATCCGGACGGGAAGGCCGAAACGGCGCGCCGCTAAACGCGGATGGGAGCCGCCCACTCGGGGACTCATCGACATGGCCGGACTCGACGTGACCTGCCTGCCGTGGATCCACGAGCGGCGCGTCGCGATCCTGGGCTGCGACGGCACCAGCGACGTGATCCCCAGCGGCTATGACGACATCGGTCTGCCGATCCACATCGGCACGCTGGTTGTGATGGGAATCCATCTGATTGATAACGCCGATTTGGAAGCGCTGTCGGAACAGTGCGCGCGCAGCGGACGGTACGCGTTCCAGTTCGTGATGGCGCCGTTGCTGCTCAAGCGCGGCACCGCGTCGCCGGTCAATCCGCTGGCCATTTTTTAGCCGGGTCGCGTTCTTTCCATTCGGGAACGCCGCGGACCACACAAGCTGTATAGACGCCGGCGGGCGCATCGCCCGGCTTGACCGGGTTCTTCGTTGCGCTCATCCGTTGGAGTGATTAGACTTTTTTTAAGACCGGAATCAGTCTCACCGGCCTGTCGCCTCTATTGCGATTAACGCTCGACCCGCGCTGGTGGCCAGCGTGCCGGGGGGTTCGCGATGTTGGAGTTCACCCCGAACGACACCAACGGCAGAATATCGATTAAATCCGGAC
>JAJPJA010000048.1 GCA_021324455.1 Pseudomonadota bacterium | reverse complement strand
TTCGACGCCACCCGGCCGATTGTCGCCGCGATGGCAATCGGCGTGGGGCGCGCGGCGCTCGATTTCGTGCGCGATTTCCTCGCACAGCGCAACATCGAAATCCGCTATGGCGTCTGCCCCCAGCGGCTCAGTGCGGTCGAACGCGAATTCATGGAGATGGAAGTGCAGCTCAAGGCGGCGCGGCTGCTGGCGTGGCGCGCGGCGTGGCTGCTGGATAACGGCCAGCGCAACAACCTGGAGGCGTCGATGGCCAAGGCAAAGGCCGGTCTGGTGGTGACGCAGATTACGCAGAAGGCGGTCGAACTGCTGGGGCCGCTGGGCTATTCGCGCGCCTACCTGCTGGAGAAATGGATGCGCGACGCCAAAATCAACGACATCTTCGAAGGCACCCAGCAGATCAATCTGCTGATCATCGCGCGCAGAATCCTGGGATACAGCAGCAAGGAACTGAACTGAATCCGGCAGCAGGGCGCGGCCAGCGAGTTAGCGGCCGTCGTCCCACTTGGTCTTGTCCCAGCGAAAGATCTCGGTGGTGTTGGTAATACCGACCGCTTTGGGCTGGGCATGCCGCGCTTCTTCCACGGTCCTGCCGGCCAGATAGTATTCGGTCTCCTGGTAGGTCAATTCGCCGATGGGGACACCGCCGGTGGAATGTTTGCAGTTGCAGCTTTTGACCGGGCTGTAAGAAACGTAAGTTCCGGTCTTCCAGCCGTTCTGGTCCTTCCAACTGATATTTTCCAGGTTGTTCAGTTCGCGATCGTGCAGCCGGCGCTGCCAATCCTTACAGAAGGCAGGGAACGTTTCCGAGGCGTGCATGAAGGCGCTATCGCCCGCCCGCGGGGCGGTATCAAAGCTCTTCAAGGCCGCATGGATGGCGTACCCGCCAGACGCCCCCGATTCAGCACCGCCGGAATCGGATTTGTCCGCGCTGTCGGAGTCGGCATCAGCTGCCGCAGGGTCGGCGGTCGCCGACCTGGCGGCAGGCACCTGCGGCTTTGCTGACGTGCTTTGCGCGGGGTTCGGGTTTGCCGACTGGGCCCAGGCCGTGCCGAAAGTCAGAGCGGCGATGGCAAGCGCCAGTACCGAGACCGCAGCCAAGCGAAGCATACTCCCAAACAAGGTGGCCATCGTTCCACCACTCCTCCACGAGAAAATCAAGCCCAGAACTCAAAACCAATCCGACGACAAATATCGCCTGTAGAACGAACCGGCGCAAGTAAAAAAGGTGGGAGAATAAGGGGCCGCGGCAATGCGCCACGGCCCCCGGTGTCAGGCGATCAGGAGCCGACGGGTACCAGCTCGACCCGGCGGTTTTGTGCGCGGCCTTCCGACGTTCGGTTGGTGGCCACGAAGTGGGTCTTGCCGTATCCGTGTGTAACCAGACGGTTGGCGGCAATGCCCTTGCCTTCGAGGTACCGGGCGACGGCGGCGGCGCGCCGCTGCGACAACTTCAGGTTGTAGCGATAAGTGCCGATAGCGTCGCAGTAGCCGTTGACGTCAACGGTTACGTCCGGATGCTTGCCGAGAATCTCGGCCGCCTCATCCAGGATCGGTACGGCGTCGGGCCTGATGTTGTACTTGTTGAAGTCGAAATGCACGCCGCGCAGCACGATACGCTCCTGCGGTGCGGGAGCGGGGGGCGGCGGCGGGGGCGGCGGCGGAGCTTCGGCCTGAACCGGCGCCGGCGGCGGCGGCGGGATTATTGGATCACAGATGTAGTGTCCGGCCACGGCGCCAAGGCCACCGCCAATAATCGTGAAAATCGGGACGTAAACCGCTTCCACCCGGCTGCGGTCGGTGTCGCCGCCGGTCTGTTGAGCGACGAAATAGGAGCTGATACCTCCTATAGCGGCGCCCGCCAGAGCTCCACCCAGAGCGCATCCGTCCCACTCACGGGGCTGTTGCAGCGAGTCCTCCCAATTCTGGATTTGCGCGCATCCGGCCATCAGAAAAACAACGGCGGCCATCGCTGCAGTTTTGACAAACGGTCGGTATTTAGTGCCCATTAACCTCCTCCATCTGGTTCCTATTAGCCAGGCTCCCACCCAATGCCCTCATTTACTGCCGGGCAATTCTACAGACGGTTGTTACGGCTTCAAGCCAAGCGCCGCATCTTAAATACAAAAAATTTGGGAATTTTCAAGCCCTCCGCCCCGCGAATTCACATCCATCCCCAAAATAATTGACCGCCCTCCGGCCCGGACCGCCTCACCTCTCCGCCCGCGCCGGAGCGATCGGTCAGTATCTACGGGCTGAATACATACCTTAAGCCCAACTAAAAGCCAATCATTTAACATTGGCGAAATATTGAGGAAAGCTTCGCTTGTGGACAATTTTTCTCCCGCACGCCCGATTTATGCGGCGCCCCGCCCCTGCTAGCATGAATCCGATGTTGTCTCTGGCGCGCGGTAAAGAGGGCTCCTTCAAGCTGGTGTCCAGTTACAGGCCCCAGGGCGATCAGCCCGCGGCTATTGACGCCATCACGCGCAACCTGCTCCAGGGCGTTCCCAGCCAGGTGCTGCTCGGCGTCACCGGTTCGGGCAAGACCTTTACTATGGCCAACGTCATTGCGCGGATTAACCGGCCGGCCCTGGTGATGGCGCCCAACAAAACCCTGGCGGCGCAGCTATATAATGAGTTCAAGGGACTGTTCCCGGAAAACGCCGTCCGCTACTTCGTCTCCTACTACGACTACTACCAGCCTGAAGCCTACGTCCCCTCGACCGATACCTACATCGAGAAGGATTCCAGCATCAACGACGAAATCGACAAGCTGCGCCATTCCGCGACCAAGGCGCTGCTGGAGCGCAACGACGTCCTGATCGTGGCATCGGTCTCATGCATCTACGGCCTGGGCGAACCCGAAGTCTATTTCGAAATGCTGGTGTTTCTGGAAGAGGGCCAGCGGGTCGAACGCGATCGCGTGCTGCGCAAGCTTGTGGATATCCAGTACCAGCGCAACGATTACGACTTCCATCGCGGCACTTTCCGGGTGCGCGGCGACACGGTCGAGGTTTTCCCGGCGTACGAAGAAAGCCGCGCGGTGCGGATTGAGTTTTTCGGCGACGAAGTCGACGGGCTGTACGAAATCGATCCGTTGCGCGGGCAGGTGATTCGCCGGCTTTCGAGCGTGGCGATTTACCCGGCCTCGCATTACGTCACCACCTCGGACCGGATGGAAGTGGCGGTGCGCAACATCCGCCAGGAACTGCGCGAGCGGCTCGAAGAGTTCCGCTCCCAGAACAAGCTGCTGGAGGCCCAGCGCCTGGAGCAGCGCACCATGTACGATCTCGAGCTGCTTTCCGAAATGGGAGTATGTCCCGGAATCGAGAACTATTCGCGCCATCTGACCGGACGCCGTCCCGGCCAGCCGCCGCCCGTGCTGCTGGATTATTTCCCCAAAAACTTCCTGCTCTTCATCGACGAAAGCCACGTCGCCGTGCCGCAGATCGGCGGGATGTACCGCGGCGACCGATCGCGCAAGCAGACTCTGGTCGATTTCGGCTTCCGCCTGCCCTCCGCGCTGGACAACCGGCCGCTCAATTTCGAGGAGTTCGAATCCTTCATCAACCAGGTGATCTACGTGTCGGCCACCCCCGGCGATTACGAGCTGCGCAAGTCCCAGGGGCTGGTGGTCGAGCAGTTGATTCGGCCCACCGGTCTGGTCGATCCGGAAATCGAGGTGCGCAAGGCCGGCAGCCAGGTGGACGATCTGCTCGAGGAAATCCGCCGCCGCGTCGAACGCAACGAGCGCGTGCTGGTCACCTGCCTGACCAAGAAGATGGCCGAGGATCTGACCGACTACTACCAGGACCTCGGCGTGCGCGTGCGCTACCTGCATTCCGACATCGACACGATTGAACGGGTCGAGATAATCCGCAGCCTGCGCAAGGGCGAGTTCGACGTGCTGGTCGGGATCAATCTGCTGCGCGAAGGTTTGGACCTGCCCGAAGTCTCGCTGGTGGCGATTCTGGACGCGGACAAGGAAGGCTATCTGAGATCCGAGCGCTCGCTGATCCAGACCATCGGGCGCGCCGCGCGCAACGTCAACGGCGCGGTCATCATGTACGCCGACCAGACCACCGAGTCGATGCGCAAGGCGATCGACGAAACCAACCGCCGCCGTGCCAGGCAGTTGGAGTATAACCGCGAACACGGCATCACCCCGCAAACCATCGTCAAGGCGATCGACGCGTCGCTGGTGGAGATGTACTCGCCCGAATGGGAAGTGGTGCCCGACGTCGAGCCGTCGCCGCAAGAAGCGCAGGAGTATGTGCCGCCGCACGAGCTGTCGCAGCGGATTTCCGAACTGCGCCGCGAGATGATGCAGGCGGCTGACGATTTGGAATACGAGCGCGCCGCCCAGTTGCGCGACCAGATCAAGCGCCTGGAGATGCGCGCGCTGGGACTGGAACCCAACGGCGCCAGCGCCGCACGCGCGAACAACGGCAGGTCAGGGCAAGGAGCGGGCCGCGCTAAACCAGCCCCGGGCCTCAAGGGCCGGAAAGGCAGGGCGTCCGCCGAAATGAAGCCGCCCGCCTCCCGTCAGGGCCGATTGAAGCTGATTCCCGACGAGCCCGACTAGCTGCCCGTCACGACGAATAACTGCGTCTTTCTTCGCGGCGGGCCTTCGGCATGCCAAAGAAGAGCCGCATCGGCGCTCGGAGCGGAAATTCCATTATCTTTTGATTCTTGCGCCGGCAAGCCTGCCAGAACTTCGGGAGAGGTCGGCTGCTAGCCCTTGAATGCCGCGCGCAGATGCGAGGCGGCGTCTTCGATTGCCTGGCAACCCTTGTCCAAGAATGACGCCATGCTCATGAAACCGTGCGTGACGCCCTCGTAGCGTTTGAGCGTCGTTTTCACATGCGCTTCCTGCAAGCGCTTCGCGTACGCCTCGCCCTCGTCGCGCAGCGGATCGTATTCCGCCGTGATCACCATCGCCGGCGGCAGTCCGCTCAGGTCCGCGGCCGCTGCCGGACAGGCGTAGGGATTGGCGCGATCGTCCTCGCTCTTCAGATAATGGCCCCAGAACCAGGCCATGTCGTCGCGGGTCAGAAGATAGCCCTGGGCGAAATCGCTCATCGAGGCGGTCTGCATTGAGGCGTCCAGGGCGGGATACATCAGCAACTGGTAGCCGATACGCACATCGGCGCGCTCGCGCGCCATCAGGCATACGGCGGCGGCCAGATTGCCGCCGGCGCTGTCGCCGCCGACCGCGATACGGGCGGGATTGGCGCCGATTGTCTCGCCGTTGCGCGCGAACCATTGCACGGCGGCGTAGCAGTCATCGGCGGCGGCGGGAAATTTGTGTTCCGGCGCCAGTCGGTAATCCACCGCCACGGTGACGCATCGGGTTTCGTTGGTGAGCGCGCGGCACAGCGGGTCATGCGTGTCCAGGTCGCCGACCACCCATCCGCCGCCGTGAAAGAACATCAGCACCGCAAACGGCCCCTTGCCTTCCGGCGTATAGATGCGGACCGCAATTTCACCCGCCGGGCCCGGGATCGAACGGTCCTCGCTCCTGGCGACCTGCGGCGGGGTGCCGTCGAAGGCTTCGAACAGGGATCGAAAAGCGGCGCGCGCCTGACGCGGCGACAAACTGCTGAGCGGGGGCGCCGCGGACGACGCGGCCTGATCGAGGAAAGGCTTGAGTTGCGGGTCAAGCGGCATTTTTTTCTCTCCCTTGCATATGGCCGGAAACAACGTGAATCGATTGGCGCCACCAGCCTGTTCCATAGTGTATAATCGCGCCGGTGGCGATCGAAGACAAAGAGCGGAGCACGCAGGCGCAAGCGCCGCCCGTCCACGCGGATCTTCCCGCCGGCCAACGGCCCGGCGCGGCGGTTTCGCTGCAGGCGCAGCGGCCGAATCCGCATGATGCGCAGCCGCCCGCGGAGGCTTGCGCGGCGCCGCCCGCCGCAATCGGCCGAACCTACGACTCGCTCGTCACCTACGAGCGGAGCGAGCCGCCCGGCGGCGCGGCGCGGCCGCCGGCGCTCAGCGGCGAGGACATCCAGCGCAAGCTCGAGCTGATCCCGCCCGAACCCGGCGTCTATCTGCTGCGCGACAAGGCCGGCAAGGTGCTCTACGTCGGCAAGGCCAAATCGCTGCGGGCGCG
>JAJPJA010000052.1 GCA_021324455.1 Pseudomonadota bacterium | reverse complement strand
GCTCCCGTTGAACGTGTAATTCGCCGCCGGCACCGCCTCCAGAGTCTGTCCGCCGCGCTCGTCGCCGGCGGACCTTTCAAGCAGCGGAAAATTGTCCGCCGTGGACTGCTCAAGAGCGTAGGTCTTGCACGCGAAGGTGATCGCGTAGTACCACACGCCGCCTTCTTCATCGCGCTTCACAAACCGCCATCGGCGCGGATAGATCTTCGAGAAGCCCGGCACCTGGAAGCCGGTCAGCGCCTGCCGCACCGCCTCCATCATCTGGTACGCGCCCAGACCCGCCGCGTCGCCCGACGCGTAGGCCCATCCCAGCGCCCGCGCCGCGATGCCGACTTCGAACTCAACTGTTTCCTCCTGGATGATCGGCAGCGTGGACAACAGCTCGCCGAACTCGCCGTCCATCATGATCACCAGGGCGGCGCCCACCCGATGGGTCAGCCGGTAGTTCTCCGGCCGATCCGGGAAATGCGCCACCTCAAAGCCGCTGGTCGCGCTCTCGAGCTGCGCGACGATCGCCGCCTCGAAGGTCTGCGGGTCGTTGGGCAGCTCGGGCGAGTAGATTGTTCCCGCCCACGGCGCATCCAGTGTCGGACCGGCCATCGCTTACTTCACCATTCCTCAAAATTCCGTCAGATCGATAAACCCGTCTTTGTCCTTGAGCGCAGCCTCTATCGCTTCCACGACTGCCGCGGGAACCTGGGAGATTCCGACAGAGCCGGACATGTTCTTGTAATCCCACCCCGCCGGTGACGGGCCGCCGCCCTGGAAATAAGCGGGCGCCCCTGGAGACGTGATGTAATAGTTTGTCGCGCTGCTCTTGAGCTTCACCCACAGCATTTCAGGCCTCCAGATGCTTCGCCTTCACTCCGTCAGGTCGATGAACTCTTCCTTGTCTTTGAGCGCAGCCTCGATCTTTTGCATGGCTGCCACAGAAACCGCGGGGACCGCGATATCGCCGGACATGTCCTGGTAGCTCCAGGACGTTGGGGGCGCGCCGTACGGGCCCTGGCCCTGGTAAAAAAACTCCGCCCCAGGAGATATGATGTAATACACGCCCCCGACTATGCACTTCACCCACAGCATTTCAGGCCTCCAGATGCTTCATTAGCAGGCGGCCGATCTCTCTCTCGTCGCCCTCGTCGATTCCCAGAAACGGACGCGCCGGAATCGCCGCCGGCCCCGGCGCCATCCCCGGCTTGCCGCCCAACTGATGAATCGCGGCGCGGCTGTAGCCGCCGCCCGGAAATTTCGCGTTGGTTCCAACCGCCACCCCGTCATTGCTCGCCTTGAACGTGATCGACGGCAGCAGTTGCGCGCGCCGCACCAGTATCGGATGGTCCAAACCGCCGCGCCCGCCGCGCTTCTTCGGCCGCTGCACGTAGCGCCTGGTCAGCGCCGCCCACGGCGCGCCGTCGGGCCCGCGCTCATGCTCGAAACGATGATGCGCGCTGGTCACCAGACTCTGACCGATCGAGTCGAACGCCGCTTTGCGATTAGCCACTTGATTAGCCAGTTGCCGCAGCGCCGCGCGCACCCGGTCCGAGTTGACATCGATCCTGAGCTGTATTCCCGCGCCGGCCACTTACAGCGCGTACCTCCGCAGGGTCCAGAAATCCGACGCAAGAGAGGGATCGAGCACGTAGTCGTAAGGCATCGTGAAATACCCTTTGATACCCCAGTCCGCGCCCCATGAATTGCGCACGATAAAGCGCCGCTCGGCTTCGTCGTACCCAACCGCCATCACGGCATGGCCGCCCGCCACCCCTCCCCCGGCGCTGGGCAGATCAGCACGCCCGAGGCGGCGACCTGATCGGATTCAAAGGCGTCGTAAACCGTGAACCCGAACACGAACGGATAGCCTTGCGCCAGACAGACGCGCAGCGCCGTTTCGCTCTGCGCCAGGCGGTAGTAGTTCGCAGCCAGGTCGCGCCGCGCCTCCTCGTAACAGACCTGCTCGGGGCGCTGCGCGAAATTCTCCTCGATATAGGGCCATTGGATCTCCGGGCACACGCCCAACTGCCCCACGGTCTTGCATCCGTCGCGCAGCTCGGCGCCCGAATCCTGGTCGGCGGTGCCCTCGATCTCGCGCTCGTTGTAGTAGATGAACAGGCGCGAAGGGGTGAACGGCGCGCAGCCCGGAACCTCCTTCATCAGATCGAACTCCAGCGCCGCCGCGATCGCGTTGGCGGTGCATGAGCCCAGCTCGCCCTGGTCGTAAACCGGCGGGCACTGGCCGCGCAGATCGACGCGATCGGGCAGCGGCATCAGCCGCGGCAGCATCAGGCGGTCCCGATGGTCCGGCAGATCGCGCCTCCAGCCGTATCGCTTGACCTTCTTCACTAAAGCACCTTCACGATCGCGCAATCGGGTTGCGAATGCGCCCAGCTCCAGATGTTGTTGGGGTTGATGTCCCTGGCGCCTGCGCCGATTTGTATTCCAACCTCGCCGTAAGCGATCGCGTCCGTCATCGAGCAGATCGGGCCCCATTCCTCCCCGAAATGCTCCGTAAACCATCGCGTGCGCGTCTCCGCGTCCAACCCCTGCATCGCGATATCCCAGTACCCGTACGGCCGCCCGATCAGCCTGGCCGCCGCGACCACGATCCGGCCGCGCTGGGTCGCAGTCAGCCGTCCCAGCGAGATCACCCACGCCGCCTGCGCTCCCGCCAGCGTGTCGGTGATCAGACCCATCCGCACGCGCGGACTGACCGCCTCGATCACCAGCGGCATCGCGCCGTCCGTGCTGGCGATCAGCCCCACATGCGAAAGCGGTCCATCGCCGGTCAGCTTGCGGATGTGATCCGAAAGCCAGCCCGAACCCTGGACCGCTAGGATATCGCCCTGCTTCATCAACTCAGGCCT
>JAJPJA010000069.1 GCA_021324455.1 Pseudomonadota bacterium | reverse complement strand
GTCGGGGTCGGTGCAGACATTGACCAGCGCCGGCACTCCGCTCTTGATTGCCCGCTCGATCGCGGGCCGGATCTGATCCGGCTTCTCGACGAATTCGCCGTAGCCGCCGAACGCCTCGACCATCTTGTCGTAGCGCAGCCATCCGAGGTCGCGCCCGACGTTGCCGCTCTTCACCCCAGCCGCGGCCCATCCGGTCTGATGCGACGTGAAACCGCCGTTGTTCGAAACCACCACCACGATCGGGAGTTTGTGGCGGATCGCGGTTTCCATCTCCATTCCGTTCCAGCCGAAGGCGCCGTCGCCGGACAGCACCACCACCGGACGTTCGGGAGCGGCGGCTTTGGCGCCGACGCCGAATGGGATTCCCACCCCCATGCATCCGTGAGGTCCGGCGTTGATACTGGTACCAGGGGCGTAAATCGGAATCGATTGGCGAGCGAAGTTCAAAATCTCGTGTCCGTCAACCACCAGGATGGTATCGCGCGAAATGACCTCCCGCACTTCCTTGCACAGGCGCAGCGGATGGATCGGTACCTTGTCCGAATGCAGCAGCGGGGTGTCGCGTTCCTGATTGGAGCGCTGCTTGGCCGACAGGCGGGAGATCCAGGGGGTTTCTTCGCGCGGACGGAATCTGCCCGCCGCCGCGGCGGTCAGTTGCTGCAGCACCAGCTTGGCGTCGCCGATGATGCCGACTTCGACGCCGCGGTTATGGCCCAGTTCCTTGCCGTCGAGATTGACGTTGATGAATTTGGCCTCGGCGGAAAAGCGCGGCGGGCGCAGGAACGTGAGCATCGAATTGGCCCGCGCGCCGATTACCAGCACCACGTCAGCCTCGCGAAAGGCGGTGGAACGGGCGGCGGGGAATGAGCGTGGATGGTCCTCGGGCACCACGCCGCGTCCCTGCGGTGTGGTCCAGAACGGAATTCCGGTGGCGTCGACAAAACGGCGCATCTCCTCGCCCGCTCCCGACCACAGCACGCCGCTGCCGGTCACCATGATGGGCCGCTCGGCCTGTTGCAGCAGTTCGATCGCGCGTTCGATCAAATCCGGATCGCCCGCCGGACGCGAATCGACGCGGTATTTGGTGGGCCAGTAGAGCTTGTCGGTATCCACCGGCGTGGCGAGGATGTCGCCGGGCAGGTCCAGGTAAATGGGGCCGCGCTTGCCGTCCAGCGCTTCGCGAAAAGCCAAACTGATATATTCGGGAATGCGCGCGGCGATATCGACGCGGTAGGCGGCTTTCACCACCGGCCGCATCATCGAGACCTGATCCATCTCCTGAAAGGTTTCCATGGTGGTCCCGCGCATCGGGGCCGAACCGCCGATAGCGATAATCGGGGTGGCGTCGCCCCACGCGTTGGCCAGTCCGGTGACGGCATTGGCGGTGCCGGGGCCCGAGGGTGTGATGCAGATGCCCGGTTTGCCGGTGACGCGGGCATACGCATGCGCCATCATCGCGGCGGCCTGCTCGTGGCGTACGTAGATGCCCTTCATGCCCAGTTCCTGGCAGGCGCCGGCGGTGCCGCTGGTCGGACCGCCCATCATGAAGAAGAACGTATCGACGTCCTCATTCTTGAAGCATTGCGCGATTATCTGTTCGCCGCGTAGTTTTGCCATCGCTGATTTGCCCCTCCAAAGAAGTTCCGTGATTGGCCGCGCCGCCGGCCGGCCTGCCGTGTTTGCTGCAATAGCATGGAACACCGGGCAAGGGAAAAGCCGCGCCCCACCGGTTCGCGGCGCTGCGGCGGATGAGCGGGACTGCCGCGGCCGATCGGACATCGCGCGATCGATTCGAAACGCCGCGCCCTTGAATTTGATCCGCCGCGAACCGCCGTGATACAAGCGCCCAACATCACGGGAGCACAATCAATATGGGCGAGCTGCAAGGACAGGTGGCGTTGGTAACCGGCGGCGCGTCGGGTCTGGGCAAATCCATCGTCCAGCGTTTTCTGCAGGAGGGCGCGCGCGTCGGCGTGCTCGACCGCGCGCGCGAACGCACCGAAGCGCTGCAAAAGGAACTGGGCGATCAGGTCTGCGCCACGGTCGGCGATGTTACCCTGCTGGCCGACAATCGAAGCGCGGTGGCGCAAACCGTCGCGCGCTTCGGGCGCCTGGACTGCTTTATCGGCAACGCCGGAGTGTGGGATTTCAACCTCTCGCTCAACGACCTGCCCGACGACCGCATCGAGCGCGCCTTCGACGAACTGTTCGGGATTAACGTCAAAGGATGCATGCTGGGGGCCAAGGCGGCGATGGCGGAACTGGCCAGGACCCGCGGCTCCATCATCTTCACGGTGTCGTTCGCGGGCTTTCATCCTTCCGGCGGCGGTCCGCTCTACACCTCGTCCAAGCACGCACTGGTCGGGATGATCCGCGAGCTGGCCTATGAGCTGGCGCCCAAAATCAGGGTCAACGGCGTCGCGCCCGGACCGATGCCAACCGACCTGCGCGGGCTCAGAACGCTGGAGATGGAAAATCGATCGATCAGCGAAGTGATGAACCCCGAGCAGGGCGCGCGCGGTCTGCCGTTGGGAAGATTCCCCGAGCTGGAGGACTATACCGGCGCGTACCTGATGCTGGCTTCAAAGAAGAGCGGCATCCTGACCACGGGGCACGTGATCAACTGCGACAGCGGCCTGGAGATTCGCGGCGTTGCCCGCGCCGCCGGCGGCGAGCATCTGTAAAGCTGAAGAGCGATTACCCCGCGCTGCGCGGGCGGGGCCATCGGCTCCGGATTGTGGGTCGAAGCGGTAGTTGGCCTTCTTCGCGGCGAGCACTTATTCGCTGCGTACTTTCACTCCGGCGCGGGATTCCTGGAGCGTAAAGGCGACGCTGGCATCCTTGTCGCCCAGCCCACTTACCAAACCGCTAATCAGGTCCTGCTCCACCGTTGACGCCAGCGCCATCGGCACCTCGAATTCGCGCGCGACTTCGGTGGCCAGCGCCAAATCCTTGCGCGCCAGCTTGAGCGCGAAGAAGGCGCGGTCGAAGGCGCCCTTGAAGATCACGCGCGGCAGCATGTTCAGGAAATTGCCCTGGCCGAAGGC
The DNA here is from genome assembly GCA_021324455.1 of Pseudomonadota bacterium. Classification (GTDB taxonomy): domain Bacteria; phylum Desulfobacterota; class Binatia; order Binatales; family Binataceae; genus JAJPJA01. The sequence goes on along the minus strand of JAJPJA010000069.1, from coordinate 30,071 downwards.
GCCGTCGCTCACGGCCTTGAACAGCGCGCCGGGCGCCACTCCCGCCTTCACGCCCATGGTAAACGCCTCGGCGATCACGGCGCTGGTGCAGATCGCAATCTGATTGTGCACCAGCTTGGCAATCGCTCCCGACCCCGACGGTCCGATGTAGCTGACCTTGTCGCCGATCGCGTTGAGCACCGGCTGCACCTTGCGGAACGCCGCCTCGTCGCCGCCCACGAATACGCCCAGGCTGGCGCGCCGGGCCCCCGCAACGCCGCCGCTCACGGGCGCGTCGAGCACCTCGATACCCTTGTCCTTGAAGATGGCGTGGATGCGGCGAATAACGGTGGGCGAGTTGGTGCTGAGATCGACGTAGGTCGAACCGGAACCGGCGCCGGCCATGATGCCGGAGTCGCCCAGCGCGACCGCCTCAACGTCGCGCGGAGCCGGCAGCGAGGTCATGATGATTTCGCTGTACGCGGCCGCTTCGCGCGGGCTGTCGGCCCATTTGGCGCCGCCTTCGAGATGCGCCAGCGCGGCTTCGCGGCGCAGGTCGTGAACCGTCACCTCATGGCCGGCCCGCAGGATGTTCAGCGCCATCGGTCCGCCCATGTTGCCCAGTCCGATAAATCCGATTCGCATGGCATCTACCTCCGCCGGTTCGCCCGGTGCCGCTGCGCCGTCCCCTCAGACGTGGCGGTCGAGGAACCGGGCCGTAAGCCGCAGCCCTTCGGCGCATCCTGAGACCATCCAGATCTGCAAAAACGCGTGCGGCATCCCTTCAAGGACATGCAGTTCATGCGGAGTTCCGCTGCGGCGCAGCAACTCCGCCATCGCATAGGTGTCGGGCACCAGATTATCCTCGGTGCCGGCGATCAGAAACGTCGGCGGCATCACGCCCGGTCTGATCCCGTTAAGCGGCGTCACCCGCGGATCGGAAACCAACTCCTGCCGCTCGCCCAGGTATGCCTTGATCATCATTTTCGTGATCTCAGGATTGCCGCCGTCCGACGCCGTGGCTTTCATCGCGCGCGGAATGTCGAGCATCGCGTACAGCAGCAGCGCCGCCTTGAACTTCGGCGCGTCGGGCTGCCCGGCGGTCGCGATGATGGTGGCCGCGGTCAGGTTGCCGCCGGCGGAATCGCCGCCGATCGCCAGACGCTGCGCGTCGCCGCCGTACCTGCTCGCGTTCTGCACCGTCCATTTGGAGGCGAACACGCAATCGTCCAGCCCGGCGGGAAACGGATGCTCGGGCGCGAGCCGGTAATCGACATTGACCGTGAGATACCCGGCCGCGGCGAACTCCATGCACAGCTTGGTGTGCGTCTTCGAGGTGCCCGAAACCCATCCGCCGCCATGGAGATAAACCAGGGTCGGATGCGGTCCGGCGCCCTTGGGCACGCAGATGTCGGCGCGCAGCCCGGGCCGCAGTTCGACGTCGGGATGATAGGCGCCGATTTCGGGCGGCCTGGCGTTGAGCGCTTTGGCGTTATGATTGACGAACTCGCGCATCTCGGGGATGCCGCCCTGGAATTCAAACTTTTTGGCGCGCTCCAGAATCTCGCGTTCGGTTGCCATTCCGATCTCCCTGGCGGGTTGGGTTAAGCATGATTTAGACGGTTCGCATCGCTGCGGCAAGCGGCGAGACTTCCCCTGAAGAAGCAGCGGTAGTCGGACGCCAGGACTGCGGAGCCCTCACAGTGCGATTTGCGCGGTTGACATCCCCAGGCGCGCGTAATATCTGCCCCATCAGAGGAGCACGCCATGGAGATCAGGTACGGCGTGATCAGCGCCGATTCCCATGCGCAGCTTGGCCCCGACGCTTTTGTCTCGCGCATGTCGAAGGCCCGCTTCGGCGACCGCATTCCCCATCTGCGCCAGACCGCCGCGCCCAAAACCCGCCTGACCCGCGATACCGCCGCGGTGGTCGAACGCTGGTTCGTCAACGGCAAAATCGAAGAGCCGCGCGGCGTCGCCAATTGCCCGGCCATGATGACCGATCCGTCGCGCACCTACTTTCCGCAGCGATGGGAGGAAGTGCCGCCCGGTGTTTACCATCCGCGCGAGCGCCTGCGCGAACTCGACCGCGACGGTATCGACGCCGAAGTGCTGTTCCCCAATCCTCCCGCCCAGGAGGGGGTCTTCTTTCAGGGCGACGCCGAATTCGAACTGGTCTGCGTGCGCGCCTACAACGACGCGCTGATGGAGGAATGGCGCGGCGCCAGCGACCGCTACGTGCCGCTCGCGCTCATCCCTTATCTCGGCGGCATCGATGCAACCGTGGCCGAAGTGCGCCGGGCGGCCGGCCTCGGTTACCGCGGTATCGTGATGGTCGCGGAGCCCTGCAGCGCCGCGCGCGGCAGCCAGCACCGCCTGCCGCATTTCGCCGACCCCTGCTGGAACCCGCTGTGGGAGAACTGCCAGGAACTCGACCTCATCATCCATTGGCACGCCAACGCCGGGGTCCGCGTCCTGGCTCCGATCTGGAACGGATACGCACCCGACCAGGTGTGGGCTTCGATCGTGCCCGCCGCGTTCTCCGCGCTCGCGCAGTTCATCCCGATGCTGGTCTTCAGCGGTATTCTCGATCGTTATCCGCGCCTGCGCTGGGCCTCGGCGGAGACCGGCGTGGGATGGCTCAATTACGTGCTCGACGCATGCGATCACGAATGGGAGCGGCGGCGCCTATGGACCGAAGGACTCGCGATTCGTCCCAGCGAACGCCTGCAGCGGCAGCTCTACGTGATGTCGTGGTTCGAAACCGAAGGTATCAAGGGATGCCGCCTGGCGGCGTCCAACATCATGTGGGAATCGGACTTCCCGCATAATCCTTCCACCTATCCCAATTCGCACCAGGTAATCGGACGGATGCTTCAGGGGATGCCGCCGGAGCAGAGCAGGCAAATCCTGTGGGAGAACGCCGCGCGCCTGTACAGGATCATCTGACCATGTCCCCGATTGTCAGCGCCGACGATCACGCGATCGAGCATCCCCAGGTATGGACCAGCCGGATGGCGCGCGGCCGCTGGGGCAATCGCATCCCGCATGTCGAACGCGACGGCGGCGCCGAGTTCTGGATGATCGACGGCAACCGCCTGCCCCTTTTGGGCAGCGGATCGGCGGGCGCGCTGATGCCGGATCGCGCGGGCGAGCCGCTGCGCTTCGACCAGGTTGCGCCCGCGGCATGGAAGGCGTCGGAGCGGCTGGCCGCGATGGATCGCGACGGCATCGATTACTCGGTCCTGTATCCGTCGGTCGCGGGGGCGGCCGGTGAGACCTTCGGCCGCCTGGCCGACCCCGAATTCGAACTGGCCTGCGTTCAGGCCTGCAACGACTATTTGATCGAGGAATGGGCCGCCGTCAGTCCGCGATTCGTGGCCCAATGCCTCATCCCGCTGGCGCCGATCCGGGCCGCGGTGGCGGAGATCAGGCGCGCCGCCCGCCGCGGCCATCGCGGAGTGATCATTCCGCCCGTGCCGGACCGTGTGCGTCAGGGAGCGCCGCACATCAACGACGCCGCGTGGGATCCGATCTGGAGTGTGTGCGAGGAACTGGACCTGCCGGTCTGCTTCCACGCCGGATCGCTCCCGCAGCTCGAGCTGGCGCCGTATGCGGGCTTCGCGCCGCGGCTGTCCGAAGCGATGCGCGCGATTACACGTCCCGCCGGCAGCACTTCGATCATCTCCAACCTGATTACTTCGCGCGTCCTGGAACGCCATCCGAAACTCAAAGTGGTTTTCGGCGAAAGCGGCGCGGGGCTGATCTCTTACATCCTCGAAGTCGCCGATTACGCGTTCGTGCAGCGCGGGCTCAAACGGCAGTTCAACTACGAAGCCGCGCTGTCCGAGTTCTTCCGCCGCAACTGCTACGCGGTGAGCTGGTACGACAGCGTCGGCCTGCGTCAGACCTGCGAATACGTCGGCGCGGCAAACGTGCTGTGGGCCAGCAACTTTCCGCTCGCTACCTCAACCTTTCCCGACAGCCGGTCGTTTGTGCGCCGCGTGTCCGAAAGCGTGCCGCAGGCAATCGCCGATCGCGTGCTGTGGGCCAACGCCGCTCAACTGTACAAAATTGAAACTCCAGGCTGACCGCGCTGCTTACGGAGGACCGTCATGCCGCAAGTGCTCAAAGTAAAGGTTCAACCGCTTACCGCCGAAGCGTTCCGCCCCTATGGACTGGTGATGGAGGAGGGCAGGCAGATTATATTCCCCGAGGTGGAAGAGGGCGGGCGGCCGGCGCTGGAATTCCAGCGCAGCCGCAAAAGCCGCGACCACAGTGTGGCGCATTTCGCGGTGCATTTCTCCTATCGCCAGACCTTCATCCCGGTGCGCGGATCGATGGTCCTGGTGCTGGCGCCGCCGCCGCGCAATCGCAGCGCGCAGCGCGAGAATTACGAACTGGATTACGAAAAAGTCGCCGCCTTCTCGCTCGCCCCCGGACAGGCCGCGGATATCGACAAGGGCGTCTGGCACAGCGCCATCGTGCCCGACCAGGAATGCCTGTGGGTCAACGTCACACGCAAGGATGCGGGCGAGGGCGTCAACCGCACGCGGCTTAACGAGCAGGGCAACGTGGAATGGAAAAGCCCGCGCCCCTATATCGAATTCGTCAACATCCGCGACCGCGACGACCGCGTGGTGGAAGTGGAGATCTGATCCGGCCGCACGGACGCAAGCCGGGTTCGAGCTGGCTGGAGATGCGGCCGTAATCTCCCGCGGACATCGAAATTTCGTGGAACTCTCAAATCAGCGATCTTATCCCAGACCCGCCCCTGGAAGATCGGCCAGCTTTTGAATGAGAATTTCACTCCACCGACCGCCGGTTGAGGGCGCCCACTACCAGCGGATGACCTCGCCCGGGGTTGCGCCGGTGTATTTTGAGTCTTCGTAAATCGGCGTGCCGTTTACGATGGTATGGATCACGCCGTGCGCCGGCACCACCAGGCGCTTGCCGCCGCCGGGCAGGTCGGCGCGCATCTCGCCACGCTGCGGCGACCCCACCGTGTTGTAGTCGAAAATCGTGATGTCGGCGGCGGCGCCCACCGCCAGCCGGCCGCGGTCCCCAATACCGAACAGATCCGCCGGCTCCGACGTGATGCGCTTGACCGCGTACTCCAGCGTCATCGCGCGGCGCTCGCGCACCCAGGTGCCGAGCAGGAAGGTGCAGTAACCCGCGTCGCACAGCATGTTGACGTGCGCGCCGCCGTCGGAAAGTCCAATCAGCGTGCGTGAGTCGTTGATCAGCCTGCCCACGCGCTCCGCATTGATGTTGAACGCCGGCCGCGAGAACCACATCTCCAGATTGTCCTCCAGCGCCAGTTCCACCATCGCATCGAATTCGCGCCCGCCCAATCCGCGTTCGCGCGCCAAATCGGCTATGCTGCGATTCTCGTATTTTTTCAGCTCGGGATTGGCCGCTTCGGTGACCGTGACCTTGTGCCAGTCCCATCCGGCGCGCCTGATATCCGCCGCCAGCGAAGCGCGAAATTCCGGTTCGGCGAACAGTTGGCGCAGCACTTCCACCGGCTGGTTGTACGCCCGCTTCCACGACGGAAAGGTCACGAACGCGATCGCCCGCCGCATGCTGAACTCGGAGACGAACGGACGGCATGCCACCTGCGGAATGCCGCCGCGCCTGATCAGCGGATCGGTCCGCGCCAGCGTGCGCTGGCTCGCCTCGGGCTGATCGTCACGATCGAAGATCGCCAGCCAGGTGACCGGGCGCCGGCTTTGCGTGAGCAGAAAGTCCAGCAGATCGTACTCGTGGTCGGCGATATTGCCGAAATCCTGCGTCAGCGTGATCTCGATTACGCCCCGGCCCAAATCGCGCAGCACATTGGCGTACGCGGCCAGTTCCTCCCGGCTGGCCAGACGGCAGGCGAGCGGACGGCCTTTGTAGCCGACGTGCTGGCGCCCGGTGGTGGTGGAAAAGCCGCGTGCGCCGGCTTTGACCGCTTCACCCAGCAACTCGGCAATGCGCGCGGTTTCCGACGGCGTCGCCGCGCGCTCCATCGATTCCTCGCCCATCACGTAGTGGCGAAACGGGGTCAGCGGCGCGAGAAAGGCCAGGTTGAGCGAGCTGCCGCGCCGCGCCGCCGCGTCCATGTAGGAGGGAAAGCTCTCCCAATCCCAGGTGATACCGGACTTCAGCACGCGCGCCGGAATCCCTTCGACGTTGACCAGGTCCAAAGTCGCTATTTCATGTACTTCAGGCCTGCACGGCGCCAAACCGACGCCGCAGTTGCCCATCACCACGCTGGTGATTCCATGCCACGACGAACAGCTGACCTGCGGGTCCCAGCATATCTGCGCGTCGTAATGCGTATGCGGATCGATGAAACCGGGGGCGACGATCAGGTCCGACGCGTCGATCACCTTTGTGGCGCTGTCCCTGATTTTGCCGATTTCGGCGATGCGTCCGTCGGCCACCGCAACGTCAGCCAGGCAGCGCGCCGCGCCGGTTCCGTCCACTACGGTGCCGTTTTTGATCAGCAGGTCGTACGCCATCGGATTACCTCTGGAGCTGTCATCATCCACCCGGCGATGCTTTCCGCTCGCTCCCTCACCGTTCTGGCGCGGGATAGGGTCAGGATGAGGATGCCTGATCCGCTTGAAGGACCATCGCCGCCATTGCGCGGCGCAGTCCTTACGCTTGCGATCTCAACACCGCGCCGGGCGTGGCGCCGGTGTACTTGCCGTCCTCGTACACCAGCGTGCCGTTGACCACGGTATGCTGCACGCCCCGGGCCGGCACCACCAGCCGCCGCCCGCCGCCGGGCAGGTCGTTGCGGATCTCGCCGCGTTTGGGCGACCCGATGGTGTTGTAGTCGAAAATCGCCAAATCGGCGGGATTGCCGACCGCGAGGCGGCCGCGCCCGCGCAGATTGAAGAAATCGGCCGGCTCGGAGGTGACGCGCTTGACCGCGTACTCCAGCGTCATCGCGCCCTTCTCGCGCGCCCACGTGCCGATCAGATAGGTGCAATAGCCCGCGTCACACAACATATCGACGTGGGCGCCGCCGTCGGACAAGCCGATCATCGTGCGCGGATCGCAAATCAATTGCGGGATGCGCGCTTCGTCGGCGTTGAGCAGCGGCAGCACGTAATTGACCTGCAGGTCGTCCTCGATGGCGAGGTCGAGCAGGGCGTCGACCGCGTCGGTGCCGCGCTCGCGCGCCACGTCGGCCAGGGTCTTGCCCTCGCAATGCTTCAGCGCGGGAGTGCCGACCTCCTGCACCTCGATCATGTGGCTCCTGGCCATGATATTGACTGAGCCGCCGGCCTTGGCCAGCGTCGCGCGGAACGCGTTGCGGAACTCCGGATCGCGATAGATCCGCTTCTGCGTCTGGGGCGGCTGGTTGAACACGCGATTCCAGCATGACATCGCGGCGAACAAAAACGGGTTGCGCATGTTGAGCTGAAAGATCAGCGGCCGGCAGGTTACCTGCGGAATTCCGCCGCGCCGGATCAGCGGCTCGACCTTATCCAGCGTCTCGACGCTGGCCGTTGGATGGCTCTCGCTGTTGAACAGCGCCAGCCACGTCACCGGGCGCTGGCTTTCCGTGAGCAGGAAGTCGAGCAGATCGGTTTCGCTTTCCGAGATGAACGGCGGATTCTGGGTCAGGGAGATTTCGATCGCGCCCTTGCCCAAATCGCGCAGCACGTTGCAATAGGCTTTGAGTTCGTCGCGGCTGGCCAGCCGGCATGCCAGCGGACGGCCGCGAAAGCCGATGTGCTGCTTGCCGATGGTGGTGGAGAAACCCAGCGCGCCGGCCGCCACCGCCTCGCGCAGCAGGGCGGCGATGCGCCCGGTTTCCTCCGCGGTGGCCGCGCGCTCCATCGATTCCTCGCCCATCACGGTGTGGCGGAATGGCGTCAGCGGGGCGATAAAGCCCAGATTAATCGCGCAGCCGCGCTTCTGCGCCGCCGCCAGATAGCTGGGAAAACTCTCCCAATCCCAGGTCACCCCGCGGGAGAGCACCTCGAACGGAATCGATTCGACGTTGACCAAATCCCAGGCGGCGATCTCGCGCGCCTGCGGCTTGCACGGCGCGATGCCGACGCCGCAGTTGCCCATCACCACGCTGGTCACGCCGTGCCACGACGAGCAACTGATCTGAGGATCCCAGCATATCTGGGCGTCGTAATGGGTGTGCGGATCGACGAAGCCGGGCGCGACGATCAGGCCGGCGGCGTCGATGATCTTGCGCGCGCCGTCCCGGATTTTGCCGATTTCCGCGATGCGCCCGCCGCCGATCGCGACGTCGGCCTGGTAGCGCGGCGCGCCGGTGCCATCGACCACGGTGCCGCCCCGGATCAATAAGTCATAAGACATGCCGGATTCCTCCTATTAGCGTGTTTACTGCCGAACTGATCCGCCAGTCAAGTTGATAGTTGCGGACGCGGCCGCCGTACCCCGGTCGTTTTTCTCCGCGGCGCATTGTGCTAGTGCTAGCATCCAGAGGGCCGCACCCTGCCCGTGGCGCGGCGTATGTCATCGATGGACCTGAATCTGCTCCCCGAGGAAGAACAATATCGCCAGCAGGTACGATCCTGGCTGGCGGCCAATCTGCCCAAAGTGATGGCGGAGCGGCGCGCCGGCCGTATCAGCGGTATCGAATGGAGCAAGAAGTGGCAGCGGATGCTGTACGAGGCCGGCTACGTCGCGCTGTCATGGCCCAAACAGTACGGCGGGCAGGAGCTCGACCCGATGCGCCAGTTTATCGTCAATGACGAACTGGCGCGGGCGCGCGCGCCCGGCGTAATCGGCGCGCAAGCTATCAATCTGCTCGGCCCCACGCTTATCACCTTCGGCACCGAGGAGCAGAAGCGACGCTATCTGCCCAAAATGCTGCGGGCCGAGGAAATCTGGTGCCAGGGCTATTCCGAACCCGGCGCCGGCTCGGATCTGGCCTCGCTGCGCACGCGCGCCGAAATCGACGGCGATCACTTCGTCGTCAACGGGCAGAAGGTGTGGACCTCGCGCAGCCGCTATGCTGATCGGATGTTCGCGCTGGTGCGCACCGACCCGTCCGCGCCCAAGCATCGGGGCATCTCCTATCTTCTAATCGACATGAAGAGCCCCGGCCTGACCGTGCGTCCGCTGGTGCAGATGACCGGAGATCGCGGCTTCAGCGAAGTGTTCTTCGACAACGTCAGGGTGCCGCGCGAAAACCTGGTCGGCCAGCTCAACGACGGCTGGAGGGTGGCCAACGATACGCTCTACAACGAGCGCAACCTGGGCGGCGCGGTCGAGGGCAACAAGCAGGTCTTCAACCGCCTGCTCGACCTGGCACGCAATACCAAACGTGCCGGCCAGCCACTGATCAAAAATTCCATTTATCGCCAGCGCCTGGCCGATTTTCAGATCACGGTGGAGGCGATGCGCCTGCACGGGCTGCGCCAGCTGACCGATCAGATTCATAAACGGCCGCGCGGCGTGGAGTCGCTGGTCAACAAGCTGGTGGGCAGCGAGCTGACCTACGAGATGACCAGGACGGCGCTGGAGCTGGAAGCCAACTTTGCGCCGCTGCTCAAGGGCGATGAACGCGCTCCGGACCGCGGCTACTGGCCGATGAACCTGATGGTCGCGATGGGCCTGATGATCGGCGGCGGCACCTCGCAGATTCAGAAGAACATTATCGCGCAGCGCGGATTGAAGATGCCCAAAGGTCCCGATTAAACCAGAGATGCCTGTCCCTATGGCCCGACTATCACATCTCGGCATCACCGTAAGCAATTTGGACAAGTCCCTGGCCTTTTACCGCGACGTGGCCGGAATGAACGAGGGCGCCATCGTTGAAGGAGAAAACCGCCAGTCGGGCGCGCCCGTGCGGATGCGGATGATCCATCTGGCAGCCGGCTCCTTTCTGCTCCAGCTGATCGAATACAATCCGCCGGGGATTACCCTGCAGCTCCAGCAGAGTAACGTCGGATGCCCGCACATCTCCTTCTACGTTCCCGACATCGAAGCCAAGTACGCCGAAGTAAAGGCGCGCGGCGACGTCAGGATCACCACACCCATAAATCAGATGGGGTCCGCCCTGCGCGGCTTTTACACGGAAGATCCCGACGGCCTGCCGGTCGAGTTCGTGCAGTCGATGAAGTAGATTGCCGGCCGCGCGGCCGGGATAATCGCTGAGATGCTCAAGGTTGCGCTCACCATCGCGGGTTCGGATTCGTCGGGCGGCGCCGGTATCCAGGCCGACCTCAAGACCTTCAGCGCCTTCGGCGTGTACGGCGCCAGTGCGATTACCGCCCTGACCGCGCAGAACACGGTCGGCGTCCGCTCGGTGGCGGATCTGGACCCGGAATTTATCGCGGAGCAGATCGACGCCGTGATGGACGATCTGCCGGTGGCGGCGGCGAAGACCGGGATGTTGTCGAGCCAGGACATAATCGAAGCGGTGGCGGCGCGCGTGCGGGTGCGCGCGATTCTTAACCTCGTGGTCGATCCGGTTATCGTCGCGGCCAGCGGCGACTTGTTGCTGGCGCCGGGCGCGGTGGCCGCGATGCGCGAGCATATGTTCCCGCTCGCCGCCCTGGTAACTCCCAATCTGCGCGAAACCGAAATCCTGCTCGGACGCGAGGATGTCAAGGATCGGGCCGCGATGCGCCGCGCCGCGATCGACCTGGTCCGGATGGGCGCGCGGGCGGCGCTGATCACCGGCGGCGCGCTGCCCGGTCCCGACGCGATCGACGTCCTGTTCGACGGACACGAAACGCACGAATTCAGCCATCCGCGCAGCGGACGGCGGGCGCATGGCGCCGGATGCACCCTGTCGGCCGCGATTGCCGCCGGAGTGGCGCGCGGCGAGTCGATGCTCGATGCGATCCGCGCGGCCAAGGATTACGTGTCGAACGCGATCGAACAGGCGCCGCGCTTCGGCAACGGCTCGCGTCCGCTCAACCATCTGGTCCGCCCCGCTGCGCAGCGGTAACGCGGCGATGGCCGAATCGACTTTCACCGGCGCGATTCGGGCTCAGGCGGCTGACATCTGGCGCCGCGAACTGCAGCATCCGTTCGTCCGCGGTCTGGGCGACGGCACTCTGCCGGTGGATTGCTTTCGCTTTTACCTGGAACAGGATTATCTCTTTCTGATCGAGTACTGCCGCGTGTTTGCCCTGGCCTCGGCCCGGGCCCGCGATCTGTCCACGATGCGCCTGTTCGCGGCGCTGCTCGGCGACACGCTCAACGTCGAGATGCAGTTGCATCGCGACTACTGCCGGCGCCTGGGAATCGAGGAGTCGGCGCTCCAGGCGGTGCGCGCCGCGCCCATAACGCACGCCTATACCCGCCATCTGGTGACCGCCGCCTACGCCGGCACGATCGCGGAAACAGTTGCCGCGGTGCTGCCATGCCAGCTCGGTTACGCCGAGATTGCGCAGGCCCTGGCGCGGGAGGGGCGCGGCGGCGGCAATTCGTTCTACGCCGAATGGATCGCGGCCTACACCGCGCCCGAATTCGCCGCCGGCGCGCAGCGTCTGTCCGACTTGCTGGATGATTTCGCCGCCGGTCTGCCGGCGCGCGAGACCATTCATCTGGAAGATCTCTTCCTCACCAGCAGCCGCTACGAGTACCTGTTCTGGGAGATGGCCTGGACCCGCGCGGTCTGGCCGGTTTGACGCGGCCGATGCGATGAGAACAGCGCGCAAGGCGGGCAGGAGTCAGCTCCTGATGGGGAGCCTGCTCAGTTCAGGCGGCGCCCCGGTGGCCTTTATGGGAGTTCGGCGGGGAATTTTCCGCGATACCTATCATTACCTGGTAAACGCGCCGTGGCCGCTGGTGCTGTTGGTAATCGGGATTGCGTTCACGCTCGCCAACATGCTGTTCGCGGCAGGCTATGCCGCCGTCGGCGGCGTGGCCAACGCGCGTCCGGGTTCCTTTCGCGACGCGTTTTTCTTCAGCGTCCAGACCATGGCGACGATCGGCTACGGCGCGATGGCGCCGCAATCGGGCATCGCCAACCTGCTGGTCACCGCGGAGGCGTTCTTCAGCGGCGTCGGGCTGGCGCTGATGACCGGGCTGGTCTTCGCGAAGTTCTCGCGTCCGACTTCGCGCGTCCGTTTCAGCCAGGTGGCCGTGGTCGGCGACTACCAGGGCCGCCGCAGCCTGATGTTCCGCATGGCCAACGAACGCGACGAGCGAATCGTTCAGCCGCAGCTTTACGCCGTGGCGCTGCGCGCGGAGGAGGAAAACGGCGGCCATTTCATCCGCGTCCACGACCTGCATCTGATCCGCGATCGCCACGCGTTCCTGGCTCTGACCTGGCTGGTGATTCATCCGATCGATGAACGCAGCCCGCTGCGCGATATCGAGGCCGGCGCGCCGCAGGAGGAAGGGCTCGCGATCGTGGTGTCGCTGACCGGGATCGACGAGGGACTGTCGCAGACGGTCCACGCGCATCATACCTACCATGGGCGCGATATCCGCTGGGACGCGCGCTTTGCCGATGTGATCGCGCCGGACCATAACGGCGGGTGGCTGATTGACTATTCGCGCTTCGACCAAGTGCATCCGGTCTGACGGGGGTTTTATCGGCAGGTTTTTCGGCCAATTACCGGAGCCGGCTGCGCGAGCGCCGCGATGCTGCGGCTCTCAAGCCGATTTCGCCCGCATCCTGTAGCGGATGGGCATGTGCTTGATACCGCCGACGAAGCTCGATCGCATCCGCGCGATCGGGCCCGCCAGCTCCACCCGATCCATCCGCGCCGCGATTTCACGGAAGATCATCTGCAGCTCAAGCCGGGCCAGGTTGGCCCCCAGACAGAAATGCTCGGCGATGCCGAACGCGAGATGGTAGTTGGGCTGACGCTTGATATCGAATTGGAACGGATGCTCGAACACGTCCTCGTCGCGATTGGCTGAGGGATAAAACAGCGCCAAAACATCGCCCTGGCGAATCTTCTGTCCGCGGATTTCCGTATCCGCCGTGGCCACCCGGTTGAACTGGATCACCGGCGAGGTCCAGCGGATGATCTCCTCGACCGCCGGGCGGATCAAGGAAGAATCGCGCTTGAGCAGTTCCCATTGATCGGGATGGCCGATAAACGCGAACAGGCCGCCGGTCGTGGCGTTGCGCGTGGTTTCATTGCCGGCAATGATCAGCAGGGCGAAGTAGGAGAGCAGCTCGAAGCCGGGAATTTCCCCGCCATTGACCCGTCCATTGGCGAGCGCCGTGGCCAGATCGTCGCGCGGGTTTTTGCGCCGGTCCGCCACCAGCCGGCTGAAGTATTCGAAGAACTCCAGCCGTGCCTGCTGCAAGCCCTCCATGATGGTGCCGCCGCGCGCGTACTCCGGATCGGTCGGACCGATCATGGCGTTGCTCAGCCGGAACATCATCTCCCAGTCCGAGCGCGGTATCCCGAACATCTCGGCAATCACCGCCAGCGGCAGCTTGGCCGACACGTCAGTGACGAAATCGCATTCCTCGCGGTCCGCGATTCCATTGATCATCTCGGCCGCGATTTCCTGGACATGGCCGGCCAGCCGGTTGACCGCCGCGGGGGTGAAGCGGCGGCTGACCACGGCGCGGTATTCGCCGTGTTCGGGCGGATTCATATTGAGCAGCTGGCGCAGCAGGGCCTCTTCCGGCGGCGGAACACCAGGTTCATTGATTGCTACAAACAGGCGCTGAGTGCTGCGGAACAGTTCGGGCTGGCGCGAGATCGCGATGATATCGGCGTGGCGGGTGATGGCCCAGAACGGGTCGCAGTTGTCGCGCTGGTACCAGTACACCGGCGCCTGGCGCCGCAGCAGCCGCCATTCCTCGTGCGGATAGCCGCGTTCCACGTAAAGGTCCGGAGTCAAAATGTCCAGGGTATCCAGCGTCAAGGCCGCCATGATTCCACCTTTAAGCGCTCAATCTGCGCAAACCAGTCATCTCAAGCATACACTGGTATCCGCAGACTGAACACCGGCATCGCGCCGCGCGCCTTGCGCGGGGACAATTTTGCCGCAAGCCTAGTCGATAGCCCATCGCGGAGGTATCCGAGCATGGCCGGACCGCTGGCCGGTTACAGAATAGTGGACCTGACCCGCATGATCGCCGGTCCGATGGCCACCATGATCCTGGGCGACCAGGGCGCCGACGTCATCAAAGTCGAGGCGCCCGGCGGCGATCTGACCCGCGCCTTTTCCGGACCGCGGCACAAGATGGCGCCGATGTTCGCGATCGCCAATCGCAACAAGCGCTCCGTCGTGCTCGACCTCAACCATCGCGCCGCCGCCGCCGCACTTCAACGGCTGGCCGCAACCGCCGATGTGATAGTGCATAACTTCCGCCCCGGGGTCGCCGGCCGCCTCGGCATCGGCGAGCATACCATGCGCCGGGTCAAGCCGGACCTGATTTACGTATCGATCAGCGGCTTCGGCGAGAGCGGGCCGTACGCCGGCAAGCGCAGCTACGATCCGGTGATCCAGGCGCTGTCGGGCCTGGCGTGGATTCAGGGCGTGGTCGATCGGCCGAAAATGATCCGGCTCATAATCGCCGACAAAGTCACCGCGCTGACCGCCGCTCAGGCGATCACCGCCGCGCTGCTCGAAAGGGCGCGCAGCGGCATTGGACAGCACGTGCGGCTCGCGATGCTCGACGCGGTGATTTCCTTTTTATGGGCCGAGGCGATGGCGCATTACACGTTCTTCGGCGAGGAGCGCGAGACCCATCCGGCGCCCGCCCGCATCAGCGATTTGGTATTCGCCACCGCCGACGGCTTTATCACCGCGGGCGCCAACTCGGACGCGGAATGGAAGGCGCTGGCCGCCGCGCTGGACCGTCCCGAATGGCTCGGCGATGCGCGATTCAAAACGCCCGCCGCGCGCGAACGCAACGCGCAGGCGCGGCTCGAAGCGATGGCGGCCGTGCTGAAAACCCGCACCTCCGCCCATTGGCTGGAGCGTCTGGACGCGCACGGGGTGCCCTGCGCGCCGATTCTGAATCGCTGGGAGATGCTGCAGCATCCGCAGGTCAAAGCCAACGCCATCGTGGTCGAAGGCGATCATCCGCACGCCGGACGCATCCGCCAGCCGCATCCGGCGGCGCAATTCGATCGCACGCCGGCGGCGCTGACAAGACCCGCGCCATTGCTGGGCGAACATACGCGCGAGGTGCTGCGCGAGGCCGGACTGGCGCCCGATGAAATCGACGCGCTGTACGCCGCGGGCGCCGCGGCCTAGAACTCCGGCAGCGGCATGGTCTTTTCCTTGCGCACCGCCTGCAGCTGGAGCGGGTCAAGTCCCAGCGCGATTGCCATCGTGGGCGCGAGCGCAGTGGCGTCGACCGACGTTTTTATCACGTGTCCGGCGATCGACGGATTGCCCCAGTCCGCGATCAGCAACGCGACGTTGCGATCCTCGACGTTGAACCCGCCATGTTCGGCGATGTTCGCCGCGATACCGCTGTAATCAACCCCGGTGCGCGGCTCGATGATGATATCGGGCACCCGCGAGTCGCGCGCCGGATCGTTGGCGAACAGTTCCAGCGCCGGGCCGCTGTAGATGTTGGAGATCATCATCGCGGCCCACGTCTCCGGCTCATAGAATTTTCTCACCATCTCGGCGGTGCGATCCGGATGGCGCAGCCACAGCACCGCGATACCGAGTTGGCGGGCGAAGGCGGCATCGCCCGCCTTCTCCACGATATCGCTCGGCGTCGGCGACACGCGCCGGTACTGGAGCGGGTCGATCGGAGCGTTGCCGTGCTTGGCGGTGACGATGATCAGGGTGGAGTCGAGCAGATGCCGTGCGGCGAGCGCGTCCACCATCCGCCCCAGCGACACATCGACGAAGTGAAACGCGCCGGCCAGCAGCGGAGTGGGCGTGCCGTTGCCGTCGCGGTAGCCGCCCGGACTTTTCTTCTGTCCGGTGTTGACCGCCTGGAAATTCATGCCGAATAGCGCCGGCACTCCGACCACCCGCGCCCCCGTGTGATCCCTGCCGTCGATTTGATTGAGCGTCGCCTGCACTTTGATTTCGTCGTATTTCTCGGTCAGCGGCACGCTGGACTGATAATTCCTGCCGCCGCCGGCGTCGGCTGAAATCTCGGGATTGAACAGATCGTCCACGCCGTGTCCGGACGGGCCGTTGACGATGTCGTATACGGGATGTTTGTCAGTCCAGGCGGTACGCAGTCCGTGGGCTTTGGCCACTTCGAAGATGGTATTTACGCGCAGGTACTGATGCGGATATACGGGAGTACATCCGCGCGCCGGATCCAGCGGCAACTTGGCCGGATTGAGACCGCCCCCGGCGTCGAGCACATGCGGGTTGTAGTCCATGCGCTGGTCGTAGAGCACCGCGGTTCCCATGGTGGCGCATCTGGAATGCGGCGGCGATAGCTTGTGATCGTAGCTGAGGCAGTACCATACGCCGGTGGTTATCGGACTGCCGCCGGTGAACTCGGCCAGCGTGCCGGGAAAGGAATCCGACGGCCGCGAAGTCCACGCCTGGGTGTAGGTGACCCCATGCGCGCTCAGTCTGGCCAGCGTGGAGTCCGGATGATCGCGGACATAGTTGGAGAGATCGAGCGCGTGCATCCCGTCCACGCTGATGAACAGCACTCGCTTTATATGATGGTCGCGCCGGTCTCGGTCCCGCTGGGCCGCTCTACCCGCTCCTTTCGCATTGGCCAGAATCAACACCACTGCCGCCAGCAAAAGCCGCCGCCTCGTCCTCGTCATGCGTTAGGCCTCCGGCCTGTTCTATATCAATCGGAGCCGGAGCAAAGTAAGAGCCGGGAGGGGACGCGCGGCCGATGGAGCCGTCTGGACATGCCGCCGTCAGTGTTAAATTATAATCTAGGTGATCAAGAGCCCCGAGGCCTTCATCCTGCAAAGCCCGCAATTGACGGCCGGAGCAAAAGGCAACCCCAGGGAATGAAGCCAACTTTTCGTGTAACCATCGTGTGCGGCGCGCTTGCGCTGGCATGTGCCCTGTTCGTCGCATCGCGCCCCGCGCGCAGCGAGGATAGTATGAAGCTGCCGCGCGAAACCCTCGCCGCCGACAGCGAGTCCAACTTCAACGACGCCAGCCGCTTTCTGCATACCGGCAGCTCGCAGTCCGAAATGCAGGAAGCCACCGAGCGGCTGGAAAAGCTCGGCGCCGGCGGTCATCTGGTGGTGCTCGACGCCGGCACCCAGGTGCAGATTATGGGCGGGACCAAAGTCCGCGTCGTCGCCGGTCCGCACGCCGGCCAGGTGTGGTGGCTGTTTACCGACGAGGACGTGCGCAAACCGGGCGAGCTGCCCCCCGGCGCCATCGAGGAACGATAGGAACCCTCTCTTCCATTTCGCTTTTTGCTATCGGGTGGTGGAGCGGGCCTGACGGCCCGCTCCACCACCCGCGTTGCGGCACTTGTGGGCGCTGCGGGAGGCGTGCGCCGCTATGCGTCACGCAACCTTACGACACCTTCATCCCCTGCTTGCGGAAATCGGCCGCCAAATCGACGCCCGGGTAAACCTGGAAATCCGTCGTATCGCGCCAGAAGCTGATCATGCTGCGGATGTCCTCGTGATTGTCGGTCTCGAAGACGATCACGTCGCGTGCATCCGAGCCCAGCGCCCCGTAGATTGCGATAGTCTTGATCCCTTTGGGTTTGCCGCCCTCGTTCCACCATTTGCGCGACTTCTCGATCACCTCCTTGCTCTTGAGCGCCACTCCCGGTTTGTTCTTGTAAAAGCCTACGTACAGCATCGCTGGCACCCCCTGCGATTTGAAATGCCGCAAGCTTACTCCGATAGGCAACTTTCGGGGTAATTCCCCGCGCTGTCTTGACGCCGGCGGCGCAACTGGGCTGTAGTCCGAGGCAAAGCATGATTCGCGGCCCACGCCGGACCGTCGAGCCGGCGCAAACTGCATACGTCCGCGGGAGGATGACTGATGCATCCATTGAAGGACAAAGCCTGTATCGTGGGAGTGGGTGAAACGCCGTACACGCGCGGCACCGATCGCAGCCAGCTAAGCCAGATTCTGCACGCCACCATGGCGGCGCTGGATGACGCCGGACTCAAACCGCACGACATCGACGGGATGGTGCTGCCGATGCCGATGCCGACGGTCGAGCATTTGGCCGCCAACCTCGGCATTCCGGACCTGCGCTATTCCGCCTCCAGCAACATTGGCGGCGCGGCGCCGGTGGCCGCCGTGCAGACCGCCGCGATGGCGGTGGCGTTGGGCGTAGCCAAGCACGTGCTGATTCCCGTGGGATGGAACGCGTATTCGGGCGCGGGCGTACGCGGCGCCGGGCGCAGCGGTCCGGTGGGATTGCCGCCTTCCTTCGGCCTGACCATGTCGGAGTACTACATGCCGTTCGGGCTGGCCGTGCCGGCGCAATGGTTCGCGTGGCTCGCGACGCGCTACGTCGAGCAGTACAAGGTTGGGCTGGAGGGTCCCGCGGCGGTGGCTCTGGCCGCGCGCAAACATGCCCAGCTCAACGACAAGGCGTTCATGCGCGGGCGGCCGCTGACCATGGACGATTACCGCAACGCGCGCATGATCGCGCAGCCGTTCCGGCTCTTCGATTGCTGCCTGGAGACCGACGGCGCATGCGCCGTCATCATCAGTTCGGCCGAACGCGCCCGCGACCTCAAGCAGCCTCCAGTCTATATCGCCGGCGCCGCCGAAGGGCATCCCCTGCCCGCCGACGACATCCCCGGACGCAAGGACTTCTTCAAGATCGGGCTGTTCTTCGCCGCGCCCAAGGCGTTCGAGATGGCCGACGCCAAGGTCAGCGATCTGGACTTCGTTCAGATTTATGACTGCTTCACCCACATCGTGCTGCTCGAGCTGGAAGCGCTGGGATGCTGCAAGCCGGGCGAAGCGTGGCAATTCGTGCAGAACGGCCGCATCGAATTGGGCGGCGATCTGCCCTTCAACACGCACGGCGGGCTGCTGTCGGAAGCGCATGTGGCCGGCGTCAATCATATCGCCGAAGCCACGCGCCAGCTGCGCCATCAATGCGGCGAGCGCCAGGTCAAGGACGCGGAGCTGGGCGTGGTCACCGGTTTCGGCGACTTCGGCGACGGCAGCCTGATCGTGCTCAGGAGGTAGAATGATGGAAACGGCGAAATATAAACGTCTGCTGCCCCCGATGAGAGGGCTGGCGCGCGACTTTTACTCCTACTGCAAGAAGCACGAATTGCGCTTTCAGAAATGCTCCGGATGCGGCGCGTGGCGCCACGTCCCGCGCGAGATGTGCCCCGATTGCGGATCGTTCGATTACCAATGGGCCAAATCCGCCGGCAAGGGAAAGGTATTCAGTTGGTCCACCACGACCCAGCCGATGCTGCCCCAGTTCGCCGATGCGGTGCCGTACGCCACCGTGATCGTGGAACTGGATGAAGGTGTGCGGATGGCGACCTGGGTGGTGGACATCCCGCCCGACCAGCTCCAGATCGGGATGCCGGTCGAGGTGCTGTTCGATGACGTAACCGAGGACGTGACTCTGGCCAAATTCCGCCCGCGCAAACAGGCGTAACCCAAGGCCGCGTCGATCCCTTTCCCGGCTCCCGCGTTCCCCGCGCGGGAGTGGGCGGGGAGTAACCGGCCCGGGTCAGCAGAATCGGTCCGATTCATCGGCGGGTCCTCCGAGTAAACCGCAAAAGCACGGTCGACACGACGGCCAAAGGCCGCGCGCTGAGATACATATCCCCAGAGAGCGGATAGCCTGCTCTGCCTGCGCCCTCACATCCGGGAACTCGCGTTGTTGGGATCTTTTCCTCGAACAAAGCCTGACAGGCGATTAACCATTTTCCTGCGATTTGAAAATTGCGGGCAGTTCCCGCCGTTGGATTTTGCCGGTGGGACCTTTGGGCAGCGCGGCGACGATTTCGATCCGCTTGGGCACCTTGAAATCGGCCAGCCGCTTGCCGCAGTAGGCGGCGAGTTCGTCCGCGCCCACCTGGTTCCTGAGCACCACGGCTGCCCATACTTCCTCGCCGTATTTGCGGTCGGGCACGCCGAACGCCGCGGCCTCCGCCACCGCCGGATGCTCCAGCAGGACCGCGTCGATCTCGGCCGGTGAGATCTTCTCGCCGCCCCGGTTGATCAGCTCCTTGATCCGCCCGATCAGCGTCAGATAGCCGTCCGCGTCGAGCATTCCGCGGTCGCCGGTCCGGAACCATCCGCCGACGAACGCCGCCGCGTTGGCTTGCGGATTGTTGCGATACCCGCGCATCACGTTGGGGCCGCGCACCGCCACCTCGCCCGCGGTGTTCGCCCCCAGATGGGTTCCGTGCTCGTCGATGATGGCGACCTCCGCGGTCCCCTGCCCCACCGTGCCCGGCTTGCGCACCATCGGAGGCAGCGGATTGGACGCCACCTGATGAGCCGCTTCGGTCATCCCGTACGCCTGGAGCACGGGCGCTTCGAAGCGGGTTTCCAGCCGCTCCAGGGTGGCCGGCGCCAGCGCCGCGGAGCAGGAGCGGATAAATCGCATCGCTGCGCGCGGCGCGCCGTCCGCCTCCGCCCTCGCCAGCAGCACCTGATGAATGGTCGGCACCGCCGAGTACCAGCTCGCGCGATGCTCGCGCGCAAGCGGCCAGAACTCCGAGGCGGAAAAGCGCGGCGGCACGATCACCGCCCCGCCCGACGCCAGGGTCGAAAGCGCGGCGCCGATCAAACCGTGGACGTGAAACAGCGGCATCACCACGAGGCTCCGATCCGGCGGCTTAAGCTGGTAATGCGCCGCGATATTAATCGCCGATCGCAGTACGTTCGCATGCGTAAGCGGCACGCCTTTGGGCCGGCTCGTGGTGCCGCTGGTATGCAGAAAGAGCGCAACATCGTCCGCACGTGGAATATCGGCGCTTGAGCGCGCGGACGCGCCGGCCAAACTTAATTCGACTCGACCTTTTGCGAACGCGGGCGTCCATACCGGCAGGCCGAGCCTGTCCGCCGCCTCGCGCACGGCCTGATTGTCCGGCTCCGCGATCACGGCGCGGACCTGCGCGTCTTGCATGGAGAAGTGCAGTTCGCCGGCTTTGTACATCGGGTTGAGCGGCGCCGCGACCGCGCGCGCCCGCACCAGGGCGAGGAACAGAACGAGAACTTCGGGACCGTTCGGCAGCACCATCGACACGCAGTCGCCCGGCGCAATCCCGGCGGCGCGGATCTGAGCGGCGAGGCCCTCCACCTGTGCGGCTAAATCCTGGTAGCTGATGCCGGCGCCGTACGCGGGTGCGATGATCGCCAAATCGGGCGATTTGGGATCCGCCAACAGCTCTGCAAGAGTCGTTCGGTCAGCCATCGATCACCTCGATTGTCTATGGAATCTTACGCCCGCCCGGCGTTCGGCAACAGCGGCGGGTTCAGCGCAGAGCGGGCGGCAGCACCGGACTTGAGAGCGCACGCGTCATCGCCAGCAGCCCGGATTGCATCGCGGCCAGCCGCGCATCCGTAACGGGTTCGGATTCGCAATCAAATCGGCGCACGGCTATGTGAAGCTTCGCAAACGGCGGCGGCAGATGGCTGCGATCCCATGACGGCAGAATCAATCCGCGCCGGGCCGAAGTCGCGGCCAGAAAGATCTGCGCGTCGGCCAGCGCCGCCACTTCCAGCACTCCCGCCTTGGCCACGCAGCAGGGACCGCGCGGTCCATCCGCCGCGACCACGCCCATGTCGCCCGACGCGATGCGCGCGATGAATTCCCGCGCGCCGCCGATTTCGCGCGAACTGCCCGCGCCGAATACATGGTCGATCCCGAAGCGGCCCAGCGCCGCCGCCAGCAGCCGCCCGTCAAGGCTCGGACTCACCAATACGACCAGGCGCCTGCGGCGCAGCACAATCGGGGCGTAGGCCAGCAGATGCAGAAACATCCCATGCCAGGTGGCAAGCACCGCACGCGGCGCCATTACCGCGGCCAGCACGTTTGGATGGTCGCGGCCGCTCGCGCGCCAGCTTCGCACCAGGAGCCGCAGCGGGCCGATACCCAGCGGCAGAACCGCTTTTTCAAGCGCGGCAAAACGCAGCCGGCGCGCCCGCTTGGCCGGCACAGCCACAATCGGACTCAGCAGCCGCCGTCCACCGTTATCGGGGTGGCGTTGATATAGGATGAATCATCGCTGGCCAGAAACAGCGCCACCCGCGCAATCTCCTCGGGCATCGCCATCCGTCCGCTCGCCGACATCGGCATCTTGCTGTTGGGACGCAACTGACGGCCGGTCATCCGCCGATGGATCCCTTCCGCCATCGGAGTGAACACCGGACCCGGACAGATGGCGTTGACGCGGATGTTATATTTGGCCCATTGCAGGCCCGCCACTTTGGTCAGCGCCACCACGCCGGCTTTGGCCGCGGTATAGGCGGGCGTGCCGCGAAACGAGGTAAAGCCCGCGATCGAGCCGGTGTTGATAATCGATCCGCCGCCGGCCGCGATCAGATGCGGCAGCGCGTATTTCATTCCCAAATACACGCCGCGCAGATTGACCGCGATTACCCGATCGAAATCGTCATCGTCAAACTCGCTCAGCTGGGTCTGCTCTTCGATAATAGCGGCGTTGTTGTAGACGATATCCAAACGGCCGAATTCTTTGACCGTGCGCGCGAACATCTCCTTTATGTCGGCGGCCATCGATACGTCTGCGCGGATCCCCGCCGCGCGTCCGCCCCTGGCGGCGATCCGGCTGGCGGTTTCGGCCGCGCTTGACTGATTGATGTCCACGGCGGCGACGGCGGCGCCTTCGCCGGCGAACATCAACGCCGCCGCCAAACCCATCCCAGCGCCCGCGCCTGTGATCAGAGCGACTTTATTGGCCAGTTTCATGCGCTTTTCTCCACGGCGATGGCGATGCCGATGCCGCCGCCCGGCCCCACGCTCCACAGCATCGGATGGCATCCCGCTCCCGGACCGCTAACTTCAATCTCGTATACTTCCGCTTCGCCAACCAGTTCCACCGATGGCACCGGGTACCAGTTCGCCACGGCGCAGTCGGCTTCGGTCAGATGGTCAAGCGCGAACTGTTCCCTGCCGAAGTCCGCCGACCGCACCAGGTAGCCGGCTTCCGGCTTGAGCGCGGCTGCACACAGGCGCATGCCGGGGGCCAATTCGCCGGCATTGAGCCAGTCGCCGTTTTGCAGGACCACCGCCTGCTCGGACGCCATCTCGAACGAACCTTTGTCGGTATGCAGCCGCAAGACCGATCTGCGCCCCGCGGGCATCGCCTTGGCGCTGCGGGTCACGTAGCGGCGGGTATTCGTGTCGAAGCAGACGAGGTCAAAAGCGCCGCCGCGCGCCAATTCCTCGACGCTGACCGGGCCTTTGGCGGCGCACACCCGCTGATTTGCCGCAATGCCGCGGCCGCCCGCGGCCGCCGCGCTCAACTCCTCAGATTCCATGAAAGTCCCGTCCTGAATTTTAATGCCCCCGAAGTAAACCGCGTGGTTTGAAGTGGCCGCGTGCGATTTCCGTATGCCTGTCCCTCAAAGCAATCCTGCAATTTGTCACTCGCATGCTTGCGCCGCAAGACCGCCCCTGCCGGGGGACGGGACAAGGATGCCGCGCTCAAGCTAATATGAAGTGGGCGGTATCGAGAACCCATTTGAGCGCCGCACTTGAAGTGACGGAGGATTGATCTGAACGCACCGCTGCGCCGGTTTATCTGGTTCCGGATCCTGATTGTCGCTGCCTGGGTTGTGATTACGCCGCCGGTCAGATCCACTTTGGACGGATTTTACGTCGGCCCCGACGGGCATCCCGCCGATGTCGGTGTAAGCGATCCCTTGTTCGCATGGACGGTGTATGGCCGTTACAACTCGGCCGCCGAATGCGCATCGGCCCGGGCCCAACTTGAGCGGCGCAGCCTGCATCTGAATCCCTCCAGCGCAACGGCGGTGGCCTGGTCGTTCGCAAAATGTCTGGACGACGACGATCCGTTGCTGCGTCCCGCACAGGGCCCGGTGGAGCAACCGCCGTTGCCGCCGGGGGCATAGGCGCCATCGACGGGCAATTCAGCCCGGGCGCGGATCGGCGTCAAAAACCGCACGCCCCAGAGCCCGCGCGGCGCATAACAAGGATTAGCAGCATTACCTTTTTTCCCCTGCCGGTGTATTCTAAAGCGTTCGCATGGTCCATCTTCACTATTCCAACCGGCTCGAGGAACTGATTCGCCCGCTGGCGGGAAGCCTCGCCGCGCAGCAGCGCCGCGATCCGCTGGCGCGCGCGGTCATCGTCGTTCCCAACCGCGTCATGCAGGGATTCCTGAAACTGCGGCTGGCCGAGATTACCGGCGTCGCCGCCAATATCGAATTCCCGTTTCTGCATCGCTATTTTGCCCGCACGCTGGCGGCGGCCGACGGGTCGGTCCGGATGCTGGAAGCCGACCAACTGGACCTGGTCATCTTCGAATGCCTGCGTGCGGGTGCGGCGCGCGGCGAGCCGGAATTGCGCGCGGTCATCGACTACGTCAACGCCGGATCGCGGCGGCAGCCCGACCGCGAATTGCGCCTGTTTCAGTTGAGCGTACACACGGCGCATCTGTTCCGCGAATATACCATCTCGCGCGCCGCGATGCTTTCCCGATGGCGCAGCGGGCCGGCGCCCGAACTGGAGTCGATGCGCGAGGCCGAGCGCTGGCAGCGTTATCTGTATCTGTCGATATTCGACGCCGATGGCCGCTTGCTTCCGCGATGGTTCGACACCGGCGCGGCGTTGTATTTCCTCCCCGCGGCGGCGCTGGCGGCCGTGCCCGAAAAAACGCTTGCGGCGGCAATTGCTTCGCCGCTGCACATCTTCGGGCTCTCCTATGCCGGGCCTGAATTCATCCGCGTCTTCGCCCAACTCGGTCAGCTCTGCGAAGTTCATATCTATGCGCTCAATCCGTGCATGGAGTTCTGGGAGGACGTGGATGATTCCTACCGCGGGGCGCGTGAGTTGCTGGTGCGGCGCGGGCAAAAAGGGGCCGCGCTGGAGAGCGGCGAAGATCCGTTCGGACTCGACACACAGGAAAATCTTGCGCTCA
Source organism: Pseudomonadota bacterium (assembly GCA_021324455.1). GTDB lineage: Bacteria > Desulfobacterota > Binatia > Binatales > Binataceae > JAJPJA01. The sequence continues at coordinate 5,139 of JAJPJA010000069.1, read as the reverse complement.
GTTTCTGGGGACGTCCCGGACGCGAGTATATCAGGCTGCTCAACGAAGTGACGGATTGCGACTTCGACCCGCACTTCAAGCATCCGGCGCGCAGCGCGCAGCCGGCCACGATGCTGGCGCGGATTCAGCAAGCGATTTTGTGCCGTGAACCCCAACCCGCTCCCTCCTGCGCCGATTCAAATCCTGCGGCCGACACCAGTATCCGTTTCCTGGGCTGTCCGGGAGCGCGGCGCGAAGTGGAGATCGTCGCCGATTCGATCTGGTCGTTGATCCAGCGCGACGCGGCGGCTGATCCGCAACATAAGCTGCGCTTCCATCAGATCGCGCTGCTCATTCCCGACAGTCAGCTCGACGCCTATCTGCCGCACGTGGAGACGGTTTTCGCACAGCGCTACCAGATTCCGCTCAATCTGGTCGATCGGCCCTTCAGCACCGCCCGCGCCGCCCAGGCCGTGCAGATGCTGCTGGAGCTTCCGCTGAGCCGTTTCAGCCGCGACGCAGTGCTGCGCCTGGCGGCGCATCCGGCGATTGCCGGCGACCGTGCAATCGACACCGCCCGATGGGAGCAATGGTGCGAGGCGGCGGGCGTGCTTTTCGGCGCCGACGCCGCCGAGTGGGAGCGCACCTACGTGCCGCCGAATCACTACCATTGGGATCAGGCGATGGTCCGGCTCGCGCTCGGCGTCTTCATGGGTGCGGAGGCCGGCGCGCCGATTCCCACCGTAACCGGCGCCGGCGGCAGCGAATATTTGCCGCTGGAAACTCCACAGGACGAACTGCAAAGCGTTGGCGCGCTGATTGCCCTGGTGCGCAGACTGCTGGCCGATGCGTTGGAACTACGTGAACGCCGGCTGCCCATCGGCCAATGGGCGCGCCTGCTCAGCGCTGTGGTCGAGACCTATATCAGGCCCGCCGACCCCGCCGATCGCATCGTCGCCGCGTATTGCGTCGACGCCATCGAATCGATGGCGCCGGAGGGGCTGCAAGCCGAGCCGGTGTCCTACCAGGTGGCGTGTGCGCGCGCGCTGGCGCGGGTCGCCGCGGCGCATTCCGAACAGGTGCGCTACGCCGAAAGCGGCGTCGCGGCAGGATCGTTCAGCGCGCTCAGATCGATTCCGTTCCGGGTGATCTTCGCGATGGGAATGGGCGAGACGGTTTTTCCCCAGCGCGACCGGCACGACCTGCTCGACCTGCGCACGGCGCGCCGCCGCGCCGGCGACGTCAGTCCCAGCCAGCGCGACCGCTACCTGTTCCTGGAGACCCTGCTCGCCGCCCGCGACCGGATCGTCCTGTCCTGGGTGTCGCGCGACGCATTGACCGGCCAGGAACTCCAGCCCTCGCCGGTACTGGAAGAACTGCGGCTGATTGCCGGGCGCTTCGTTGGCGGCAGGGAACTGGAAAAACTCACCACTATCCATCCGGTAAGCGGTTTCGACGCCGATTACTTTCCGGATTTGTACGGCAAAGCGGAAGGCCGGCGGCTGGATAATTTCGATCGCAACGCGCGCGGCGCGGCGCGAATGGCCGCTTTGCGCCGAGACTTCGAGCACTTCTGTCCCGGGGTTGCAACCGACACTCCCCTGCTGGATCTGCTCAATGGGGACACACGGAACCAGATCGCGCCGGCGCTGCGCCTTGTGGAGTTTCCCGCTTCAGCCGGGCCGTCCGCGGTCAATCGGCTCGAAATCAATCTGCCGCTGGCGGCGCTCAGAAGATTCCTTGAATGTCCCCTTCAAGGCGCGGCCCAATACGCGCTCGGAATGGTGGACGAAGATGGCAGCGAGGAAGAGGACCCCGAAAATGAACCGCTGACACAGAGCTATCTGGACATAACCGTCCTGCTCCGCGACGCTTTCTGGGCCGGGCGCGGCGATCCTGACGCCGCCAACCAGCACTTCCAACAAGCTCTGCGCGTCTATCAACTCCAGGGCAAAGCGCCTGTCGGTCCATTCGCCGACGCGGCTGAAACCGCCTTTCTGACCCGGCTGCGGCTGTGCGTCACCCAGGCGCGGACGATGAAGATCGACAACCTTTCGGGATGGCAGCGGATCCGGATAGGCGGCGCCGCGCAAGCGATTGCCCAGGCTGACGTGGTGTTGGATCCGATCAGGTTGAAAGTGCCGATAAGCCGTCCAAGCGGATTTGGCGTGCTGGAGGCAGCCCTGCGCGCGGTCATTTCGGTCGCGCCCAACCGCGACCAGTCGATAACCTGCATTGCGCGCAACAACGCCAGTGCCAGCCATTTTCTCTCCGGCTATCTGAGTGCCATCGCGCTTGCCGCCGCCGGTCAGGCCCATTGTGAGGTGTTTCGGGCGGTGGTGGTCGGCGCGTCGAAAGACGGCGATAATGTCGAGCGGCTTTCCAGGAGCATGAAGATGCCCTCGCGCACCGAGGCGATCGCATACCTGGAGCTGCTGGCCGCGGACATCTTCTCGGGTGAAAACACCTATTTCCTGCCCATCGAAGCCGTGGAACGGATCGTCGCGGAACGCAAGGACAAATGCTGGCCCGGCTCCCTGCGCATCCGGTACCTGATCGAAACGCTGCGTGAAAACGAATTCGCCCACTGCCGCTCTGACTATGGTCCGGTCCGCAACGCGCGCGAATATCCGGCGCCCCATCCCGACGACGTGATCAAGATAATCGAGCGGCGCTACCGGCCGATTCTCTCGATCTTCGGCTGCGAAGAGTAAACGGCCGTGCTTGTTTCGACCTATTATCGTCCGCGAATCCTGACGCAGATCGGAGGCAACCCGCACGGCGCAATTGAAGCAAACGCCGGAACCGGGAAAACCTTCACCATCGAGCACCTCGTGCTGGACCTGCTGGTGTCTGGCGTATGCGGCATCGATGAAACCCTGGTCGTCACCTTTACCGAAAAGGCGACTGCGGAATTGCGCGTGCGCATTCGCCGCGCAATCGAGAAAATTCTGTTCGGCGACAGCGGTCCGGACCCGGGCAACGCCGCCGCCGTGCTGCTCGACGAGGCGGCGCATAAGCGGCTGGAGAACGCGCTGCATTCTTTCGATCGAGCATCGATTTTTACCATTCACGGCTTCTGCCATCGGGTGCTGACCGATTTCGCATTTCAAAGCGGCACTCGGATGGAACTGCGGCTGACCGACGCGCGCGGCGCTTTCCATCAGGCATTCCGCGAGGAACTGCGCGACCGCCTGGCGGCGGATCGGCTTACGCGTCCGCTTTTGGATCGGTGGCTGAGCGGTTCGGACCCGGACCAAACCAGAGGCAATACGCCCAGAGAACTCGAAAATCTTCTGTTCGAAGCCTACCGGCGAGGGTATTTGGAATCCTCCGGCCGCGGCGAACGCGAACGGGCGGCGCAACGGCTGATCGAGACCTACGACCGCGGCTTTCTCATCCTGGCCTATGAACGCTCGGGCCTCAAGCCCAATGACGTCGACAGCGCCTGCCGCTCCATAACCGATCTGGGATTGTTGATCCGCGACAGCGGCGGATCGGCCGAAACGCTGCTTGAGCCGCTGTCTCAATTCGAGACCAAACCGCTGGTGCGGCCGGTGATAAGCTCGGGCAAGCCTCAATCAGGGCTGAGCTTTCCGGCCAGGACACGGGAATTTGTGAGCAATCTGCAAACCGCGGTGGCCGCGGCCAAATCCTGGGAGTGGAAACTGGTGGACCTTTTTCTGCCTCCAATCTCTGGGCGCCTTGAACGCGACAAAAGCGAAAGCGGACTGATCGACTACGACGATATGCTCAACTGGGTCTGGCGCGCGTTGAAGGAACCCCGCGGCGACGCCCTGGTACAGGCATTGCGCCGGCGCTTTCGCTGCTGCCTGGTGGACGAATTCCAGGATACCGACGACCTCCAGTGGCAGATCTTCCGCCGCATATTTGTCGCGAGTGAGGCGGGCAACAGGCTCTACGTGGTCGGCGATCCCAAACAGGCGATCTATGCATTTCGCGGCGCCGATGTCTTCGCCTATCTCAAGGCGCGCGAGGAATTGACCGCATCCGCCGGACCTCCTCTGCAATTGATCGAAAATTATCGATCCACTTCGGACCTGATCGACGCCTGCAATCACATCCTCGACCAGAATGTGCCCGATCCGTTGTTCGACGGCGATATCAGATACGATCAGCCGGTCAAATGCGGGCGTCCGGAGCGCACCGCGACCGGGCCCGACGGCAATCCGATCACGCCGGTGATTCTGATGCGGTACCAACGCAGCGACGGTAAAAATGCGTCGGTTCCCGAAATCCGCCGGGCGCTGGGATTGCATATCGCCGCGCAGCTGCGCCGAATCCTGTTCGACGACGCTCACAGAATCCGGATCGAAGACCGGGACCGCCAGCCCAAACTGGTCAAGGCAAGCGATATTTACGTCCTGACGCGCACGCGGCAGGAAAGCGCAGAAATCGGCGGCTATTTGCGCGAGGCCGCCGTGCCCTTCGCCTTTTATAAGCAGGAGGGGCTTTTCCAGACTTCGGAGGCTTATTACGTCCTTGACGTTCTACGCGCCATCGCTCAACCGCAACTGCGCTCGCGCCGCCTCAAGGCCTGGGTATCGCCATTTTTCGGGATACCCCTGCGCGAGCTGGCGCTGATGGGAGAGGTCCCGCCCGCGCATCCGCTGAACGAACGGCTCTACGAGTGGAAACAGATCGCCGAACGCGGTCAATTCGCGCAACTCTTCGATCGGCTGCTTTACGGCAGCGGACTGGTAAATCGCGAATTGTTCCTGACCGGCGATCAACGGCCCTTGACCAACTATCTGCACATTTTCGAAATCCTTCTCGCCGCCGCGCTCTCGCACCGGCTCGGTCTGGCGCAACTGGTAGCGCTCCTGGATGACTACATCAATGAACGGGCGACGCCGGAGATCGAGGACGGGAACACCCAGCGGCTGGTAAGCGGGACCGATGCGGTTTCCGTCATAACCGTTCATATGAGCAAGGGTCTTGAAGCGGATGTAGTGGTGCTGTTCGGCGGCTTTGGCAGGATTCCCGATCATCGCAAACTGGTGGTGTACCACGACCGCAACCGGGAAGTGCGGTTCGCGATCGGCAAGGCTTCCAGGGAGCTCATCAACGACCGTTTGAAAGAAGAGGAAAGAGGCGAGGATCAGCGACTGCTGTATGTGGCGCTGACCCGGGCGCGCG
>JAJPJA010000124.1 GCA_021324455.1 Pseudomonadota bacterium | reverse complement strand
GTCGATGGAGCAGGGGCTTGTGCGAAAGCGCAAGAGAGGAGAGACAGGATCAGGGCGGGTATTATCGGCAACGGGTTTCTTTTCATTCTCTTTTTTGAGCTCTGTATTTCGAAGACGGCGAATTCATGTCAAGGAAATGTAAATTATGACAATTTGTACTGGATTCGCATCGCATAAAGCAATAGAGGCTCCCATGGCTCTTTTCTGCCGCCTTCACGACGGAGCAGCCGAGCCGCCGCGGGAGGTGAACACGGCGGGCGCGAACCAGCGGGTCAACCGCCCCGGAAGGCGCCGATATGGAACATCAAACCTGAAAACGGAAAGTCAGCGGCGTGCAATTCGCGCTTCCAATCGCACGCCGCCGATGGGTTGATTTGAAGCTGGATTCAGCAGGGACCGTTCAAAGGCGGACCTACTCCTTGCTGCGCACGTAATTCGGCTTGCGCTTCTCGATGAAAGCCTTGACCGCTTCCTTGTGATCTTTGGTCTTGAGCGTCATCATCTCGTAGGCCAGCCCGGTGTCCATGATCAGATTGGCCTGCTCCTTGAGCCATTTGTTCACCGCGAGCTTGCTCCATCGGATAGCCCAGGTTGGTCCGTCGGCGAGTTCCTGAGCAAGTTGAGAGGCTTTGGTCGCGACCTCTTCGGGCGGGACCGCGTAATTGACCATTCCCATGCGCCCCGCTTCAGCGCCGGTGATCAGATTGCCCCGCATCAGGAATTCCTTGGCCCGATGCGGACCGATGAGCAGCGGCCAGATGACCGCGCCGCCGTCGCCCGCGACGATGCCGATTTTAACGTGGGTATCGGCCAGACGCGCTTTCTCGGAGACCACGATGATGTCGCAAAGCAGGGCCAGCGTGGCGCCCAATCCGATCGCGTCGCCATTGATGGCGCCGATGATCGGCTGCTCCACGTCGAGCATGTTCTCGATAATGCGGCGACCGTTGGCCGCCGCGATCGGACCGCGGTCGAAGCGATGGCGCTTGTCCGATCCTTTGGCAACGGCTCCCACTTCCCCCCCTCTAAGATCGGCGCCGACGCAAAACGCACGGCCCGCGCCGGTCAGCAGGATTGCGTTGACATCGCGGTCCGAGGCCAGGTCGAGCCATACGTTTTCCAGCTCATGATGCATCCGGCTGGTCACCGCGTTGAGCGCGTCGGGGCGGTTGAGGGTCACGGTCGCGATGCGATCGGCGACTTCGACCCTGATGTGCTGATAATCACTGTAATCCCACATGGGACGGATTCCTCCTGCATGGCGCTGCCTGTGCTATACATCGGCGCGCCGCCGGCCGCTATCGGAATTGCCGGTTTTGCGGCCGAGCTTGATACCGTACAGGCGCGCCGCGTTGTCGCAGGTGATTTTGCGGGTGACCTTCTTCGGAACGCCGGCGAAATTCTTCGCGATGACCTCCTGCGAATGCGGCCAGGTGGAGTCGGTATGCGGGAAATCCGAGGCCCACATGTAGTTGTCCTCGCCGAAGAACTTCCATGTCATCGGCCCCACCGGATCGTCCTGGAAAGTGGCAAAGAGCTGGCGGCGGATGTATTCGCTGGGTTTCATCTCCAGCGGCTCAGCCATCTGCACGCCCCATTTTTCGAACGCATGATCGAGCCGGTACATGTAATGCGGCAGCCATCCGGTGTCGTTCTCCGCCGATACGATCCTGAGTTTGGGGAACCGCATCATCACGCCGCCCAGCACGATGTCGGTGAATGAGCGCTGCACTTCATGAATCATGTTCATGTACGGGCGCGTGAACGAGGAATCCGGCGATTTAATCCGCGGTTCGTTCTGCGGCCGCGGCGCCTTGCGTCCCGCCGTGATCAGATGCAGCGAAAGCGGCATGCCGGTCTCCGCCGCCGCCGCCCAGAACGGGTCGTACGTGCGATGCCAGAACGGTTTGTCGGCCGGCGCCGCGCCCCAAATCATCGCACCCCGCAGTCCCATCGCCGCCACCCGCTGCAGTTCGCGCGTGCCCTCGGCGATATCCTCCAGCGAGATCAGCGCCACGCCCACCAGGCGGTTGGGATCGTACTTGCAGAATTCCGCCAGCCAATCGTTGTAGGCTTTGAAGCAGGCGGACTGGAGTTCGGCGTCGTCGATACTGAACAGCGGCATCCCCAAAGTGGTGTAAAGCACCTCGGCGCAGACCCCATCGACTTCCTGGTCCTTGAGGCGCTGGGCGGGGTCCCAATGGCGCTCGGCGTTGTAGCCCGCCGAGCGTTCCACGAAGTCCACCAACTCCTTGCCGCTGCGTCCGGCGGCGAAACCGCCCGCGACTGGAAACGGCCTGATGCCGGGGCCCACGAAGACGTGGCCGGCTTTGCCTTCGGCCTCGACCACGCGCGGCGCGCGGTCCTTCAGGCGGTCGTCCACCCGTTCCACCCACAGGTTGGGCGGCTCCATCATATGCGAATCGGCGGAAATCACCTGTGTATTTGCCATAACGACCCTCCTGCCGGACGGTTGCAGTTTTTCTCCTTATATCAAAGGCGGGGCGCGATGGTTATACAGTAGCCATCGGGTCCCGCGATGCGGGCTGTTCATCGGCCGGCTCGCGAAGCATAAGGAAAAGCCATGCCCTCCCCTTATTGAGGGCGGCAGGGTAGGGTGAAAATCCGAATGACGGGTCAGATCGGCGGCGAATTATGGCTGAAGACAACCAGAACAAGCGGACCGGCGAAGAACTGATCCGGCTCACCGCGCGCTGCAAGGCGGCGGGTTGAGCCGGTAAGCTGGGTCCGGCGGACCTTAAGGGAGTCCTGAGTCAGCTCAAGCTGGCTGGCCATCCTGATTTGCTGGTCGGAATCTCCACCGGCGACGACGCCGGCGTGTATCGCCTCAACCCCGATCTGGCGGTGGTCAACACGGTGGATTTCTTCACGCCGGTGGTGGACGATCCTTACACCTTCGGTCAGGTCGCCGCCGCCAACGCGATGTCGGACATTTATGCGATGGGCGGCAAGCCGCTGACCGCCCTCAACATCGTATGCTGGCCGCAGAGCGGTTTGCCCGGCGCGATGCTCACCGAGATTCTGCGCGGCGGCGCGGACAAGGCGCAGGAAGCCGGCGCGGTAATCGTCGGCGGGCACAGCGTGGCGGACGAAGAAGTCAAATACGGGATGGCGGTCACCGGCGTGATCAATCCGGGCCGTATCGTGCGCAACGTCGGCGCCAAACCCGGCGACGCGCTGATCCTGACCAAGCCGCTGGGCACCGGCGTGCTGATGACGGCGTTCAAACGCGACCGCCTGCCCGAAGACTTCTACGCCGCGGCGGTCAAATCGATGGTGGAGCTCAACGCCGCCGCTTCGGCCGCGATGCTCAAGTACAGGGTGCATGCGGCCACCGACATCACCGGCTTCGGTTTGGTGGGGCATGCGGCCGGAATGGCCGAGGGCAGCGGTGTGAGGCTGGTGTTCGAGGAATCGGACCTGCCGCTGCTGCCGGGAGCGTTGGAGATGTGCCGGGCCGGGATGATACCCGGGGGCGGCAAGCGCAACCGCGAGTATTACGGTCCGCGCACGCGCGTCAGCGACGAGATCGCCGACGCGATGGCGGATCTGGCCTTCGATCCCCAAACCTCCGGCGGGTTGCTGATTGCGCTGACTGAGGCTGACGCCACCGCCCTGCTCGCAGACCTGCAGCAGGCGGGCAACCTCGACGCCGCCATCGTCGGCCGGGTTGAGAAGCCGGGCGACGTGCTGATCGAACTGGTCTGAGTCGGATAAACACCTGTTTGCCGGCGCGCTGATTTTCCGTGCGCCTACTTCTTGCCGCCCGCCCGTTTGCGCTCCGTGGTGCGATGGGTGCGGGCGGGAGCTTTGGCGCCCTTGCCGGCGGTTTTGTGCTCGACCGGTTCTTGCGTTTCCTTGTGCTCGGAGGCGACGCCGCGTTTTTCCAGCGACGCCTTCAACGCGGCCATCAGGTCGATCACCTTGCCCTTGCGCTCCTCGGGCGGCGCTTCCGTCACTTCCTGGCCTTCCAGCTTGCGATGGGCCGCTTCCAACACCCGCTCGCGATAGTTGTCGTGATATTTGGCAGGGTCGAATTTCTTGTGGGTCAGATCGGCGATCAGCCGCTTGGCCAAATCGAGTTCGGCGGGCCTGGCCTCGGCGTTGACGCCGCGATCGACCTCTTCCACGGGGCGGATTTCGTCGGCGTAATACATCGTATGCAGCATCAGACCTCTGGCATAGGGACGAATCAGCACCAGATGTTCCTTGCCGCGCATCGTGTAGGTGGCCAGCGCGACGCGCGCGGACTGCTCCATCGCCTCGGACAGCAGATGGTAGGCCTTGGCCGACCCGCTTTCGCATCCCAGATAGTACCCGCTCTCGAAGTAAATCGGATCGACTTCCGATAGCGGAATGAACTCCTCGATGTTGATGGCGTGGTCGCCCTGCGCCTCCAGGCTCTTGAGTTCCTCGTCGGTGAAGGTGACGTAGCGGCCTTTTTCGATCTCGAAGCCGCGCACCAGTTCGTCGCGGCCGATGATCTTGTCGTCGACGGGGCAGTAGATTTTCTGCTGGATGCGGCTTTTGTCCTTATTGTGCAGCAGATGGAAGCTGACAGATTTGGGACTGGCGGCGGTGAACAGGCGTACCGGAATCGAAACCAGTCCAAAAGAGATCATTCCGGCTGAAATGGGTCTTGCTGCCATAAAGGGTCCTCCGGGCAATTCCCCTGCGGAAATCGTATAATCTTGTTTGACTTTCGCATAAGGTGAAACGATGCCGCTGGAACGCTACCGCGACAAACGCAACCCCGAACGCACGCCCGAGCCCTTCGGCGCCAAGCCGGCCCGCGGCGCCCGTCAAAGCGGCGGTATTTTCGTCGTCCAGAAGCATGACGCCCGGCGGCTACATTACGATTTTCGCCTGGAAATGGAAGGCGTGCTGCGCTCCTGGGCCGTTCCCAAAGGCCCCTCCCTCAACCCCGCCGACAAGCATCTGGCCGTCATGGTCGAGGACCATCCGCTGGAATACGGCGATTTCGAAGGCGTCATTCCGCAGGGAAACTACGGCGCCGGAGCCGTGATCGTGTGGGATCGAGGCGTTTATTCCGCAATCGATCCCAAGGATGACGTGGCCGGTGCCGTGCGCCGCGGCAAGCTCGACCTGACGCTGCGCGGCTACAAACTGCGCGGCGCCTATACCCTCGTGCGCACCGGCGGCGCAACTCGCACCTCACCCGACGGCAAGCAGCAATGGCTGCTGATCAAGAAGCGCGATCAGTACGCGAGCCAGGAGGACGTCACCGAACAGCATCCACGATCGGTGCTCTCAGGGCTCGCCGTCGATGAGATGTACCAGGCGTCAAAGGAGGGCGAGGCGGTCTCGGCGGAACTGTCGCGGGCCAAGGCTGCGAAAATCACCGGACCGCTGCAGCTCAAGGATTTTCCCTTAATGTTCGCCAAGCTCAGCTATGAGCCGGTGGACGGCGATCAATGGCTGTTCGAACTCAAATACGACGGCGTACGTGCGCTGACCGTGCGCGACGGCGAGGAGGTGCGGCTGTTTGCGCGCAGCGGAAGCGAAATCACCGGGCAATATCCCGAGGTCGCGCTGGCGCTGCGCGCGCTGCCTTACCGGCGCTTTGTGGTGGACGGCGAAATCGCGGCGCTCAACGATCAGGGGCGCCCCGATTTTCAACTCTTGCAGCGCCGGATGCATCTGCAGGACCGCCGCGCTATCGCCAGAATGAGCCTGGCGGTGCCGGTATGCTACTTCGTGTTCGACCTGCTCGCGTTCGACGGCTATGACGCGCGCAAACTCGCCCTGGAGCGGCGCAAGCAACTGCTGCAGCGGCTGGTCAAAGGTGAAGGGCCGCTGCGCTATTGCGAGCACATCGTTGGCCGCGGCCGCGATTTCTTCGAGGCCGTCTCCAGCGCCGGCCTCGAAGGCATAATGGCCAAGCTGCGCAACTCGCCCTATCGAGCGCGGCGCAGCGGCGATTGGCTCAAGATCAAATGTCCGCGCACGCTCAAATTCGTAATCGGCGGCTACACCGATCCCGCCGGCAGCCGGACCCATTTCGGCGCCCTGCTGCTGGGGCAATACGAAGCCGACGGCAGCCTGCGTTTTATCGATAAGGTCGGCACCGGTTTCAATTACGACAAGCTCAAGCAGCTTCACGGCCTGATGCGCGAATGCGCCCGCGGCACTTCTCCGTTTCGGCGGCCGCGCGCGGACCAACCGGCATTGCCCGCGCGCCCTCATTTCTGCGACCCGGCTCTGGTATGCGAAGTGCGCTTTGGCGAGTACACCAACCAGGGCGGTATCCGGCATCCGAGCTTCATCCGGCTGCTCGACGATGCCGACCCGCGCGAATGCGTCTATCAGGGGCCGCAGAATGGCCAAACGCAGCCGCCCGCCGCCTCGAACCTGTCGCATCCCGGCGGCGCGATTATCCAGGCCGCCTCGGGCGCCGCGGCGGATACCCCCGAGCGGGTCAGCGTTACCAATCCGGAAAAGGTGTTCTGGCCAAAGCAGGGTTATACCAAGGGCGACCTGGTCGAGTACTACTATTCGATTGCGCGCTGGATGCTGCCGTATCTGAAAGATCGTCCGGTGATGCTGACGCGGTATCCGGATGGAATCGAGGGCAAGCTGTTCTATCAGAAGGACGCGCCCGGCTTCGCGCCGCCGTGGCTGCGGACGGCGAAGATCTATTCCCATGACTCGCAGCGCGATATCGCCTACTTCGTCCTGGATAGCCCCGACGCGCTCGCCTACATGGCAAACCTCGCGGCGATTACGATCCACATCTGGTCATCCAGACTGCAGCATCTGGAGGCGCCCGACTGGCTGCTGTTCGATATCGACCCCAAGGGCAGTACCACGCGCAACGCCGCCGCGGTGGCCATGGAAACCGCCGCGGTGCTGCGCGAGATCGGCTTGCGTCCGTATCTGAAAACCTCGGGGCAGGCGGGACTTCACGTGGTAGTCGGGCTGGAGCCGAAATATACCTACGAGCAGGCGCGGATGTTCTCGGAACTGGTCGCCCGCGCGGTGGTGAATCGGGTTCCGCATCTGGCCACCGTCCTGCGCAATCCGCGCGGACGGGCCGGCAAAGTGTATATCGATTACCTGCAGTTGGGGCACGGGAAAACGATCGCGGCGCCGTTTTCGGTGCGTCCAATTGATGGGGCGCCGGTCTCCACTCCGCTTGATTGGGAGGAACTGACCCCTGGCCTGGATCCGTCGGTGTTCAATATCAAGACGGTGCCGCAGCGGATGGATCGCCTCGGGCGCGATCCGTTTCTGGGCGCGATCGAAGACCAGATGACGCTGGAATCCGCGCTTGCGCAGTTGGAAGCGGCTTTGCAATCCAAATAACCGGCGCTTGCTGCGCGGTTTGATCTGGGGGGAGCTGGTGCCAATCAGACCCGCATCGAGGGGACAGAAATCCCCCAGTGATTGGTGAAATTGAAATCGACCGGCTCCGGGATGCGGGTACGGCACCGGAGCAAAAGGGGCGAGGCCGGGGATTGAACCTCGCCGCATCTTGCCGGGCTTCAGCGGGCGCCGAGCACCGAATCCTTCAGGCTCTTGGCCGGGGTGAAGCGCAGCCGGGTACGCGCCGGAATCTTGATCTGCTGGCCGGTGGCCGGATTGCGTCCGATACGCGCCTTGGTCTTGCGCTTGCGGAAAATGCCCAGGCCGGCCAGGCGCAGCGAGCCTTCGCGTTTGAGTTCGCGCACCACCAGCGTGGTCAGTTCCTCGAGCGCCGACTTGGCCTGCTTTTTGGTAATCCCAACCTTGTCCGACAAATGAGTTGCCACCTGCGACTGCGTCATCATCCTCCTCCTGAAAAAAGAAACTGTTTGAGACTCCAATGGAATTGAGCGTAACCCGCGCAATGAAATTTTCAAGTATCGGGAGTGCGCTTTTTGCCTATGCCAAGCGGGTTTTTGAACAGGCCGGTCAGCTAGACATTGCGCCCCAACGCTTTCAGCGAACCGCCGGATGGTTTTTTTGCCGCTCCGCCGTCAGCCAGTCGAAACTTCCTGAAAACCAAGCGGATTTGGCCGCTGTGCGCGAAAACCCAACGCGCAGTGAGGCAATCGCCGCCTCGCTCTTCACGAACGGCCGCCCGCCGACGCCTGTGGATATCGCACTTCCATCAGGTACAAGCCGCAGGCCGGCGCCGCGGCCGGCGCCGCCGACCGTGGGGCGCCGCCCAGCAGCGCGCGCAGCTCCGCAGGGTCAAGCCGGTTGCGTCCCGCTTCGACCATCGCCGCCACCATCGAACGTACCATGTGGCGCAAAAAGCTGCTGCCTTCGACCCGGTAGACCAGCAACTCGCCCCGCCGCTGCCATTGGCTGACGTAGATGTCCCTGACCGTGCTGCGGGTCTCGGTGCCCAAAGTGCGGAAGGCCGCGAAGTCATGCCGGCCGATAAAGACGCGCGCCGCCTGCCGCATCGCCGCGACGTTAAGCGGCTGCGCGATATGCCACGCATAGCGGAAGTGGAACGCCGACCTGAGCGCGCGGTTGAGTATCCGATACTCGTACACCCGCACGACGGCGGCGCGCCGCGGATCGAAACCGGCCTCCACCTCGGCCGCGTCGCGCACGGCAATATCCGGCGGCAGCAGCGCGTTGAGCGCGCGGCGCAGTTCGATGGGGTCGAAATGGCGCGGCGCGTCGAAAGCCGCGACCTGTCCCAGCGCATGCACCCCGGCGTCGGTTCGGCCCGAGCCGTGGACGCGTACGGGCTGTGCGAAGAGCTGTTGCAGCGCGGCTTCGATCCGGGCCTGAACGCTGTCGTGGCCGGCCTGCAGCTGCCATCCGGAGTAGGCGGTGCCGTCGTATTCAATCGTCAGCCGCACACGCATCGGCGGACCACCGCCTTTTTGTTCAGTTAAGCTTTTCCGCCGAATCCGGCACCAGGCATTCCGCGATCCACAAGGCCGACAGCGCGGCGCGCCGCGCGTTGTCGAATACACACCAGATCGAAGTGCCGGCGGGGCGCACGGCGACGCTCAGCAGCAGCGCCTCCTGCTCGATCGCGTCAACCACGTTGGGCGGTTCTTCGTTCTCGACCAGAAGAATACCGGGCGCCGCGCGCAGCGCCGCGACCCATCCTTCGGCGCCGGGGGAGCTGGGCAGCCCCAGGCATAGCGCGCCGCCGTGGAGCACGGGAATGTAAACGCATTGAAGGGCGATAGGCGCGGGCTTGCCGGTCAGTTTGGCGGTCTGGGCCAGCAGGTTTTTCTCCAGTTCCGATGCGCCCGGGAACAGCGACGCGTTGAATGCGGCCTGCCGGTCCTCCTCTTCCAGCAGCAGCTTGCCGTTGAGCAGGTCGGCGGACTCTTCCACCAGATGGTTGATTGCGCCGTGGCCCAGGGCCGACGCCCCCAGCATCAGGGTCGCCGCGCAAAAGGAAAAATCCCCCAGCGCGCCGCTGATGGTGGCCAGCGCAAGCGCGCCCGGATGCGGAATTACAAACAGCTTCAGACGGCTCTGCTCCCGCACCTGATCGCGGCTGGCAAAACCCGGCGCCAGCAGCGGAACCGAAGCGGGCGCCATCGCGGCGGCGCTCAGATCGATCACGATCGGACCCGAGATTGCGGCGAGCAGCGGTTCGGCCGCGCCGCGCTGCACGGCCACAAACACCAGGTCAAGGTCGGAGAGCTCCGCCGGATCCGACAGCACCTCGACGCGGCGCACCACGTCGCCCGATTCGATCGACTCGCCGGCGTGATCCTCCGAGCTGTACAGTCTCAGCTCGGAGCAGGCGAACGCGCGCTCATCGATAAGTTCCAACAGACGCCCGCCGACAGCTCCCGTCGCGCCGACAATCGCCAGCCGCAAGCCCGCGTCGCCGCCGATAGCCATCAGCCTTCCGCTTCGGCGCTCTCCAGGCGCTCGCGGACCAGCCGGCCCATCGCTTTGCATCCCACCATCTTGGCCGACGGCGCGGCCAAATCGGGCGTGCGGTAGCCTTCGCGCACGACGGCTTCGACCGCGGCCCTGATATTATCGGCCTCGGCGCGCATGCCCAGCGAATGCTCCAGCAGCATCGCCGCGGACAAAATCGCGGCCAGCGGATTGGCCTTGTCCTGTCCGGCGATATCCGGGGCGCTGCCGTGAATCGGCTCGTACAGTCCGATGGGATAGCCGGCGCCGTTGATCTCGTCGCCCAGCGAGGCCGACGGCAGCAGACCCATCGAACCGGCCAGCATCGACGCCTCATCGGTCAGAATATCGCCGAACATGTTTTCGGTTACGATCACGTCGAAATCGCGCGGACGCCTGATCAGATGCATCGCCATCGAATCGACCAGCACATTCTCGAACGCGACGTCCTTGTATTGCGCGGCCATCTCGACCGCGATTTCACGCCACAGGCGCGAGGACGCCAGGATGTTGGCCTTATCCACCGAGGCCAGCCGTTTGCGCCGCTGGCGCGCCAATTCAAAGCCGAACTTCACCACGCGCGTGATCTCGGCCTCGCTGTAATAAAGCGTATCGACCGCCTCGCGTCCGGCGCCGCCGACGCGCCGTTCGCTGGGCGTGCCGAAATAAATACCGCTGGTAAGTTCGCGTACCACCACCAGGTCGACGCCGCTGATGATTTCGGGCCGCAGCGGCGAGGCCGCGATCAACTCCTTCAACGCCTTCACCGGGCGCAGGTTGGCGTACAGACCAAGATTCTTGCGCAGCGCCAGCAGCGCCTGTTCGGGCCGTTTTTCCGCCGCCGGATTGTCCCACTTGGGGCCGCCGACCGCGCCCAGCAGGATAGCGTCGCTGTCCATCGCCGCCTTCAGTACGTCGTCATGCAGGGGCGTGCCGTGGGCGTCGAGCGAAGCACCTCCCGCCAGCGCTTCCTTGTATTCTAGCTCCAGCGCCGACTGCCGCGCGACCGTCTTCAGTACCTGTAAAGCTTCGCCGACGACTTCGGGGCCGATGCCGTCGCCCTTGAGGACCAGTATCTTGTACGCCATCTGAAATGTGAACCGACCGCTTCAGCGCACCCGCTGCGGGTGGCAAAATCGTCCTTCCGCGATACAGTTATGGTTTGGTTATTCCGCAGCCGCGGCCTGTGGACCCGGAACGCAAACCCGAGGTCTCAATCCTTAATTTGAAAGTGGCAAATCTGCTGCTAGGACTTATCCTAAGCCGATCCTTGCGGCAAGCCCGGCACCGCACGCCTGCTTATCCGATTCCGCGCCTTCCTTATCCGATTCCGCCTGGCCCTATTTTGAATCAGGCCGCGCGCGTCCGCCAGCGGCCATTTAAAAGGATGTTTACACCCTCATCTCGTTTCTTTCGCACCAGCGAACCGGGCACAGAAGGATAACCGGGCAGGTTGTAGACCCTTCCCTAAGGTCCTTCGTCCACGATTGCCTGCGGGCTGCGCCCAACACCGGTTCGCAGCCGGTTGAGCGCGTTGACTAGGGCCAGCGCGCTCGCCATCACGATGTCGCTGTGGGCGCCCTGGCCCGGCACCGTGACGCCGTCGTGGCGCACCAGGCAGCTGACCTCGCCCAGCGCGTCGGTGCCGCCGGTAATCGCCTTGACCGCGTAGCGCTCCAGCACCGGCTGTATGCCGGCGAGCTGGTAGATGGCCTTGTAGCAGGCGTCGACCATGCCGTCGCCGCTGGCCTCGCAGTGGCGCTCCTCGCCGCCCACCCGCATCACGATTTCCGCCCGCGGCGCCGATCCGTTGACCGAACTGACGCTCACCCCGGCCAGTTCGTAGTAATCCGCGCTGCGCCGCGATTCCTCCGTCACCAGCGCCAGGATGTCGTCGTCATAGACGACCTTCTTCTTGTCGCACAGCGCCTTGAACTCGGCGAACGCCTTGTTGACGTCGAGCGCGGCGGTATCGACTCCCAGATGGGTCAAACGATCGACAAACGCGTGGCGTCCCGAATGCTTGCCCAGCACCAGCTTGTTGGACGGGATGCCGACCTCTTCGGGCTTCATGATTTCGTAGGTCAGCTTATGCTTGAGCACGCCGTCCTGATGGATCCCGGCTTCATGCGCGAAGGCGTTGTCGCCGACGATCGGTTTGTTGGGCGGCAGCGGCCAGCCGATAACCTGGCACAGCAGGCGCGAGGCGGGATAAATCTGGCGCGTGTTGACGCGGCTTTCGATCCCGAACAGGTCCTTGCGCGTGCGCAGCGCCATCACCACTTCTTCCATCGACGTATTGCCGGCGCGCTCGCCGATTCCATTGATGGTGCATTCGATCTGCCGCGCGCCGTGCTTGATCGCGGCCAGCGAATTGGCCACCGCCATCCCCAGGTCGTTATGGCAATGCGCGCTCCAGCGCACCTTGCCGGAGCCCGGCACGCGCTCGCGGACGTAGCTGAACATCCGCCCGTATTCCTCCGGGATCGCGTGGCCCGTGGTGTCGGGCAGGTTGATCACGGTGGCGCCCGCCGCCACCACTTCGCGCAGCAGGCTCGCCATATAGTCCCAGTCCGAGCGCGACGCGTCCTCGCAGGAAAATTCGATGTGATCCAGATGCCTGCGGGCGCGTTCCACCGCCCATACCGCCGAGGTCAGCACCTCTTCGCGATTCATCTGCAGCTTGTACTTGAGATGGATGTCGGAAGTGGCGATGAAGATATGAATCCCCGGATGGCGCGCCTGCTCCACCGCCGCCAGCGCGCGATCGACGTCCAGTTCGCGCGTGCGCGCCAGGCTCAGCACCACCGGCGCGGTCAGGGTCTGTGCGATTTTGCGCACCGATTCGAAGTCGCCCTCGGAGGAGGCGGCGAAGCCGGCCTCGATCACGTCCACGTTGAGCCGCTCGAGCTGGCGCGCGATGGCGATTTTCTCCGCCACGTTCATGGTTGCGCCGGGCGACTGCTCGCCGTCGCGCAGGGTGGTATCGAAGATGCGCACGTAGTCCGGGCCGATCTCTTCAGTTGCCATTTCTCACCTACTCCCGGCCGCGGGATGAGAGGCGCCGGACCAGGCGCCGCGGGGAATGCAAAAACGCCCCGGGTGCCTGCTTCGGCCCATCACCCGGGGCGTTGTTCTCAAGTCCGATGCCTGCTTCGTCAGGCCTGCTCAAGCGTCGCCCGCGGCGTGGGCCCAACTAAGGCCCAGGCTAAGCAGCAGCGCTCCGAGCAGGTTCAACATGGCCATTACTCTTTCGATCCGCATGCTCCAAGTCAAGAGGCGCGCATAAGCTGCCCGAAAGCGGCCGCCGGTTCGAGGCCGCCTGGCGGCGGATCCGCGCAATCAGACCGGAATCGAGTAGACCCGCGACGCGTTGCCGCTCAGCAGCTTGCGTTTCGCCTCCAAATCCAATCCCGCAAGCGTTTGCGCGACATGCCCCAGCGCGTCGGGATACAGGCAGGTCGGATGCGGGAAGTCGGTCTCGAACATGATGTTATCCACGCCCACCGCCCGGATCGCGTTATGCAATCCCTGGTCCTCGAACCAGAAGCATGAATAGACATTGCGCTTGAAGTACTCCGAGGGCTTCATGCTCAGGATCTTTTTGGTTTTGGGCGCCGCCTCTTCCAGCTCATAGTCCAGCGTTTCGAGCAGAAACGGCATCCAGCCGACCCCGCTCTCGACCGAGACGAACTTCAATTTGGGGAAGCGCTCCAGCAATCCGGAATAGATGATGTTGGCGAAGATCTGGGCGTTATGCATGAACAGCATGGTCGAGCCCAGCGCGATCTTGCGATCGACGCTTTGCGAGGGCCACGGCGCCTTGCCGAACCAGTCGATACCCTCCGTGCTCGACCCGATATGGAAATTGATCGGCAGGTTCAGATCGGAGCATACCTCCCTCAGCGGGTCCCAATGACGCTCGCCGAGGTCGGGCACCTTATGGTCCTGCGGGCTGGAATTGGTGTTGACGCCCTTAAGCCCCATCTGGTGGCATCGAAGGGCCTCTTTGACCGTGGCGTCGATATCCCACCACGGCATCAGCGCCATCGGAAAGATGCGGTTGCCCGACTGCGCCTGGATGTCGGCCATCGCGTCGTTGAAAATCTGCGTGCACAAAAGCCGCAGCTCGGGGTCGAGCGTGGCCGCGCGCAAACCGCCGAATCCCAGCAGGTTGGGATAGATGATCTGGGCCCAGATGCCCTCGCCGTCCATGAACGCAAGCCGCGGCTTGACGTCGTAGGATCCGGGATGCACTTGCTCGATCTCCCACTTCAGGAACTCGATACCCTTGGCCTTGGCGCCGTCGGGCTTGACCACGCTGGAGGGATTGGCAACGGCCATCGGATGATCGCCGTCGATGACCCACTGGCGCTTGCCGTCGATCATCTTGACCTGCGGCACGCGCTCCTTCCATTTGGCCGGTGCGCGCGAGGTCCACAAATCATGCGGTTCGGTCAGATGGGTATCGACGTCGATAACCTTGATACCCGCCAGCTCCGCAACGCCCTTGCTGCTGGTCTGCTGATTCGCGGTGGCCATTGTCGTCCTCCCTGATGGGGTCGTGCCCTGCGGTCAATAAAGGCGCGCCAGGCCGTGACCGTCAAGGCCGGCAGAGGTACGCCTGCACGCCTTACGGGACGCTCCTGGGCGCCCGCGCAATCGCTTCAATTTCGACCCGCGCGCCGCGCGGCAGCGCTGCCGCCTGCACGGTCGAGCGCGCCGGATAAGGCTGCTCGAAATGCTCGCTGTAGATGCGGTTGACGGTCTCGAAATCCTTGAGGTCGGTCAGAAAGATGGTGGTCTTGACCACGTCGCGCAGCCCGCATCCGGCCGCGTCGAGCACCTCGCGCAGATTCTCCAACACCCGCCGCGTCTCCGCCTCAGTTCCGCCCTCAACCAGCTTTCCCGACCCCGCATCGAGCCCGATCTGCCCCGAACAGAAGATCCATCCGTCCAGTTCGATCGCTTGCGAATAAGGCCCCACCGCCGCCGGCGCGGAATGAGTTTGAATTGCTCTTTTCATGATGATTCTTGTCTGCCTCGTAAGCGGAACCAGTTTGAATTATACCGTCATTAATCACATAAAATGACACAACCAAAAGAGCAGGACAGCCGTCTCCGCCTGTCCTGGCGTGCGCAGCGCCGCCTTTGAAAATGCGGCGGTCCAAACAAGGCGGATGCGGCGGCACGCAATGAATCGCGCATCAACGGACAGGCGGGACGCCTGTCCTGCTATGGTGGCTTAGCCCGGCCGGTGGCCGTTTTGCTGGCCGATGCGGGTTACTTTGAGCACGCCGTCGATGGCGGCGATGGAATGCATCAGGTTGTTCAACTGACGCGCGCTGGTGACGTTGAGCTCGAACAGGGACGATGAGCGGCGGTTGACGTCGGTGCTCTTGACCTGCGCGGTGGTGATGTTGATGCCGGCGGCCGCGATGTTCTTGGTGATTGCCGCCAGCACGCCCGGCTTGTCCACGCACAGCACCTCCAGCCGGATCGGATGGGGGCTTTCCTCGTCCGCCTTCCATACCACCGGGACGCGCCGCTGCGGATCGGTTTCCAGCGCCCGCGGGCATCCCACCAGGTGGATGGTCACGCCGCGGCCGCGCGTGATGAAGCCGGTAATACGCTCGCCGGGCAGCGGATTGCAGCAGTGGGCGAAACGCACCAGCACGTCGCCCAAACCCGACACCACCACGCCGCCGCCGGCCGCCTTGCGCGCCTCTCTGGTTGGCCGCTCGGCCGGAACCGGTTGCGGAGCCTTTTCGCTGCGGTAAAGCTTGAGCTCCTCGGGCGTGAGCAACTTGTTCAGCAACTGGCTGACGGAGACGATGCCATAGCCGACCTGCGCCAGCAGGGTGTCGGCGTCGCGAACGGAAAGCTCCTTGACCGCCTGATCGAGGCGGCCATCGCGGCGCAGCTGATTGAGCGTCAGTCCCAGCGGCTCCAGCTCATGGTCGAGCATCGCGGTGGCGACCTGGATCGAGCGCTGCGACTCCTGCGCGCGCAGCCACTGGCGGATGCGGCTTTTGGCGCGCGCGGTCGCGGCCCAGTTGAGCCAATCCTTGCCCGGAACCTGCTTGTCGGAGGTCAGGACTTCGATGGTGTCGCCGGATTCCAGCCGGTACCGAATCGGCACCATCCGGCCGTTGACCCGTGCTCCCACCAGGTGATTGCCGACCTGCGAATGGATGCGGTAGGCGAAATCGACAATCGTCGACCCGCGGGGAAAATCCAGCACGTCGCCCTTGGGCGTGAAGACGAAGACCTCTTCGGGAAACAGGTCTTCCTTGACCGTGGAGAGAAACTCCTGCGGGTCCTTGACGTTCTGCTGCCATTCGATCAGCCGGCGCAGCCAGGCGAAGCGTTCGCTTTTTTGCGGCGACAGGCCGCCGTTGCCCTCTTTGTAGCTCCAGTGCGCGGCGATACCTTCCTCGGCCACCCGATGCATCTCATGGGTGCGGATTTGCACTTCCATCCGCTGCCCGCGCGGCCCGATCACGGTGGTATGCAGCGACTGGTACATGTTGACCTTGGGCAGCGCGATGTAATCCTTGAAGCGGCCCGGAACCGGCTTCCAGTTCGCATGCACCACGCCCAGCGCCTCGTAGCATTCGCGCACCGAATCGACGATGATCCGGAACGCGACCACGTCATAGATCTCCTCGAACGCCAGCCCCTCGCTCTGCATCTTGGTGTAGATCGAATAGAAATGCTTGGGCCGCCCGGTGACCTGCGCCTTGACCCCCGACTCGCTCAGACGCTGGCTCAGAATTTCGATCACCGCCTTGATGTAGAGCTCGCGCTCCACCCGGGTCTTGGCCACGAACGCCTTGAGCATCTGGTAGCCGGCCGGGTCGAGGTAGCGCAGCGCGGCGTCTTCCAGTTCGGACTTGAGCCAGTAGATACCCAGCCGATGCGCCAGCGGGGCGTAAATCTCGACCGTTTCGCGCGAGATTTCGATCTGGCGGTCGGGCGCCAGATGATCGAGCGTGCGCATGTTATGGAGCCGATCGGCCAGCTTGATCAGCACGACGCGGATATCCTGCGCCATCGCGATGATCATCTTGCGGAAGTTCTCGGCCTGCTTTTCCTCGCGGCTCTGGAAGGTGATTTTCGAAACCTTGGTAACGCCGTCAACCAGGGTAGCGACTTCGGCGCCGAAGCTGGCCTGAATCTCGGCCAGCGAAACGCTGGTGTCCTCGACCACGTCGTGCAGAAAGCCGGTTACAATCGAGGGCACGTCGAGCTTGAGCTGCGCGATTATCAGGGCGACGTTGAGCGGATGGATAACGTAGGGCTCGCCCGACATCCGCTTCTGTCCGCGATGCATCCGCTCGGAATACTGGTAGGCCCGGCGGATCAGCGCCTCGTCCGCCTGCGGATTGTACGAGCGGACCCGCCTGAGCAATTCTTCCAGGGGGTCGTCGTGTTTTGGGGGTTCGGCTACTTCTTCCACGGCGCGATCTCCTCGCGCAGCCGCGCAACCCTCAAACGTTCGGCCCGTACAATAGCTTCCAGTTGCGTCAGCGAATCGGCGATGTTGGCGTTGACGATCAGGTAGTCGTATTCGGGATAAGCGCGGAATTCCTCGCGCGCGCGGCTAAGGCGGCGCGCGATGGCGGCGGCGTCTTCGGTGCCGCGCTTGCGCAAACGGTCCGCGAGCTCCTCGAAGCTGGGCGGCAGCACGAAAATGGTCACGGCGTCGCGCGGATAGCGCGATCGCATGCTGTGCGCACCCTGGACGTCGATATCCAGCAGCATATCGCGGCCGGCCGCAATCGCCGCTTCCAAAGGAAGCCGGGGGGTGCCGTAGCGGGCGTCAAAAACCCGGGCCGATTCGGCCATCTCATCGGCGTCGAGTCTGCGTTGGAACTCCTCTTCGGTCACGAATCGATAATCGATCCCTTCAACTTCGCCGCTCCTGGGAGGCCTGGTGGTAAGCGACACCGACGGCGTCAGGCCGTCAATCTCCCGCACCGCGGCGCGTGAGATAGTTGTCTTGCCCGCTCCTGAAGGCGCGGAAACAATAAAGATGATACCGCGCCTTGATGGTAACCCTGAGTCCATTGCCGAGTGTATCGAACTTGCTACACGCCGCAAAGAGCCGGTGGCGGTGGCGCTGGCGCGCCGGAGCGAAGCGGCGCGCGGCAGCGACCGGGCACAATTCTGCCAAAAGCCCCTTTATTCGACGTTTTGCACCTGTTCGCGCATTTTCTCCAGCTCGCCCTTGATGGCCACGGTCAGCCGCGAAAGCGCCGGATTCTGCGCCTTCGAGCCCACCGTATTGACCTCGCGCCCGACTTCCTGCAGCCAGAACTCGATCTCCTTGCCCACCGCCCCCGCGCGCGAGAACAACTCGCCCAAAGCTTCCAGATGCGCCTTGAGCCGCGCCAGCTCCTCGCTGATATCGGCCCGCTGCGCCGCGATGGCGGCGTCCTCGTACAGTTTCTTTTCCTCGATCAGGCGCAGGTCGTCGCTGCCCGGGCGCTGCAGCAGCTCGCGCACGCGGCGCTGAAAGCCGGCGATGATCGCCGCCCGCGATTCCTCCGCCAAATGCCCAATCTGTTGGGTCAGCCTGCGCACCTTCGCCAGCCGCGCGGCCAGGTCGCGTTTGAGGCTCTGCCCCTCGCGCGCGCGCTCCGCCTCCAAGGCCTTGAGCGCCGCGGCCAGCGCCTTGCGGGCCAGCGCCAACTCGGGCGCGCTATCGGTTTCGTGGTCGACGAACTGGAAAATCTCGGGCCGGGCGAGCAGCGCGTCGACCCCGGGTTCGCCGGCCAGAGCGAGCCGCTTTTTCAGTCCGCGCAGTTCTTCGATGTAGGTTCGGGCGAGCTTGTCATTCACGATCAGGCGGCCCGTGGTTCTGGGTCCCACGCTGCGCAGCGACGCCTCGATACGGCCGCGGCTGAGCGCGGCGCCGATCAGTTTGCGAAACTCACTCTCCCGCTCGGCCCATCCGCGCGGCAGGTTGAGCTTGACTTCAAGAAAACGCTGATTGAGTGAACGTACCTCGGCCTGAACCTGCAAGTCGCCGCGCTCGGCCCTGCCCCGGCCGAAGCCCGTCATGCTGCGCATGGTCTGAGCTTTCTCTCCAGAGTTGACTGATACAAGGCCAGCGTGCCGCGCGCCATCGACTGCATACTGAAACTCTGCCCTTTGATTCGTGCACAGGCGGCCATCGAATCGCGAATGGCGGGGGAAGCGCTCAGCTCTTCCAGTGCCGTGGCCAGAGCTTCGGAGTCCGCGGCGTCGACCAGAATGCCGTCGCCGCCGTGGTCAATCATTTCCGCCATCCCGCCCGCCCGGCTGGCTATCACCGGCAGCCCGCAGGCCATCGCTTCCAACAACGCCACACCCAGCCCTTCCTTCAGCGAAGGCTGAACGAAGATGTCAAGGGCCCAAAATAGCGCGCGCGGATCGGCGATGCTACCCATGAATCGTACCGTTTGGCCGAGATTCAGACGGTTAGTCTGATCCAGCAAAGCGGCGCGCTGCGAACCGGCGCCGGCGATAAAGGCACGGATCTCCCTATGACGCGCGCGCAGGAGGGCCAGCGCGTCGAGCAAAAACCGATGGCCCTTGCGCGGTTCCAATGCGCCCACGGCGCCCACCGCGATCTGGCCGGGCTCCAGTCCCAACTGGCGGCGCGCCAGGTCCCGTTGATGCGCGGCCGGCGGCGCGAAGTGGACGCAATCCACCCCGCTGGGAATTATGGTGATCCGCCTGGCGCACACGCCGCCGGCGACCATCGCGTCGGCGACGCCCCGGGAGATTGCGGCCACGGCGTCGACCGCGCGATTGTAAAGCAAGGGCGCGAACAGCCGATTGGGTACGTAATCCATGCGGCGGGTTACTATCAATGCTCCCGCCAGACCGGCGGCGAACGGCGCCATCGAATGCGCGCGCGAAGTGTGGAAATGCACTACATCGAAGTGATTGCGCGACAGAAAGCCGCGCAGACGGATGCCGGCGAAGCAGTCCATCGCGTTGCGGATCTTCAGCGCATGACAGCGCACGCCGGCGGCCTGCGCCCGCTGCCATAACCCGCCCCCGGGGTCGCAGAGCAGTTGGGCCTCATGGCCCAGCCGGATTAATTCCAGCGTCAGCCCCAGCACCTGACTCTCTCCGCCGGCGAAGCCGAGCTCGGGGTCGACTCCTATTACGCGCACAGGGCGGCCCTTTCGGCGGCGCTCGACGGGCGGGCTTGCCCGATGAACTCGAGCGAGTTCAAGCCGGGCGTTTGGAATTGCACTGACCGCATCGGCATCATGGCAGCCTTGCTCAGTCGAACACGCGATAGTAAAGCAGCGCGGCGACGGTGGCGATACCGTCGCGCCATCCGATTTTCTTGCCCTCCGCGTAGGTGCGGCCGGAGTAGGAAATCGGAACTTCATAGATGCGCCATCCGGCGCGCGCGGCCTTGACCGTGATTTCCGGCTCGAAGGTAAAGCGATTGGCGGTCAAGGTCAGACCGGCCAGCTTGTCGCGCCGAAAAGCCTTCATCCCGGTTTCCATGTCGTTGAGGTTCAGATTGCACAGCGCGTTGGCCAGCAGCGTCAGTCCCTGGTTGATCACGTAATGCCAGAAGAACAGCACGCGATGGGGTCCGCCCAAAAACCGCGAGCCATAGACCATGTCGGCGCGGCCGTCGATCAACGGTTGAAGCAGCACCTTGTAGTCGTGCGGGTCATACTCGAGGTCGGCGTCCTGCACCACCACGATCGGATGGCGCGCGGCGGCAAAACCCAGACGCAAGGCGGCGCCCTTGCCGCGGTTGACGGCATGGAACAGGGATCGCACGCGCGGGTCGTCATAACTTTTGAGCAGCTCGCGGGTGCCGTCGGTCGAGGCGTCATCGACCGCGATCACCTCGCACTCGAAACCGCAGTCCAAAACGCGTTCGATCGCCTGGCGCAGTGTGGCCGCCTCGTTGAAGATCGGCATCACCACCGAAATCCGGACGTGGTCCGCGTTCACTTCGCGCCTCCCCCGTTGCGCGCGTCGCGCGCTTTGCGCCGCGCCAGCATCCGTATCAGCCGCCGCGCCATCGGACGCCATCGCATCCGCCCCATTCCCGCCGCGTACGCCGTCAGCACGCGCAAGCGATCGGTGTGGGAAAGGGCGGGCAAGTCAAAGCGGCCCAACTGCACCAGGTTGCGCATCTGCCGGTATCCGCGTCCGGGTACAAAGGCGCGGCGGGTGCGGTCGTGATCGAGCAGGACAAACCGCGGCGCCTGCTCCAGCACCACGAAGATGTTGTATGGCGTCAAGTCGCCGTGAATAAAACCCGCGCGATGCATCCGTGCGACCTCCGCGCCCAGCGCGCGCAGCACTCCGCGTTTGCGGATGAAGGCGCGTTCGCGATGCAACCGGGCAAGCAGGTCGGGCAGCGCAACGCCGTCGGCGCGCGCGCTGGCCACCAGGGTGCGGCCGCTGCCCCGATGGCGTCCGCGCATCAGCAGCGGCGGTGTGTTAAAGCCGGCCCGGCGCAGCGCCGCCGTCATCCGTATCGCATTGCCTGCGCGGCCGCCGCGCACCATCTGCTTGAGCGCGCCGGCCGCGCGCGGCGCATAATACGCCTTTACGTATATCTCTTCACTACTACCGGTTGGTTTATCTATATGGGCAAGATAAGTCACGGCGTGGCGCGAGCGATGGTACAGGCAGGCGTTGCCGCCGCCAATCGCGCGCACAATTTGACGGGCCTCGTTCTCGAACCTGTCGTGCGCCAACGCGCGCCATTCGCCGACGGGCTCGATGGTCCAGCCGTCGATCGTCATTGCGCGGCGGCGGCAGCCGGTTTGACATTTTGTAGCGACGCGGCGGACAGCAGCGCCCGTTCCAGCGCCGCAGCTACCGCCGCCGGTTCGATCCGATGCATGCATTCGCGTCCGATGGGACATCGGCGCAGATAGCACGGATGGCACGGGATGTCGGCTTTGATGGCGAACTCGGCGTTTCCCCATGGTGCGGAGCGCTCCGGCGCCGTTGCTCCCCACAGCGATACAATCGGACATCCGACCGCCGCCGCGATATGCATCGGACCGCAGTCGGGACCGAAAGCCGCACGGCAACGGCGGAAAATCGCGGGCAGGTCACGGAGTCCGGTCCGGCCGGCAAGATCGATCGCTTCGATTCCGCCAAGGTGCCGGCGCACGTCGTCGGCCAGATGTCTTTCGCCGGCGCTGCCAATCAGCACCGGAATCATGCCGCGGCGCCGATTCATTTCGACAACGACCTGGGCGGCATAACGGCCGAAGTAGATGCGGCTTTCCCACGACGACCCGAGAATCACGCCGAGCAGCGGCCGCTCGCATGCGCCGATTATTTCGTCAGCGCGGCGCAGTTGCTCGGGGCCTGGTTCGAGACCGAATTCGATCGGCGCCGGCGCAATGCCCAGTGCGTCGGCGAAGCTCTGGTACTGCATCAGCTTAAGCCGCAGGTTGGGCTGTGCGGCGATTTGGCGCGTGGAAAACCAATGATTGAATTCCTTGGTATTGGCGGCGGCAAAACCGAGCCGGTCCGGCGCGCGCGAAATCCAGCTCGTGAGGCCGCTTTTGAGATGGCGCTGGAGGTCGAGTACGAGGTCGAAACGCCCGGCTCTGACGCGGTAGAGGAAAAGCGGGAAAGACCACGGCGCGCGGCGGTCATAGAGCATCATCTGATCGAGCCACGGATGGCCCTCCAGCACGGGCGCGGATTTGGGCTCGACCGCCCACGCCAAATGCGCGGCAGGATAGGCGCGGCGCAGGCGGCCCAGCAGCGGCAGCGCGCGCACCACGTCGCCAATCGATCCCATCAGGACGACCAGGATGCGCCGCGGCGGCGCGCCGTTGACGGATTGGGCGTTCATCGTCAGTTCGGCGTCAGAAGCCCTATGCTCCCGGCGCAATAAAAAACTGTAATCCGAAGTTCGGGGAGGCGTCGAGCGAAGAACGGCGGCTCAGGCGTTTGCCTCTCCATGGCTGGGATTCAGTGGGGTTTTCTTAAGCATTTGGCGCCGTTCGCATGCCAGGTAAGAAACCTATCGCCGCAACCAGCAGCCCATAAGCGCCCAAGACCAATACTCCGATCAATGAATCCATCGTATGACAGCTATCAGTTAGCCCGCTTCCTCTCCATCAATCACTATACCACCTATCAGCAAGCCACCGGAAACGACGACAAAAGCCGCTATTACCAGCCAGCTGTACGTTTCGTGAACCTGGAGGAAGAACTCCAGCGGGACGAAAACCAGAATCGGAAGGGCGAATTCGCGCAGGAATTCACCCAACACCTCGTAAACCGATTTGCGATCGTCTGCGCCCAGGCTCGAATCGGCCACGCCCCCCTGTTGCGAGAACCAATCGCCCGCCCCTACGCCATCATAGCGGCAAAACCGCCTCTCTTGCCAATCCTGCAACCGCCACTATGCTCATGCTCAAGGATGGCAATCGAGATGGAAGTAGTTAGTGCACTGTACAAGCGCTGGCAGCATGAGGCGCGTATCGACCCCGAAGCTTTCTGGGCCAAAGCCGCGCGCGAGGTGTTCTGGTTTCGCACCTGGGACCGGGTGCTGGAATGGGAACCGCCCGCCTTCCGCTGGTTTACCGGCGCCACCACCAATATCAGCTACAATTGCCTCGACCTCCAGGTGGGGCGCGGCAATGGCGGGCGCGCCGCGCTGATCGCGGAGCATGAAGACGGCAGCCGCCGCATATTCACCTACGCACAGTTGCTGGACGAAGTGAAACGCATCGCCGCCGCCTTGCGCGCGCTGGGCGTGGCCCGCGGCGAGCGCGTCGCGATCTATATGCCGACCATGCCCGAAGCGATCATGGCGATGCTGGCGTGCACGCGTATCGGCGCGATCCATCTGGTCGTCTTCGCCGGTTTCGGCAGCCGCGCGCTGGCCGAACGATGCCGCCTGGCGGGCGCCAAGGTCCTGCTCGCCGCCGATCACACCACGCGCAAGGGCAATCGCGTCGATCTGTGGAAACTGGTCAAGGATGCACTGGCGGAGCCGGACTCGCCAATCAAAAAAGTGGTGATGTTGTCGCGGGGCAAGCCGCCCGCCGATCTCAAACCCGCGCGCGACATCCTGTGGGAGGATTTTCTCAAAGCCGGCCAAGGGCATCCGAGCGACCACGAGCCGATGGAAGCGAACGAGCCCGCCTACGTGCTCGCCACCTCCGGCACCACCGCCAGTCCCAAAATCGCGGTGCACAGCCATGGCGCTTATCAAGTGGGTATTCGCTCGACCGGCGCATGGTGCTTCGGGATGAAACAGAACGATATCTGGTGGTCCACTTCCGATATCGGATGGGTGGTGGGCCACAGCTATATCGTCTATGCGCCGCTGCTGTTCGGATGCACGACGATTGCCTACGAAGGCGCCCTGGACCATCCGGGACCGGAAACGTTCTACCGCATCGTGGCGGAAAACGGCGTGACCGGCGTGTTCACCGCGCCCACCGCGGTGCGGATGTTGATGAAGTCTGGCACCGAGCCGGCGCGCGGCTACAACCTGGACAGCATCGAGCGGGTCTTTTGCGCAGGCGAGGCGCTCAACGCTCCCGCCTGGAAGTGGATGCAGAAGGACGTGTTTCACGACCGCGTTCCGGTGATGGACCATTGGTGGCAGACCGAAACCGGCGGCCCCGTGATGGGCAATCCGTACGGGATTCATATGCTGCCGATCAAGCCCGGATCGGCGGGTGTGGCGATGCCGGGGTTCGAGGTGGAAGTGCGCACGCTGGAAGGCAAACGCTGCGAACCGGGCGAAAAGGGTCTGCTGGTCATCACGCGTCCGTTTCCCGGGCTCACACCGACTATCTGGAACGATCCCAAACGTTATGCGCGCGATTACTGGTCGCAGATCCCGGGCGTTTATTTCACCGGCGACGCCGCCGCTTTGGACGAGGACGGCTACGTCTGGTTCAGCGGCCGCGCCGACGACATCATCAAGATCGCCGGCCATCGGATTGGCACGGTTGAAGTCGAGACCGCATTTTTGGAACATCCGGCCGTGGCCGAATCGGGCGTGACCGGCCGTCCTGACGAGTTGCGCGGCGAGGTGCTGGCGGCTTTCGTGGCGCTGAAGCC
>JAJPJA010000056.1 GCA_021324455.1 Pseudomonadota bacterium | reverse complement strand
CCACCCCGATGATCGAACTGATGGCGGCGTGGGCGGTGGTCGGTGCGGCCTGGTACGGGGCGTCGTCGGTACTGCTGGGTCAGCGCACGCCGGGGGTGTTCGCCGCGTTCTTCGCCGCCCTGCTGCTGGTCTATGAACCGTTCAAGCGGCTCAGCCGCACCAACAATTCGATCCAGCAGGGACTGGCGGCGGCGGAGCGCGTGTTCGAGGTGATGGACCTGCGCACCGACGTGCCCGACCCGCCCAACCCCAAAGCGCTTCCCGGGGGGCGCCATTCGATCGCTTTCGAAAATGTCAGCTTCCGCTACGCCGACAACTGGGCGCTGCGCAATATCAATCTGAGCATCCGCGCCGGCGAGGTGGTGGCGCTGGTGGGCATGAGCGGCGGCGGCAAATCGACGCTGGCCGACCTGATCCCGCGCTTTTACGATCCCCAGGAAGGCCGCATCCTGATCGACGGTATCGATATTCGCGAGATTTCAATCCGCGCGCTGCGCTCGCAGATCGGGCTGGTGACGCAGCATACGTTTCTGTTCAACGACACCGTGCGCGCCAATATCGCCTACGGCAGTATTGAGAAAAGCCTCGATGAGGTTGTCGCCGCCGCCCAGCAGGCCAACGCTCACAACTTCGTCAGCCGGCTGCCGCAGGGCTACGATACCGTGGTCGGAGAGCTGGGCGTGCGGCTTTCGGGCGGCGAACGCCAGCGGCTGGCGATTGCGCGCGCGCTGCTCAAAAACGCTCCCATCCTGATTTTGGACGAGGCCACCTCGGCGCTGGACTCCGAAGGCGAGCGGCTGGTGCAGGAGGCGCTGGAGCGGCTGATGGAAAACCGCACCACGCTGGTTATCGCCCATCGCCTCTCGACGGTGCGGCGCGCCGACCGGATCGCCGTCATAGTGCGCGGGCGCATCGTCGAAGAAGGCACCCACGAGGAGTTGCTTGCGCTCGGGCGCGAATATCGCAAACTCCACGATCTGCAATTCCATGACGCGCAACAGCAGCCCGCCGCCATCAGAAAAGCCGCTTTACAAGGCGCCTGATCCGCCATCGGCCGCCGGGCGCGCCGCCGCGGCGCTGTACAACCTGGCCTGGTATCCGGTGCTGCCGCTGGCGCTGATGCTGGGCGGCGCCCGCGGCGCGGCCGCGCGGCGGCAGCGGATGGGCCGGGTCGATGCGATATCGGAACGCGGCGCCGCGCCGCGCGTGTGGCTGCATGCCTCTTCGGTCGGCGAAATCGAAGCGGTGCGGCCGCTCGCGATGGGCCTGACGGAGGGCGAGCGGCCCGCGGCGATGGTCGTGACCACGATGACCGAGAGCGGGCGTCAGGCGGCGGCGCACCGGATTCCCCGCGCCAGCGCCTGCCTGATCGCTCCGTTGGACCATCCGCGCGCCGTCCGCTCCTTCCTCAATGCGGTCGCGCCCGGCCTGGTGCTGATCGCCGAAGCGGAGTTGTGGCCCAACTATTTCATCGAGTCCCGCCGTTTGGGCGCCCGCGTCGCGATCGTCAACGGACGGCTCTCGGCGCGTTCGCTGGCGCGCTACCGCCTGATGGGCCCGTTATGGCGCCGGGCGCTGAACTGCGCCGATCTGCTGCTGGTGCAAAGCGCGGCTGACGCCGCGCGCTACGCCGCGCTGGGTGCGCCGCAGGCGCGCATCATGGTTACCGGCAACACCAAGTTCGCGCCGCTCGCGCCGGCCGACTCGCAGGCGCATCCGGCGCTGGCCCGCTTTGCCGCCGGCGCGCCCACATTGATTGCCGGCTCGACCGCGCCGCGCGAGGAAGAGGCGGTGCTCGACGCCTGGATGCTGCTGCGCCGGCAATTCGATTCGCTGCGGCTGGTGCTGGCGCCGCGCCATCTGGAACGCGTGCCTGAAGTGGTCGCGCTGCTGGAGCGCAACCGGGTCGATTACGTCCGGGCGTCGGCGCTCAAGGCGGGTGCGGAGCCATCCTCCGCCGCCGATGTTTTACTGCTCGATACGCTGGGCGACTTGCGTCTGCTGTACCGCTGGGGCACGCTGGCGTTTGTCGGCGGCAGTCTTTTCCAAGGGCGCGGCGGCCAGAATCCGGGTGAGGCCGCGGCGGCGGGGATGGCGGTATTGTTCGGTCCGTTTCATCAAAATCAACTGGAGATTGCGCAGGCGTTGATCGCGCGCGGAGGTGCCATGGTCGTCAGCAGCGCACGCGAATTGGCCTGCGCCGCCGCCCGCCTGCTGGGCGACGATCGCGCGCGGCGCCAAGCCGCAAGCAGCGCGCGCGAAGTCTATCAAAGTCTCAGCGGAGGATCGGCGCGCACGCTGGCCGAGCTGCGCGCGCTGATCGACTCGCGATGAAGTCAGGCGGCCATCCGATCGGTCGCCGCCCGCGCATGGAGCGATACTGGCGTACGCAACTGCCGGTTGTTGACAGACTGGTGTGGTCGGCCGCGGTGCCCGCCGCGATGCTCTATCGCGCCGCCGTTTCGGTCCGCGCCCGGCTGTGGCGTAGCCCGCTACTCGCGCGCAAAGCCGAAGGCATCCGCGTAATCAGCGTCGGCAACCTGACCGTCGGCGGCAACGCCAAGACGCCCTTCACCCTGTATCTCGCCCGCAAGCTGATGGAGCAGGGCGTCAGCACCGCGATTGTCAGCCGCGGCTACGGCGGCACTCTGGGCGGAGGAGGGCCGGTGCTGGTATCCGACGGCCGCAGCCTGCGGGTGTCGGTGGACGAAGCTGGAGATGAGGCGGTGATGATGGCGCGCGCGTTCCAGGGGCCGGTGGCAATCGCGCGCCGCCGTATCGCCGCGATTAATCTGCTCAAGCAAACCGGCCCGCTCGACGCCGTGGTGCTGGACGACGCCTACCAGCATCTGCCGCTGGCGCGCGACCTGAACCTGCTGCTGGTCAACGCCGAACGCGGATTCGGCAACGGATGGGTGCTGCCCGCGGGTCCGATGCGCGAGGGGATCGCGGCGGCCGGGCGTGCCGACGCGGTGATCATGCTGGCGGCGCAGGCGCACGCCGCACCGCGTCTGAATGCGCGGCAGCTGGCGCGGCTGGAGCGGATCCCCGCGCTGCGCGCACGGATCGAGCCGGGGACGCTGGTGTATCCGGAAAACGGACGATGGCGCGAGGTTTCGGCGCAAAGTGTGGGCGGCCGCCGGGTCCTGGCGGTCAGCGCGCTGGCCGACCCGGCATCGTTCTACGCGATGCTGCGCGAGCTGGAGGCGGAATTGGTGGGCGTGCTCGAGTATCCCGACCATTATCGCTATGCGCCGGCGGACTGGCAGCGCATCTGGCGCGCCGCCGCCGCCGCCGACCTGGTTGTGACCACGGAAAAAGATCTGGTGAAATTGGAGCGGTTCCCGTTTCCGCGCAATTCCATCGCCGCCCTGCGGCTGGAGATCTCGATGGGAGCCGACGAACAGCGGCTGCTCGCGATGGCGTTGGGAGCGGACCGATCGATACCGCCCGCCGCTGTTAAAGGAGGTGCCGCAAATGGCGCTTAGTCAGGATTTGCTCGACATACTCGCGTGTCCCAAGTGCAAGGGACCGATCACATTAACCCCGAATCAGGACGGCCTGGTATGCGACGCGTGCAAGCTGCTGTATCCGATCAAGGACGACATCCCGATCATGCTGATCGACGAGGCCAAGCCGATCGGGTAGCGACCCGCAGGCGGACGCGCGAAGTTGCGGCTTACAGATGAGCAGTTTCCACAACATAATGCGGCTGTTCGCCAACTTCACCGACACCGGCGATTCGTCGATCGCAAAGGCATTGGAAGGGATCCTCGAATCGATTCGTATCCAGCCCGAGCTGCGCTTGTTTGTTGATGGAACGGTAAACTGCGGGCATCAGGCGGCCACCGTCCATCTCCTTCGGCGGCTGATTTCGCTGACCGGATATCGCGGCCGCGTAACCGTAGTCTACGCGGACATCCTGGCCGCGGGCGTGCTGGGCCGCACGCCTCAGAAACTGGCGCTCCTGCTGCCCGGACTGGATCCCAATCGGATCGAGACCGATGCGGTCGAGTACGGGACCTGCGCGGAGATCCGGTTTCTGAATTACGATCGCCGTGCCGAACTCGCCGGACAGGCGGCTTTCGGATTTACCGCCGGCGCCGACGATATGAACATCAACTTCGCACGGGAACTGAAAACGGATTATTTCCTGCGCCTCCAGCCTTACTTATGGGACGACGGGCCCGCCAAAAAATCCGAAAGATTCTACCAAAGTTCCCGCGTCGAAACCGCCGCTCATTACTTCTATCCGGTAGATCATTATCCGCCGTTTCGCGCGATTCCCTACAAATACGCCAAACATGACTGCGCGGCGGTCGATGACGCAGTGTGGGACTGGTACGTGGAACAGAGCTTCGACCAGAACCTGAAAGCCAGAACGGCGAACATGCGGATGGTGTACGACGCCGCACGGCTTAATCCGCATCTGCTGCTGTGGCCGGTTTATGGTTTGCACCAGTTCCGCGAGCGTCAGGAGCGGATCGCGGCCAATCTGGTAACCTGCGCCCGCGAGGTGCAGCGCTTCACGGGAAGGCGCGTGGTGCTGACGCTTTTGAACGACGCTTCGGAGATGGCCGATTTCGGCCGAATCGATCAGACGGAAACAATCGCCGGCTACGATTGCGGCCGCGGCAAGTACGTCGACGTATCGGCGCCGCTCAGGGACGCGCTGGCCGCACCCGCCGCAGACAGGGTGCTGGTGGCCGCAATCGGTCCCGTTCCCGGCATCATCTACAACTGGCTGTATGCCAACTGCCCGATGCCCGGAGTTTTCGAAGGTCAAAACACCTCCAGCCTGGCGATCAGCCTGGGCCGGCCATTTCTCCAGATGATGCGCGGCGCGGCTCGCGCCGGGAATCCTTATCCGGCAAAAATCGGCGCGCACGACCTCACGCAGGCGGCCGAGTTGGCCCATCAAGCCGCGATGCAATTGCGGGACTCAGGCTCCGATGGCGGCGGGCTGGCGAACAGCGCCGCCTTTATCGCGGCCGTCAGCGATCCTGGTTCGCCGCTTCATCAATACTTTCAGGCGCTCGGAAACTATTATCAAATGGATGTTCACGACAAGTGTTTAGCCGGTCTGGTCGCGCTCTCTTTATCGTTTTGAATGCTCACGCCCGGTGAGCCTCCGCTCACAGCGGGGTCAGGTCCCGCGTTGCGGCCGCATGCGCGCAGGCCGCGAGCCATTGGGGCGAGAGCAGCGGCGCGGCAAACCCGCCCGCATGCAGAGCCAGAGCGGTTGCCGGCCCCAGAAACCCGATCCACAAATCGGGAGTGGTAACGGCCGGATCGTCTGAGCACCAGGTGATTTTCCCTTTTCGCTTGTGATGCAGCAGACGCAGGGCTCTCACGGTTTTCCCCGCCTGTGAGAGGGCAAGTTCCCGATGCCGGCTGATCCCGGCGATCATGCGCCATAGCTCCAGCCGGCCGGCCAGACCGTGGCAGTAGGTGGGAGTGCCCGCCGTCATCGATTCGCGCAGCGCCTGGACTGCCCAGTCGATAATCTGCCGCAGTTCCGGATGATCGCCGACGCCCTGCAGAATACACCATAAATATCCGGCCAAACCGTGGCACCAGGTGCCGGTCGCATGCGCCCGATCGGTTTTCAGCGTTATTCTGATTGCGGAGCCGGTGCTGGTCCGGCCGGCGGTAAACAGTTGCCGGAATGTCCTCAGCGCGATCTCGACGCGGCTGCGATCTCCGCTGCGATTGCCCCAGCAGGCCAGGGCCATCGCTATGCCCGCGCAACCGTGTGCACACCCAAGATAGGGATCGCTGTCGTCGGCGGCCGTCCATAATGGTATCGGCCCGTTGTCATTGAAATGGCGCTGCAAATCTCCTGCTACCGCATTGCCAATTTCCAGCGGCCAGTCCTCGTCGAGAATCCCGTGTATGAGGCAGCTGGCGAACAGGACGCCGGCGGCGCCTGAGAAAAGATCGATTTCCCGCCCGTCCGCCGCTGCGCTTTGAAGGCGGCGGCGGCTGGCGTTGATATAGCTTTTCCTCCCCAGGCGGCGGCCGGCGACAGCTAATGCAACCGAGACCGCGGCGTCACCGGTAAAGAGTCCGGCCGCGCCGCTGGCAGCGGGCCGCGAGGCGAGCCAGGATGCGCCGCGGTCGAGGTCGGCGCTGAAATCGTTTCTTCCCACCGCGCGATCGATCGAGGCCAGTCCAATGATGATTCCGGCCGCGCCGAGGTTGAGCGCCTCACATTGGAAAAGACGCATGAAGTGTTCATTGCGCCAGCATCTTGCGCCGGATTCATCGTGCGAATAGTCGCTGACCAGCCAAGCCGCCTCCACCCCCGCGCGCCGGCACCAGCCGCGCTCCTCCTCTGTAATCGGGGATCCGAAAGACGGGCGGAGGTGGCGGAAGTTCTCCGCCTGTCCGGCTATGAGAGCGGCCGCCGCTTGCGCGGTGGGACGGGCGGCGGGATTCGTCGCCGAAAGCCGGCTGTGCAGGCGGCCCGCGAATCCGGCACCTTCGAGCGCAAGCAGGCCTCGCAGCCGGCCGCCGCCGTCGGGGAACAGGCCCGGCGGAACATCCAGCACCGATTGTACGACGCAGCCGCCCAAAGCGAATATATCGCGCGAAAAAGCGGCGCGCGCATCGCGCTTTACCTCGGGCGCCAAATACCCCGGCGTACCGCCCGTTCCAATCGCATCCCCTTCCCGCTCGGCCAGTTCAAAATCGATCAGTCCCGCGTGCGGCGGTCTCCACACGGCATTTTCCAGCTTCAAATCGCCGTGTACGAAACCGGCGGCATGCAGGCGGGCAAGCGCGCGCGCCAGCGCAAGGATCGCTTCGGCGCGCTGCGCGCGAGGCAGCTCGGAAAGCAACGGGCCGCGATAATCCTCCATAACCAGCAGCGGCCAGTCGCCGTCGAGCCATTCCAGGGCGCGCGGCGCCAGGCCGTATTGGCCGGCAAGAGCCGACAGAATCGCATATTCCTTGCGCATTCTGGCGCGGGCGTCGATCCCCCGGTGATCGCCGGCGACACCCGGGTTTCCGGCTTTCAACACCACTGTATGCAGCGTATCCAGACTGAAACCCAGAAACACTTTCGCCCGCGGAGTATTGCGCAACAGGGTCAGCGGCACATACTGCCGATGGTCGATTGCGAGCGGCTCGCCCGGCTTGGCCGGACCGGGACGGGGCGGATAACAGGCAAGCGGCGGCGGGGGAGCCGCGGCCGGCTGCCGGCCATCCTCAGAGCGAGTGTCCGGCACGAGTTCGCCGCCGCCCGCAAGCAGGGCGAAATCATAGATACCGGTACTGCTTATCACTACCGGGCCGGGTTGGAACAATCCGAATCGCAAAGAAACCGCCGACCCGGGGCTGACATGAAGATCGGTCCGCACCTCGGGCCCGCGGCTTACGGGCCACACGGCGTGCACGGCCTGGGCAATTTCCCGCGCGTGGGCGTCGCAGCGCGGATAAACAGTTATGATTTTACCTAATTGCGCGATTCCGGCGTCGCCCGAGTTGATATAGACGATATCTTCGAGGCGGCTGGCAATCTTGAATGAGGCGGCGAGGCCGAAAAGCACGGGCAGCACCCGCCCAACCAGCTCGCAGGCCTCAACGGCGGCAGCGGAAACGTGAATCTTCCATCCCTGCGAGGGCAGGGGCGGCGTAAATCTGAACAGCCTCCAGCGGATTTTGCCGCTGGACCAATCCCGTATTTCCCGCACCGTGCCGGCAAGCTTCGCGCACGCGCGGAGCGTGGCGGCATAGCGGGCCGCCACGCTCTCGAACTTATCGCGCTTCAAAGCTCACCCGTGACGGGTCGCCTCACAGGTGTCCCACGGACAGGTATGCGCCGAACCCATGCGATGAAACGCGTCCGCCCGCTCCATCAATTCCCCCTGAACTCCGCCAAGCAGACCGTGTCTTTCAAGCAGCCCGAGCAGATCGGCTTTGACCTGTTGCCGGAGGGCGGCATCAGATGCGGCGGCGGACCGTAAAGCGTCAAGCTTCTCCCGGATCGCTTCAGTGGTTTGCGATTGCATAGTTTTGCCTCTCCTTCATGGGGTCGAATCAAGGTAACCGCTGTTTAGTAACAGGAAGGAATATTATCGTCAAGCTGAATAGTATTTTGCTGTAATAATGGTTTGTACGCAGCCACAAACAATCAAATCAACACTTTTGCCGCGGAGCTCAAAAATGCATTATATATTCGCGGTTCTGATGTACTTAGGGAAAGCGTGCTTTGATATAATGACCTATAATCAGGTATCCAGACTGCGATCCGATCGCGGCGTAACCGATGTCGAATCGGGCAAAGCGCCGCATATCTCAACCGCGCTATGAAAAGGAGATCGACGGGCTCAGACAGATGCGGGTTTTACCGGAAATCGGGACTCCGGCTGCGCTGGGCGTCTGAACTGGCGCGAATTACCGGATTCGGGGGAATGCCGGATGGCGGAAGAGCGTACCCGGCGGCCGCAACGCCATCTCTCTTATCGGATCCCCGGCGCTTTTGCGCTTGATGCGGTCCACTTCGGCTACGCCGTCCTCCGGTCGCTCCGCACAATATGCCCGGTCGCCGAAAAATCTGAGGGAAAGAGAACGGCGGCGCCGCCTTCCCCGCGTCGGCGCCCCGCCGTGGAGGATGGCAGGATGAAACACCAGCAGGTCCCCCGGCCGCATCGCCCATGACACTATATCCCATTTGCCGCGCTCGGCTTCGATATCCGGCAGCGGCGGCCACACGCCTTCGGCGTACATCGCGGCGGCAGGGTTGGCGGCGTTGAACGCGGTGGGATTAAACAGCGGTCCGCGATGAGATCCGCGCACGAATTCAAGCGCATCCTCAGGCGGAACCTCATTCATGCTGGTCCAGAGCACCCCGAGATGCTCGCCCTCAAGCGGAACGTAGGGCAAATCCTGATGCCACGGGGTGCGCTGCGAGTCTCCTTCCTTGAGCCAGATCTGCTCGTACAGGAGCCACAGGTTTCGGCTGCCAAGGACCTCCGCCACCACGTCGCCGATGTTGGTGCCGAGCAACAGCTTTCGGCAGGCGGCAAAAAAATTCGGATTGCTATGGTCCTGGTAAAAGAAGCCCGGCGCGCCGCTTAAAACATTCCTTGCCCGCGGTCCCGGATGGCTCAGGCTCCATTCAAACGCCTGCTCCGCCAGTTGTCCGGCCTGGCTATCAAGAGCGCGTTCGATCAAGACGACGCCGTCGCTGACAAACCTGGAATGCAGCTCGCTCATATCCCGCACCTGCGAGTCAGACCCTTTTGGACGGGTGTCAAGGCCGAATCGCGGGCTGAAACTTATATTCCGCAAGCGTCGACTGCAAGGAGCGGGGCGAAGTTGATGCCGGCGCGGGCGCACAATCGCCGCGGTGAAATAGTGAGACACTGAGTATAATACCACAACACAGTGTGTATGCCTTCAAAGCGCGAAGACGGCGGCCGGGGCTAATTGCGCGAAACCTTCCGCGGTCATCAACCGGCAGAGCAAGGTATTATATTCCGATTGACATGGAATATATTCCGCGGGTCTTATTTTTTATTTGATCGAGGCCAGCCGCTCGTACTTATCGCCGTACGCTGCGCGCACTCTATGCGGACCTTCGTCCGCCAGGTTGTTGAGGTAAACCGCGCCGGCTGACACCGGGCGCAGCGCCTGGTGAAAATCGGTTACCCAATGCCATGACTGTCGGGCTCGGCGCCGTCATGCCAGTACGCGTGAATCCAGCATTCGAATCCCGGATGCCTGAAACCGAAGGCGTTGCCGCGCGGCTGCTCCACC
Organism: Pseudomonadota bacterium; assembly: GCA_021324455.1. Lineage (GTDB taxonomy): Bacteria > Desulfobacterota > Binatia > Binatales > Binataceae > JAJPJA01. The sequence goes on along the minus strand of JAJPJA010000056.1, from coordinate 30,470 downwards.
CACGGGCCATGCCCGTAGATCATGCCGATAGCGCAGTACTCGGCCCGACCTTGCCGCGCAGATGCGCGATCGCGTCGATCGCCTGTTCCTGCAGAAATCTGATATGGCCGGCGCGGCGAATGCGATAACGCCAAAATTCCCGCCGCCGCGTACGGCCCACAAAAGGTCCGGATTCGCGGTCTCATCGGCGGTCAATATATTGCCGTCGGCGGTGATCAGGCGCGGCGGCGCATATTGTCGGGAACCATTTGCCTGCATCGGCGATTTAGATCACGACAGCGCGGGTTTCCGGTAACTCCGCTCAATGCCGGACCATCCGGCTGCACATTTCACACCAGGATATCTTTATGCGAACACATGGATTGCAGTTTACGTTTGTCTGGTTCCTTGCCGCCGGCCTGACCCTCGCCGGATGCGGCGGGGGCGGCGGCAGCGGTAGCGCGATGATGCATACGCACTTCGTGGTCGTCAGCAGCGACGCCGGCGCCGCGGCCAATCAGCCCAGCGTGGGTACGTTCGACGAGGGCGACCAGGGCAACGCGGCACCCGAACTGATGTTCAGCGGAGCCAACACCGGGCTTGACGGCGGTGTTCCCCAGGGCGTCGCAATCGGCAACGGCGAGATTTTCGTGGCCAACACCAGGCTTGCGAGTGTCAATGTCTACGGCGAGGTCAGCAACGGCGACACCGCGCCCTCCGCTATAATCAGGGGCGCCAGCACCGGATTGGTTGCGCCCAGCGGCGTCGCCGTGGCCGGCGCCAAGCTCTACGTGGCCGACGCCGGCGCGAATGCCGTATTGATCTTCAACGCCGCCGCCTCGGGCGATGCCGCTCCGATGGCGGCCATCGCGGGTGCGGCCACGATGCTCTCGGCGCCCGGCGGAATCGCGGTCGACAGCAGCGGCAACATCTTCGTGGCCAACAGCGGCGGCGCCGGTATTCTGATGTTCGCCTCGACCGCGTCGGGAGACGCCGCTCCTTCCGCAGTCATTGCGGGGCCCGCCACCGGGCTGGTCAGACCCGCGGCGCTGGCGCTGGACGGCCACGGCAACATCCTCGTCACCAATGACGCCGGCGCCGCCGACGCGGTGCTGTTCTTCAACACTACCGACAACGGCAACATTGCGCCTCACAGGACTATTGCGGGCGCGGCGACGATGCTCGACACTCCTGCGGGAATCGGGCTGGACGGCAGCGGGCGGATCGTGGTGGTGAACTCCGTCGGCAACAGTATCGTGGTTTATGCGGCCGGCGCGGCGGGCAATCAGGCGCCCAACGAGACGATCCAGGGGGCGGCGACGATGCTGTCGGCGCCCACCGGTGTGGCGGTGGTCACGGCTGGAGGTCCTCCCTGATCGGGCCGGCGTATCGATGGATGCGGTAAGGGCGGCTTCCATGATAAGAAACGCCCTTATCGATCCGAACGCGATGACAGGGACCGGGGTGGCCAGCGACTCGCTTATTACGCAGCTTGCGCAACTGGGGTTTCGCGCCGCGAGCCGCGGCCGTCGCCAACTATATCTGGGTCCCGAGATTGCCGCGCACGCTTGCGCGATCGACCGCTTTGCGCAATCTTTGCGCGGTTCTCCGCCGATCGGCGCCGGCAACCGCGGCGGTGCATTCCGGGTTGAACTTGACGCACTGCCGCCGCTGTTCGTACGGCGCTACCTGCGCGGCGGCATGATCCGGTTCCTGGTCTCGGAACTCTACGCCGGAGTCAATCCGCGTCCGCTGCGCGAACTGGCCGTGACGGCGCAAGCGCGCCAGCGCGGTCTGCCCGTGGTGCAGCCGATGGGCGCGATCGTGGAGGCGGCGGGTCCGTGGTTGTATCGCGGATGGTTCCTGACCGGCGCGCTGGAGGGCGTCACGTTATGGAATCTGCTGCTTGGCGGCAAAGACCGCGCGGCGCGGCGTCAGGCGCTGTTGCTGGCGCGCGCCAGTATCGATCGCCTGCACCAGGGCGGCCTTTATCATGCCGATCTGAACTTTCACAATCTGCTGTTGTGCACCGGCGCGCAGCCGCGGCGGGTAATCGTACTGGACCTGGATAAGGCGCGGCTTTATCCGGGGTCCCTGCCGCCGGCGCGGCGCCGGGCCAATTTCGACCGCCTCCGGCGCTCGGCGTCGAGGCTGGCGGCTGCGGGCGCGAATCTTACGCGCGAGGAACGGGCGCTGGTGGGTATCGCATGAGCGCACGATGGCGCAGCCGCCGCGCGGATGCGCTGATAGGGGCGTCCTTTGCTCTCCGTCTTAATCGGGTATAATCGCCCTGCCTGTCATATTTGGAATGCCGGAGTGTCTCGTGCCGTTCGACGACCATAGCCCCGAGGTGGAAAGTATCGCCGCGCAACTGCGCTCAAGCATCCGCCAGGCACGCGTTCCAGGCATCCGCCCCGCTCGCCGCGACGCTGCACCCATTGCCGATCAGGACGACAATATCGCCCCCGACCTGATGCTGCTGCGGTCCGGCTGCGGCATCGCGCACGCGCCCTTCAGGTCTCATCGCCGCGTTTTGGGCCGCTGCATAATCTTCATCCGCAACCTTGCCCGTGAACTGCTGGTGCAGCTGCTGGAGCGGCAGGATTCCTTCAACGCCGCCGCCGCGCGCGCCATCGGGCATCTCAGCCGCAAACTGGATCGAATTGAGCTGCAGCAGCAGCGGATTGAGCAGCGGGTGGCCGCGCTTGAAGCGGGCGGAGGCGAGCGGATGCGCGAGGCGCGGATGATTGCCCCGGTGGGCCGCAACGGCGGCCTGCCCCAGGGGCTCGACGATCGCGTCGCGGCGCTTGAGCGCGCGATGGATGCTCCATCCGAGCGCCGCGGTTGAACCGCCCGATGCGCATCCTTATCTGCACCACCCAGGTGCCTTTTACCAGCGGCGGAGCGGAGGCGCATATCGCCAATCTGAGGGCCGCTCTCATCGAGCATGGACACGAGGCAGAAGTCGTCGCGATTCCGTTTCAATGGAATCCGCCCGAACAGATCGTAAACAGTATGCTGGTGTGGCGGATGCTCGACCTGCGCTGGTGCAACGGGCGTGCGGTCGATCTGGTGGTGGGGATGAAATTTCCCGCCTATTTGGTACGCCATCCGCGCAAGGTGCTGTGGATCCTGCATCAGCACAAACAGGCCTACGAATTGTGGGATACGCAGTACGGCGACCTCGGCGCGGACGAGGAAGCGCGGCGCATCAGAGAGATCATCGTGGACGCGGATACGCGCTTGATTCCCGAAGCGCGGCGCGTGTTCGCCAACTCCCGCACCGTCGCGCAGCGCCTGCAGACCTACAATGGAATCAGCGCCGAAGCGCTGTATCATCCCACGCCCCGCGCCGCGTCCCTGCGCTGCGACAGCTACGGCGATTACATCCTGTACCCAAGCCGGCTGGACCGGCTCAAGCGCCAGGACCTGCTGATTCGCGCGATGGCGCAAACGAGCAGCGGCGTCCGATGCGTGCTGGCCGGCGGCGGACCCGAGGAGCAGGAGCTGCGCAAGCTCATCGCGCGGCTCGGTCTGGATGACCGGGTCAAGTTGACCGGCCTGGTAAGCGACGACGAACTCAACCGCCTTTACGCCAACGCGCTTGCGATCTATTACGGGCCGTTCGCCGAAGATTATGGCTACGTGACGCTGGAGGCTTTTGGAGCGGGCAAGGCGGTGGTGACGCTGGCGGACAGCGGCGGCCCGACGGAGTTCGTGCGCGACAGCGTCAACGGCTTTGTGGTGCCGCCCGATCCGGATGCGATTGCGCTGAAACTCGACCTGCTGTTGAAACGGCGCAAGCTTGCCGAAGAGCTCGGGCGCGAAGGCCTTAAAAGCCTCAATGCCCTTGAGTTGAGCTGGGATAAAGTCGTGCGCAAGCTGCTGTCATGAAACTTGCCTATTTCAGTCCGCTGCCGCCGCAGCGCACCGGAGTGGCGGATTACAGCCGGGAACTGCTGCCGGAACTGGCCGCCCGCGCCGAAGTGGACTTGTGGGTCGATACGCCGGCGGCGCGCGAAACACTGCCCGACTGCCGCATGTTCAACTACGACGGCGCGCTGCCGCCCCGCGTCCTTGGCGGCTATGACGCGGCCATTTACCACATTGGCAACTCTTCCGCGCACCGCGGCATCTATCGGATGCTGCTGCAGGCGCCGGGCGTGGTGGTGATGCATGACTTCGTGCTGCATCATTTCTTCGCCGCCTATTATCTTGAGGCGCAGCGCTCGCCGGCGGCCTATATCGAGGAGATGGCCTACAATTACGGCGCCGCGGGCGAGGAGCTGGCGCGCCAGGCGCTGCGCGGCGGGCGGCCGATCTGGGAAGACGATCCGCTGCGCTACCCGCTCAATCATCGCGTGCTCGATCATGCGCGCGGGGTGATCGTCCATTCCGAATTCACGCGCGGCCTGATTCGCCAGTCCCATCCGCATCTGCCGGTGCTCAGGGTTAATCTGCCGGTAACCGTGGCGACGCCTTCCGGCGATTGCGCCGAACTCCGGCGGCGCTACGGAATTCCAGCGGACAAAGTCGTCATCGGATCGCTCGGTTTCGGCAGCGCGGCCAAGCGGATTGGGATGGTGCTGCGGGCGATTGGCGAACTGGACCGCGGCGACATCATCTATCTGGTCGTTGGCGAACTGGGCGAGGCTTTGCGCCGCGATCTGCGCCGCGGCGGCGATGACCGTCTCGTGCACGCCACCGGCTACGTCGGCTGGGAGGCGTTCAACGACTACTGCCACCTGATCGATATCGGTGTGGACCTGCGCTATCCCACGATGGGCGAGAGTTCGGCCAGTGTCTGCCGAATCATGGGCGCGGGCAAGCCGTGCGTGGTGTCAAACGTGGGATGGTTCGCGGAAATACCCGACGGCTGCGCGATTAAGCTGAGCCCCGCGCCGGCCGAGGATGCGCTGGCGCAATGCCTCTCGGAACTGCTCGCGGACGCGCCGCTGCGCCGGCGGATAGGAGCGAACGCGCGCAAGTACATCGTCGAGAACCACAATCCCGCGCACGCCGCCGCCGCCTATGTCGCATTCGTTGAAGAGCTGCAAGCCATTGAACGCGGATCGAGCGTCAGGACCGCGCTGACCAGAACGGCGGGCCGGGCGATGGCGGAGATTGGGGTCAGCGCCGCCGACAACCATCTGGTTGACGCGATCGCGGAGCGTATCGCATCGTTGTTCGGATTTTCACGGTAGCGGCCGAGTTATTTGCGCGATGTTGACGGCGGAGGAAAAGCGCACCGGTGTCCAGCGGCTGGGGCCATGGTTTCATCAAATCGACCTCGGCGACGGGGTGCTGACCAAGTCGCGTCCGGCCGGCACCGAACCGCTGGACCATCCGCGCAGTACGTGGGAACTGGTCGGGCGTTGTCTGCCGGCGGATTTGGAGGGCAGGAGTGTGCTGGACGTCGGCTGCAACGCGGGCTTTTACGCGATCCAGGCGCGGCGGCGCAACGCCGGGCGCGTGCTCGGAATCGACGCGCGGCGCCAGCACGTGCGCCAGGCGCGCTTTGCGGCCCGCGCACTGGGCCTTCAGATCGAGTACGAGCGGATGTCGGTGTACGACCTCAGCCCACAGGTCACGGGGATGTTCGACGTGACCCTGGCGCTCGGGCTGTTGTACCATTGCCGGCATCCGCTGCTGGCGATCGAAAAACTGTTTGGCGTTACGCGCGATTTGCTGGTGGTGGAATCCGAAGTGCTGTTCCCGTCTCCGTCCTTTCCGCCAACCGAGCAGGCGGCGAATCTCGGCCGCCCGCTTCATCCGCTGGCTTACGTCGAGAACCACACCGCGCTCAACGAGCCGGCCTATAACTGGTTTGTTCCGGGCGTTGACAGCCTGATGGCGATGTTGCGCGACGCCGGTTTTGTCGAAGTGAAACTGGCGTATGAACCCGCCGCGCGCGCCCTCATCGTCTGCCGCCGGCCGCTCCTGCAGGCTGATTCCCTGAGCATGCCGCATATGCTGGCGGCGCAGCTCTCTATGGTTGAGGGTCCCGCCGCCTGCCGCCCGGACGAGAGTCTTGCCTTCCGCGTCGCGGTCAAGAACACCGGGCTAAGCCTCTGGCTGGACCGCGGGCCTGGCGCCGTGCGTCTGGGAGTGCGTCTTCTGGACGAAGCGGGCGAAGAATTGGTGCCCGATTACGGCGGCGTTGCAGTCGGCCATCAAGTAGGTCCGGGCGGCGAGGTGCTGCTCAATCTGAGCGTGACGGCGCCCTCCCGTCCGGGCATCTACCGGCTCGAGTTCGACATGGTGTCGGAGCAGGTGACGTGGTTTGAAGAAGCCGGCGCCACGATGGCCCTGGTCCATCGGGTTCGGGTCAGTTAGCCGCATGTGGCGATTGCCGGTGAACAGGCATCTTTGCGGGTTTGTATTGTTTTTCGCATCGGGACTGGTGTTCTACCTCTCGCCGTCACATTACGTGACCGACAGCGCTTACTCGATGCTGATGGATGAGGCGATCCTGCGCCGCGGGACGCCAAGCATGCTGGCCTACCGGGTGCCGCGCGGCGACGGCCCGGGTTTTCTCAACGGGTATCCATTGCATTTGATGCTCTACAACGGCCGGCTGGTGTACGCCTTTCCCTGGGGGGCGCCGCTGTTGTCGCTGCCCGCGGTGGCGATGGTCGAAGCGGCAGGCTTCCAGGTTGCGCCCGGCCGGGTTTACAACGTCGGCAACGAAATTCGGCTGCAATCCGCACTGAGCGCCGTGGTGTCGGCGTCGACGCTCTGGCTGTTGTTTGAAACCGCGATCGTGTTTCTGCCGCTGGGCTGGTCAGTGGGATTGGCGTTGGGCGCCGCCTTCTGCACCCAAATCTGGTCCACTGTCAGCCGCAGTCTGTGGCCGCAAACCTGGTATCTGTTCCTGATCAGCGCCGCGATCCTGCTGTTGGCACGCAAGAGTCGGCGGCCCGTGCTGCTCGCTACGCTGCTGGCCTGGGCATGCCTGACGCGCCCGGCGGCGGTACCCGGGGTGATCATAGTGGGCCTGTATACCGTGTATGCGTGCGGCTCTGCGGGTGAGCGGATGGTTCTGGTGGGAACCGGAGCCTTGTGGACGGCGGCGTTGGCAGCGATGCTCCTCACATTTACCGGCCGCCTGCTTGCGCCGGTGTACCATCCCGGATGGTTCGTGTTCACTCACGGGATGGCCGCTCACCTGGGCGGACTGCTGTTCAGTCCCTCGCGCGGACTGCTGATTTATACCCCTTGCGTCCTGATTCCCTTCTATCTCGCGATTCGATACCGCGCCACCTTGCCGCGCCCCGGTCTGGCGCTGTTGTCGATCGCAATGTTCGCCGCCACATCGGGAGTGTTGATCTTTTTTCCGATTTGGTGGGGCGGATGGTGTTACGGTCCGCGACAGCTGGCGGATACCGTGCCGTGGCTGGTTCTGCTCGCAGTTTTAGGCCTGCGCGCCGCGCGCGACGCTCCCCCGCCGGCCGCAATCGTGCGCCGCCTGGAAGTGACCGCAAGTGCGCTGCTGCTGGCGGTCAGCCTGGCGCTCAATGCCGCCGGCGCATTGTCGCCCGCGGCGATGGATTGGAATGCGCTGCCGCCGTTGGAAACGCACATGGATCGTCTGTGGGATTGGCGGCATCCGCCGTTTCTCGCGTGGATTCAACTGCAACGCTGACCGCCAGGGATGCGCCACTGGCAAATCGCACGCTGCGGCTTGAACTGGCGCGGTGTTTGATTATGGGCGGATCGGCGCGCGTCAATTCGGCCGCCAGGGTTTTTCCGCTTCACAGTGAAATGATTTCCGTATACAAATTGGCTCCGCCTGGTTGGAAGCGGGATGAGCAGTTGGGCGCGCTGTGAATCGGGGCACCGAAATGAGCACCGCCGGGACGGTATCGCCGCGAAATGGCCTGGAGCCGGGGTCAGATGAAGGTGTTGTGCCAACGCGGCCGCGTCTTGGCGGCTATGGGCGATCGGCGGCTATCTGCAGCGCGGCGGTTTTGGCCAGCCGGCTTGCGCTGTTCATCGTCGGCCAGTTCGCGCAAAGGTTCGTCGGCTCGCCCACGGGTCTGGGCGCGGCGCAGAATCTGCCGGATTTCTGGATTCGGTTTGACGGCATCTGGTATATGCAGGTGGCCAGGGCGGGTTACAGCCTCTCCACCGACTATTTGGGCAGTGGAGCTTCGGATGTCGCCTTCTTCCCGGTTTGGCCGCTGCTGCTGCGATACGCCGGGGACTTGATCTCGCTCAGAGCGGCGGCGCTGATCCTGCCCAGCGGTCTGCTTTTGATTGGCAGCGTGCCGTTTCACGTCATCACCAGCCGCCGATTGGATGAGAAGATTGCGAACCTCTCGGTGCTGTCGCTGTGCTTTTTTCCAGGTTCCTTCGTTTTTTCGGCGCCGATGACGGAGTCGCTGTTTTTTCTGCTGCTGGTGGCGACGTTCTATTATTTGGCGTCGCGCCGATGGTTGGCGGCCTGTGTCGGCGCGTCGCTGCTGACCGTTACCCGGGTTAACGGCGCGGCGGCGGCCTGCGCCGTCGGTGTGGCCTGGCTGCATGATCGGATTTCGATCGGACGGACGTCGACGATGTGGCGCGAACTGCTGCTGATAACGTTGATCCCGCTGCCGATGTGTCTGTTTATGGGGTTCATGTACGGGCGCTTCGGCGACGCTTTCGCCGCGTTCAATGCGCATCGGTATTTCTGGGCGAATCAACCGGTATGGCCGTTTCATAACCTGTTGTATGTCTTTTACGGCCCCGACTTGCGCGGCCGGCTGCAATCGGGTGTGAGTCTGATCGCGGCGGCCGCGTTTATCCTTCAATGGCGCAGTTTCACCATCGAGGAGATCGTGCTGGTTGTCCTGACGCTGCTGATGACGACCTCGACGTACGTGGGCGGGTTGCTTTCCACGCCGCGCTACCTGCTGCCGCTATATCCGATTCACATGGCCGTGGGGTCGCTTACGGATCGCTACCAATGGGCCGCTGTGCTGATTCCGTCGCTGTGTCTGATTAATGGCCTTCTGATGGTGTTCTGGAGTCAGGGTGCCACGTTCTTCATCTAGCGCGGCGCCGCAATCCGCGGCTATCGAACGTCTGGCGGCGATCGGATGCGCCGGCCTGCTCCTGTTCTATGGGCTGTTTCTCCATGTGATGAAAAGCCGCAGCTACGGCATCCAACTCCAGTTCCGCGACCGTCAGATTGCGGCTCTGGCCCAGCGGCCCTACACCCCCGGCACGACCGTGAAGTTATGTTCGCGAGGCGCCGGCAGCGACCGAGTCCTGATGCTGCGCGGATGGAGCGCGCCGGAGCAGTGGGGCACCTGGACCGAGGGGCCGCGCGCCGACCTGATGGTCCACCTGGTATCCGCGCCTCGCCGCGACCTCGAGCTGACCGCCAGGGTGCATCCATTTACCGACGGCCGGCGGCCGCAGGAGGCGGTGGTGGCGGTTAATGGGGAACGGGTGGCGGATTGGATGTTTCCCGATCGAACGGTGACGGAACGGCGCGCCGCGATTGCCGCCCGGGTTGCCGCCCGGCGTCAGACCATGACGATCACCTTCGAAATAGTTCATCCAACCGCGCCGTCGTCGATCGGCTGGTCGCCCGACGACCGCCTGCTGGGAATCGGGTTGGAGGAGATGCGGATCGACGTTAAGGGCGGCGCCCGCAACTGAACAGGTTTTGCCGGGCGTCAGGGTTCGATGCGCACACGGCTTGATCTCGAACTGGCGCGGCGCGGATTGGCTTGCAGCCGCGAGGCGGCGCAGCGGCTGATCCTGGCCGGATGCGTACGGGTCAATTCGCGTCCGGCGTCCAAGCCGGATTTGAAGGTGGACGCCGACACCGCAATCGAAGTAGCCGGCCCTCGGCAGCGCTACGCAAGCCGCGGCGCCTACAAGCTGGCCGCCGCGCTGGATGCGTTTGCGATCGACCCCGCGGGAAGGCGGGCGCTGGACGTGGGTGCATCAAGCGGCGGATTTACCGACATTTTGTTACAACGCGGCGCCGCGCGGGTGATCGCGCTGGATGTCGGCTACGGCCAACTGGCGCTGCGCCTGCGCAACGATCCGCGCGTGGTGGTGATGGAGCGCACCAATATCCGCCGGGTGACGGCGCGGGATCTCGCCTATCGCCCCGATCTGGTAACGATCGACGTGAGCTTCATCTCGCTCAAGCTGGTGCTGCCGGTGGTGCTGGGGCTGGCGGCGGAGCGATGCGATATCGTGGCGCTGATCAAGCCGCAATTCGAAGTGGGCAAAGGCAAAGTGGGCAAGGGCGGAGTGGTGCGCGACGAGGCGCAGCGCCGTCAGGCGGTGGCGGAAATCACCGCTTTCGCGGCCGCCATCGGACTCGGAGTCGAAGGGATGATGGAATCGCCGCTCACGGGCCCCGCGGGCAACCGGGAATACCTGGTCTGGATAGTGCGGCGTCCGGAAGCATGAGCGCCAAGCCCGACGGAAAGGACAGGATACGGCCAATCGATAATCACGAGGTTTTAATAAGATTGCGCGAAATTATGCATAGAAATGGAAACCGCCGCGTTCGCTGGCCATCCCGCTTTGCATCTGGCGCGCGATCTATTTAGGCTATACAGCCATGGGCTCTATTGCCGGCCCCGCTAACGCCCGCTTTCTGACATCAGCGACATTGGTTCTGTTCGCATTGCTCGCAGCCCTATGTGTTGCGGCCGCCGCGCCGGCGGATTTCAGTGAGCGCGACCTCTCTCCGCCGCAAAGAGCGCGCCCCGCGGCTTCGCTCAAAAGCCCGCATTCCAGGAACGTGGAGCCCGCCGCATACGGCGCGGAACAGGGCTCGGATCAGGAAGAATCGGCCGACGACGAACCTGCCGCGCAGGGTGACACGCAGGGCGACACCAACAATGAAGGAATCCCGGCGGCGTCGGCCAAACCGTCAGCGGCTGCGAAAATGGCGCCGGCCCCGAACAAAGCGGCGGTATCTTCCGGCGGCGACCTTAATTACGTAATCCGCGAAGGGGATTCGATCGGCGCCGTCGCGGCGATGTTTCATCTATCTCCGCAGGAAATCTTTCGCCGCAACCATCTGGGCGAGGATTCCACGCTGCACGTGGGTCAGGTGCTGCATATCCCCAACCCCTACGTCGCTGAAGTACGCGATTTGCAGCGCCAGATTGGCCAACTGCAGGCCGCTAAGCAATCGCTGGAAGCCCGGCTTGAGGCCAGCGGCTCCAGCCAACGCGCGCTGGACGCTCGAATCGAGGAACTGACCGCAATCAACCGCGGGTTGGAGCATGACGTGACGGTCCTGCCGTGGTGGCGCCGCGCGACGACCGTGGCGGTGACCGCGGCGGCGGTCTTGCTGGGTATCGCGCTGTTATCCCTGGTGCAATGGTTCCTGATTCGATGGCGCTTCGCGGCGGTGGCGCAGGCCAATGAAAAACTGAGCAAACTGGACCAGCGCTACCGGGTTCTGTTGGCGCGCGCGGAGCTGCGCCTGCAGCAGATTTACGGCCGGCGCCGAGCGGCGGACACGGCCGCCGACGCGCGCTCACAGGAGGAGTTCGAGCTGGAGCGTTTGGGGCGCGAGCTGAAGGAAGTTCTGGAGCGCGAGCTGCAACGGCTGGGCGTCGAGCGGCATCCGCCGGCGCGCCGCTCGCGTCTGCGCGAATGGCTGGCCGGCACCGCTTCGCCGGTGGCGATCAGGTCCGGTCGGCGCTGAATGCTGCTCTGAACCCCGCGATTGCAGCCTTCGCAAATTGGCTTCAGGTTGAGGTTTCGGGTCCAATTTGAGTTAGACTGAAGCCATGAAGCGCAAGACAAGCATTGCGGCGCGTTCTGCATCCACGCCCACGAGCGTCATTTTGAAGCGCGAAATTGACCGATGAATTTCCGCGCCCGATCCGGTTCCCCATCGGCCGCAAGGTTTCTGCTTATCGTTCTGGCCTTGGCTGCAGCGATCTGCCCGGCCTGCCTGTTGCGCAAGAAGGCGGAAAAGCAACCCCCAACCGAAGCGGCCGCCCAGGCGTCGCAAGACGCCGCTCAAGCCTCGCCGCAGGCCACGCCGGGGCCGTCAACGGTAACCGTGCATATCGGCTATGCCCGGCGCGGCGATTATCTGGAGGCGCTGTCGGTGGACAAATTCGCCTCCGCCACCCTGATTCCCGCGCATGAGGAGAAATCTGGGGTCGCCCTGGTACGTTTTGAAGGCGGCGAGCCGGTGTGGAGTATCGCCGCCGACCGCGGCGTCAGCGGCTCGCTGCTGGGCCACGTGCCGGGAGTCGACGAGAACCGGAAATTTGCCGTAACCGAAGTGACCTACGGCGTGGTGCCCAGGAATTTCGCCAAGGAGCAACCCGAAAACAGCGACCCCGAGCCGCTCGAGACCGGCAAGTATTACGTCTTTACGGTGCGCCGGGCGTCGGGATCGGTGGACTATCAGGCGGTCCACGTGGCCGACGATGGCACGATAGAGGACTACGAAGCGCAGCCGCGCGTGGGCACCAGCTACGCTCTGTGCTGCAACGTGGCGGCGGACTTTGCCAGCGCCGGCGCCGACACCTCGGTCCAGCCGTGATCGACGGATCCGTTCAAATATTCAGGAATATCTGACGCGTGTCTTTGGCGTTCAGCTGGCTGATCGACGTGATCCGGTCGCTGAACTCGCTCAGGGTCGAACTCTGGCTGGAACCGACGTCGACCAGCACGCCGAAGATCTTGAACTGCAGTTCGGCCTTGCGCTGACGCAGGTTTGCAAGCCATTCCGGACCGACCTGGCATTCGCCGTCGGTGATGATAACAATATCGCCGCGCCGCAGCTTTTTGTTGCCCAGCAGGTCGACGGCGGCGTCGATCGGTCGTTCGAACTCGGTGCCGCCGCCAGGGAAGTATTCGGCCAATTCCAGCACTTTGGAAAGTTCGGGCTCGTAGCGGCGCCGATCGTTCATGTCGAGGACTTTGAGGCTGCCCTCGCCCGAGGAAAACAGGACCGCGCGAAACAGGCGCCGCTGGCGCCGCGCCAGATCCATCAGAGTGAGCGTCACCGCCTTGCCCCACAACTCCTTCTCACCCTGCATCGAGGAGCTGAGGTCGAGGCATACGACCATCGGTCCCTTGCCCTTGTCCTCGTCCTCGCGCAGTTGATACTGGAGGATCTCGCCTTCCAGCAGGCGGCGTTTGAAGTCGCGAAACAGTACCGGATGGTGGACCGCGGTGAGTTCGGCCGCAATCAACCGGGCCAGTTCCGAGCCGCGCTCCACGTCGTAAACCTCGGTTTGGCCGCGGTCGAGGTTGCGGCGGCGCAGGGCCAGCGCTTCCTGCTTGAAATGTCCGACCATGCGGGCCAATTCCGCGATCTTCCTGTTGCGCGCCAGGCGCCGGCCCAGTTCCAGCCGCTCGCCGGCCGACAGACGCCCGGCCTGACCGAATTCGAGGCTGAAATCGTGCGCGTCGCGGGCGATGTCCTCGATCTGATCCGCCATTTGCCCGCTCTTAAGCTGCAGGCGCTTGAGTTCCGTGATCCGCGCCCGCTTGAGGGTCTCATCCATCTCGCGCGTCTTCTGATTGAGTCTGGCCTCACAGACCTGGGCGGCGCGGTCGGCTGCTTCTTTGAGTTCCTCCATTTTGCGCGCCAACTCCGAATCGGCGGCAGGATCGTTCGGCTCGCTTTGCGGCGGCGGCTGAGCGGTGAAGGCTTTGAGCGCGTCGGCTTTTTCCTTAAGGTCCTCCTCCTGGTGATTGAGCTCCCACAGGTCGCGCATCTCGCGTTGATTGATCAGGCGCTGAGCGCGGAGCATCTCGATCACTTCCTCCGCCAGCGCCATCGCGGCGATAGCGGCCTTGTCCTCCTCGAGCAGGGTGCGGGCATGGAGGGCCTTAAACGGGATTGACTGGATGAGTTCGCTGAGGATGGCGCGATTGAGGACGGCGCTGCGGCGGACGCGGTCGGAGCCCAGCCAGACGAGGTTGTTTTTGAACAGCCCCAGGAAGATGTCCTGGAGCAGGGCGTCGAAATGAGGAATGAGCTTTTCGCCGGTTTCGATCAAATCGGCGACGGTGGGGGCGGCGTTGAGGATGTCCTTCCACGCCCGGCGGTCATAGCTGTCGGATTCGATCCACAGCGCTTCATCCGCCACGGTGGGGATATAAATCGGTCTGGGCTTGCGTTTGCGGCCGCGTGACGCCATCGATCGTTCAGCTTAGCCCAGCGCGGGGCGGCCCGCCATGAGGTTGGCTTTGGGCCAGGCGGAACGTTGTTTGAGAATTTTGGTGCGGATGCTTGAAAGAAACCTGACAAGCGGAACACAATCATGGTGGGGGAGCGGTTTGGAGACGTTATGAGCAACGGTGCCTGGAATCAGCATCGCGCTCTGGGCCGGCGGCAACACGCGCTGCTTCTGGCCGTAATCCACGACTTCGTCGAGACCGCTGAGCCGGTCGGCTCGCATCATATTGTTGCCAAGTATTCGCTTGGCGTCCGGGCGGCGACGGTACGCAGCATGATGGCGGAGTTGGAAGCGGAGCATTTTCTCCATCAACCGCATACTTCGGCCGGCCGTGTGCCGACGCCCAAGGCGTTTCGCTACTACGTCGATTACGTGATGCCCAAGCGGCAGATCGGCCGCAACGACCGCGTCCAGATCGAATTCTGCTACTCCGAACGGACTCGCGACCTGAGCGAAGTGATGCGCGAAACCTCGCGCCTGCTGGCGCTGATGACCGGGCAGGCCGCCGTGGTCCTGACGCCGCGTTTCGAGTCGATTGAGCTGACGCGCGTCAATTTCATCCGCTTGCGTGAATCACAGGTGATGGCTGTGCTCATCGCACGCGGCGGCGGGGTCCAGACCCGGGTCGTCGACAGCGGGCGCGACTACAGCCAGGACGAGCTGGAGCGCATGGCCCGCTATCTGAACGAATCGCTGGAAGGCCGTACCCTGGAGCAGGCGCGAACCTGGATCGAGGGCGCGCTCAGGGAAGAGCGCGGGCGCTACGACCAGTTCACCCGCAGCGCCCTGACCCTGGGTGACGCGATCGTCAGCCAGCCGATTCCGGCCGAAGTATACGTCGAGGGCAGCGCCAAGGCGCTGCAGCAGCCCGAGTTCAGCGACCCGGAGAAGCTGCGCGAACTGCTCGGCGCGCTGGAGGACAAGACCGCCCTGCTCGACCTGCTTGAACGGACGCTGCGCGCGGGCAGCGTGGAGGTGTCGATCGGCAGCGAGCACGACCCGCGGCTGAGCGATCTCAGTATCGTGGCGGCGGCTTATGGCAGGGGCGCGATGCCGCTGGGGAGCCTTGGGGTGGTGGGGCCGGTGCGGATGGACTATGAGCGAGTGATAGGCCTGGTCGATTATACCGCCAGGGCGCTGTCGCGGATGCTGGGCTCCTGAGGCGGTCGGCCGCCGCTGACCGGGTTGTCCCCACGCCGAATCTTCTCTAAATCATCGTTCTTTACCGCGGCCCAAGGCTGGCGCCGCGGCAAACCATGGTTAACTTAAGAACGAGTCTTGAGGTTGCGTACAGGTTATGGCCGAGAAGACCAGGAATGATGAAAATCGGGCCCCCGGCGCTCAAGCCGATGACGACGTGGTGGTGCTCAAGCCGGACGCTGAAGTTGGCGAGATGTCTTTGGCGCAGACCCGCAAGAAGCTGCAGGAAACCTTGGCGGCCCTTCAGGAGAAGCAGAACGCATTGGAGCAAATGGACAAAGAACTCGCCGAATACAAGGACAAGTACCTGCGCGTCCTCGCCGAGTCGGAAAACAGCCGCAAACGGATTCGGCAGCAGGCCGAGGAGAGCGCGCGAATTCAGCGTGAAGGCTTGCTGCGCGACCTGCTGTCCATAATCGACAACCTCGAACGGGCGGTCGCCGCGGCGCGCGACGGCGGCAACGGCAAGCCGATTGTCGAAGGCGTCGAGATGGTCCTGCGCTCGATGATCGACTTTTTGCGCAGCCATGGCGTGACCCAGATGAGCGCGGTCGGACAACCCTTCGACCCGACGCTGCATGAGGCGGTGGACAGTATCGAGAGCAGCCAGCACGAGCCCAACACCGTGGTGGACGAATTCGTGCGCGGATACTCGATCGGGGATCGGCTGCTGCGGCCGGCGCGGGTCACGGTATCCAAGGCGCCGGGCTCCGAGGGGGGAACGGGCAGCGGTCAGGTTGAAAACCACTAAAGACTGGTTATCTTTCAGCTAAAAGCAAAACCAAATCCGGCCTTTTCAAGCAGCCGGGTTGCGATAAGAAGAGGCAAACAATGGCCAAAGTAATCGGCATCGACCTCGGAACCACCAACAGCTGCGTTGCTATCATGGAAGGCGGCGACCCGGTGGTCATCGCCAACTCTGAGGGCAGCCGGACTACGCCCTCCGTGGTCGCTTTCACCGAGGCCGGTGAGCGCCTGGTGGGCCAGATCGCCAAACGGCAGGCGATCACCAATCCAACCAACACTGTCTTTGCAATCAAACGCCTGATGGGCCGCCGCTACGACGACCCGGAAGTACAAAAGGCGATCAAGGTTCTGCCCTACAAAGTGCTCAAGCATGACGACGGCGCGGCGTGGGTGGAAATCCGGGGCAAGAAATACAGTCCCGCCGAAGTATCCGCGTTCATCCTGCAGAAGATGAAGCAGACGGCCGAAGATTACCTCGGTGAGAAGGTCACCGAGGCGGTCATCACGGTTCCCGCCTACTTCAACGACAGTCAGCGTCAGGCGACCAAGGACGCCGGCCGCATCGCCGGGCTTAACGTCCTGCGCATCATCAACGAGCCCACCGCGGCCTCGCTGGCCTACGGTCTGGAAAAGAAGAAAGACGAGAAAATAGCGGTTTTCGACCTGGGCGGCGGCACCTTCGATATCTCCATTTTGGAGTTGGGTGAGGGCGTATTCGAGGTCAAGGCCACCAACGGCGATACTTTTTTGGGCGGCGAAGACTTTGACCAGCGCGTCATCGACTATCTGGCCGACGAATTCCGCAAGGACCAGGGAATCGACCTGCGCAAGGATCGGATGGCGCTGCAGCGGCTTAAGGAAGCGGCGGAGAAAGCCAAGTGCGAGTTGTCCACCGTGATGGAGACCGACATCAACCTGCCCTTCATCACCGCGGACCAGAGCGGTCCCAAGCATCTCAACATGAAGCTGACCCGGGCCAAGCTGGAAGCGTTGTGCGCCGACCTGCTCGACCGGCTCGAGGAGCCATGCCGGGTGGCGCTGCGCGACGCCGGGCTCAAGACCAGCGACATCAACGAAGTGGTGCTGGTCGGCGGCATGACCCGCATGCCCGCGGTGCAGGAGCGGGTGCGGCGTCTGTTCGGACGCGAAGGGCATAAGGGCGTCAATCCGGACGAAGTCGTGGCCATCGGCGCGGCGATTCAGGCGGGCGTGCTCAAGGGCGAGGTCAAGGACGTGCTGTTGCTCGACGTGACTCCGCTGTCGCTGGGTATCGAAACCCTGGGCGGCGTGTTCACCAAGCTGATCGACAAGAACACCACGATTCCGACCCGCAAGAGCCAGGTCTTCTCCACCGCGCAGGACAATCAGACCGCGGTGACGATTCGGGTTTTCCAGGGCGAGCGCGAGATGGCGGCCGACAACAAGCTGCTGGGCCAGTTCGACCTGATTGGGATTCCGCCGGCACCGCGCGGAATGCCGCAGATTGAGGTGACGTTCGATATCGACGCCAACGGTATCGTTAACGTGCACGCCAAGGACCTTGGCACCAACAAGGAGCAGTCGATCCGGATCACGGCCTCTTCGGGTCTGACCGAGGAGGAAATCAAGCGCATGGTGCGCGACGCCGAATCGCACGCCGAGGAGGACAAGCGCAAACGGGCGGTGGTCGAGGCCCGCAACAAGCTCGACAACCTCATCTACACCACCGAGAAGTCGCTCAAAGAGTACGGTACGGATATGGACGCGGCCTCCAAGCAGGCGGTAGAAGACGCCCTGGCGGCGGCCAAATCCAAGCTCGAATCGCAGGATCCGAACGAACTCAACTCCGCGGCCGAGACCCTGGCCAACGCCTCGCACAAGCTGGCCGAGGCGATGTACAGCAAGACGCGCGCGCAGCAGGGCGGCGCCGGACCCGAACAGAGCGCGGGCGCCGGCGGCCAGGACGGCGGCGCGGGCGCCAGCCAGGAGAAGAAGGAAGACGTGGTCGACGCCGACTACCGGGAAGTAAAAGACTGAACTGAGGAGCAGGAGCCCCGGCCATCCGGGGCTCTTGTTTTATGTGCCCAGGCAGTTCGAGCCTGTGGATTGGCGCGCTGGGCAGCGCCACGCAAACGGCATCAGGCTTGCGTCGCGCGGGCGCCGCGCCTACCGTTTGGGCACAATCTAGAGTAGACTCAGGCTTGGGATGCCAGGTAACAGCAAACGCGATTATTACGAAACTCTAGGCGTAACCCGCGCCGCGAGCGACGAAGAGATCAAAAAGGCCTATCGCCGTCTGGCGATTCAGTATCATCCCGACCGCAATCCGGGCGACAAGCAGGCCGAAGAGAAGTTCAAGGAAATCAACGAGGCTTACCAGGTGCTGTCCGACGCCGACAAGCGCGGCCAGTACGATCGCTTCGGCCATGCCGCGTTCCAGGGGCCGCAGGGCGGCGGCGGTTTCGGCGGGTTCGATTTTTCGCAGGGCTTCGAGGACGTCTTTTCAGACATCTTCGGCGATTTCTTCGGTACCGGGCGGGGCCGGTCCCGATCGCGCAGCCGGCGCGGCGACGATTTGCGCTATGACCTGGAGATCGACTTCGAAGACGCCCATCGCGGGGCCGAACGCATTATCAAGGTCGCGCGGCTCTCGCAATGCGAGGGTTGCAACGGCACCCGCACCGCGGCGGGTTCGGGCGGTCTGCGCACCTGCCCCAACTGCCGCGGCACCGGCCAGGTCCGTACCCAGCAGGGTTTTTTCTCCATCTCAACTACCTGCGCGCACTGCCGCGGCGAGGGCAGTATCATCTCCGACCCGTGTCCGAAATGTCAGGGGCAGGGGCGCGTGCGCAAGCTCCAGTCGTTGTCCGTGCGGATTCCGCCCGGGGTGGACAACGGTTCGCGGCTCAAGCTGCGCGGCGAGGGCGAAGCGGGCTACGGCGGCGGTCCGGCCGGCGATCTGTACGTGGTCGTTCACGTCCGCGAGCATCCGATTTTCGCCCGCCAGGACAACGATGTCATCGTCGAGGTGCCGGTGAGCTTCCCGCAGGCGGCATTGGGCGCCGAGATTGAAGTTCCCACGCTGGACGGCAAGGTCAAGTTCAAGATTCCCTCCGGTACCCAGTCGGGTAAGGTGTTCAGGCTCAAGGGCAAAGGCTTCAGCGATCTGCATGGCTACGGCCGGGGCGACGAGCTGGTGAAGATCGTGGTCGAAACCCCGCGCCGGCTCAACGCCAAACAGCGCGAGTTGCTGGAAGAGTTCGCGAAAGTTTCCGGCGAGGACGTGAACCATCCGATGGCCAAGGGCTTCGTGGACAAGATCCGCGAAATGTTCGGCTGAGTTTTGCCGCTTCGCGCCGCCCAAAGACGCGGCTTCTGGCGTGCGCTGCATTTACACCTTCCGTACCTGATGAACGTGCGCGCCTTGTTTTGGCGTGGGCCATCCGGCTGCCGGGAAATAAGGCGGCGCGAGGAAAGATCTCGCGCGTCGATGACAGGCGGGACGCCTGTCATACCAACGTCAATGACAGGCGCAACCTCGTCAGACTTTCATGCCCGGCGACTGGGTCATGCGAGAGCGCGAGCTCAGATTGTCCGCTTCAAGCGTAATCAGGCATCGCTCCCGCGAAAAATTGTAAGAGAGAGAATCAGAGATGTTCAGCAGGCGCCGGCTCGTTACATAGTAGAATTGCCCGACTGGCTATTGGACATATACTGAAATCTTATTGCGCGGTTCATGCGCGATGATGACAACTCTCCCATAGTGGTTAAGTTCTGATTCGGGACCTCCAGGTCCTTCGGATCGCAAAAAAAACCACACGCAGAGGAGGGCTCTTATGGCTCTGTTGCGATTCGGATCGGATTTCCCGATCCCGACCTTGCAAAGGGAACTGGAGCGGTTTTTGCGCAACCCGGCGATCAGCCTGGGTCTGTCCGGTTATGGCGCCTATCCGCCGCTGAACGTGTTCGAGAACGATCATGGAGCGGTGGTAGTGGCCGAGATGGCGGGGCTCGATCCCAGCCAGGTGAATATCGGATGCCAGGGGCGGACGCTCACTATCCGCGGCGAGCGCAAGCCGCGCGAGGCCGGCAACGGCGTCGCATACCATCGGCGCGAGCGTTCTTTTGGCGAGTTTTCCCGCTCATTGCAGCTGCCCGAGGATTACGATCTGGAGAAGGCTGAAGCCAAATATGAAAACGGGCTGCTGATAATCCGCGTGCCCAAGGCGGAAGCGGCCAAACCCCGTCAGATTACGATTCAGGCCGGATGACGAAAGGGAGGTGCCAGGAAAATGTCGCCGCAGGAATTAACCGCGAAAGAAAAACAGGAGCTGTCCGGCCAGGAAAAGACCCGGCCCGGACGTTACTATCAACCCGACGTTGACATCTGCGAATTTTCCGACCGCCTGGAATTGTGGGCCGATATGCCCGGCGTCAGCGATCAGGACGTGCAGGTGACGCTGGAGAACAATCTGCTCACGATCGAGGGCCGGGTAGGCACGGGGCTTTACGATGGCCTGTCGCCGCTGTACACCGAATACAACGTCGGCAACTACTTCCGGCAGTTCTCGCTGCACGAGAGTATCGACGCCAATGCGATCAAGGCGGCCATGCGCAATGGCGTGCTGGAACTGGTGCTGCCGAAGGTGGAAGCGGCCAAGCCGCGCAGGATCGAGGTCAGGGTTGCCTGACCGGTACGAAGTGGTCAGCTCTCTCCCGCCGCCAGCGCGCCCAGCTTGCGGGAGATACGGCAGTATCGATGGTGGTTGGCCATGAAGCGGGATCTCTATGCGATTCTCGGCGTGTCGATAGAAGCCGACGCCGAGACTATCAAGAGAGCTTACCGGCGTCTGGCGATGCGGATGCATCCGGACACCGGAAGTGAACCGGACCCGGCGCGCTTTCGCGAAGTTCATGACGCCTACGTGGCGCTGAGCGAGCAGGCGCGCCGGCGCGTTGGGGAAACTCCGCTTGGACACGTGGAGACCGGACGCGTCGCGCGCCGCGCCGGACCGATCGAGGAAATCCGAGCCGGCGGTCCGATCAGAGTCATGGAGGATTTTGACACGATGGCGCCGTCGATGGGCGAAATCCTCGATCACATCGCCCAGAATTTTTTCGGCTTCCATCAGAAAAGCGGCGGACCCCAAAGACGGCTCGAATTGGAAATCGTGTTGAGCCCGGCCGAAGCGGCAGCCGGCGGCCGCTTGCCTCTTCAGGTGCCATGCTACGAGACCTGCCGGCATTGCGAAGGACGCATCTGGATGTGGGGGGTGTGTCCGCAATGCCACGGCTACGGGATGGTGGAGACCTCGCGTGTGGTCGAACTGGAGCTGGCGCCCGGGATCAGGAGCGGCGCGCGTTTGGAGCTGCCGCTGCGCGCGGCCGGCATCGGCAACCTGCTGCTTGAGGTGACGGTGCTGGTGGTCTGAGGATTTCCCGCCGGCAATTCAGAATCAGAAGCAGTAAAAAGAATAGATAAATTTGTGCAAGTTGATTGATTTCAGAGCGCGGCTTGTCTAATTTTGCTGCGATTGAATAAACCGCAGCCTATGAAAACAATCAGCCGCCGCACCCTCCTCCAGGCCGGATTAGCCGCAGGTATCGGTTCGCAGCTACATTCGCTGTCGGCACTCGCGCAGTTGGTCGAACAACCCGTCGGAACTTACGACGTGATTATCGTCGGCGGCGGTACGGCGGGGTCGATCGTTGCCAGCAAGCTGCTTGAGTCGGGCCGCCGCAAGCAGCGCATTCTGATTATCGAAGCCGGCGGAGAAACTGCCGCGCGCATTGGCGGCGACGCGTTTCCGCCCTGGCTGCCCGCGGGGCATCGCGATCTGACTATCTTCGACGTGCCCGGCGAGTACTCCCAGATGGCATTTATGCCGCTGGGCAAGCCCTTTCAGCTGACCGAAACCCCGTTCACTTTTCAAGGTATCGGGCTGGGCGGCAACAGTCAGTTCAACGGCATGCTGTTTCAGACCAACCCGCCCGAGATCTTCGACCGGTTCTGGCCCAAGGGATGGGAATGGAAACGGATGCGTCCGTATTTCGAGCGCGTGCGCAGCCGCATCCCGATCACCAACACGCCGTCCACCGACGCCGTCGCATTTAACACGGGACCGGCGATGATCGCCCATCCGCTGTACGCCGCGGCGGGTTGGGTCGAAGCCGACACCAGCCGACCGTTCACGCCTCCAGGTTATTTCAGCCGGCCCTACGTGGCGGCGGTTGACGGGCGGCGGGCGGGGCCGATCAGCGGTTACTTCGAGGCGGTCGATCCCGACGGCATACCGGTGGGCGGGCTGGAGATTGTGCGCTTTGCCAAGGCGGACCGAATCGATTTCGACAAGCACGGCAAGGCGCAGGTGGTCCATTACAGACGCCGCGACAGCCTGGACCAATCGCAGCCGGGCACGCCAGGCACTGCCCGATTGCGCAAGGGCGGACTGCTGGTGCTGGCGGCGGGAGCGCTGGCGACGGTGCGCCTTTTGTTGCTGAGCGGCGTGGGGCCGCGCGGACGCGAGGCGGAGATTTTTCCGGGCCAATCGCGCCCGCCCTTTGCGATCGACAATCAGAGGGTGGGCGTGGGCGTGTTCGACCACGTTATGACGATGGTCACCTACAGCTACGACGGCCCGATACCGTACCAGGCGTACAATTACGGCGACTATGCGGGCAATGCCTCGGACCTCAAGCGCTATCTGGCCAATCACAGCGGTCCCTACGCTCAGTATCAACCGGTCTCCATTCTGAACTACGCCAGCTCGGGCGGCGGCACGCCGGACGTGGAAATTTTCCTTAATCCGAACGGCGCGGGCACGCCCGGCGGCAGGTATTACGGCCCCAATACGCTGTCCGCGTTCCTGATGCTGCTCGACCCCAGGGCGCGCGGCGTAATCACGCTCGATGCGGCCGGCAGGGTCAATTATCCGAACATTTATCTGCCCGATACGCCTGAAGGTGCGGCCGATACCGACCTGATGGCGCAGGCGGTGTTCGATATGCTTGCGATGTTCAAACAGGATCCCGGCTTGAAGATTGTGTTCGGTCCCGGCGGCCTGAGCCATCCGCATCTGGACCCGAACTCGCTGGCCGACGTTCGCGCCTACGTGACGGGTCCGGCCCCGGTGGACGGCGTTTTTTACAACCGGCTCATCATCAACCATTTCGGCGGCACGGCGGCGTTAAGCGACGGACCGGGCGGCGTCAACCCGAAGACGCTGCTGCTGCGCGGTACCAGGAATGTGGCGGTGGCGGACGCCTCACTGATTCCGACTATCGTAACCGGACATCCGGTCGGCACGATCATGGCGGTAGCGGATCGCGCCGGCGATATCCTGTCGCACTGGTAGAGCTTCGGCCCAGCCGTGCATTGAGGGCGGCGCGCATCGCGTCCAGCGGCGCCCGCACGCCGTTGAACAACTCGAAGGCGAGCGCGCCCTGGTAGAGCAGCATCCCGGCGCCGTCGGCGGCGGGCAGACCGCGCTCCAGGGCGGGGCGCAGGAACGGCGTGGGCGCGGCGGCGTAGATCAGATCGTAGAAAAAACATCCCTGTTGTGCGGCGTCGTACGCGATCGGCATGAAGGCGCCCGCATCCAGACCGATGGGCGTGGCGTTGATGATGGTCGCGGCCCCGGCGATCAGGTGCGGACGCTTCAGATGGTCCAGCGGGCGGACTTCGATGCGCATCGATCGGAAACGCGAGGCCAGTTTTTTTGCGCGCCGCGGGGTGCGGTTTGCGATGATAACGCGGCGCGCGCCCAGCCGCCGCAGCGCCAGCATCGCGGCCGCCGCGCCGCCGCCGGCGCCGATCACGATGGCAGTCTGGCCCTTGACGGGCGCCGCCAGTTCGGTCAGGTCCTGCGCCATTCCGCGCGCGTCGGTATTGTCGCCGAACAGACTGTCGCGGCGCGCAATCACGCAGTTCACGGCCGCCAGTTGCCTGGCCTCGGCGCTGAGATTGCGGAGCTGGCGCGCGGCGCGTTCCTTGTGCGGCACGGTGATGTTCACCCCCAACAAGCCCAGCGCGCGGATTGCCCGCAATGCCGCCGGGAGCTGATCGGGTGTGACGCGGAAGGGCACGTAGGCGCGGTCCATGCCGAGTGCGGCGTAAGCCGCGTTATGCATCGCGGGCGACGCCGAATGCGCCACGGGGTCGCCGAAGATGCCGGTCAGTGCGGTGCCGCCGCCAATTGCCATGGCCATCAGTTGAACATCCCGGGGCGATCTAAGCGGGCGTACGGATTTGTTACAAGCCGATGGAGCGGCGGCGGGTCTCTGCTATCATCGGGCGATGATTTTCGGGCCATTCCTGTTCATCTACGTGTTCCTGTTCTTCGCGGTGCTGGCGTTTTTGTTCGCGCTGATCGAAATCCACGTGATCAATTACGCCTTTACCCTGGCGGGGCTGCCGCCGGAGCTGGCGTTTCTGGCCCTGCTGGCCAGTCTAATCGGCAGCTACGTCAACATTCCGCTAGCCCGGCTGCGCGGCGGCCAGCCGCATCCCGCGATGGTGGTCAGCAGCTACGGTATCCGCTACCGGCTGCCGCCGCGGCGATGGGAGGACTCCACCATGCTGGCGATCAACGTGGGCGGCGCGATCGTTCCGCTGTTGATAGCGATCTATGTTGTGGTGCATCAGCCCGAAATCCTGGGCAGCGCGATCCTGGCGACCGCGATTGTAACGCTGGTGGTGAACCGATCGGCGCGGCCGATACCCGGGATGGGAATCGCGACGCCGATGTTTATCCCGCCAATTGTGGCCGCGCTGGCCGGCTATTTTCTGGGTGGAGCGCAGCACGCCGCGCCGGTCGCTTATATCGGCGGCGTGATGGGCACGCTGATCGGCGCCGACATCATGAACCTCGGCCGCCTGACGGATTTGGGCGCTCCAGTGGCGTCGATTGGCGGCGCCGGCACCTTTGACGGCATCTTCCTGACCGGCATCGTCGCGGTGCTGCTGGCCTAGCCCGGCGCTGTTTCCGGAACGCCCTTCAATGCTCCTCGCCGAACAGGAAGATTGACACCGCCAGGGTGCCGAACACCGCGTTGGGCAGCCACGCCGCCATCCACGGGGGCAGTACCCCGGAATGGCCGAAGGAGGACGTGAAGCCCAGGACCACCCAGTAACCGAACCCGATGATCAATCCCAGTCCGAAGCTGCGGCCCAAACTTAAATGGCGCGGCAGCGGATCGATGCTTAAGGCGACGCCCAGCGCCACCATGATCAGACAGGCCAGCGGGGTGGCGAATTTCAGATCGCGATCGACCACGTAGCCGCCCGGCGCCAGCCCCTTGCGCTTGAGCGAATGGATGTAGTGATTGAGTTCACTCAGGCTGAACTCCTCGGGGTCCTGGCGCACCAGGATAAAATCGGCCGGGCGGAATTCGATCGGAAATGCGCTCTCGCTCAGCGCGCTTACCGAACCGTCGTCGCCGATGCGCAGGATGTGCGCTTCGCTGATGTGCCATTGATGGCCGTCCCACACCGCGCCGTCCGCCTTGTGCACGTCGATCAGGTTGTGGTCGGGCCCCAGATGCAGAAAGGTGACGCCGTACAGGCGCGGCGGCGTGCGGCCGTCGTAATGGTCGACGCTCAGAAAGCCGTCGCGCGAACGCAGCCACAGCCGATGAAACGCGAACACCCCCTTCTGCACCCCCTTCTTGATCTGCACCGTGTAGAGATAGCGCGCCTGCCGGGTTGTGAACGGCACCACCGTTTCGCTGAAACCGAAGTCCAGCAGCGAGATCACCAGCGCCAGAACCAGCACCGGCGCGGCCATCTCCAGGCGGCTGATGCCCAGCCCCTGGAACGCCAGCACTTCGCCGCTGCGGTTGAGCAACGCGAAGGCCAGCAGCACGCCGACCAGACATGCGATGGGCAGCACCTGCGAGATGATCAGCGGCAGTTTCAGGAGGAAGTATTCCATCCCGATCCAGTTCAAACCCTGATACTGGACCAGCTCGTCGAAACGCTCGAAGAAATCGCCCAGCACGTAGACGGCGGTAAACGCGCCCAGCGAGAAGGCGAACGGCTCCATGAAGCGCATCACCAGAAAGCGGTCCACGGTGGGCGACAGGCGCGGACGCTCGTTCATGCGGCCTCGCGATGGGGTCCGATGCGCTCCACCAGATCCCAGATGGCGTCGCCCGGGCCGCGGCTCTGGTCGGCGCGGTCGGTGGCGCTGCGATGGAACAGCCATATCGCCATCACCGCGAAGACGACGTCGGGGATGCTCATGGCGGCAAAGGCGTTAAGCCGCCCCGCCTGCGCCATCGCCTCGCCCGCCTTCATCAGGACGTAGTAGAGGAAGAAGAAGCCAAGGCAGATGCCGAAGCGCTCCGACTGGCCGCCGCGCGCCGGCTTGAGCCCCATCGTAACGCCCAGCAGCGCGAACAGCAGCGTCGCCACCGGAACCGTGTACTTCTGCGCATACTCGGTTTCGGCCTCGTAGTCGCGATGTCCCGAGGCGCGGCCGTGCGCTATCAGGCGGCGCAGTTCCGCCACGCTCATCTCGGTCGGATCGTGATGGATCACGCCCAACGCCTCGCCCGGATGGATCGTCAGGTCGTAGGTGCCGAAGCGCGAGATGTGAGTGCCGGCGCCGTCGGCGTCGGTGCCGAACACCGATCCGTCGGTCAGACGGATGGTGATGGTTTCGTTCTTCTCGTCGGGAACCACCAGGCCCTTGCGGGCGACGATGGTGGAGGTTTCACGCGGATTGCGTTCGTCGGAGATCAGGATGCCGGCCAGGCGCGTGTCCGGCGGCTTGATCCGATCGACGTATACCACCAGCCCGGAAAAGCTGCGGTTGAAGACTTTTTCCTTGAGTCCGGCGGTGGCGTTGGATCGCACCAGATGATAAAGCTGCGCGCGCAGATTGGAATTGGCCCAGGGCCGCACCGAAAACGCCATCCAGCTCGCCAACAGGTAGGTGGCGGCGGCCAGCACCATCACCGGCGCCGTCAGGCGGTAAAGGCTGATACCGCAGGCGCGCGCCGCGATCAGCTCGTGATCGGCGGACATCCGGCCGAAACCCAAAAGCGTCCCCAACAGGATCGCCATTGGCAGGGTCAGCTCCAGAAAGCCGGGTACGATGTAGCCCAGCAGCTGCAGGATTTCCAACGGGGTCACGCCGTGGTTGACCATCATCTCGATCAGCTTGAGCAAACGGCCCACCACCAGCGCGAAGGTGAGCACCAGCAGCCCCATGCACAGGGGACTCAGCACTTCGCGAAAGACGTAGAAATCGAGCGTTTTGAAACGGTACACCGATATTGGCCTGAACCCGCGCGCGCAGACTACTCTTAAGGTTTTGTCCCACAGGAGCGAACAAATCAAGGCGGCCGGCGCGGTTGCGCGGACAGCGCCTGGAGGTGAGATAATCGGACGATGAAGATGCGACGCGAAAGACGCGCCAACCCGGGGGGCGCCCGCGCCGCCGGTCAAGTGAAAGCCCCGCTTAAGGGCCGGGTCAGCCCGCTGCCGCATCAGCGCGCCGGCGAGCGTGCGCAAATCGTGTTCGGACTGGAGCCGGTGCGCGAGATGCTCGCGGTCGATCCGGCCGCCGTCAAGACCCTGTTCATCAGGGAGCGCGATCACACCCGGTTCGCGGCTGAAATCGCGCGGGTGCAGGGCGCGGGCGGGCGGGTGATGGCGGTGGAGGAGGCGGAGCTGGCCCGGATGGCGGGTTCCCAGGCACGGCATCAGGGAATGGTCGCGCAGGTGCGCCCCTATCGCTATGCCGATTTGGAGGAGCTGATCGGGGCGCGGCCTGACCCGCTGCTGCTGATCGACGGCGTTACCGATCCGCGCAATCTCGGCGCGATTCTCCGTGCGGCTGAATGCGCCGGTCTGGGCGGCCTGATCCTGGCGCGCGACCGCACTGCCGACATCACCCCGGCAGCCATCAAGACCTCGGCCGGCGCGTGGGCGCATCTGCGGGTCGCCCGCTGCGGCAATGTCGCGCAGATGCTGGAGCGGCTCAAGCAGGAGGATTACTGGGTGGCAGCGCTGGCGCCCGAGGGCGAAGTGAACCTCTATCAGCTCGATGTGAGCCGGCGCCTGGCGCTGGTGGTGGGGGCGGAGGGGGAGGGTTTGCGCCGTCTGGTCAAGGCACGCGCCGACTTCCTGGTCAGAATCCCGATGTCCGGGAAGGTCGCCTCACTCAACGTCGCGGTGGCAAGCGGGATAGCGTTGTTCGAGATCAACCGCCGCCGCGCGACGCTGGCGTAAGCAAGGCCGGGCGATTTGCGCTCCGGCCCTCAGTAGTCCCCTGGCGCGGCCAGGATGGTGCTTGTGGCCAGGCAAATGGCCGGACCTTTCTTGACACATCCCCGATCAGCGGCATAAATGTATCAATTCAGCTCTGGGCCGATGTAGCTCAACGGTAGAGCAACTGACTTGTAATCAGTAGGTTGCCAGTTCGATTCTGGCCATCGGCTTGGTTTGGCCACAGCCTGGGCCGGATCGATGGTGATCTAAACCGGATTGGAGGCCATTGAAAAGGGAAATGGCCGATTTTTGTCGTTGATGGCCGTTTAAACAGCGGAGAGGTTCCCGAGTGGCCAAAGGGAGCAGACTGTAAATCTGCCGGCTGATGCCTTCGGAGGTTCGAATCCTCCCCTCTCCACCACCATCAAGGGTATCACGCGGAGAGCGGGAATAGCTCAGTTGGTAGAGCGCGAGCCTTCCAAGCTCGGGGTCGCGGGTTCGAGTCCCGTTTCCCGCTCCAGTTTGGTGTGTGCCCACGTAGCTCAGTCGGTAGAGCACTTCCTTGGTAAGGAAGAGGTCACGGGTCCGATTCCCGTCGTGGGCTTTGTTAAATTGAACCAAGCGCAGGTTGCTTATGAGAGACTTAATTGGACTGTCGTGCGAAGGGTGCAAGCGGCGCAATTACACCACCACCAAGAACAAAAAGCGCCAGCCTGATAAGATCGGAATGAAAAAATTCTGCCCCTTCTGCCGCTCGCATACGATGCACAAGGAAACCAAGGTCTGATGGCGCTGGGGGCTGCCAGCCAGATTTGAGGTGCGAAAGGGTCAGTAGCTCTAATTGGACAGAGCATCGGACTCCAAATCCGAGGGTTGCAGGTTCGAATCCTGCCTGGCCCGCCAAACCCGCGGTTGGAAAAGTTGTCGGCAATGGATAAGATAAAGGGTTACTTCAATCAGGGTGTCAGTTTCGTCAAGGAGTCGTGGACCGAGCTATCCAAGGTCCATTTCTCCTCGCCCAAAGAGACGCTGCGCGCCACCATCGTGGTGGTGGTGGTGACGCTGCTGATGGCGGGATGGTTGGGCGTGATCGATTTTTTCGCCACGCGCATAGTCCGGCAATTGCTGAGTTAAGCTGAAAGGGGGCCGCAGAGGAAATTTTTTTCTTAGAGAACCGCTGTGAGTCAAGCGACTAATACCGAGAAGCCGGCCGCAGAGCATGGGGCCAAGAAATGGTATGTGATCCATACCTACTCCGGCTATGAGCACAAAGCCAAGGCCGCGCTTGAGGAGCGCATCCGCAACCTCAAGATGGAAGACAAGTTCGGCCGCGACGCCCAGGGTAATTTCGAAATTCTGGTGCCGGTGGAAAAGGTCACCGAACTGGGCAAAGGGGGGCAGCGCAAGGTCTCCAGCCGCAAGTTCTTCCCCGGCTATATCTTCGTCAACATGGAGTTGACCGACGATACCTGGCACGTAATCCGCAGCACGCCCAAGATTACCGGCTTCGTGGGGCATTCCACCGCCCCGCCCGAGGTCCCGGAATCGGAAGTCCGGGACATGCGTGAGCAGATGCAGGAGGGGGCGCTCAAGCCGCGGCCCAAGGTCTTGTTCGAGGTGGGCGAATCGGTCAAGGTAATCGACGGCCCATTCCAGGACTTTAACGGTACGGTTGAAGAAGTCCGGCCGGATAAAGGCAAGGTGCGGGTGCTGATATCGATTTTCGGCCGGGCAACGCCGGTAGAGCTGGATTTTATTCAGGTCGAAAAGGCCTGAACGCGGCGGCTCCGAATCGCGGAGCTGCCTTTTGTTTTATGCGCGCGCGGTCCCTGGCGATCCGCCGCGAGGTCTAATTAAGTGGCGAAAAAAGTAGTCGGACAGGTCAAGTTGCAGATTGCGGCGGGACAGGCCAACCCCTCGCCGCCGGTGGGCCCCGCGCTCGGTCAGCGCGGCGTCAATATCATGGAGTTCTGCAAGGCGTTCAACGCCCAGACCCAGAACATGCAGGGATTGACCATCCCCGTGATCGTAACGGTCTATGCCGATCGTTCCTTCACGTTTATCACCAAAAGCCCCCCGGCGTCGGTGCTGCTGGCCAAGGCGGCTGGTATCGCCAAAGGCTCCGCCACTCCCAACAAGAACAAGGTCGGCAAGGTGACGCGCGCCCAGGT
>JAJPJA010000031.1 GCA_021324455.1 Pseudomonadota bacterium | reverse complement strand
TGGACGTCGACGCCAAGATGCGCGTTTATGCCGACCCCGCGTTCCGGCGCATCTTCAAACAGCAGGTCGCCGCGGGCAAAGGACCGCTGGGCCAGCGATGGAATTACAACCAGACCTGGATTACCTGCTGCCCGACCGAGCCGGCATTGGAAGGACGCACGCTGGAGGAGGTGATGCGCGAGCGCGGCAAGGACGCGGTCGATTTGACGCTCGACCTCGCGCTCGCGTCGCGGCTTGAGGCGCGCTTTCTGATGTCGCTGTTCAACAACGACGAGGACGAAGTCGCCCAGCTGCTGACCGACCGCGCCACCGTGATGGGTCTGTCGGACGCCGGCGCGCATATGAGTCAGCTCTGCGACGCCTGCTCCTACACGCATCTGCTGGGGCATTGGGTGCGCGAAAAGCAGGTGCTGGCGCTGGAAGAGGCGGTGCGCATGATCACGTCGCGTCCGGCGGAGGTGTTCGGGCTGCGCGACCGCGGCGTGCTCAGGACCGGCGCGCCGGCTGACGTCACCGTGTTCGATCCGGCGTCGGTGGGCGCCAGCCGCCTGCGCCGCGTCAACGACCTGCCGCGCGGCGCCGCCCGTCTGGTGGCGGACGCGATCGGCGTCGAGATGGTGATCGTCAATGGCGTACCGATCCGCGAGCATGGCCGGGACGTGGTTGACGCCGAAAGTCCGCTGCCCGGAAAGCTTCTGCGCGCCGGCAGCGCGCAATGAGTTCGCGCGGCCGCTTCCGGAGTTTTTATTTTTCGAGCTGGAAGGCGGTCATCGCGGCCGGCTGAGCTTTAAAGGGAAGCGCAGGGAATAACCGCTAGGCGATTTTTCCGGCAGCCGGTTCAGATCGCTTCGCGCTTGTTTGTACCTGTGCGGCGCAAACACCACGTCCAGCCGG
The DNA here is from genome assembly GCA_021324455.1 of Pseudomonadota bacterium. GTDB lineage: Bacteria > Desulfobacterota > Binatia > Binatales > Binataceae > JAJPJA01. The sequence goes on along the minus strand of JAJPJA010000031.1, from coordinate 243,317 downwards.
AATGACAATTCAATCCGGGCTGCCGGAATTGATACAATTCCGAGTCGCGGGCTGGAAAGCCTGTGCGAGGTCAATGCAGAACTGGAGCAATCATGACTGACCTGTTCGACGACGGCGCCCTGGCGGGCGTGCGCGTGATCGATTTCACCAATTACATCGCGGGGCCAATCGTCACCCGTTTCCTCGCCGACATGGGCGCGGAAGTAATCAAAATCGAATTGCCGCCGCGCGAGGATCCGATCCAGCCGCGTTTTACCGACGGACCCGCGGCGTACGCCGGTGTTGCGTTCGCGCTATGGAATCGCGGCAAGAAAAGCGTGTGCCTGGATTTCCACCAACCCCGGGGACTCGCGATCGCCAAAGAGCTGGTGCGGCGCGCCGACGTGGTGGTGGAGAATTTCAGCCCCGGCGTGATGGAACGCGCCGGGCTCAGCTACGACGAATTGCGCAAGGTCAACCCGCGCATCGTCATGGTCTCGGTTTCCGGATGCGGCCAGACCGGACCGCTGGCGCGCCGCCCCGGCAACGACCACGTCGCGCAGGCGCTGTCCGGCGTGATGGATCTGACCGGCTATCCGGACCGCACGCCCGCGCTGCCGGGCTATTTCATCGCGGATAACAACGGCGGCGTGCACGGCGCAATCGCGGTGTGCGCGGCGCTTTATCGGCGCGAGCGCACCGGCCGCGGCCAGCATATCGACATCTCGATGGTCGAAGCGCTCTTTCATCTGCATGACATGGGGTTGGCGCAATTGCTCGCCAGCCGCGGCCAGTCGCAGCCGGAGCGGATGGGATCGCATCACCCGAGCACCTCGCCCTGCGGCATTTTCGAGGCCTGCGACGGCTACGTCGTGATCACCGCCCTGGTGCATCACTGGGAGCATTTCGTCAAAACCATCGGCAAGCCCGAGCTGCTGAGCGACCCGCGGTTCAATCCGTCATGGCGGCGCGTACAGAACCGCCTGGAGCTGGTGCCGATCATCGAGGAATGGCTCAAGTCGTTTCCCAGCCGCGATGACACGCTCAAAATCCTCAACGCCAACCACATCCTGGCCGCGCCGGTGCTGAGCGTGGCGCAGGCGATGGAGCAGCCGCAGTTCAAGGAGCGCGGCTTCATCCGCCATGTCGGGCATCCGGTGATCGGCGACCTGCCGCTGCCGATCACGCCGCTGCGCTTTTCCGACAGCGCCACCGGCATCGCCGGACCCGCGCCGCTGGTCGGCGAGCATAACCTGAGCGTGCTGAGCAGCTATCTCGGCTACAGCGCCGGGCAGGTCGAGGAACTCACCCGTCAGGGAGTGCTGGTGCGCGAACCCGCCGTCGCCGATGGCTCTGACCGAAAAGACTGAGACACCCGCCCAAGCGCACACGCCGCCGTCCGCCGAATCCGCAACGCCTGCCGCCCAGGCCTCCGCCGCCATCGGATGGCTCGGCAGATTGGCGATGGCCGCGCTGGGCGCCGCGGTCATCCTGGTGGTGCTGAATTACGCGTTCATCGCGGGCGGCTATTTCACCGGCCATCAGCGCATGTACATGTTCGACGCGGAGCTCGGATGGCGCGTGCTGCCCAATCTTGAAGGCGCGCGCACGCCCTACGTCACGTATACCGACGTCCACGGATTCCGTATCCTGCCCGGCGAACCGCGCGACCGCCAGAATTTCGACGTGATGCTGGTGGGCGACAGCTTCTGCTTCGGCAGTTGGTATCCCGCCGAGCGCACGTTGGCCGGGATGCTCAAGCGCGACAATCCGGCCGTGCGCATCGCGAACACCGCGGTTCCCGGCTACGGCACCGACCAGGAACTGCTGGCGCTGCGGCGTTACGCGCCGATGCTTAAGCGGGGCGGCGCGGTGATTCTGCTCACCTACCTAAACGACTTCGACGATATCCGCGACCGCTGGGAAGAGGTGCGCGAGAAGCCCTGGTTCGAGCTGCAAGGCGGCCGCCTGGTGCCGCATCGGCCCGATTCCTGGGGCAACCGGCTGCTGTGGTCGGCGCACATTTTCTCGGTCAGCGCCTATCTGACCAGCCTTGCGCTGGGAATTGAGCCGCGAATTTACGGCAATGACATTTACGCCGCGCGACTGTACAAGGCGATAGTGCGGCAGATGGCGCAAACGGTCAGATCCCGCCAGGGGAAATTTGTCGTCCTGTTCACCGCCGGTGCCCAGGCCAACACTCCCGCGGGACGCCGATGGGCCGCGGCGGCGCGCGGCGCCGCCAACGCCGCCGGAGCCGTCTTTTTCTCCCTGGACGAGGGCAACCCGCTGGGCCCCGCAATGTTCGCTCCGGACCATATCCATTGGAACGCAGCCGGCAACCGCGCCGTCTATGATTACATCGCGCCCAAACTGCAACCGCTGCTCGCCGCCCGGCAATAACGCTCGACTCGCCCGGGGGATGAGAACGAAGGGTTTCGGTGAATTCAGTCGTTGGCGGCGCCTGTTCCGCTCTTGAAGCGCGCCCTCGATTACGAACGCAGCACTTCGCCCGGGGTCGCCCCGGTGTAGCGGCCATCTTCGTACACCATCGTGCCGTTGACCACGGTGTGGACCACGCCGGTGGCCGGCATCACCAGGCGCTTGCCGCCGCCGGGCAGGTCGCTGCGCATGGTGCCGCGCCGCGGCGATCCGACCTTATCGGCGTCGAAGATTGCGATATCGGCGGCGTTGCCCACCGCGAGCCGGCCGCGTCCCTTGAGGCCGAAGAAATCCGCCGGCTCCGAGGTGATGCGCTTGACCGCGTACTCCAGAGTAATCGCGCCCAGTTCGCGCACGAAATGCCCCAGCAGGTAGGTGCAATAACCGGCGTCGCACAGCAGGCTCACATGCGCGCCCGCGTCCGACAAGCCAATCATCGGGCGCGGATCGTTGATCAGTTTGGACAGCCGCGCTTCGTTGGTGTTGAACACCGCCTGGCTCAGCGAGATGTTCAAATCGTCCTCGATCGCGAGGTCGAGCACGTTTTCGAATTCCTCGCCCGCGCGTCCGCGTTCGCGCGCAACCTGGGCGACGGATTTGCCGATCAACGCCTTGAATTCGGGTTTGGCGGCGTCGCAGATTTCCACCCGCTCCCAGTTGCGCCGGAACATTCCTCGATTCATCTCGGCCACCACGGCGCGGCGGAAATCAGGGTCGGCATAGACCTGTTTGAGCTTTTCGGGCGGCTGCCCGACCGCGGGCTGCCACGCCCTCATCATGGAAAAGCCCAGCCCCGACTTGAGTTCGTATTCGGCAATCAGCGGGCGGCAGGTCATCTGCGGAATTCCGCCGCGCTTAATCAACGGCTCCGCCCGCTCCAGGGTTTCGGCGCTGGCGTTGGGCTTGTCCTCGATATCGAAAATCGCCAGCCAGGTCACCCGCCGCCCGCTCTGGTCGAGCAGGAAGCCGAGCAAGTCCATCTCATGGTCCTGGATGTGTCCGAAGTTCTGCGTGAGAGTGATTTCGATCACGCCTTTGCCCAGATCGCGCAGCACGCGGGCGTATGCGCCCAGCTCGCTGCGATCGGCCAGGCGGCAGGCCAGCGGCCGTCCCTTGTAGCCGACATGCTGAACGCCGGTGGTGTGGGAGAAGCCCAGCGCGCCGGCCGCGACCGCCTCGCGCAGCAGCGCCGCGATTTGATCGGTCTCCGCCGGCGTCGCCGCGCGCTCCATCGACTCCTCGCCCATCACGTAATGGCGGAAGGGAGTCAGCGGCGCGAGGAAACTCAGGTTGATCGCGCTGCCGCGTTTGCGCGCGGCCTCCATGTAGCTGGGAAAGCTCTCCCAATCCCAGGTGATGCCGCGTTTGAGCACTTCGAACGGAATACCTTCGACGTTGACCAAATCCTGCGCGGCGATGTCGTGCACCTGGGGACGGCAGGGCGCCAGCCCCACGCCGCAGTTGCCCATCACGACGCTGGTCACGCCATGCCATGACGAGCTGGTAATCTGCGGGTCCCAGCAGATCTGGGCGTCGTAATGGGTATGCGGATCGACAAAGCCGGGCGCCACGATCAGGCCGCCGGCGTCGATCACGCGCGCGGCGCCGCCGCTGACTTTTCCGATTTCGGCGATGATCCCGTCCTTGACCGCGACGTCGGCCTGGCGGCGCGGCGCGCCGCTGCCGTCAACTACGGTTCCGTTCCTGATCAGCAGGTCGTATGACATGATGGTAAACCCCGGGTTGACAGCGGCCGGCGCAGACCGGCCGCGCATTTTACCTCACGCAGGCTCAGTTCAAATCCATCCGGTAAAGCCTGACCGCGTTGTCGCAAACGATCTTGCGCTTGAGGGTCTCGCCGACGTGGGCGAAATCCCGGGCGATCACTTCCTGCGAATGGGGCCAGGTGGAGTCGGTGTGCGGAAAGTCCGAGGCCCACATGAACTGGTCCTCGCCGAAGTAGCTGCAGGTCAGCGGCGCCACCGGATCGTCCTGGAACGTGGCCCACAGATGGCTGCGCAGATATTCGCTGGGCAGCTTCTTGAGGCGTCCGGGCTGCGCCATGCTGACGAATTTCTCATGAATGTGGTCGAGCCGATGCAGGTAATGGGCGATCCATCCGGCGTCATTCTCGGCCGACACGATTCTCAGATTGGGGAAGCGCTCCAGCACGCCGCCGTAAACCAGGCTGCGCAGCGACTGCTGAATTTCAAAGATGGGATCGACCGGCGGACGCGCGCCGCGCGGTCCGTCAAACCGGATCTCGTTCTGTTTTTTCTGCGTGATGACGTGCAGCGAGAGCGGCAGCTGCAGGTCCTGCGCCGCGGCCCACAACGGATCGTACAGCGGCTTGGAATAGGGCCGGTCCTCCGGCGGCGCGCCCCAGATCATCGCGCCCCTGAAGCCCAGCTTGGCGCATCGCTCCAGCTCCTTCACTCCCGCGGCGACATCTTCCAAAGAAATCAGCGCGATGGCGTAAAGCCGCTTGGGCGAATAAGACGCGTACTCGGCCAGCCAGTTGTTGAACACCGAAAAGCACACCTGCTGCAGCTCGACGTCATCGAGCGCAAACAGCGGCATCCCCAAAGTGGTATAGAGCACCTCGGCGGCGACGCCGTCCACATCCTGATCCTTGAGCCGCTCCACCGGGTCCCATCCGCTGGGCCGCGCCGCCTCGTAGCCCTTGGTCAGATGCTCCTTCAGTTCCGCGCCGCTCTTGCCGATGCCGAATCCGGCGGCGACCGGAAACGGATTGATACCCGGTGCGACGAACTGGTAGGTGCCTTTTTCGTTCTGCACCACCCGCGGCGCCTTGTCCTGGAACTTGCGATCCAGGCGCTCGGTCCACAGGGTGGGCGGTTCCATTACGTGCGAATCAGCGGAGACGACCAGAGCAGCCATTCCCCAATCCTCCTTGACGGATTTTATGCCGCGCCGTTAAACGGCGTGATACTCAAAGTCGGCGGGCAAATCCAACCCGAAGCGGCGGCGCCCGGGTTCGAGAGCCGGAGCAGCGCCGGTGAAGCGACCGCCGGTTTGGGTCTGCCTCCCGCAGCCAATCCTGTCACGGAAAAGCCTCGCTGTACAGGATTGTGAATGCGCGGCTTTGGCCCTCGCTGACGCTCTCAGCTGCGATGCGTGAGAGTGAGCAAACCCGCCCTCATTCAGGCGATCTGCATGCGGTACAGCCTGGCCGCGTTTTCGAACACCACCTTGCGTTTAACCTCCTGGGAAATCCCGGCAAAGTTCTGCTCCACAACCTTGACCGAATTGGGCCACGTGGTGTCGGTGTGCGGAAAGTCCGACGCCCACATGAAATTGTCGGCGCCGAAATACGGAGTGGTCATAGCGCCGGTCAGGTCGTCCTGGAACGTCACCCACACGCCGCGCCGGATGTATTCGCTGGGCGGCGCGGACAGCAGACGCTCATCGGTCATCGCGCCGAACTTTTCGAAGAAGTGATCCAGCCGATACATGAAATGCGCCATCCAGCCGCTGTCGTTCTCGGCCACCACCAGCCTGAGCCCGGGATGCCGCTCCAGGACGCCGTAGAAAATCATGCTCAGCAATGTCTTTTGAATCTCATGCACCGGCGTCATCACGTTCATGAACATCGCCGCCGCGCCGCTCAGCTTCAGCCCTTCGCCCTGCTTGCGATCCGTGATCACATGCAGCGTAAGCGGCATTCCCAGCTCCTCGGCGCAGCGCCAGAACGGCGTGTACATGGGATGGTGATAGGGTTTGTCGGCGGGCGGAGAGGACCAGATCATGGCGCCCTTAAGGCCGCGCCGCGCCGCGCGCTCCAACTCGCGTACGCCCTCGCTCACGTCTTCCAATGAAATGAGCGCCACCGGATAAAGGCGGCGCGGACTGTAGGCGGCGAACTCCGCGATCCAGTCGTTGTAAACCGAAAAGCAGGCGCGCTGCAGCTCGGCGTCGTCCAGTGCGAACAGCGACAATCCCAGGGTCGTATACAGGATTTCCGCCGCGATATGATCGAGGTCCTGATCGGCGACGCGGGCCGCCGGGTCCCATCCGCTGCGCCGCGCCGCTTCATAGCCCTTGTCCAGATGCTCGCGCAATTCCTTGCCGCCCTTGCCCAGACCGAAACCATGGGCCACCTGGTAGGGGGCGACGCCGGGCGAGACGAACCAATGGCCGGCGCGGCCGGGCAACTGGCGGACCTGCGGCGTGCGCTCGCCGAATCTGGCCCCGATGGCCTTGAGCCACAGGTCGGGCGGTTCCATCACGTGGGAATCGGCGGATATCAGTCGGGTTTCCATGGGCGCCTCCTTGCCCGATTCAATTCACACGGCGGTGTCGACCAAATCACCGAGCGATGGCGGCCCGCCGGCGCCGTGATAATATAGCTGCGCCGACGAGGAGCGAACATGATTAAGGCCATCTATTGTCTCAAGCGCAAGCCCGGGATGGACCTGGAGGAATTCCGCAGGTACTGGCTCGGACGCCATGCCGAACTGGTGTGCAGAGTCCCGGGACTGCGCAGCTACAAGCAATGCCATACGCTGTCTTCGATATATCAGAAGAAGGAGCCGGTGTGGGACGGGATTGCGGAGCTGGGCTACGACGACCTCGAGGCGATGCGCCAGATCGCCAGGCTGCCCGAAAGCCGGGCCGCCAACGAGGACACCGCCAACTTCGCCGATATGACGCGGGGCGGCGGCCTGATCGCGCTCGAAGTGGTGCAATTGGATGGACCGGTCAATCCGTCGATGGTCAAGATGGCGGGGTTTGCCACGCGCAAGCCGGGCCTGGCTCCCGAGGCGTTTCAGCAGCACTGGCGGGAAGTGCATGGTCCGATGGCGGCGAAAATTCCCTATGTGCGCCGCTATGTTCAATGCCATCCGCTGCTCTCCACCTATAACGGAGCACATAAACCGATATACGATGGCGTCGCCCTGACCTGGTTCGATAATACCGCCGATATGAAGGTGAAGTCGCCGGAATTACGCGCGATTCGGCGCGACGAACCCAATTTTTTGGAGTTGCATCCGGACAACATCATCATCACCAGAGAACACGTCATCATCTGATACCGCCGCCCGGCGGTATCGCGCGTGCCCCGCGCCCTGATTGCGCTCGCCCGGCGTAATTTCCTCGATTCGCGGCCGCTGTTAGGATTGGTAGTCGTGTATAATCGGGGATTAGTCTGGGCTTGCCTGCGTGCCGGCGGACTGAACGCCGCGGCGCTGCTGATGCTGGCGCTGGCGGCATGTTCGGGCGGCGGTCCGCAGGGTGGTCCGATGGCGGGCAGGGGCGCCGCAATCCCCGTCCTGGTCGCTCACGCGCAGCGTACCACCGTACCCCAGGAGCTGCACGGAATCGGGACGGTCCAGGCCTATTCGACGGTCGGCGTCAAGGCGCAGGTCGGCGGCGAGCTGATCGGGGTGCATTTCCGCGAAGGTCAGGAAGTCAGCAGGGGCCAGCTCCTGTTTACGATCGATCCGCGTCCGTTTGAGGCGGCGCTGGCGCAGGCGCGCGCCAATCTGGCCAAGACCCAGGCGCAGGCCCAACTGGCCGACGCCGACGCCAAGCGCTGGGAGACAATGTACAAGGTTCATGCCGCGTCGCCGCAGCAGTACGATCAGGCCAACTCGGCGGCGGCGGCGCTGCGCGCCAATATCGCCGCCGATCAGGCCGCGGTGAAGACCGCCGAGCTCAACCTGCAGTACACCAAAATCTATTCGCCTCTGGACGGCCGCGCGGGTAACCTGAATCTCAACGCCGGCAACGTGGTTAAAGCCAATTCCGACACTCCGATGGTGGTCATCAACCAGATCAAGCCGATTTACGTAATGTTCGCGCTGCCCGAACGCGACCTGCCGGAAATCCGCCGCCGCCTGGAGATCGATAATTCGCTGGCCGTAATCGCCAATCCGCCCAATGAGCCCGACCAGAACTCGATGGGCGTGCTGACCTTCATCGATAACAGCGTTGACCCGACCACCGGCACCATCCAATTCAAAGGCACCTTTCCCAACCGTGACGAGCGCCTGTGGCCGGGCGAGTTCGTCGATGTAAGCCTGACCCTGGGCCGCCAACCCAACGCGGTCGTGGTTCCGGCGCAGGCGGTGCAGTCGGGCCAGAACGGAAGCTACGTATTCGTGGTCAGGCCCGACCGCACGGTGCGGATGCAGATGGTGCGTACGGGCGTGACCCTGGAGGGCAAGACCGTGATCGAACGCGGCCTTGACGGCGGCGAAACCGTGGTGACCGACGGCCAGATGCTGCTGGTGCCGGGAGCCAGGGTGCAGATTAAACGGGGACTGGAGACCGCGCAGAGCGCCCCATCATGAACGTCAGCGAACTGTTCATTCGCCGCCCGGTGATGACCACGCTGGTGTCGCTGGCGATCGTGATCTTCGGCGCCATCGCCTATCGCACCCTGGCTGTCAGCGCGCTGCCCAACGTCGACTTCCCGGTCATTTCGGTATACGCCAGCCTGCCGGGCGCCAGTCCGGAGACCATGGCGTCTTCGGTGGCGACGCCGCTGGAGAAGCAGTTCTCCACGATTGCCGGTTTGGAGTCGATGAGTTCGCAGAGCTTCCAGGGCACCACCAATATCACTCTGCAGTTCGACCTGACCAAGAACATCGACGCGGCGGCGCAGGATGTGCAGTCGGCGATTTCGGCCGCGCAGCCCTATCTCCCGCACGATATGCCGACGCCGCCGACCTTCCGCAAAATCAATCCCGCCGAACAGGCCATCATGTATCTGGGCTTCAGTTCGCGGACCCTGCCGCTGTCGGAGGTCGATCATTTTGCGGAAACCGATCTGGCGCAGCGCATCTCGATGGTTAACGGCGTCGCGCAGGTGCAGGTGTACGGGTCCAAGAAATACGCCGTCCGCATCCAACTCGATCCCAAGCTGCTGGCCGCGCACGGTATCGGTATCGACGAGGTATCCCAGGCGGTCCAGAACGCCAACGTCAACCTGCCCACCGGCACGCTTTACGGCAAGCATCGCGCCTACACCGTGCAGACCGCCGGCCAGCTCACCAACGCCGCCGCCTATCGGCCGCTGATCGTCGCCTATCGCAACGGCGCGCCGGTCCGGCTGGGGCAGTTGGGCCGGGTGCTCGACAGCGTCCAGAACGACAAGGTCGGCGGATGGGTCACCGGCGAGCCGGGCGTGGTGCTCGCGGTTCAGCGCCAGCCCGGGACCAACACGGTGCAGGTGGTCAACGACGTCCGCAAGGTGATCGACAATTTCCGCCGCGAGCTGCCCGCCTCGGTCAAGCTGACCATCCTGTACGACCGCTCCCAGTCGATTCGCGCCTCGGTGGACGACGTTCAGTTCACGCTGGTGCTGACGGTGGGGCTGGTCGTGATGGTGATCTTCCTGTTCCTGCGCAACGTTTCGGCCACCGCGATTCCCAGCGCCGCCCTGCCGCTTTCCATTGTCGGCACGTTCGCGGTGATGGCGGAACTGGGCTACAGCCTCGACAACCTCTCGCTGATGGCGATTACGCTGTCGGTCGGCTTCGTGGTCGACGACGCGATCGTGATGCTGGAGAACATCTTCCGCCACATGGAGATGGGCAAGAGCGCGCTGCAGGCGGCGCTCGACGGCTCGGCCGAGATCGGCTTCACGATTCTGTCGATGACGCTGTCGCTGGCCGCGGTGTTCATCCCGGTGCTGTTCATGGGCGGCGTGCTGGGCCGCTTGCTGCACGAATTCGCGGTCACTATCGCGGTGGCGATCCTGGTGTCGGGCTTCGTCTCGCTGACGCTGACGCCGATGCTGTGCAGCCGCTTTCTGCGGCCGCCCAAAAGCCAGCATCACGGCAGGCTTTACCAGGTCACCGAGCGCGGTTTCGACGCGCTGCTGGCGGCCTACAAGGCCACGCTGGCCTTCGTGATGCGCCATCGGCTGGCCACGATGGTGGTATCGGCGGGAATCCTGGCGGCGACAATCTATCTCTTCATGATCGTTCCCAAAGGATTCCTGCCCACCGAAGACACCGGACAGATCGTGATCTTCACCACCACCGCGCAGGGCATCTCCTACGACGCGATGGAGCAGCACACCCGGGCGTTGATGAACATCCTCGAGGCGGACCCCAATATCGACTCGTTTTTCGCCGGGATTGGCGGCGGCGGTCCGATCGGTTCGCTCAACAACGGGATCATGTTCGTGCGCCTGGCCGCCAGGCGCAAGCTCAGCGCCGACCAGGTGGTGGAAGAGCTGCGTCCCAAGACGGCGCAAATACCCGGGATGCGGGTATTCATCCAGAACCCGCCGCCGATTCAGCTGAGCGCGCATTTCACCAAGGCGATCTATCAGCTCACCCTGCAAAGCCCGCATATCAGCGAGCTGTATCGCTATGCGCCCATCCTCGAAGACAAGATGCGCGCGATGAAGGAACTGACCGACGTCAACAGCGATCTCGAAATCAAGAATCCGCAGGTCAGCATCTCGATCGACCGCGACAAGGCCCGCGTCATGGGGGTGTCGGCGCAGGTGCTGGAGGATTCGCTGTACGACGCTTATGGCTCGCGGCAGATTTCCACCATCTACGCGCCCGACGACGAATACTGGGTGGAGCTGGAGCTGGAGCCGAAATATCAGGCCGACCCTTCGACCCTGTCGCTGCTGTATGTTCGTTCGGCCGACGGCAAGATGGTCCCGCTCGATACCTTCGTCAAGATGGAAACCAATCTGGGGCCGCTGTCGGTCAACCATAGCGGACAGATTCCGTCGGTGACGATATCGTTCAACATCGCGCCGGGGGCGTCGCTGGGCAAGGCGCTGGCCGCAGTCAGGTCGCTGGCCAACAACACCCTGCCATCGACCATCACCACCAATTTCGCCGGCGCCGCCGAGCAGTTCCAGTCTTCATTGGGCAGCCTCGGGATGCTGCTGATACTGGCAATTCTGGTGATCTACCTGGTCCTTGGCATCCTGTACGAAAGCTTCATTCATCCGATCACGATTCTGTCGGGTCTGCCGTCGGCCGGATTCGGCGCGCTGCTCACCCTGATGGTCACCGGCCTGCAGCTCGACCTGTTTGCCTTTGTCGGAATCATCATGCTGGTCGGGCTGGTAAAGAAGAACGCCATCATGATGATCGACTTCGCGCTCGACGCGCAGCGCAGCGAGGGCGAGAGCGCGGCGGACGCGATTTTCGAGGGCGCCATCGTGCGCTTCCGTCCCATCATGATGACCACGGCGGCGGCGTTCATGGGGGTGCTGCCGATTGCGGTGGGTTTGGGCGCCGGATCGGAGTCGCGCCGTCCATTGGGCGTGGCGGTGGTCGGCGGCTTGTTCTTCTCGCAGTTGCTGACCCTCTACATCACGCCGGTGTTCTACACCTACATGGATACCTTCCATAACTGGATCGTATCGCTGTGGCCCTCGCACGCCCGCACCGCGGCGGCCGTCCATGCCTATGAGGCGGCCGTCACCGAAGCGCCGCCGGCCGAGGAGCATCCGGCAGCCGCGGCCGCCCGCCGCAAGCGCATCGCGTCGGGTTGACGAGCCCGCCGCGGCGCACATCCGAGCGCTTTTCCAGGCCCGGATGTGGCCGGCTGTTTGGCGGTCTTCAACCCCGCCGCGGCCCGGCCGCTGGTCGCCAGTGCGATCGGGGCATGATAGGCTGCTGGTAAGGGGGCGCAAACTTCGGTCGGGATTGCCCGACTGTTGATCCCGAACAGAGACGCCGATGAGCCATCAGGAATCGACCGCCGGCCGCAAGCCCAATCGCCTCATCCACGAACAGAGCCCCTATCTGCGCCAGCACGCCTACAATCCGGTCGACTGGTACCCATGGGGCGAGGAAGCGCTGAGCCGCGCCCGGGCCGAGAACAAACCGATCCTGCTTTCGATCGGCTACTCGGCCTGCCATTGGTGCCATGTGATGGAGCGCGAATCGTTCGAGGACCCGGAAACCGCCCGCCTGATGAACGATCTGTTTGTGCCGATCAAGGTCGATCGGGAGGAGCGGCCCGACCTCGACCAGATTTACATGGACGCGGTGCAGGCGTTTTCGGGCCGCGGCGGATGGCCGCTGACGATGTTCCTGACGCCCGAGGGCGGTCCGTTTTTCGGCGGCACCTATTTTCCGCCGCAGGATCGCCACGGCCTGCCCGCGTTCAAGCGGGTGCTGGTCTCGGTCGCGCAGGCCTACCGGGAACGCGTCCAGGACGTCGCGCATAACGTGGAGAAAATCACCCAGGCGGTGGCCGCGATGAGCGGCTACTCCGCGCCCCAGGGCGAAGTGCCCCAGACCATCGTGGTGGAGGCGGCGGCGGCGCTCACCCGGCATTACGACCGCACCTACGGCGGAATTGGGCAGGCGCCCAAGTTTCCCAATTCCTTTGCGTTCTCGCTGTTGCTGCGCGCGCTGGACATCTCGGCCGACCCGGCGCTGGCCGAGATGGTCGATCGCACGCTGACCCACATGGCCAAGGGCGGCATCTACGACCAGATCGGCGGCGGGTTCCATCGCTACAGCGTCGATCAGCAATGGCTGGTGCCGCATTTCGAAAAGATGCTCTATGACAACGCTCTGCTGTCGCGGCTTTATCTGGACGCCGCCAGAGCCCTTGATCGCGGCGAGTTCCTCGACATCGCGCGCGAGATTTTCGACTACGTGCTGCGCGAAATGACCAGCCCCGAAGGCGGCTTCTACTCCACCCAGGACGCCGACAGCGAGGGCGAAGAGGGCAAATTCTTCCTGTGGACCCAGGACGAGGTGCGCTCAATCCTGGGTCCGGATTTGGCGCCGATTGCCCAACGCTACTTCGACGTCAGCGCGGAAGGGAACTTCGAGGGCAAGAACATCCTCCATCGCACGATCGATGCCGCCGAAGCGGCCCGACTGTTTGAGCTATCGGAGCCCGAAATCGAGCGCAAGATCGCGGAGATCAAACGGCGGCTGTTCCAGGCGCGCGAGCACCGGGTGAAACCCGCCCGCGACGAAAAGATGCTCGCCGCGTGGAACGGCCTGATGATCGGGTCGATGGCCGAGGGCGCGCTGGTGTTGGCCGACCCGCGCCTGCTGCAAGCCGCGACCCGCGCCGCCGATTTCGTCATGACCACAATGTGGGACGGCCACGCCCTCAAGCGCTCTTGCAAAGACGGCGCCGCCCGCTTCAACGCCTATCTCGAAGATTACGCCAGCATGGCCAACGCGCTGCTCGACCTGTACGAAGCGTCGCTCGACACCAGATACATTGTGCAGGCGCGCGCGCTGATGGACGTGGTGCTGGATCGCTTCCGTGACCGGGAAAACGGCGGCTTCTTCTTCACCTCGGACGATCACGAGCGGCTGATTACGCGGCCCAAACCGATGTTCGACGGTTCCACCCCCTCGGGCAACAGCGAAGCGGTGCTCGCGCTGCTGCGGCTGCATACCTACGTCGGCGAAGAGGCCTATCTGCGCGAAGCCGAGCGCACGCTCAAGCTGTTCGGCGGCCTGATGATGCAGCAGCCGATGGGCTTTGTGCACATGCTCGAAGCGCTTGACCGCGAGCATCGCGGAGCGCAGGAAATCGTGCTGGTGGGCAATCCCGAGGCCGACGATTTCAAGCAATGGCGCGAGAGGATCGGCTTGATGTACCTGCCCAACCGGGCTTTGTTCGCCGTCAATCCCGCCGCGCCCGCCGCGGGATTCGTGCCCGAAGCGGCGCGCGATAAAACCCAGCTCGATGGCCGGCTGACGGCTTACGTATGCCGCGGTTTCACCTGCTCGCCGCCGCAGACCTCGCTGGCCGGTCTGGAGGCGGAACTGAAACGGCCGGCGTGAAAGCGGCCGGTTGAAACCCAGTGGACGGAGGTTCAGCCCGCGCATCGCAGACCGCGGCCAGCGACCCGTTTGCGCCGATTGTGGTCAATCGCCCATCGCGGCGGCTGACCAGCCCTTTCAAGGTGGTCGCGTTCAACGCGCGGGGATGTCCCGACCCCCAGGCGGTGGCCGAGCGGCTCCAGCGCCCGCCGCTTCGCGACGCCGCCGTCATCCTGCTGAGCGAGGCTGACTGGGGGCTGCGCCGTTCGGGCGGACGCCGCAGTGCCGCGGAACTGGCCGACCTGTTGGGGATGAGTTTTGCGTACTCGCCGGAATTCGCGTTTCGGCGCGCCGATAATGAATTCACGGCCTCGTTCGGCAACGCAATCTTCTCGGCCGCGCCGCTGGAAAACGTGCGTGTTGTTCCGCTGCAGATGTTTTACGACTGGACCAAACGGCGGCGCTGGAAGACCCCTCCCGGCACCATCAAGATTGGCCGCCGCGGCGGCGTCACGGCGGAAGTCAATCTGGGCGGACGGATGGTTACGGTCGCGCTGGCGCATCTGGAAAATCGCGCCGGCCCCCAAGCAAGGGCGCGTCAGATGGCGCAGTTCGTCGCCGCCCTGCCCAGCGACGGTCCGGCGGTTATCGGCGGCGACTTCAATACCACCACCGTCGATCTGCGGGATTGGCGCGATTGCGCCGCGACCCCGCTGCGGATGCTGCTGGAGCCGCGCCGCCTGCGCTCGCCCGAGCGGCATGAGCCGCTGTTCGAGATACTGACCCGCGCCGGCTTCGAATATCGCGCCGCCAACGCGCCGCTCGTCCCGACCTTTACCGTGAGCGGGCTGATACCGCGTTTCCTGCGCCCCAAGCTCGACTGGCTGGCGCTGCGCAGGCTCCACGCGGTTCCGGGCTCAGCCCGGGTGGAAGCGGCGCGCCGCGGCCCGCGCCGCTTTTCCGATCATGACTTTATCCTCTGTGAGTTCCGCTGCTGAAATTGCGGCGGTCGGTGGGGAGCTTCAATAACGCACGATAGTGCGCCAGCCGGCTACAGCCGCAGACAGGCTTCGGCGGCCAGATGGAACAGGCGCTCGCGCATCGCATGGCGATTCCATCCGCGCGCCTCCCATCGGCGTCCGGCCAGACTGTCGCCGCCGTACAGGAGCTGGGCGCATTCGACGCGGCGAAAACGCGCGACCGCGAAAAACGCCGCCGCTTCCATCTCCACCACCACGCATCCCTCCGCCCGCCGCCGCTTCATCCGCGCGCGCGTTTCGCGATAGACCGCGTCGGTGGTCCAGGTCTTGCCGCGCACGTATGGGTGATGGTTCTGGCGCAGCACCGCCTCGATCGCGCCCAACGCGCGCCGCGTCGGCGCCACTTCGCGCGCCGGCTTCAGATAGTGATACGACGTTCCTTCGTCGCGCACCGCGCAGTCGGGCACCACGATATGGCCCACGGCGATGGCGCTGTCCAATGCGCCGGCGCCGCCGCAGGCAATAAACTTGCGGCATCCCAGCGCGATCATCCGCTCCATCCGCGCCGCCGCCGTCGGCGCGCCGACGCCGGGAGAGACCACCGCGAGCCGCCGCCCTCCGTAATCCAGCTCGTACACCTCGTAATCGCCCGCTTCGCTCTCGGCGGTGTGAATTTGGCGCGCCTGTGCGCCCTCGCGCACCAGCTCGCGAATCACCTCGGGAAAGAAGCACAACACGCAATGCTCCGCGATATCGATCGGATGGATGACGCGCGCGGGCTCTATAATTGCAACCCGGGCGCGGTCATATTCCAGCAGCGGTATCGCGGCGGCCCACGGCGCGCGGCGCGGCGCGGATTTGTTCCCGACTGCCGCCCTCACAGCAGCGTACCGCCGGAAGGAAGATAACGATCGAAGCGTCCGAACCGGCGCGACGCCATCAGCAGATTCGAGAAGAGGATTCGAAAGCCGGCTTCCAGCAGGGCGACCAGCGCAGCGCCGTTGATGCCCGGCACCCAGATCCTTATATTTTTATCGGATTGCGCCAGCGCAGCGCCGGCGGCGTGCAGCAACTCCAGTTGCATCCGCGGCGTGCGCGCGCACAGGGGACCGAGCTGGCCGGCGTGATGATATACGTAGCCGGCCACACTTCCGTCATCGCCGAGGTTTGCCAGGCATCCGACATTCAGTTCGCGATGGGCGAAGCGATGGTCGGCGTCGCGCCGCCTGCCCCATACGAACTGGTCGAGCGGGCCAATCCTGCCCAACCAAAAATTGGTGCTGGCGGCCTGAACCACACGCATCCGCGGCGCCGGGAGCGCGCGCAGCGCTTGCGCGCGTCCCTGGAGCGCGAACAAGGGAAAGCGCGGAATCATGCCATGGCGCGCGTACAGCGCCTGCGCCGCCAGTTCGGGACTGGAGCAGACCGCGCGCACCGCCGCACCGCGCCGCGTCCCCGCCTCAAGGCATCGGCGCAGCAGCGCGGCGCCGGTGCCGCCTTTTTGCAGTTCGGGATGGACGAACAGATTGGACAGAAACCACAAATCGCCGCGCACGAAACCCTGGCTGAAGCCCATCACGCGCCCTTCGTGCACCGCCACCCACGAAAGCGCGGGTGCGGTCCGCCGCAGGTAGCGCATCGGCGGCGTCGGCTGGTCGTCCAGCGGCATGCTGGCCGCGTCGGTACCCATTCGTGCCGCCAGATCGCGCAGCGCCAGCCCCTGCACCATCCGCATCGCCGGCAGGTCCTCATCGCGCGCGAGACGATACTCGGTATCCATGGTGCCGATCAGTGTGACACGAAATCGCGGCAAATACCGGCCCGCGGGGAAGTCAGGCGCGCGCGCTGGCGGGCGGCGCCGCGGAGCCGAGCGGCGCCCCACCGCCCATCGCGCGCAGACGTTCGATGCGCCGGCGCAGCGGCGGATGCGTCGACAGCAGGTTATCGAGCCATCCTTCGTTGTCGTCCTTTGCGGCGCCTTCAAGCGGATTGATGATGAACAGATGGGCGGTGCCGCGCGACGCGTTTTTGATCGGCGTTTCGATCGCCGCCAGATGCTCCAGCGCGCGAGTCAGCGCCCGTGGATTGCGGGTGAACTCCACCGAACCGGCGTCGGCCAGATACTCGCGCCGGCGCGAGACCGCCATCGCCAGCAACTGCGACAGAATCGGCGCCAGCACCGCCAAAATCACCACCGCGATCAGGAGCAGGTTGCCGCCTTCGTCATCATGATCGTCGCTGCCCGCGCCGCCGTAATAGACGAAATCCGCCAGCAGCGCGATGCCGCCCACCAGCACCGCAATCATCATCATGGTGCGGATGTCGTAGTTGCGGATGTGCGCCATCTCATGGCCGATAACACCCTGCATTTCCTCGCGATCCATCTGGTCGATCAGACCCTGGGTGACGCAGATGAAGGAGTGCGCCGGGTCGCGTCCGGTGGCGAACGCGTTGGGCGCCGGATCCGGCATCACATAGGCCTTAATCGGCGGCATCCGCGCGGCCACCGTCATCTCCTGGATAACGTTGAGCACCATCCGATGCCGTTCGGTGTCGGGCGACAGAGGCCGCGCATGAACGGAAGCCAGAATCAGCGCGGCGCCTCCATAGTAGGAGACCAAGGCCTGGATGAGTCCGATGATCAACGCGGCCACGGTAAGGATTGGGAAGCCGTGCACGCCGCCGCCGCTTACGCGCAGCGCGCCAATCAGAAAATCCAATCCAAGCCCGAGCAGGCAATAAAGACCAAGAAACGCCGCCACCAGCGCGGCGGTCTGACGCCGGTTGGTTCGTTCCTGTGCCCAGAAATCCGCTGCCATCAGTCAGCGTCCGGCACCGCCCTCAGGCCTGTTTGGCGCCCATCGACAGGTCCACTCTGGGCACGGCTTCGTCGCCCGGCGCGGCCTTGAAATAATCGGCCTGCCGGAAGCCGAAATTGTTGGCGATAACATTGCCCGGAAAGGTTTCGACCCGCGTGTTGAGCTGCATCACGGAGTCGTTGTAGGCCTGACGCGCGAACGCGATCTGATTCTCGGTCGTGGTCAGTTCCTCCTGCAGCCGCATCACATTCTGATCGGCCTTGAGCTGGGGATAATTTTCCATCAGCGCGAACAGACGGCCCAGACCCGCGGTAAGCTGGCTTTCCGCCGCCAGCCGCGTGCCCTGGTCGGAGGCGTTGACGGCGCGGTTGCGCGCCTCGACCACCTGGGTCAGGGTGTCGCGCTCAAACTGCATGTAACCTTTGACCGCTTCGACCAGGTTCGGGATGAGATCGTGGCGGCGTTTGAGTTGCACGTCGATCTGACGCCAGGCGGCGTCGACCTGGTTTTTCAGACCGACCAGCGAGTTGTACGCGCTTATGACCCACACCACGATCGCGGCGAGGATTGCCAGGATTATCCAGCCAGCCATGTTGTGTCCTCCCGGCCGGCACCCCGCAGGCGCCCGGCCGCGCGTAATCATATCACGGCAGGACGGCGGTCCTGGAAGCCGTCCGACTTTCTGTTGATAACGATCCAACCGGCGGAAAGCCGCCGGTTGGCAGGAAATTCATGCCGCGGCTGGGTCAGGCGCTCGGCGGCGGCGGACGATCTCCTTCAGTGCCGGGCCGCTTCAAGTCCGGGTTCAGGGCCTGCGGCAGCCAGCGATCGAGCATCGCGCCGATTTCCTCGAGCTTGACCGGCTTGCTGATGTAATCGTCCATGCCGGCGGCCAGACATCGCTCGCGGTCTTCTTTCAATGCGTTGGCGGTCATGGCGATCACAATGGCGCGGCGCTTTGCGTTTTCGCGCCGGCGCAGTTCCCTGGTCGCCTCATAGCCGTCGAGCTCGGGCATCTGACAATCCATCAGCACGATGGGATAATGAGTGCGTTCCAAAGCCTCCAGCGCGCGTTTTCCGTTCTCCGCCAAATCCGCGGCGTAACCCAGCTTCTCCAACTGCCGCATCGCGACCTTTTGTCCAACCGGATTGTCCTCGACGAGCAGCAGCCGCACTTCCCCCCGCCTCGCCCTGATCTGCGAGTCGTCGCGCGAGAACGCCGCCGGTTCCACCGCGCCCGCTTCAATCCGCTCGCCGTAGGCCGCGGCCACAGCCCGATAGAGTTGGCCCTGTTTTAGCGGCTTGCTCAGCCAGGTATCGATTGGGGTGTCGTCGGCGTCCAACCGCCCGCCCCGCGAAGACATCAGGATGATACGAGTGGAGGCTATTGCCGGGTCGGTCTTAATCCGCCGCGCCAGCATCACACCGTCCATCCCGGGCATCTCGAGGTCCAGGATCGCGATATCGAATCGCAATCCCGCCGCGCGTTCTCGCAGTGCGCTGAGCGCCTGCTCGCCGCCGGCGACACACGTGACGATCACGCCCCAGCGGCTGAGCTGGCGCTGCAGGATCCGGCGGTTGGTGGCGTTGTCGTCGACCACCAGCACCCGTGCTCCTTTAAGGTCATGGAGCTGGAGACCGGCCTGCTTTGAGCGGCCGAAATGGGCGGTGAACTGGAAGGTTGACCCCTTGCCCGGCGCGCTGTGCACTTCGATAGTCCCGTTCATCAGTTCGACCAGTTGCCTGGAAATAGCCAGGCCCAAACCCGTGCCGCCGTATTTGCGCGTGGTTGAACCGTCAGCCTGGGAGAAAGCCTGAAACAAACGCGCCTGTCCCGCGCGGTCGATCCCGATTCCAGTGTCGGTCACCTGGAACTGCAGCACCACTTCGGTATCGCTCGCGCTGAGCATGCAAACCCTTACGACGACTTCGCCCACTTCGGTGAATTTCACCGCGTTGCCGACCAGATTGGTCAGCACCTGGCGCAGACGCGCGGGATCGCCGCATACGAACTGGGGAACGTCGGGGTCGACGGCGAGCGCGAGTTCGAGCGATTTCTGATGCGCCCGATCGGCCACCATGTCGATCGCGCCTTCGATGGCCAGCGCGAGCTCGAAATCGGTTTGCTCGAGCACCAGCTTGCCGGCCGCGGCCTTGGAGAAATCGAGGATGTCATTGACTATGGCCAGCAGCGTATCGGCGCAGGTGCTTATCACTTGCGCGAACTCATGCTGATCGGGGGTCAAGCGGGTTTCCATCAACAGACCGCTCATGCCGATGATGCCGTTGAGCGGAGTGCGGATTTCATGGCTCATATTGGCCAGAAACTCCGATTTGAGCCGGGCGGTTTCGAACGCCAGATCGCGGGCGCGGGCCAATTGCGCTTCCACTTCCTTGCGCCGTTCGATTTCGGCCACCAGCACGCTGGTTGCCTGCCGTGTGGTGAAAACCGAGATCAGGCCGGCCAACAGCGCCGTTATCAGAGTGCCGACCGCGACTACCCAGAACAGGCGCCGCTGCGGCGCGAACGCAATCTCCTCGCTGGTTCCAATCACCACGCCGAAATTCGCCCGGCTCCCCTCGGATAGCGAACCCGGAACGAATGCCGCCAGGTAGGTATGTCCGGTGAGGGAACTTGTCACCTCGGCGGTCCCCGGCCGTCCGCTGCGCACGAGCGGAATCAATTTGGGAAAAACCGATGACAGCGGCTTGCCGATCGAGCCGGGTTCGTTCGCGATGATTATCGTGCCGGAGGTGTCGGTCACCACGTACTGGTCGTCGGTGCTGTCCAGTGCATGCAGCAGCCTGGTGATTTCAGCGGCCGGCAAATCGCCGCTCAACCATCCTTCGACGCCGCCGCTGGCCGCCGCTATCGGCACGACCAGGTTGAGCAGGATTTCCCCGGTCGTCATGCGGGCGCCGTTCCAGCTCACGGCGGCGGTGGCGGTCATCAAAGTGCTTGAAAGGCGGCTTCCGAAAGCCGGTTGCGCGCCCGAGTGGACGATCAACCTGCCCGCGCCGTCCCATAACGCGACCGAAGAGAACAAGGGAAAGGCGGTGCGGAACTGATCCAAGTAGAGAGCGGCGGCGGCGCCGCCGCGTTTTGATGGCAATGCGGCGGCGGCAAATTCCATCTCATTTAGATCCTGATCCAAAAACAGAGCAATATTTTGGCGCACCGCTCGCGTCTGCTCGAAATTGTCTTCGACTATCTGATGGGTGAGCGTCCGCTGCGCCGACACGTACGCTATCGATCCGATCGTCACCACGGGCACGGCGCTGAGCGCGATCATCGCGGCTACCACCACCGCTCTGGGCAAGGCCAAACTGCGGTTGAGGATTTCCCATACACGCTTCGAATGCATTGCTATTGGGCAAATAATGCGGGCGGATCTCGATTACGCAGCAACGCCCCGCCTCTGAGACATGTAGAGCAAAAAGCGCGCCTTGTCATTTGCTCTGCGCACGCCGGTTCCTGCTGAAGAATGTTATCGGGTAGTTTGTCAGTTCGGGCAGACTGCACCAATCCAGTGGTCTTCAATAGCTATTGTTATTCCAGTCTGAGCCCTGATTCCAAATGGTTGTCTATCAGGATCACAGGATCAGGCGGCTGGCAATAAATTGACTCTGTAAATAGAGTACGTTTGTAATAGAAAATTGATTGGGCGAAATTCAACCGCACCGCTCCCCACCCCTCGGATGTGTCGACTGGCGCCACGGCAATTCACCGCTGATGGTATTCTGAATCCAAGCGGCGCATCGTGGAACGCCAACCACGACCCGCCATAAGACTTCGTTTTGCGTCCATTCACATCGAGGCGTACAAAGCCTCGAGCAGCGCTACCACCCGCGGATCGATCAGAATATGCGACCCCATCTGGTTCATCGTGTAGGCGAAGCCCACTTTGGCGTCGGGGTCGGCGAAACCGAGCGATCCGCCCGCCCCGGTATGGCCGAAAGTGTGCGGGTTGGGGCCGTAGCGCGCGGCCGGCTGCGTCAGCCGGAAGCCCAGCCCAAAGCGCATCGGCACGCCGACGACGGCGTCGATGCCGTCGGATTCGATGGTGCGGCAGCGCGCAATCTGGTTAGGGCTGAGCACGCGCACGCCCTCGAGTTCGCCGCCGCGGGCCAGCGCGCCGTAGAGGCGGGCCAATGCGCGCGCGTTGGTATGGCCGTTGGCCGCGGGGATTTCCGCGCCGCGCCACGCCCGTGAATTGACGCTGGACAGGCGCATCGAACCGCGCGGATTATTCATCGCTTTGGCCGCCATCGAATCCGGATCCGGGGTGATGGAGGGAACAGCGTGCGGAGCGCCCGGCACCGGCGGCATCGGCGCGATCACTTCGGCGCAGCGCGCATCGTGGCGCTGATCGAGACCGATATGCAGATCGAGTCCCAGCGGACCCGCGATTTCCTCGCGCCAGTACGCGCCGATACTGCGGCCGTCCACGCGCCGCAGCACCTCGCCGACCAGATAGCCGAAGGTCAGCGCGTGATAGCCGTGGCGCGTGCCCGGCTCCCACCACGGCTGCTGCTCGGCGAGCGCCGCGGTCATAACGTCCCAATGCAGCAGCGCGTCGGCGGGAAGCGGCTGGCCGATAGCCGGCAGACCCGCGCGATGGCTCAGCAGCCAGCGCACCACGATACCCTCCTTGCCGGCATGGGCGAATTCGGGCCAGTAGCGCGCGACCGGGGCGTCGAGATCGACCCGTCCCTGATCGATCATCCGGTTGAGGCAGGCCGCCGCCACCCCCTTGGTTGCGGAGTAAACATTGACGATGGTGTCGCGCGTCCATGGCCGCGTGCGGTGCCGGTCGGCATGGCCGCCCCATAAATCAATCACCGCGGCGCCGTCGATCGTCACGGCGACCGCGGCGCCCACCTCGCCGCGGCTGGCAAAGTTCTCCGCGAAAGCTTCCCTGACCCGCGCAAAGGCCGGATCGCACTTACCCTCGATACGGACTATGGACATGTTCGGGGCTCCTTGTGGGTTGAGGGACGCGCTGTCTAATATCATGCCCGGCGCGGGCGGGTCGATGGCGGCTTTCCCGCCTGCGCTTGAATTGTCTAGATTTGCGCATTGGTAAACCGCAGGCGTGGGCCCGCGCAAATGGGTAACTACCGATGTCGCAAATCGCCAGACAATTAACCGAAGTGGGTAAGAATCTCGATCAGATCCGCCGCGCGCTGGGACCCGACGCGGCCGGATTCGAGCAGGAATTTGCCCAACTCAGCCAAATCGCGGCTGGCAACGGATCGCCGTCGGAAAGCGAACGGCGGCTGCGGGAACTGTTCAACAAGTATCCCGAAGCGGGCCGTCTGATGCGTGTGGCGGCGCCCGCCCTCTTCACTCCCGGCCAGCCGCCCAACGCCGCCAGCCCGCCAGCATCTGCGTCGAGCCCGGGCACGTCCGCGGGCCAACACCGGCCGGTTGCCCAAAGCAGCCCAGCCCCGTTGGTTCCACGTCCAGCCGAAGCGAACGGATCGGCGGAGGTCAAAGCGTCGGCGCCAAATTCCATCCCTCCCGCAACGACCTATGTTGCGCCGCCCCAATGGACGCCGCAGGTCGCCCTGCAATTCTTCAAGGAGGCGGTGACGGCGGTAATCGGCGTTGCGATCGTGGGCTTCACCCTTTACCTGGCGTTAAAGACCTTCGGTTTGGCCGGCAACCAGCAAAACATGGCCGATGGCAAGGACATCCTGACCCTGATGATGGGTCTGGCGGGAGTTGTAACCGGCTACTATTTCGGCCGCGTACCCGCCGACGCGCGCGCCGCCCAATCCGAGGTACAGGCCAACGCCGCCACCGCTCACGCCGAGCAGGTTGGCGCGAAAAGCCAGGAGGTGCTCGATCAGGCGGAGAAAGTGTTCTCGCAGGCGGCCGGCCGCGAGCGATCCTCAATCGCCGAAGCGGAACTGAACAAGGTACAGCATCTGCGCAGCGAGCTGCGCAACATCCTGAGCTGCCGCCCGCATCGTTGATGCTCCGAAAAGGGGTCTTTAACGAGCTACATAGGGCTTGCGAAAGGGGCGTGCTTTTCGACCTCCGGTCGGGCTGCGCAGAGTGAAGATGCCGGCGCGAAAGTGACGCCCGCGTTCCGCTAACTGACCGATGGCTGGTTCTCGGCTTTGTCATCTGAACCAGATTGGAGGTTTATTTTGGATCTCAAACTTTCCCCCGCGGAAGAAGCTTTTCGCCAGCAGGTCGCGACCTGGATGAAGGAAAATCTGCCGCCGCAATGGCGGCGCGATCGGTTCGAGGTTTTTCCTCCGGACGATGATACCGCGGCAATATTTCGCCAATGGCAGGAAAAACTCGGAGCCGGAGGTTGGCTGGGCCTCAGTTGGCCCAAACAATACGGCGGGCGCGGCGCCACGATGATGGAGCAGGTCATCTATATGGCGGAAGCCGCCGCGGCCGGCGCTCCGGCGCCGCTGGATAGCATGGGCCTCAATATGGTCGGTCCGGCGCTGATCGAGATGGGTACGCCGGAGCAAAAGCAGCAATTCCTGCCGCGAATATTGCGCGGCGAGATGGTCTGGTGCCAGGGCTTTTCGGAGCCCAACGCCGGCTCGGATCTGGCCGGTCTGCAGACCAAAGCCGCTCTGGACGGCGACCACTGGGTGGTCAACGGTCAGAAAACCTGGAGTTCCTACGGTCCATGGGCGGACTGGTGTGCCTTGCTGGCCCGCACCAATCCCGCCGCGCCCAGGCATAAGGGCATCTCGATGCTCACGGTCGACCTGAAAACGCCGGGCGTTACCGTGCGCCGGATCAAACAGATTAACGGCAAGGCGGAATTCGCCGAGATTTTCTTCGACAACGTTCGGGTGCCGCGCGAAAATGTGATCGGCGCGGTCGATAACGGCTGGGGGGTGGCGATGCGCCTGCTGACCTATGAGCGCGGCGTTTATACCATGTTCGAATTGCCGCGCTATGTGCGCGTTTGGCAGGAGGCATGTGATTACGCGCGCACCCATATGCGCCGCGGCCGGCCCCTGATCGAGGATCCGGCCGTGCGCGAGCAGCTGGCGCAATCGTACTTCGACATCAACATCATGCGGCTGACCAACCTGAGGTACATCAGCGGCTACATGAAGGGTGCGGCTCCGGGCGAGGAATCCTCGCTGATGAAGCTGCATTGGGCGGCGGCCGATCAGCGCGTCTACGACCTCGCGATGGCGCTGGGCGCGCCGTTTTCCCTCGCCATGCGGACTTCGCCCCGGACATTGTCAGAGGGGTCGTGGAACGCCGATTATTTCTATTCCCGCACCATAACCATTTACGGCGGCACCCAGGACATCCATCGCAACCTGATTGCCGAACGCATCTACGGCTTGCCGCGGTGAGAGCCGTAAACCGGCGCAGCGCGGCGAAAACAACCGGTCATTCCAATGACCAGGTAAGGAAAAACATCGATGGCGTGCTCCAGGCACCGTACAGGCCTTCGATGTTCGAGCGCGGATAGCTCAGGCTGGCTGGGTCAGGTGCTCCAGGGTGAAGGCAATGGCCAGCAGGATCAGGATTATGCCGGCGGCGCGTTCCGCACCTTTTTCGTAGCGCTGGCCCAGGCGCGCGCCGAATTCCAGACCGATGAAGGTGAAGATGGTCGTGCTGATCGAAATCGTAATCAGCAGCGGCACCAGCGGAATCGATACTCCCGGCAGGGCGAAGCCGACTCCCAGGGAATCAAGGCTGATCGACAGCGACGTCAGCAGCAATCCGGTACCGCGCGTGGCGTCGAACTTCTCCTCGACGTCGTCGTGCACCGAACCGATAAACATCAGCAAGCCGACCAGCGCGAGCAGCGCGAAACCGATATAGCTGGCGACCTCGCCCGCCATCTTTCCCGCCCCCGCTCCCAGACCGTAGCCCAGCACCTGCATCAGGATCTCCGAGCTGGCGAACGCGACCCCCACGCGCACGCTCGCGTCCCACGCCAGCCGCGCAACGCCGACTCCCACCGACACGGCGAGCACGTCGAGCCCCACGGCGATCGCCACCGAGATCACCTTGAGCAGCACTATCAGGTCGGAATGTAAATTCATGAAGCGGACTGGAAGCTAACCCGGAAGGTGGCCGATTTGAGACGGCTGTGGCGAGATTTCAGACATGCCTTCGAACCCGACCGTTTGGATTCCGATCAGAGTAATTGCCGCAGCTTGCCCCAATCAACCCGATCGGCGCGGGCGCATCCGGTCTCTTTTTCGAGGGCCAACATTGACTCATTGCGGCTGCGGTTGTAACTCTTGCCCAACCCGGTGATCGGGAAGCCGGTGCGAAACCGGCGCTGCCCCGCAACTGTGAGGGGGAACGAAGGCCCATCATGCCACCGTGAATTCGGGAAGGCGGGCCGGAGGATGAACCCCAAGCCAGGAAACCGGCCGGGTGTAACGAGCCGCTTGTCTTCCGCGGGGAAGACGGCTCGGGCCCCGCTTTGCGTTTCCCGAGGGTCTGAGTCTCGCCCGTGGATCAGGCGGCATTAGCCCCAGATCTACGAGGTGGAGATCGATGAGGCTGACCCTCGCAATTGCTCTACTGGTAATTGTGGCCGCGGCGCCTGCCCGTGCGCAGACCGTCAAGGCGGCG
The DNA here is from genome assembly GCA_021324455.1 of Pseudomonadota bacterium. Lineage (GTDB taxonomy): Bacteria > Desulfobacterota > Binatia > Binatales > Binataceae > JAJPJA01. The sequence goes on along the minus strand of JAJPJA010000031.1, from coordinate 216,757 downwards.
CCAACACCCAAAACCAGGGCAGGTAAATCGTCCAACACGCGCGCGGCCGGCAAACACGCACCGCCATCCAAGCGCCATCCGGTCAAGCTCAGCGAAGTGGTCGTGACCGCGACCCGCATCCGCCAGCCGCTGAGCGAAATCGGCACCAGCGTCAGCGTGATGCCGGGCAGCCAATTGCAGGACCAGAAGCTGGGACTGGTGGCGCCCGCGATGCAACAACTGCCCGGCGTCGAAGTCAACCAGGCCGGATCGCCCGGCACCCAGACCGACGTTACGATTCGCGGCAGCACCGCCGCGCAAACCCTGGTCCTGATCGACGGCGTGGACGTCAACACGGTCAGCACCGGCGGCTTCGATTTCTCGACCATCGCCACCGACAACGTGGAGCGCGTGGAAGTGGTGCGCGGATCGGGCGGCGCGCTTTACGGTTCGCAGGCGATCGGCGGAGTGGTCAACGTGATCAGCAAAGAGGGGCAGGGCGCGCCGCATTTCAGCCTGCTCTCCGAGGGCGGCAACCGCGGCACCGAGCGTCAGGTGGGTACCGCCAACGGCGCGCTCGGCAACCTGGGCTATTCGGGGTCGATCTCATATCAATCGACCGAGGGCTTCCGCCCCTTCAACGACAGCTCCGACAATCTGTCGGGTGCGCTGCGGCTCGACTACCATCTGAGCGGCGACACGACGGTGCGCGGCTTCGCGCGCTACATCCGCTCCAATGTCGATTTGGTCAACTTCTCCGATTCGGTGGGCGAACTGCTCGACCCCAACGCGCATCAGCGCGGCGAGTTCATGCTGTACAAGGGCGAGGTGGAGCATAACTTCGCGCAGCGGCTGTGGGCGAAGTGGAGCGTGTTTTACGTGCGCAACGAAATCCGCCTCAACAACTACCCCGAACCCGCCAATCTCACCGCCGAAGCCGACGACATCCCCGAGGAAAACCGCGCGACCGATTCGGAGCTGGTTTACACCTGGGATTGGGGCCGGACGCTGGCGGGTTTCGAGTTTCACGACCGCTGGGCGCGCATCCGCAACAACCTGCTCAATCCCTCATTCAACCTGTTCAGCGACTTTCACCATCAGCGCCAGGAGTACGCCGGCTACGTCGAACAGGAGGAAACGCTGCCCGGCGGCATCGCGACGCTGACCGGCGGATTCCGGGTGGACGGCAACAGCGATTTCGGCGAGGAAGTCAGCCCGGCGTGGTCGTTGGTGATCCCGCTCAAGCGCTACGGGATGAGCCTGCGCGGCAGCTACAGCGAGGGCTTTCGCGCGCCCAGCTTCGACGAGCTGTTTTTCCCCGGTTTCGGCAATCCCAATCTGCAGCCGGAAATCTCCAGCGAGTACGACGGCGGCGTCACCAAGAACCTGGGCGAGGCCGCCACCGTCAGCGTGATCTACTTCTCGCGGCGGATTCATAATCTGATCGTGCCCGTGCCATGCGCCGTCAGTCCGACCTGTCCGTTCGGGTCCGAGGCGGGAAATGCGGGACGGGTGGATACGCAGGGGGTGGAATTCATCCCGGCGCTGGCGCCATGGCATGGATTGGCGCTCAGCGGCAATTTCACCTATCTCGACGAGACCCATAGATCGGCCCAGTCCGGCAGTATCCCGCTGCGGACGCCGAAATATTCCGCCTCTTCCACTTTGCATTACTCTTACAATGAGTTGCTGCGCGCGGCCGACGCGCTCAGCGCGGACCTGGTCTACGTGTTCGTGGGCGACCGCGACGACGTGTCGCCGGTGGGGACAATCCTGAACAACCCCGCGTATCATCGGTTCGACTTCACCATCAATTACTCGCCCGCATTGCGCTGGCAGCGCATCCGCGGCGAGCAGATCTATGTGCGGGTCCAGAACATCTTCGATCGCCGCTATCAGCAGGTGCTGGGGTTCAAATCGCCGCCGGTCAACTTCGTGGCCGGGGTGACTTTGGGCTTCTGATACGCGCGGCTGAAAATTGCGCCGCAATTGCTTACGGGATACCCTGTAGCTCCTATGTCGGCGACCCAAATAAGCGAGCTCAAAGCCCGCGAGATCCTCGACTCCCGCGGCAATCCAACTATCGAGGTCGACGTTCGCCTCAACGGCGGAGCGCTCGGCCGCGCCGCGGTGCCCTCCGGCGCTTCCACCGGCGTCCATGAGGCGCTGGAACTGCGCGACGGCGACCCCGCGCGCTACCTGGGCAAAGGCGTGCTCAAGGCGGTCGGCAACGTGAGCGCGCTGATCGCGCCCAAAGTGCGCGGCCTTGACGCCAATGACCAGGGCGCGCTCGACCAATGCCTGCTCGATCTCGACGGCACCGAAAACAAATCGCATCTGGGCGCCAATGCGATGCTGGGGGTCTCGCTCGCCGCCGCGCACGCCGCCGCCGCCGCAAAGGGCGTGTCGCTGTATCGCCATCTCAACCCCGACGCGCACGTGCTGCCGGTCCCGATGATGAACATCCTCAACGGCGGCAAGCATGCCGACTCCAGCGTCGATTTCCAGGAGTACATGATAATGCCGTTGGGGGCGGGCTCGGTTGCCGACGCGATCCGGGTCGGCGCCGAAGTGTTCCATTCATTGGCCGCCGTGCTCAAGGCGCGCGGGCATTCGGTCAACGTCGGCGACGAAGGCGGCTTCGCGCCCAACCTGCGCAACAACGAGGAACCGCTCGATCTGATCCTGGAGGCGATCGTCAAAGCCGGATATCAGCCGGGCAGGGACGTGAGCCTCGCGCTCGATCCCGCCTCCAGTGAATTTTACGAAGACGGCAAATACGTCTTCGCCCGCTCCGACAAGAAGGCGCGCAGCGCGCAGGAGATGGTCCGCTACTGGAGCGGATGGCTGGATCGTTATCCGATCGTATCGATCGAAGACGGTCTGGCCGAGGACGACTGGGACGGATGGCGTCTTTTGACCGCCGAACTGGGCGGACGGGTGCAACTGGTCGGCGATGACCTGCTGGTGACCAATCCCAGGCGCCTGCGCCGCGCAATTCAGGAAGGCGCCGCCAATTCGATCCTGATCAAAGTCAATCAGATCGGGACGCTGACCGAGACTTTGGCCGCGATTCAGATCGCGCGCCAAGCCGGCTACACCGCCGTCATTTCGCATCGCTCGGGCGAGACCGAAGACACCACGATCGCCGACCTCGCGGTCGCCACCGGCGTGGGGCAGATCAAAACCGGGTCGCTCAGCCGGGGCGAGCGGCTGGCCAAGTACAACCGTCTGATCAGAATCGCTGAGGAGCTGGGAGCGCGGGCCGAGTATCCCGGATGGCAGGCTTTCGCGCGCTGGCAGAAGGGCGCGCGATGAGCCGGCCGCCGATTGCCGCGTTAATCATCTTCGACGGCTGGGGCTTGCGCGAGGCGCGCGAGGCCAACGCCATCCGCATGGCGCATACGCCGGTGATGGATCGCCTCAACGCCGCCTGCGCGCATACCGCGATCGACGCCTCGGGCGCCGCCGTGGGTCTGCTGCCCGGCGTGATGGGCAACTCCGAGGTGGGCCATCTGACGATCGGCGCCGGCCGCGTCATCTACCAGGACGTGATGCGCATCAGCAAGGCGATCGAAACCGGCGCGTTCTTCAGCAATCCGGTGCTGCTCGAAGCGATGCGCGCGGCCGGCCGCGATCGCACCCTGCATATCTGGGGGCTGCTGTCCGACGGCAGCGTCCACAGCCATATCGAGCATCTGCTGGCGCTGCTCGAAATGGCGGCCAAACACAACGTGCGGCATATCGCGGTGCACGCGGTGCTCGACGGACGCGACAAGCCGCCGCGCTCCGCGCTGCCGTTCATCGATCGGCTTGAAGCGGCGCTCAAACCAATCGGCCGCGGTACGATCGCCACCGTCACCGGACGCTACTATGCGATGGATCGCGACAAGCGATGGGATCGCACCGAGCGCGCCTACAACGCCTTCGTTGACGGCGAGGGATTGCATGCGTCCACCGCGCGCGCCGCCGTCGAGCAGGCCTACGCCGCCGGCAAGGGCGACGAATTCGTCGAGCCCACCATTATCGGGCCGGCGCGTCCGATGGCCGACGGCGACCAGGTCATCTGTTATAACTTCCGCGCCGACCGCGCGCGCCAACTGACCGCGGCGCTGGCGCTGAAAGACTTCAGCGGTTTCACCCGCCGGCGCCATCCCCGTGTCGGCTATGTCTGCATGACCGAGTACGACCGCAGCTTCAGGTTGCCGCTGGCTTTCGGTCCCGAGCACATCCGCAACACCCTGGCCGAGGTGTTCGACCGCAACGGAATCCGCAACCTGCGTTTGGCCGAGACCGAGAAGTATGCGCACGTGACCTACTTCTTGAACGGCGGCGTCGAGCAGCCGTTCAAGCTGGAGGAGCGGGTGCTGATTCCCTCGCCCAAGGTCGCCACTTACGATCTCAAGCCGGAGATGAGCGCCGCCGCCGTGGCCGAACGCGCCGAGCAGGAAATTCTCAGCGGCCGCTTCGGTGCGATTGTGATCAATTTCGCCAATCCCGACATGGTCGGCCATACCGGGGTGATGCAGGCGACAATCCAGGCGGTCGAGGTTTCGGATGCGGCGTTGGGGCGTGTGCTGGCGGCGCTGGAGCGGATGCACGGAGTGGCGCTGATCACGGCCGATCACGGCAACGCGGAGTTTATGGCGGATCCCGCAACCGGGCAGCCGCATACGGCGCATACCACCAACCTGGTGCCGCTGATCCTGGTCGATCCCAACTATCACGGCGCGCTGGCCGAGGGCGGCACGTTAGCCGACGTGGCGCCAACGCTGCTGGGGATGCTGGAGATCGCGCAGCCGGCGGAAATGACCGGGCGCGACCTGCGCGTGCCGCGCCGCGATTGAAGCAAATCCATAACCGCGTCAATCTGTTGTAGTCCGCTTCCATTCGCGCATTTTTGCGAACATTGCAGGGCAACGGGCCGGCGCCACTGGCGGCGTTTCAGACCCGCAGCTTCGAACACAGGAGTCGACCATGGCGCAGCCGCAGTCCGTAATCATTCCACAGCCCAATCCCGCCGCGCTGTTCGTGGTGCTGAAGGTGAAAAATTTCGCTGACGCGCAGGCGCTCGCGCGTATCGCGTCGCGCATGCCCGCATTGACCGCCGAGGTGGCCGCGATTGACCCCGGCGCGCAACTGGTGTCCGCCGTGGGATTCGGCGCCGAGTTCTGGAGCGTCATTTCTCCGGCCGCAAAACCTCAAGGACTGCGCCCGTTCAAAGCTATCGCCGCCGCTGGACGCATCGCTCCCGCCACCGGCGGCGACCTGCTGTTCCATATCGTCTCCAAACGCCACGACCTTAACCTGGAGCTGGGGATGCGGCTGCGGCGCCAGCTCGGCGCGATGGTCGAGGTGATGGAGGACGTGCGCGGCTTTGCTTATCTGGATTCGCGCGACCTGACCGGATTTATCGACGGCACCGAGAATCCCAAAACGGACCGGGAGCGCGCCGCCGCCGCCCTGATCGGCGCGGAAGATCCCGACTTCGCCGGCGGCAGTTTCATCGTTACCCAGCGCTATATTCATAACCTGGAGAAATGGCGCGCGCTGCCCGAGGAGGAACAGGAAAAAATCATCGGCCGGCGCAAAGCCGACAGCGAAGAACTGGCCGACGACCTCAAACCCCCCACCGCGCACATCGCCCGCGTCGTCATCGAGGAGAACGGCGAGGAGCTGCAGATCGTGCGCCACAGTTTTCCCTGCGCCACCGTGTCCGAGCAGGGGCTGTTCTTTATCGCTTACTGCAAAACCCCTGACATACCGGAGCGGATGCTGACCCGGATGATGGGCGTTGCCGGCGACGGGCTGCATGACCGGCTGATGGAATTCACGCAGGCGGTATCGGGCGCCAACTTCTTCGCTCCGTCGCTGGAGACCCTGAAAAGGCTGGCTTAACGGCGGCGACGCTCAGGCGATGCGCCGCATCGGGACGCTTGCGGCCAGCTCAGCCAGGATGGCGTCGAGGTCGGCCTGATGCGCGGGCGAGAACCACAGTTTAAGATGATGGCGCGCCGGATCGGCCGTGCGCAGCGTCGCCAGATTGTCGTAAGATTCGATCACCGCCTTGAGCAGCGCGATATGCCGGGGCGCTACTTCCAGTACGAGGCTTGCGATCGCCGCGGATTCCGATCCCATGGGACTTTAGCTTTCCGGGTCAGCAAACTTGACGTCATCTCATTCTAATCAGTTCGCATGGCCGCGGCTAACCTTCGTCATCGGCAAAGGCGGCGCCGGCAAGAGCACCGTTTCAACCGCGCTGGCGATGCGTCTGGCCGAGTCGCGTGCGACGATTGTGGCCGACCTTGACCAGCGCGGATCGGCGGCCCGTCTGCTCGGCGTCGGAACGGCGCAGGAGACCCCGGTCGAGGCCGCCGAGCGGCTGCAGGTGCATTCGCTCAGTGCGCGGCGCGAACTGGAGCGATTCATCCAAAGGATTGTGCCGGTGCGGATGATCTCCAACCGGATGCTGGGGAGCCGCACCTTTGCCTACGTCACCGCGGCGCTGCCCGGCCTGGACGCTTTCCTGCTGCTCTCGCGGCTGTCCGCGATGGCGGGAGAGGCGGCGCGCGACGATCGCTATGTGGTGGTGGACGGCCTTTCCACCGGCGCCAGCCTGGAGCTGCTGTCGGTGGCGGCCGGGGTGCGGAGGCTGGCCGGAGCCGGAACGCTGAGCCGTCTGGCCACGGAACTGGAAGGCTTTATTTCCGACCCCAACCGCTTCGGCGTCGCAATCGTGGCAGCGCCCCAGGAGCTTGCGCTCAAAGAAGCGTTGGAGGCGGCTTCCACCCTGCGTGAACAACTGAATATCAATCGGATAATCGCGATTCTCAACGGCGTTGCCGCGCCGCTGTTCACCCCGGCCGAGGCCGAACAGGCGATGGCGGCGGACCTTAACCACGCCGCGCTGGTCAAGCGGCGGCTGGAGCTTGACGCCGCCGCCACACGCATACGGCGCGAGCTGGAAGCCGCCGGCCTGCGGGTAATCGATCTGCCGATGCTGTTCTCCGCCAGCGTGGGCAAATCCGAGCTCGCGCGCCTCAGCCGCTCGATGCGAGACAAGGTCGCGGCATGAAACGTTCGCCCTTTAACCGCAATCATCGGCTGCTGCTGTGCCTGGGCCCGGGCGGCGTCGGCAAAACCACCACCGCGTCGGCTTTGGGACTGCGCGCGGCGCTGGAGGGAAAGGCGGTCGATGTGATGACGATCGATCCGGCGCCGCGCCTGCTCGACGCATTGCATCTGGACGCCGGCAGCGCGCAAGCGCAGGAAGTCGCGCTGGAGGACCTGGCGGTGAGCGGGGCGGGGCGGATGCGCGCGCTGAAGCTCGACCCCAAGCATACCTTCGACTCGGTCATAAATCGCTACGCGCCGACGCGCGCGATGGCCGACGCGATTCTCGACAATCGCCTGTACCGCAGCATCTCCGGCGCCCTGGCGGGAGTGGGCGATTACATGGCGATGGAGAAGCTGCTCGAGCTTTACGACAATCCGCAAACCGCGCTGATTGTGCTCGACACGCCGCCGGCGCGCGAAGCGCTCGACTTTCTCGGCGCGCCCGAGCGGATGCTCGACCTGCTCAACTCGCGCGCCACCGCTTTGTTGGGCGGCGGACTCCGTCTTTCCGATATGGCCGCCCGCGCCGTGCTGAGCGCGTTCGACCGCGTCACCGGGCTGCATCTGCTGAGCGAGGTGCATTCGTTCGTGCGCAGCTTCGAAGGGATGTACCAGGGCTTTGCCGAACGCGCGGCCCGCGCGCGATCGATTCTGACCGGTCCCGAATGTCTGGTGCTGGTGATCACGACCGCTGAAGAACTGCGCATCGAGGAAACCGCCGCCTTCATCGGTTCGCTCGGTCGGGCCGGGATCGCGATCGACGGATTGGTGGTGAATCGGATGGCGCCGGCGATGCCGAATCGGTCCGGCCTGGCGAAGATCAAACCGCCCGCACTGCGGGACAAGATGCGCCGCAACTGGCGCGATTTCGCGGCGTTGAAGCAGCGCGAAACCGCCGCCTTGCGCGTGCTCAGAGAAATGATTCCCGCCGGCGCAGCAATCCTGGCCGCACCCGACCTCGGCCGCGAGCCGCATTCTCTGCACGATTTGGCCGAAATAGCCGCATCGATCGACAACACCGGCTGGCGGCGCTAAACCAGCCGCGAGAAGTGTCATTTCCGATCGAACGTCACGGTTGCGCCGCGGCCAGCGTCTCAAGCCGCTCCGCCAGCCGGTTCAGCTCCCACTGGCGGGCCAGCGCGGCAGCTCTGGCCCAGGTCGGCACCTGGTCGTTCAACACCGGGACCGGCGCGGTTTTGTCCATGGTTGCGATGCGCCGGTACAGACGCAGTTCCTGCGCCTGTGCCGCGAATCTGCCGCTGGCCAGCACGCCCTCCAGGCTTCCGTACTGACGCAGAAGACTCGCCGCGCTTTTGGGGCCGATACCCTTGGCGCCCGGCAACCTGTCCGACGGGTCCCCGCGCAGGGCGATGAAATCGGGCACCTGGCAGGGTTCGACACCGTAGCGCTCGCGCACTTGCGCGGGCCCGATGCGCGCCATCTCGCCGGCGCGCACGGGCTGCAGGATGGTGGTCGATTCCGACGCAAGCTGATACGCGTCGCGGTCGCCGCTGGCCACGACCGCGGTTGCGCCGCCCCGCTCTTCAGCGGCCACCGCCGCGGCCAGGAAGTCATCCGCCTCGTATCCGGGAGCCTTGGCGCAAGCAAACCCGCACGCCTCCACCAACTGCGGCAGGATTTCGAGCTGATCGAGCAACTCGGCGTCGAACCGGCGTCCGCCCTGGTAGCCGGGGAACGCTCGATGGCGATAGGTGGGAACGTCGAGCGTATCCCATCCGACCAGCACCGCGCGGGGCCGCTCGCTCTCATAAAGACGCAAAAGAAAATTGGCGAAGCCGACAATCGCGCCGCCGCCCGCGCCGCCGCGTCGGCGGATGGTTTTAGGCAGCGCATGATATGATCGATGGGCAAACGAGTCGCCGTCGATCACCAGCAGCGGCCGGCCGGTCGTGTGTTGCGCAACAGCCATCGCAACAGATTATCACTTCCGCCTGGTCGAAGTAGTTGTTGGAACGGCGCATCGCTGCCGTGGAAGGCCTTGCCCGACTCCATCGCAAAGAGCCGCGATCCGGCCTCCCATCGCCGGCGCCGGCTGCAGACCCGCGCAGCATGACGCGCCGGTCAGGGCCGGCAAAAACCTTCGCCTTGACCTGACGGCGATCTATCCATTACGTTGTTGCTCATTTTTGAATAGCGCGTTGATTTGAGCTGTATATGAGCTTTGCCGATCTCTTCTTAGCAGGCCAGGCAGACGGGATTCCCCCGCAATCGAGGGCTCAAGCATGGCGATGTTTTTCATACTTGTAATGGACAAGTACAAGGACGATCCCGGCCAATGGATGTACAGTGCGAGCTCGATCAGTAAAGCGCAGCTGCTGGCCCTGCGATGCTACGAGGACCCGCCGCGTTGTCTGCCCCGGGATAACTATGTTTCGGTGTGCGAAAGCAGGGTCAGTATGCGGCCCTGCGCGGGGGGAGAGCCCGAGGGTGGCACCGTTCATGGGCTTAATCCCCGTTAGGCGCGCGCTGGCGGCCATATTGGCGGCCGGCGCGCTATGGTCCTGCACGCCGGCTAAGATCGTGGGCCGCTACAAATCCGCGCTGTGCCAGACCGCGGGTTCGCAAGCGGTGAGTTGCGCGTCGGTGATGCCAAAAGCCAGCGCCTATGCGGTCAGTATCGGCACGCCGCAGAGTTCCTCCAATCTGAGCGCCGCGTCGTTGCCCGACCGCGCGCTGGCCGCGTACATCAAGGCTTTGGCCAACCCGAAGCTGAGCTCCAGCGCCGCCGATTTGCGCTCCAATCTCGCCGCCAGGCTTTCAGCTCCTGCCTCATCGGGCGCGGGCGTGGACGTGCGCACGGTGTTTCATCGCACGCTGATCGTCACCGTAAGGAAGGAAGGCGGATTCAATCCGGCCGACCGTCTGGAGGCGACCGACGTTGCGATCAAGCTTGCGAACGCCCGCTTTGAAAGCTGGGATACGCTCGCCACCGCTTACACCACAATCAACGCAGGCACCATGCAGTTGACTCAGCAGCGCGGGGCGACGGAAAAAATCGCGGCGTCGCCGCCCGGCACCGCGCCGGTGTCCGCGAGCGCGGCGCTCGAGGCGTCGCAAAGCAACACGCTGGTGGAGAACTACACCGCGGCGATTCAGGCGGAGACGCTGACCGCGACCATAGAACAGGACGGCCGCACTTTGGTCATTCATCGCCAGGGCGGCAGCAATATCGATCTGACCGGCAATACCGTGATCAAAGTGGTAATGTCCTATACGGGCGCCAGTCCGATGTTCACCTACGCTTTCTCCGTGGGCCAATATAAGGATAGCAAGGGAAAATGGCTGCCGCCGCGCAAGCTCAAAATAGCGGCCAGGCCGGTCTCCGCCGTGCCGCCCGGCGTCGCAATCCATGCCCAGGTCACGCTCGTATATACGATCCGGCACGTACTCTCCGGCGACAGCACTTACGAGGAAAGAGACGATAAGGTTTTGGAATATACGAGCGCGCCGGTCACCAATGAAGTCGAGTTGATTGCGCAGCGGGAAGCGTCACCGCCGTGGTTCGGCCTGGTCGCAACCGCCGGCCAGCCGCGCGGCTTCGCGGTCATGATCGAACAGCCGGGCGCTCCCGCGGCGGGGCTATGCTTCGACAGCTATAACGAAGCGCGCCAGTTTCTTACCTATCTTGACGCCGTCAAGCCCAGGGATCCGTCACGAATCGGCGATTCGCGGCTGGGATTTTTCGTTCCGCCCGGCGGACTGATTGGGCTGACGCGCGCCGGCCTGCCCGCACTGCAGGCTCAGGATCGATGCCGCTGAGGGTCAATAAGGAAAATCTATTTCCGTTTCACGGCGTCAGTCTCGGCGGGCGCTCCGTTGGCACGGGCCGGCTCCCGGGAAAAGCCCTCGCTGGTGCGGATGTGAATGTCGCGCTGGGGAAAGGGTATTTCGATCCCCGCCTCTTTCAGCGCCCCGAACAGGGCGAAGTAAAGATCGCTGCGCACCCGCTCCGGCTGCACGTCCTTGACGTTGATCCAAATCAGCAGCTCGAAGTTGAGGCTGGAGTCGCCCAGACCGGCGAAGCGCACTTCGGGGCGCGGCGCCGGCTGGACATTCGGTGTGCCCGCCGCGACCTCTTCCATGATCCGCCGCACCACTTCGGGCGGCGCGTCGTAGGCAACGCCGATCGGCACGTGGACGCGGGTAAACGGGTCCGAGCGCGTCCAGTTCACGATCTTGCCGTCGACGAATTCCGAGTTGGGCACCAGGTATTCGATCGCGTCGAAGGTTTTCATGCGCGTCGCCCGGATGCCGACTTCCTGGATGATGCCGATGGTATCGCCGGTAGTGACGATATCGCCCTTGCGCAGGGCGCGCGTGAAGATCAGCGTAAAGCCGCTGGTCAGATTGTTGGCCATCGACTGCAGACCCATCCCGATGCCGATGCCCAGCGCGCCGGCGAACAGGGTGATGGTGCCCAGTCCGAGGCCGACCGCTTCCACCGCCGCCAGCACGCCGATCGCGACGATGACGTACACGATACAGGTATTGATGGCGTTGGCGGCGCCGGGATCCACGTTGTGCCGCGGATAGATGCGGAACTCGCAGTAGTCCCGCGCCAGCCGGGCCGAAAGCGCGAAGATGATCACGATCAGAACGGCCTTGATCACCACCACCGCCGAGACCGGCTTGTCGCCCAGCGTCAATAGCGGTTGGGACAGCAGCCCATAGAGGGGATGGAATCCGCCCAGCCAGTGAGAACAGACCGCCAGCGCCGCCACCACGATCGCGTAGCGCACCAGTCTGGAGAGCGAGCGATGGAGCGGGGCGGCGTTGTCGCGCGCCACGCCAGCGGGAAACAACGATTGGCGCAAAGCGCGCTGGATCAGATGGTTAAGCGCAACCGCGGCCACAAACACGCCAACCGGCAGCCATGTGCGCTCCCACAGAAAATCCGCCAGCGCCGCATAACCCGCCAACTGGATTAAGGCAATCGCCAGCGTCGCCAGCCAGATCGCGGGGTAAAACCGGGTGAACAGGGCGACGAACCCGCGATAGAGGAAGTTCGGAACGTCGGGCAGCAGCGCGACCACCGCGCCCCGGCGCATCGTGACCGCCGCCGCCATCAGGATCAGCGCAAGTTGCAACGCGGTTTTGATCAGCGCGGCGACATCGGCCGGCGCGCCAAACCGCGCCATCAGCCTGGCGCATACCTCAACCGCAATCGCATAGCCAATCAGCAGCCGCGCGAAGCGGAACAGGTAGTGGCCGTGCCCTGAAGGAATCGGCAGCAGCGGCCGCACCAGCAGTTGATACATCGTGCCGATTGCGGCCGCATAGATACTCCACGCCAGCAGCATCTGGCCCGCGATTATAAACAGCGGTCCCTCAAAACCGGTGAGCGCGTGCACCATCCGCCACAGCAGCCATAACAGGACCGGAAGCAGCGCCGCCGCTATTACCTCGGCGATGGCCGCCAGCCATTCCCGCCCTGCGCCCGGAATGTGCTGCGAGATGGGCGCCAGCGTTTGTCTTATACGCCGGGCCAGACGGACGCGGCCGAAGACGCCATAGCCGATCGCCAGCGCCAGCAACAGCAGCATCAGGGCGCCGCCGCGGCCCAGCATCTGATGTTGATGGCGGGCGAACGCAATCAGATTTGGAATCCGGCCGGGAAGTTCCCGCATCGCGGCCGCGGCCCGCTCAAAGGTGTGCCGGTCAAAACCCGCCGGCTGGCGGGTCAGCAGTGAAGCGGAGTCCGGCGCGCCGCTGGCCTGGGGAGCCAACTGTGCGACCCGCGGCGGAATCAGGAATAGCGGCAGCGCCGCGGCGCTCAACCCGTCGGCGAACATCCGCGCGCACCGGAGCACGCTCCCGCCGCTGCGGATGGTCTTCATGCGGGCGTCATCATCCCGCCGCCGATGAACTTATCATTGCCGGAGCACACGAAAGCATTCGCCGGCGGCCTTGGCACTGTCGCGGGCGCTGGAGCGATGGACTTTGCCGGCGAACACCAGCGACCGCGTCTGCTTCTTTATCACGTCGCGAATCACGGTGGTAGGCGTGACCAGCGGGTAAACGCTGTCGTAGATCAGCCGCGCTTCGGGAGCCAGCCCGTCGCGGCATCTGGCGGCAGCGGCGGCGTCCGCCAACGCCGGCAGCGGCAGCGCCAGCACAATGGCGGCGATCAGGACGAATTTCATCATGGAGGACCGGTTCACAATAAATCGGGTGGCCGCGCTTGTCATGTATAGTTCTGACCAATACTCCGAGGAATTCAGATAGTAGCCGACAGGGCCAGTCTTTTGTTGCTTCAGAAATCAGGGGGCGGTTCCACACAGGGTGCCGTTCTGATCGCATTGCGGCGCGATTGCGCGCGCGCGCTGCGCCGCGTCCAGTTCGAAAATCGCCGATTGCGTCTGCGCGTCCGCCTCGCATCCGCAGATCTGGCTGGCGCAGCAACTGCACTGCGCCGCTTGTTCCAGTTTGGCGATTTCGCTGACGTCGCAGGCGCCGCCCGAATGCCCGTCGGCGGTCAACCCGGCGCAGGCCTGGTCGGTCAGGTCGCGGTCGTTGCATTGCGCCGTGCACAGCGTCGCATCGCAGGTGTAACCGGCCTGGATTCCCGCCTGATCGCGGCAGGTCGTGTACTCCTGGCAGACCTGCTTGCAGTTGATGCCGGCCGGCACCTGGTACGGCGGCGCGCCCAGCAACGGGCATCCCAGCGAGCCGGGCGCGTCGGGAACGCAGGTGCCGGTAGTGGGCGCGGTTGTGGTTACGTTGGGGTTGTAAGCGGCCGACCACACCAGGTCGCCGCCCAAAGTGCATTCCTGGTCGTTCAGTCCGACCTGGTAGGGCCCGTCGAATATGGGGCAGGAGCATTGCACGATTCCGGTCCTGGCGGTATCGGCGGTGTTGTAGCAGGGCGCCGTCATGCATCCGGCGTAGGGCGCCTGCCCGCAGTTGGTCAGCCCGATACCATTGGTGGGAATGCAGTCGTAGCTGAAGGTCGATTCGAGGTCGGCGCCCGGAATCAGCCGGTTACTGTTGATTGCCTCGCACACCGGCGCCTTGTTCGGATGGTTGAAACATCGGGCGCCGTTCTTGCCGCATTTCTCGATCGTTTCGCGATAGACGCCGTAATTGAGAATCGCGTTGATATCGACGAAGTAGGTTCCGTACGGAATGCGATAGCAGTTGCAGTTGGCGAACTTGCCGTCGGGGGTCAGCTCGCAGGACAGGTCCTGCGCCGGCCCGTTGGGTCCCGAATAATAGCACAACGCGAAGGGACCGCCCTTGCATTGAACGAAATTGGCCGGATGCAGCACCACGTCGGCGTAGGCCGGCACCGGGGTGCAATCCTTGCCGTGGCATCCTTCGGGCAGCCTGGTGGTGGCGTGGCGGGGATCGTTCCAGAATTCAAAGGAATCGGGCACGAAATGGATTTGCGGCGATTGCCGCAGGGCGCCGGTTTCGGCCGCGGCGCTCGCCGCGATCGCATTGGACAGCGCCGCCGCCAACAGCGCAAACAGCAGCGGCCGGGAGATCCGCACCGGGCCAGTTTCCATAGAGCTTCCTCGCCGGGAGAGTTTCGCTACTTTCTATACTGAATTGCTACAAATTGAAAGCATCGTGCGCAGGCTCGCCGCCCGCCAGCGCAAGGATGACCGCGTTGAAGCTCAGAATTGGGCTGCGAAGCCGGTCCGGCCTACAGCTCGACCCGCGAGGACAGCGTCAGGCCGCCGTCGCATACATAGGCGGCGCCGGTTACGTACGAGGACAGGTCGGAAGCCAGAAACAGCACCACGTTGGCCAGCTCCTCGGGCTGACCCATTCGCCGCAGCGGCACCTTCTGGGCAAAGCGCTTGCGACGCTCCGGGTCGGTCGTCATCTGCACCACCGGCGGCGTGGCGATAACGCCGGGGCATACGCAGTTGGCGCGGATACCCATCGGACCGTATTCCTGCGCCACCGCGCGGGTGAAGTTGATCACTCCCGCCTTGACCGCGTTGTAGGCGGAGTTCTTGTAATCGGCGAACAGTCCGGAAATCGACGCGGTATTCACGATCGAGCCCGAACCCTGCTCGCGCATCACGGCCAGCGCCGCGCGGGTGCCGCGAAACACCGCCGTCAGCCCGATATTGATCGCGTGATCCCAGAACTCGTCCTTGAAGTCGCCGGCCAGCGCCGGTTCCCATCCCTTGCCGAAGGCGTAGGCGTTGTTGTGGATGAAATCGAGGCGGCCGAACTGCTTGCGCGCCAGCGCGACGGCGGCCTGGATGTCGGCCTCTTTGGTGACGTCGGTCTTGATGGGCTCGGCCTTGCCGCCCAGGCCGGCAATCTCTTCGGCCACGGCCCTGGCGCCGCGCTCGCTGTGGTCGGCGACGATCACGACGCCGCCGCGGCGGGCGAATCCAACCGCCGTCGCGCGGCCGATTCCCGACGCTCCCCCGGTCACAATTCCGACTTTTCCGTCAAAGCGCATAACCACCTCCGGCGCGCACTGTTCAAGTTTGACCTTTGCTCCCAATCACGATTCAGTTTGCCTGCGGCGCTTCAAAAATCAATCGGAGGAGACAACCCATGAGCCGATTCGAACAGTATCAGACCAGGTATCAGCACGCGCGGCTGGAGCGGCATGACGGCATTCTTCAGGTCACTTTCCATACCGGCGGCAAGGAGATGATCTGGCAGCCCGGACCGCATACGGAATTCGGCGACCTCTTTGCCGACATCGCCCGCGACCCGGAGAACAAGGCGGTAATCATGACCGGCACGGGCAAGTCGTTTTGCGCCGAGATCGACGCCGGCAGCTTCGGCCGCACCACGGCGCAGAGCTGGGACCGGATTATCTTCGAAGGCAAGCATCTGCTGATGGACCTGCTCGACATCGAGGTGCCGATCATCGCGGCGGTCAACGGCGCGGCGTACGTGCATGCCGAACTGGCGGTGCTCAGCGACATCGTACTGGCCAGCGACGACGCCGAATTCGCCGATCTGGCGCATTTTCCCGGCGGCGCCGTGCCCGGCGACGGCGTGCACGTGGTGTGGCCGCTGTTGTTGGGCTACAACCGCGGACGCTACTTTCTGCTGACCGGACAGAAGATAGCGGCCCACCAAGCGCTGGCGCTCGGCATCGTCAGCGAGGTGTTGCCGCGCGAACGCCTGCTGCCGCGCGCGTGGGAACTGGCGCGCCACATCGTGACCAGGCCGCCGCTTGCGATCAGGTACGCGCGCAGCGCGATGACCCAGCATCTGAAGCGCCTGATGCTGGATAACCTGACGCCGGGCCTGGCCATGGAAGGGCTGGCGATTATCGATTCCGTCAGCCGCCCTTGACGGCTGGTAGAATGACCGAGGCTGCTGCTGGTGAGCGGGGCGGGCGTCCTTGAGGGACGCCCGCCCCGCTCTGGCAAGGGCTGCGGTCGACAAATGGATAATCCGCACGGCTGTGAGCGAGGGGACCGGGCGTTGCAAGCGGGAGCCGATTTTGCTGTGGTGAAAAGCGGCGAGTCATTGAACTGATTCAGCCTTCTAACGCGCCGCTCAGAGATCTATATGAATATCACGCGCAAACCCGCCCTGGTTGCGGCTCTCGCTTTGATCGTATCGGGTCTGCCGTACGCCGCGCGCGCGCAGACCAACCTGCTGTGCAATCCCGATTTGACCGCCGGCAGCGGCGATTCACCGCAATGCTGGCAGCACGATCCTTATACGATGCCGCCGGGCGACGTCACCTTCGAGTGGGAGAAGGATCGGCAGCCGGCCGACCTCAGCATCTGGAACTATCAGCCGGCCGATTCGCGCTGGGAGCAGACCGTCCATCTCAAGCCGGGCTGGTATCATTTTACCGCCAGTGCGCGCACGGAAAATGTCGGCGAACTGGACACCGGCGCCAACATCTCCATCATGGAGAGCTGGATTCTGTCGCGCCACGTAAGGGGCACCGGCTACTGGGAGCCGATTGGATTTTACCTGCAGGTGCCCAAAGAGACCGACGTGGTGCTCGCCTGCCGTCTGGGATTCTATTCGAGTCAGAATACGGGCCGCGCATACTTCCGCGACATCAGCGTCGTGCCGGTATCCGGGCCGGGGGCCGACGATCCCAGTTTCAAACTCCAGACCTGGGCCGCTAAATAGTTGCTCCGCTCGATCCGGTACAGGGGCTATTCCATGCCGTAGCGGCGGCGCTTGCGCCATAGCGTGGCGACGTTGATGCCGAGCATTTCGGCCGCTTCTTCCAGCGTCATCGCCTGTTCGAGCACGAACTCAATGTGGCGGCGTTCCAGTTCCTCCAGCGTCAGATTGCGCGAGGGCGCGGTCTGCGGCGCGGCCAAAATGCGGTCGGGCAAATCGTTGACCGTAATCCGATCGCCGCGGCTCAGGACCAGCGCGCGCTCGATCACGTTGCGCAGTTCGCGCACGTTGCCGGGCCATGAGTAGGCGGCCAGCGCGGCGGCGGCTTCGGGCGTCAACTCCAGCATCCGCTTGCCATGCGTTGCGGCGGCCGCTTCGACAAACGACGCGGTGAGGATCGGAATTTCGGCGGGGCGTTCGCGCAGCGGCGGCAGGCGCAGCTCGATGACGTTGAGGCGGTAGTAAAGGTCCTCGCGCAGGCGCTTTTCCTTCACCAGTTGTTCGAGGTCCTGATTGGTTGCGGCGATAATGCGGGCGTCGATTTGCAGCGTCTGGCTGCCGCCCACCCGCTCGAAGGTCTTCTCTTGCAAAAACCGCAGCAGCTTGGCCTGCAGTCCCAAGGACAGGTCGCCGATCTCGTCGAGGAAAACCGTGCCGCTCTCGGCCGCTTCCAAACGGCCCGGCTTGTCCTTGATCGCGCCGGTAAACGCGCCGCGCACGTGGCCGAACAGTTCGCTTTCCAGAAGATGCTCGCTCAGCGTGGTGCAGGCGACGCTCACGAACGGACCGTTGTTGCGCGGACTCAGTTGATGAATATGGCGGGCCAGCAGGCTCTTGCCGGTGCCGCTTTCGCCGGTCAGCAGCACGGTGGCGTCGCTGGCCGCGGCCTGCGCCGCGACGTCGAGCAGCGCGGCGGTCTGAGGGGTGGAGGCGAGAAAGCGCTCGCTGCCGGAAAGCCGCTCCAGGCGGCTGCGCAGCGCGCGATTTTCCTGGCGCAGCGACTGGATCTCCAGTGCGCGCGCGACGGTCTGCCGAATCTGCTGCGCGCTGAACGGCTTGGGCAGGTAATCGTACGCCCCCAGCCGCATCGCCTCGACCGCGGCCGCAATGGAGCCGAACGCGGTCATTATAATCACCGGCATCGCGGGGCGCGTATGCTTGATCTGCTCCAGCAGGCGGATGCCGTCCATCTTTTCCATCCGCACATCGGTCAGCACCAGATCGACCATCGGCGCCGCGGTCAGCCGCGTCAGCGCCTGCGCGGCGCTGGAGGCCTCGAACACCTGGTAGCCGGCCGCCTCCAGCGCGTTGGCCAGCATCCGGCGGATGTTGCGGTCGTCATCGACCACCAGGATATTAGCCAAGCGCCTGCTCCCTCAGCGGAATTTCGACCGTAAAGGTGGTTCCGATGCCGACTCCGCTGCTCACAAAAATTCTCCCGTTATGCGCCTGGACGATTTCCTTGGTGATATAGAGTCCCAGGCCGGCCGCGCCGGTCTGGCCGGGCATCGCCGCTCCCTGCGCGTACGGTTCGAAGATCGTTTCCAGGGCGCGGCTGTCGATTCCGCATCCGGTATCGCTGACCACCACGCGCACGGCGCCGTCATGCTGCGCCAGTTCGATTGTGATGCGTCCGCCCGCGGGAGTATAGCGCAGCGCATTGCCGACCAGGTTGGTGATCACCCACGGCAGCTTGATCGGATCGCCCCAGATGGGCAGCGGATGCTCCACGCCGCGCAGCTCAAGCATGATGCGCTTCTCGCGCGCCTGCATCGCCAGCGGCCGCGCGATTTCGCTTACCACTTCATCGAGCAGGATGGGCCGGCGATCGACGCCGATGCGGGCGGCGCTGCTGCGCGAGGCGTCAAGCAGATCGCCGGCGATCGTTTGCAGGCGCGCGATGTCTTCCTGCAGCGTGGCGAAGATTTCGCGGGCGCGCGGCGGCAATCCGCCGGCGATCGATTCCTCGAGCAGTTCGGCGGCGATGCGCAGCGAGGTCAGCGGGGTTTTCAGCTCATGGGACAGCGTCGCGATGAGGTGGGAATGGGCCTTCTCGCGGTCGCGCAGCAGGGTGACGTCCTGCAGCAGAATGACGGTGCCGAGCAGCTGGGCGTTATCGGCGGCGGCGCCGTTGTGTTTTGCGCGGCCGGTCCAGGGCAATTCGCGCACCAGGTAGCTGTGGTCGCGGCCGCGCACGAATACCTTGAACTCGATCGGAGCGCCGTCGCCGGCGCCGCGCCCGTCCAGCGCCGCAACCAGCCGCGCCGCGTGCGACCCGTGCGCGCCCAAACTCTGCAGCCGCGTGCCCAGGATGGCGCAATGCGGCAGATCGAGAATCGCGCCCGCGACCTCGTTCATGTGCACGATGGCGCGCTGCGGATCGAGCACGATCAGGCCGTCCTCGATACTTTCCATGATCGCGTCGATCTTGGAACGCTCGCGGTCAAGTTCCGCCAGCCGGCGGGCGGAGTCCGTCTGCAGCCGCCACACCATGGCATTGAACTCGTCGGCGAGTTCGGCCAGCTCGACGGTGTGCGGCCGCGCCGCCGCGCGCAGCGACTGCTCGCTGTCGATCATGCGCACGGTGCGAATCAGCTCGGCGAGCGGACGATTGACCAGGCTGCGCGACAGGGCATAGCTCGACGCCGCCAGCAGCAACGCGGCAGCGAGCAGAAACGTCAGCGCCTCGATGCGGAAGCTGCGCGCCACCGCCACGGTATGG
Source organism: Pseudomonadota bacterium (assembly GCA_021324455.1). Classification (GTDB taxonomy): domain Bacteria; phylum Desulfobacterota; class Binatia; order Binatales; family Binataceae; genus JAJPJA01. The sequence continues at coordinate 196,842 of JAJPJA010000031.1, read as the reverse complement.
CGATCGGCGCTGAACATGGCGCGTTCGTTGAGTGCAATCAGGGCGGCCAGCGACTGCTGCAGGGCAAGCGGCGCGCCCCGGGTATCGGGCGCGGCGAAAAACGCGCCGGCCTGACGCGCAATCCTCGCGGCCAGTTCCCCCTCGCCCGGCTCGGTCAGGTTGTGGCGCTCGATGGAGAGCATGCGGTCGAAATCCGCACGTGCCTGCGCGCGGGTCTGGTCGCCGGTGCGCAGATGCTCGATCGCGGCCGACATGCCCTGGGCCGCCTGGATCGAGCGGTAATTGCGCGAGAGCACCCGGTTGACCGAACGCTCCAGAATGGCGAGGCGTGCGGCGATACTGACGCCCAACGCACCCATCAGAATCACCAGCGCCAGACTGGTGAGCCAGATCCGCCCGGCGAGCGACCACCACAAGCGGCGCCATCCGCCAGCGTCGGCCGCGTTAGTCGACATGAGCTGATTGTCGGCGTTTTTGCGCTCTGCGACAAGGCGGTGCGGATTGCATAATGCACGGCCGCGGCCGGCTTCAGGGTTGCGTCCTGCATTGCGGCGGCGCTTCGACCATGGCAATTGCAAGGGTTTTTCTGGCACGTCAGTTGCGCTCTGAAACCTCTCCATTCACAACCAGAGGTTTTTGATCGGATTCAATGAGCAGCCCGGCTTTATCTTCCACTCGCGCGGTCCCCGGCGATACGGCGTCCCCGGGCGGCCCCCAACCGGCCACCAAATCCGGCAAGCAGACCCAGGTCATCGTCATTTCCACCGCGATGCTGACCTTCATCTCGTTCTGGAGAGCGTCGGCGGTGGTGCTGTGCGACATGGCCTCGACGGTGTACTACATCGGCGGCATCGTCGAGCAGGCGGTGGGCCGTTCGGCGCCGTATTTCATTCTGGCCGTGATGCTGTTTGCTTACGCGGTGCGCGCGGTCTACGTCGAGTCGTGCTCGATGTTCACGCGCGGCGGCGTGTACCGCGTGGTCAAGGAGGCGATGGGTTCGACGCTCGCCAAGATCTCGGTGTCGGCCCTGATGTTCGACTACGTTCTGACCGGTCCGATCAGCGGGGTGTCGGCGGGCCAGTACTTGACCGGCCTGCTGAACGAACTGCTGGCGATGGCCCATCCGGGGGTCAGGCTGCCGCCCGACTTCACCGCCGCGATATTCGCAATCGCCGTCACCATCTATTTCTGGTGGCAGAACATCCTCGGTATCGAGGAGTCGAGCGACAAGGCGCTCAAGATCATGCTGATCACCACGGTGATGGGCGTGCTCATGATCGGGTGGTGCTCGCTGACCGTCTATATGCGCGGCGCGCACATGCCGCCGCTCGAACTGAAGTTCGGCGATCAGTCGCTGGGATGGCTGGCGCACTGGCCGCCGGCGCGTACGATCGGCGCGCTGGGTATTCTTATCGCCTGGGGACATTCGATCCTCGCGATGTCCGGGGAGGAATCGCTGGCGCAGGTCAACCGCGAGATCGAGGCCCCCAAGCTCAAGAACCTGCTGCGCACCGGCCTGGTCATTTTCATATACACGCTGCTGCTGACCTCGGTCATCTCGTTCTTCGCTGTGATGATCATCCCCGACAGCGTGCGGATGGCGAAATATTCCGATGACCTGATCGGCGGCCTGGCCATGTACATGGTGGGACCGCTGTGGCTGCGGACGGTGCTGCGCGCTTTCGTGGTGTTGGTCGGCTTCCTGATCCTGTCGGGCGCGGTGAACACCGCCATCGTGGGCTCGACCGGAGTGCTGACGCGGGTGGCGGAAGACGGCGTGCTGCTGGACTGGTTCCGCCATCCGCACAAGCGCTACGGCACCAACTACCGCATCGTCAACCTGGTCGCCGGCCTGCAGATTGCGACCATCGTGCTGTCGCGCGGCGATATGTACGTGCTGGGCGAAGCGTACGCTTTTGGCGTGATCTGGAGCTTCGTCTTCAAGACGCTTTCGGTCCTGGTGCTGCGCTACAAGGACAAATACAAGCGGCTGTGGCGGATGCCGCTGAATCTGAGCTTCTTTCGTCCGGGCGGCCAGGACTTCCCCCTGGGGCTGGGCCTCACCTTCCTGGTTCTGTTCGCAACCGCGCTGATCAATCTGATGACCAAGCAGGTCGCGACCATTTTCGGACTGCTGTTCACCGCCGGCCTGTTCGTGGTGTTCGAGATTTCCGAACGCATCAACGGCGCGGCCAGGCACGAATACGGCGAGGAGCTGGAGCGTTTCAATCTGGCGATGCTCAGCGGCGAACACGAACTCGGTCCGCAATCGCTCAACGGAGACGGCGGGCCAATCAAACTGATTGCGATTCGCGATCCGCAGAACCTGACCCACCTGCATCGCTACCTGTCCGAGCACGGCAACGGCCGGCTGGTGGTGCTGACGGTGCGTACCGAAAAAGGTCTGGCTTCCAGCGACGGCGCGGTGGTGTTCACCAGCGCCGAAGAGCGTCTGTTCAGCAAAGTGGTCAAGGTGGCCGAGGATCACGGCCGCCCGGTAACGCCGCTGGTGGTGGTCTCCAACGATCAGCTCTTCGCCATCGCACGCGTCGCCAACCTGCTCAAGGTGGACGAAGTCGTGATGGGCGTCTCGGCCAAGTTCCGGCCCGACGTGCAGCTGGAGCACTTCGCGATGCATTGGGGATCGATCGCCGAGGGCGAGCAACTGGTCAAAGTCAGGGTGCTGTCGGAGAGCGAGGACATCACGGCGGAGATCGTATGAAGCACACAGGCGTACAGCCTGTGAAGCGCGGGCATTGGCCCGCCACTGCAGAATGTCGATGCGGCCGGCGGCGAAGCCATGAGCGTCGGCGGTCGGAATGACTACAGTGAAAGAGCCTCCGGAATTGTAGAAACTCTGGAGTTTGTATTGAACATGGGCCGCAAAGCCTGGGCCACGTCTCAGGCGACCGGGGAGACGACCGCGTTTTCGATACGGCCCATCGCGCCGCGCATCAGGGCCTCCTCGCGCATCGCATGGCGATAGAAGTAACGCGTCAACTCGGCGTCCATCCCGGGGCCCGCTTTTTTCACGAATTCTTCCATCGCCAGCATCCCCTCGTGCCGGTCCCGGGGCCGCCGCCCCAGGATGGCCTTCATGTCGTCGAGGTCGTCGGCCTCGATCTCGCGGCCGATTTCGGTCAGATGCCGGATGTGCGTGACCAGCCTCAGGTCCATGCTCATACGGTAGCGCAGGAAGCGGTCCTCCATGCGCGGCAACTGCTCCTCGCGCAGGTTGTCTTCAAGCACGTCGAACAGCGCCGACAGCCGGCCGGGCCGCGCAGTTGGAATGGCGGGCGCTTCAAGTTGGACTCCGATTGCTTCGGCCAGGCATTCGATGGTGGCGCGCTTGGACCATATCTCCTCCGCAATCCATTCCGCATGTACGTCGCGCGGATCGAGCTTCTGCACCACCGGGCCGAGCGCCAGCGCCGTGGTCATCATCGCGATCACGCTGTAGTAGCGGATTTTGTCCAATTGCAGGGGCGTGCCTGAGTATTCGCTGTAGTAGTGGAACCATTTGGGGAGATTGCCAGTGGGATACCACATGTCGCGGGTGCGGATACGCGCCAGCTCATTCATCGGATCGCCGACGAACGCCAGTTCCCAGTCCACGACCGCCTGGATGCGGCCGTCTTTGAAGATGAACTGACCGGGGCCGGTATCGCCTTGCGCCAGGACCGGACGGCGGGGCGGCTCGGGCGGATTGCGCCGCAGCCATTGGCAGGCGAAGGTGACCAGCGGCACCGGCTCCTTCAGATGCGGAAAGCATCCCTTTTCCCACACGTCGAGGTCCTGTACCAGGTACTCCGCGCCGGTCCGAGGAATCGGAAATCCGATCTGCTGGAATTCGCTGACCGGTATCGCATGCCATTGGGCCATAATCGCGCCGAATTGACGGCCGTACTCGTCGCGTTCGGCCTGGTTCGTGATCAGCGTGAAGTCGTCCTGACCGTCGACAAACTCCAGGATTATGGCGTACGGGTTGGCCGATTCCGCCACCACGCCCGGAACCGGCACGCCATGCTTTTTCAGCACCTTGAGCAGCCGCGCTTCGCGGTCGAGGCTGTAGATGCTGTTGTATTCGAAGCTCGGACCGCGATTACCGCGGATGTAGTACCTGGTCTGGCCGGTGCCGTTGCGGCAGGTGATGAACCATGCGGGACGCCCGCCGTTGTCGCGCGATTGCCGCGTGCATTGCACTACCTTGGTGTGAAGGGCGCTTTCCGCCCATGCGATTACGTCGGATTCGACCAGCTCGGCCATGGCAGCAACCTCGCACGGAACGCTACCATACTGGCTATCCGGGATGTAAAGCGGATCGTGGGCCAGTTCTACGATTCAGCTCTGCCTGACCGCCGCGGCGGGCGCGCCCATCGCCGCCGGCTCGGCGGCCGGCGTGGAGACGAACAGGGCGTCAAAGGAGTGCCGGTATTGCCAGGCCATAAAGAGCTCGAGCAGGCAGAGAAACACCGCCAAAAGGAATCCGCTGTGATTCAAGACCGCGTGATACAGAAAGATGTTGACCAGGATCGGTGCCAGCAGGATCAGCGCGAATGGCACGAAAATTCCCGCCAAAAGCAGCAGACCGGCCACGATTTCAGTGCCCCATACCAGGGGCAGCATGTAACCGGTTTTGATCAGGGCGTCGATGAAAGCGCCGGCCGCCGGCGGCATCGGCGGGTTGGGCGCCAGATGCAGAATGGCGGTCCACGGCATCACGCCGAAAGCCAGGCCCAACAGGATTCGAGCTATAATTCTGGCAATCCTCATCCTCACAGACCTCCTTATAAGCAGTCGAACCGAATCGACTCTACTTCAAGCGGTCCATATTTGCCTACCGCCCGAAGGAGCGGTGGTTTAGCGCCGCGCGGTGCTCCTGTTTTGATGGATTCTCTTTCCAGCGGCGGCTATGCTTCAGGCCATGGACTTCGCCGACCGGCTGGTTGAGGCGCAGCAGCAAAAGCGCAGTGTGCTGGTGCTCGGCGTCGATCCACAACTGGACACGCCCACTTCTCCGGGAATCCCCGTAAAGCGGACGCTGGCGGATTTCTGCTGCGAGATTATCGAAGCCTGCGCCGATTTTGTGGTCGCGGTCAAACCGCAGCTGGCGTTTTTCGAAGCGCGCGGACTCGACGGCATGGCGGCGTTCGCCAAGGTCGTACGCTTCGCCCGCAGCCGCGGCCTGATTACAATTGCGGACGCCAAGCGCGGCGATATCGGCAGCACGTCGGCGGCGTATGCCGAAGCTTTTTTGGGCGGCGGCGATTTCGCATGCGACGCGGTGACGGTCAATCCGTATCTGGGCAGCGATGCGATGGCGCCGTTTGTGGCCCGGGTGCGCAGCGGCCGTGGACTGTTCGTGCTGGTCAAGACGTCCAATCCATCCTCGGGCGAGTTCCAGGATCTCGACGTTTGCGGCCGGCCGCTCTGGGAGGCGGTGGCGGACCGGGTCAGGGGATGGGGTAGCGATTTCATCGGCGGCTGCGGGCTCAGCTCGGTCGCAGCGGTGGTCGGCGCGACCTATCCGGCGCAAGCCGCGCGGGCCCGGGCGCTGATGCCGAATACAATCGTGCTGGCGCCGGGGTTTGGCGCCCAGGGTGCCAGCGCCGCGGACGCGGTGGCGGCGGCGCGCGGGGATGGACTGGGTGTGATCGTCAACGCCAGCCGCAGCCTGATGTATGCGGTGCGGATGCGGGCCGAGCAGTCCATGGCGGAGGCTGCCGCTCAGGCGGCGCGGGCGATGCGCGATGAGCTGAATCAGGCGTTGGCGGCGCGCCATTGGTAGTTCGGTCTGTCGGACCGGGTTTCGCCATGAGTTGGAAGTGTAAGGAATTGCGCGTTTGACCTTCCCTTTTTGTACGCATATTGTCATTGTCGAGCTTGGAGTCATGGCAAGGTTACAAGCGCTTGGGCTTGGGACCGGAAAACGTGGTCGGGGTGGTGGATCATGGACGCTTGCCAGGTTGCTTTGAAGATAGCGCACCGGATCATTCGCATTGTACGTATCGGCTCGTTACGCTCAGCGCTGCTTACGCTGCTGGCGGTGGGCGCTTTGCTAAGCGCGGCGCGCGCCGAAAATCTGGTTCCACGCCGCGCCCCTGAATTCCCCAGACCCGCCTCGATCGAACCCAACATCAAATTCTGGGTTGACGTGTTTTCCGCCTATTCGGTGCGCGACTTCGTGGTGCACGACAAGGATCAGGTGTGGAAGATCTATCAGGTGCTGCACCTGCCGGGTGAGGGTAACCCGACCGCGGAAGATGTGGATTGGGCCAACACTTATCTCAAGACCAAATACGCCGACATTCTCAATCGTCTCGCCCAGCATCAGCCGGCCACTTACGAGGAGCAGCGCGTCGCCGGCCTGTTCAAGAACGAGCGCAATCCCAACTACGCCGCGGCGGCGCTCAACCTGCGCGTGCAGCAGGGGATGGCTGAGCGGTTCCGCCAAAGCCTGGTGCGCGCGCGCACCTATCTGCCGCAGATCCAGGCCGTGTTTCGATCCTTCGGACTGCCCGAAGGGTTGGCGCTTTTGCCCACCGTGGAATCCGGGTTTCATCTGTATGCGCGCTCCAAGTGCGGAGCGATGGGTTTGTGGCAATTCACCCGCGCCACCGGCAAGGAGTACATGACGGTCAGCGGCCGGCGCGATGATCGGCTTAATCCGCAGCGGGCTACACAGGCGGCGGCGGAGTTGCTGCAGCATAACCATGAATTGCTGGGCGACTGGCCGCTGGCGATAACCGCTTATAATTATGGGACGGGTGGGATGCTGCAGGCGGTGGAAGCGACCAACGGAGGCGATTACTGCGAAATTCTGCGGCGCTGGGACGGTCCCCGCTTCGGTTTTGCCAGCAAGAATTATTATTCCGAATTCCTGGCCGCGCTTCAGGTTTACCAGTACCGCGAAGCTTATTTCCCCGGTATCGACCAGGAGCAGCCGGATTTCGAAGAGCCGCCGCCGGTGCATTATGCCCGCGCGGTGCGCCGCCATTGGCGCTCTTCAATACGACGGGTAGCGGCCAGCGGCCGCACAAGCCGGCATCATTTGCGCCGCGCGGTGTTCCGTTCGAGAGCGCGGCGTCATCTGCGCAGCGCCTGAAGCCGGTTTTTTTCTGCCGAACTCATCCTTGGAGGCGGACCGCGTTTTTGCCCGATCAACCCCAAATCCGGCATCGCGGTTACCTGACGCTACTTTCCATGCTCATCCGCGGCGGATTGTTCAGGCTTTTTCGCCAGGTTGTGATCGGCACGGCCCCTGCATCGACCATCGCAAATACCGCATGCCGGCCGCGGCCAACCCGTTGGGCTGCCACGGCCGGGCCACCAGGAGGTATATGACGATGAGGAAATTCGGCATTGGCTTGATTGCGGCCGCATTCGGCACCATGCTGTTGTTCCCCGCGCTGACCGTTCGCGCCCACGACTGGGACATGGACCGCGACGGCAGGTATCTGCATCATCAGCGCCATGAACTTCGTCACGACTATCACGAGTTGAGAAACGATCTGCGGCGCGGAGACTACGATGCGGCGGCTCACGAACGGGCCGAGATTGAGCAGCGGCGCTACGACATGGAACTGCGCGAACGCGACCTGAACCAGGATTACTACAACCGCTACTATAATCCCTACTACAACCCTTACTATGACTTGTACCGCTACTGATTAGTGGGGGCAATGTAGAGGCCGGCCACAGGCATCGACGCCGGCAGTTTGGATAACTTTAGCGGGTTGTCCGCGGCCGTCTGGCGGGCAACCCGCCCTGGTTGCGATATTCCGGAACGCCTGCGGACTCAGCCCTTGACCACGGCGAAGGGCTTGAGGCGGGCAACGCGGCGGCTGACGCCCGCCGCTTCCATGACCTGCACTACGTCAGCGACGTCCTTGTAGGCGGCGGGCATCTCTTCGGCCACGGTGGCGCGCCCGCGCGAACGCACGATTACGCCCGCCGCGGCCATCTCGGCGTACAGGTTGCGGCCGCGCGCGGCGCGCTGCGCCTGATGGCGGCTCATCACGCGTCCGGCGCCGTGGCAGGTCGAGCCGAAGGTCTCCTTCATCGCGCGCTCCTGCCCGATCAAAAGGAACGAGAAGCGGCCCATGTCGCCGGGAATCAACACCGGCTGCCCCAACTCGCGCAGCGCGGCGGGCAGAGCGGGATGCCGCGGTCCGAGCGCCCGGGTCGCGCCCTTGCGATGCACGCACAGCGTGCGCGGTTGGCCGCCCACTTCATGCTGCTCGAACTTGGCGATGTTGTGGCAGACGTCATAGATCAGGCTGAAGCCCAGTTCCCGCGGCGTGATTTGCAGCGCGCGCTGCAGCGCCTGCCCGGCCAGATGCATGATCAGCTGGCGATTGCACCAGGCGAAGTTAGCCGCCGCCGCCATCGCGCCCAGGTAGGCGCGCCCCTCGGGTGAATTGATCGGAACCGCGGCCAACTGCCGGTCGGGAAGCTCAATCCCGTAGCGTGCGGCCGCCGCCCCTATAACGCGCAGATGGTCCTCACAGGTCTGATGGCCCAGACCGCGCGAGCCCGAATGGATCAGCAGCATCATTTGGCCCAGGCGCACCCCCAGCGCCTGCGCGGCGGCGGCGTCATGGATCTGATCGACCCGGCTGCATTCCAGAAAATGATTGCCCGATCCCAGGGTACCGAGCTGCACCCGTCCGCGCTCGCAGGCGAGCGTGCTGACTGAGTCGGGCTCGGCCATCGCCAGCCGTCCGTTCTCCTCGGTATGCGCCAGATCGGCGTCGGAGGCGTAGCCGTGATCGCGGGCCCATTGGGCGCCCTTGGCGAGCAGGCGCTTGAGGTCGTCGGTGCGCAGTCCGGGTATCGCGCCTTTGGAACCGACTCCGGCCGGAATCGCCTCGTACAGCGCATCCGCGATCCGCTCGGCCTTGCCCGCGACGTCGTCATAGTGGAGATTGGTGCGCACCAGCCGCACGCCGCAGTTGATGTCGTAGCCGACGCCGCCGGGCGATATCACGCCGTCTTCGGCGTCCACCGCGGCCACGCCGCCGATCGGAAATCCGTAGCCCCAATGTATGTCCGGCATCGCCAGCGAGTAGCCGACGATTCCGGGCAGACAGGCGACGTTGGCCACCTGTCCCAGCGCCGGATCCTGGCGCAGGTCGTCGATCATGGGTGCGCTGGCGTAGATGCGCCCGGGCACGCGCATCATCCCGGTGCGCGGTATTTCCCACAGGTAATCGTGGACCTTGTGCAGCTCTAATTGCATCGCGTAACGCCGCGCGGAATTTGCGGCTCCATCATTATAACAGTTGCGCGATAACGATTTGGCAGCATGACAATTGCGCGGCTAACGGCCGAAGAACTCCTCGCCGCCGCGCGGCGCGGATGCGGCCTGCGGATGCTCCACCAGGCGCATCACCATCAGCGTCCGCGCGTACACCGCCACCTCCTGCCCCGGGACGTAGAGCTGGGCGGGCTCCTCGACCATCCGCTGCGAGGTGTCCACTACTTTGGCCCAGCGGAAATTGCCTTCGCGCGCGGGCAGGACGAAGGACAACTGTTCATGGCCGGCGTTGAAGAGCAGATAGAAGCAGTCGTCCACGATGCGCTCGCCCATCGGTCCGGGGCTCAGGATCGCCTCGCCGTTGAGGAAAACCGCGACCGACTTGGCGAAACCGACCCGCCAGTCCTCCTCGGACATCTCCTCGCCGGCCGGCGTGAACCATCCGATGTCATGCACGTGCTGGCCATGAATCGGGCGTCCCTGGAACCATCGCCGGCGCCTGAACACGGGATGCTCCCGATGCAGGCGAATCAGGCGGCAAGTGAACTCGAGCAGGTCGCGGTCGGCATGCTCCCAGTCGAACCATGAGATTTCGTTGTCCTGGCAGTAGGCGTTGTTGTTGCCCATCTGGGTGCGGCCGATCTCGTCGCCCCCCAGCAGCATCGGAACGCCCTGGGAGAGGAACAGCGTGGCGAGAAAATTGCGCTTTTGCCGCTCGCGCGTCAGCTTCACGATCGGATCGCCGGTGGGACCTTCGGCGCCGCAATTCCACGACCGGTTGGTATTGTCGCCGTCCTTGTTGCTCTCGCCGTTGGCCTCGTTGTGCTTGACGTTGTAGGAGACCAGGTCGTGCAGAGTGAAGCCGTCGTGGCAGGTGACGAAGTTGATACTGGCGTGTGGTTGGCGGCGGCTGGGCCCGTACAGGTCGGAACTGCCGGTGAAGCGGGTGGCGAATTCGGCCAGGGTGCGGTCGGCGCCGCGCCAGTAGTCGCGCACGGTATCGCGGTATTTGCCGTTCCATTCGCTCCACAGCACGGGAAAGTTGCCGACCTGGTAGCCGCCCTCGCCCAAATCCCACGGCTCCGCGATCAGCTTGACCTGGCACAGCACGGGATCCTGCAGGATGATATCGAAGAATGCCGCCAGCCGATCGACCTCGTGCAGTTCGCGCGCCAGCGCCGCAGCCAGGTCGAAGCGGAAGCCGTCAACGTGCATCTCCAGCACCCAGTAGCGCAGGCTGTCCATCACCAGTTGCAATGACCGCGGATGGCGCATATTGAGCGTATTGCCGCATCCGGTGAAATCGGCGTACAGGCGGCGGTTGGCGGGCTGCAGGCGATAGTAGCTGAGATTGTCGATTCCGCGCAGGCTCAGCGTCGGTCCCAGATGGCTGCCTTCGGCGGTATGGTTGTAAACCACGTCGAGGATTACCTCGATTCCCGCGCGATGCAGCGCCTTGACCATCGATTTGAATTCCGCCACCTGCTGCCCGGCGGCGCCGCTGGATGAATAGCGCAAGTCCGGCGCGAAGTAGCCGATCGAATTGTAGCCCCAGTAATCGGTCAGCCCCCGTTCCGCCAGCGGCCGCGCCGTGGCCGACTGATGCACCGGCATCAGCTCGACCGCGGTGATGCCCAGCGCGCGCAGATGTTCGATCGCGGGCGGACTGCTCAAGCCGGCGTAGGTCCCGCGCAATTGCCGGGGCACCTCCGGATGCCGCCACGTAAACCCTTTGACGTGAACTTCGTAAATGACGGTCTCGTTCCATGGGATCCGCAAGGGGCGGTCGCCTTCCCAATCGAAGCGATCGTCGATCACCACGCTCTTGGGCATCACGGGCGCGCTGTCGCGCTGGTCCATCTTGAGGTCGGCCTCGGGCTGGCCGATTTCGTAGCCGAACAGCGCGTCGCTCCATTGCACAAGCCGGTCGATGGTTCTGGCGTAGGGGTCGAGCAGGAGCTTGTGCGGGTTGAAGCGATGCCCCGCGGCGGGATCGTACGGCCCGTGCACCCGGTAGCCGTAGCGCTGACCGGGTCCGACGCCGGGCAGGTAAATATGCCATACCTGATCGGATTGCTCCTCGATCTCGATCCGGCCATGCTCCTCGTTACCGTCGGACCCGCCGAACAGGCAGAGCTCAACCGCGGTGGCGTTTTCGGAAAACAGGGCAAAGTTAACCCCCTCGCCGTCCCACGTGGCGCCCAGCGGATAGGGCACTCCGGGCCGCGCCCTGAGCGAGGCGGAGGATTGCGGGCGATTGGAAGCTGTCATGTTTCAAGGATAACTTTTTTATTGATGAGAAGAAGGCGGTGCGATTACGGAGGCCCGAAAAACGATGTATCAGGCAGCGGCAATCAGCTTGTATCCATTGGCGTCGGTAAGAATATGCCGCAGCAATCCCATACATCTTTACGCCTGCTCCGGGATGGCACGCGGAATGCTCAGCAATTCAATTGAAATCGCTGCGGCCTCAGGGAGTATCCATGTTTTTGGATCGCAGGCAGGCGGGTCGGCAACTGGGTCTGGCGCTCAAGCGCATGCGGCTGGAAAATCCGGTGGTGCTTGCGCTGCCTCGCGGCGGCGTACCGGTGGGATTTGAGGCCGCCAGGATCCTGGACGCGCCGCTGGACATAGTTGTGGTGCGCAAGCTGGGCGCGCCCGGACAGCACGAATTGGGCCTGGGCGCGATCGTTGACGGCGACAATCCGCAGAGCGTGCTTAACCAGCAGATCATCGACCAGCTCGACGTTTCGCCGCAATACATCGCGGCGGAGACCGAGAGCGAATTGAAGGAAATCCGCCGGCGTCAGGATACCTATCGAAAAGGGCGGCCGCCGCTGGACGTTGCCGGCCGCACCGCGGTCCTGGTCGACGACGGTATCGCCACCGGCGGCACGATCCGGGCGGCCCTGCGTGGGATTCGGCGGATGGGCGCCAAAGGTGTCGTGCTGGCGGTTCCGGTCGCGCCGCGCGACGCGGTGGACGCGCTGCGCGGCGAAGCGGACGCGGTGTTATGCCTGGAGACGCCGGATTCCTTCTTCGCCATCGGCGAGTTCTACGAGGACTTCAGCCAGACTACCGACCAGGAAGTAATCGAACTGCTGGAGGCGGCGCATCGGCGCGAATCGCAACCGCCGGCGCGAAAACGCCCTTTGACAAATCGGTGACGTCCGCACTTGCGGGTCAGGGTCGCCGCGCCGCTGACGGGCCGGGATCAAGTACGGCAGCGCGCCGTGGTCGCTGGAAGACGGCCAGACCTGGCGCGGCGGAGGCGGCGTTTACTTCCGCGGCCTCAGCGGCCATATCCTCGAACTGCCGACCCGCACCTCAACCGCGTCAACAAACCGCCTGCACCACCGGGGCGGCGGCGGTGGCGCGTTGGCGATACGGGACGCATCCCAGCGGCAGGAAACCGGCGACCAGCAGTCCCGCCCCGAAGCATCCGAAGACGCCGACATAGCTGGCGGTGCGGTCGAATACCGCGCCGGCCACGATCGGGCCCGCGGCGCTGCCGATTACACCCAGCGTTACCAGCAGTCCCGACAACGACCCGAAACGCCGCAGCCCCACCGAGTCGGCCAGAATCGTCGGCATCAGCGCGATTGGCGCCCCCACGCACAGCCCGTATACCAGCACGAACCCGGTCAGCATCGCGGGATGGTCCGCGTCGAGCAGCAGCAGGATGCCGCATCCGACCAGCAGCAGATTGAGCCCGTACATCAGCCGGATACCGTAGCGGTCGGCCAGCGCGCCCAGCGACGGCTTGCCGATTGCGTTGAGCGCAAGCGTGATGCTCAGCACCGCGGCGGCGCGCTGGGCCGTCAATCCAAGTCCAATCAGGTACGGGATCAGATGCACCACCAGCGCGGTGCCGGCGACGGCGTAGATCAGGTAGGAAATCGCGATCAGCCAGAACGATCGCTCGCGCAGCGCGGTGCCGACCTCGAGTCCGTCCTGGACGGAAAGCGCTGCGGCGGGGGCGTGCGCGCCATGCGCCGCGGCCGCCGCCGCGGCGTCGGCGGGGCGGCTGCGCACCACCAGCAGCATCAGCGGTATCACGATCAGAATGACCGGCGCCGCCAGCACCAAATAGGCGGCGCGCCATCCCGCGTGCGCGATAACGTAGCTGGCCGTCAGTGCCATCACCGTGCCGCCGACCTCGATTCCGGTAATTGCCAGCGTCATCGCCAGGCCGCGGCGCTCGTCGAACCAGTTGCTGATCACGTAGTAGCAGGGAATCATCGCCGAGGCGGCCGCGCCGACGCCCAGAATTGCATAGGCCGAAACCAGCCACACCAGTCCCTGGGCTCTGCTGGCCATCAGGAAAGCAAGTCCACAAACGGCAGCGCCGGCCGTCGCCACCCATTTGGCCTCGAACCGGTCCAGCATCCATCCGATACCCGGTCCGACCACGGCAGCGGCCAGGCTTATGGCCGAGGTCACCATCGACAGTTGCGTGCGGCTCCATCCGAAATGCTTGAGCAGCGGCGTGAAGAACACGCCGGCGGTATCGTAGCCCGATCCGACGATGAAGAATGAGGCCAGGAAAAATCCGCCGACGATGGCCCATCCTTGCCGATCGCGCTGGGTCATGATGATTACCTCTGCCAGTTTCCTACCGTCCGCTACTTGGGCAGCCCAAGCGTGCGCTCGCCGATTATGTTGCGCTGGATTTCGACCGTCCCGCCCGATACGCAGTGCACGCGCGAGAGCAGCACGCGGTTGAGCAGCTCGGCGCCGTCGGGCACCAGCGGCGTCGCGCCGTCGACCAGGGCGTGATGTCCCAGCAGTTCGGTGAGGAAACGGTTGATGCGCACGGCCAGTTCGGCGCCGGTGATTTTCATCATCGAGCGCTCCGGTCCGGGCGGCAGTCCCTTGAGCTGACGCGTCAGCGCGCGCATCCCGCTCAGCTTGAACGCCTCGTATTCGATATGCAACTGGGCGACCCGCTGGCGCACATAGGAATCCTGCGCGGCGGGGCGGCCGCCGAGTGCGGCCGCGCGGGTCAACTCGTCCAGCCGTTTGAGCTGCAGGTCATGGGCGCGTCCGGCGGCGGCGCTGCGCTCGAAGCCGAGCGTGGTCATCGCGACCTTCCATCCTTCGTGCAGCGGACCGACCAGGTTTTCCTTCGGCACCTGCACGTTGTCGAAGAAGACCTGGTTAAAATGATGCTCGCCGTTGATGAAAATAAGGGGGCGAATTTCAACCCCGGAAGTGCGCAGGTCCAGATACATGCAGCTTATGCCGCGATGTTTGGGGGCGGCGGGGTCGGTGCGCACCAGCATGTACATCCAGTCGGAGAACTGCGCGCCCGAAGTCCAGATCTTCTGGCCGTTGAGCAGAAAGCAGTCGCCGCGGTCCTCGGCGCGGGTTTGCAGCGCCGCCAAATCGGAGCCGGCGCCGGGCTCCGAGTAGCCCTGGCACCAGCTATCCTCGCCGCTCAGCATCCGGGTGAGGAAGCGCGCTTTTTGCGCCGGCGTGCCCCAGTTCATCAGGGTCGGACCCCATTGATTGATTGCGGGGTAGTTATGCGGGAAGGGCGCGCGCGCTCGTTCGTATTCGCGCTCGTAGATGTACTGTTCCATCAAGCCGGCGCCGCGTCCGCCGTATTCGCGCGGCCACCAGATCCCGATCCATCGCGCCTCGAACAGCTGTTTTTGAAACTGGCGGCGCCGCTCGAAGATCTCGCGATTGGGCGCCGTGATACTGCCGGAGGGATCGATGCGCAGGTCAAGCGGCACGTGGGCCTCAAGCCAGCTGCGCAGCTCGGCGCGAAAAGCCTGCTGATCGGGAGTGAATTCAAAATCCATCGCGGCGCGCAGCTCCTCGGATGTCTGCGCGACTTGTAGCATGAAAGCGGGCGGCGCGCGCAATCCGGACCCGATGCGGTTGTTGCGCCGGATTTTAAATGGTAGCAGAGCTTTGATGCCTGCCGAGGCCCGCCTCAGGCCTCTGGCAGCCGTGCCTCATGATGCTTCGCTGATGGAGTTATAGCGCCGATGGCTCAGATCGAATCTTCCCAACAACCGGCTCTTCCGCTGGCCGGCATCTCGGTGGTCGAATGCGGCCAGGGGGTGGCCGCGGCATACGCGGCCAAGCTGATGGCGATACTCGGGGCGGAGGTGGTCAAGGTGGAACCTCCGCGGGGGGACCTCGCGCGCCACCGCGGTCCGTTTTTCGAGGACCGGCCCGATCCCAATCTGAGCGGACTGTTTCTATATCTTAATGCCGACAAGAAGGGCGTCACGCTTGATCTGACCGATCCGGGCGGACGTGCGGCGCTGGATATGCTGCTGCGGCGCGCCGATATCCTGATGCACAATATCGCGCCGCGCGATCGGAGCGCCGCCGCCATGGAAGCCGCCGCGCTGACCCGCGCGCATCCGGGCCTGATCGTCGCCGGCATCTCACCCTTCGGCGATCACGGTCCGTACTCGCGCTTTAACGCGTACGAGATAACCGTGGCGCATTCCTCGGGGATGGCGTCGCTGGCGCCGGCGGTGTCGCAGTTTCCCGAGCGGCCGCCGCTCAAACTGTTCGGGCATCAGGCGGAATTTCAGGCCGGCGCTTTCGCCGCGATGGCGGCGCTGGCGGCGTACTGCTACCGCGCTCAAACCGGAGAGGGGCAGTCGATCGAAGTATCGGAGCAGGAATGCCTGGCCACGATGCTCGAGGGGGCGCTGGCGATTCACAGCTACACCGGGCGCACGCCGTCGCGTCTGGGCCATCATATTTACGGTCCCCGTTCCATATGGCCCACGCGCGACGGCTGGATCTTCATCAATCCGGGTGAAGAGGACCAATGGCAGCGGCTGGTCGAGCTGATGGGCAATCCCGACTGGGCCCGCGAAGAGATATTCAAGGACCGCTTCATGCGCGGTCAGAACGCCGACGCGTTGTGGCCGCTGATGGCGGAGTTTACGCAGAACTGGAACAAGCAGGAGTTGTTCATGGCGGGGCAGGCCAGGCGGATTCCGCTGGCGCCGATGAATCGCTGCTCGGATGTTTACGCCGACATCCATCTGCGCGCGCGCAGCTTTTTCGCATCGATGCCCACGCCGGACGGCCGCACCATCGAAATTCCATCGGTGCCGTTCAAATCCACCGGATCGGCCTGGCGAATCGAAAACCCGGCCCCCAAGCTGGGCCAGCATAACACCGAAGTGCTTGGGGCACAGCAGGAATCGGCATCCGTCCAGCCCCGCGCCGGCACTCCGCCGCCAACCGCGGGCGGTCCGCTGGCGGGCGTGCGCGTGCTGGATTTCGGATGGATCTGGGCGGCGCCGTACTGCACCATGATGCTGGCGCATCTGGGCGCCGACGTGATTCGCGTCGAAACCGCCAATCGCACCTGTTTGAGCCGCCGCAATCCGCCGTTTGCCGACGGCGAGCCCGGACCCAACCGCGCCGGCGTGTTCAATGAATGGAATCAGAACAAGCGCAGCATCCAGCTCAATCTGGGCAAGCCCGAAGGAATCGATCTGGCGCTGCGGCTGGCCGGCCACTCCGATATCACGATTGAGAATTTCGGCGCCGGCGTGATGGATCGGATGGGTCTGGGCTACGAGGCGATGCGCCGGCGCAACCCCGGCATCATCATGTTGTCCATCGGATGCTACGGGCGGACGGGTCCGTACACGGACTTCGTCAACTACGGGCCGCAGGTCAACGGCCAGGCCGGACTGCTCGCGGTGTCGGGATACGAAGGCGACCAGATTCGCGAAGGCCCATGTGCGTATGGCGATCCCGCAACCGGCGTATTCGCGGCGTTTTTGATCAATGCGGCCTTAATCCAGCGCCGCCGCACCGGTATAGGCCAGTATTTCGAAGTGTCGATGATGGAAGTGCTGGCGATGAGTCTGCCCGAAGCGCTGCTGGAATACGCCATGAACGGGCGCGATCCGGAGCCGAACGGCAATCGCGACCGTCATATGGCGCCGCATAACTGCTACAAGGCGCTGGGCGGGCCCGAGGAATGGCTTACCATCGCGGTCGGCAACGAAGAGGAATGGCGCCGCTTATGCCACACGATAGGGCGTCCGGAACTGGCCGCCGACCCCCGCTTTGCCGGCGCCGCCGCCCGCAAGCGCAACGAGGACCAACTCGACCGTATCCTGACCGATTGGACCTCAAGGCGCGACCGGTGGGAGGCGGCCAAACTGCTCCAGGCGGCGGGCGTCGCGGCGATTCCGACGCTCACGGTCAAGGACCTGTTCCAGGATCCGCATCTAATCGAGCGCAATTTCTGGGTCCGCCTGCCGCATCCGGAAATCGGCCCCCGGACCCATTCGGGAGTGCCGTGGAAGATGTCGCTGACGCCGTGCGAGGTCCGGCGTCCGGCCCCATGTTTGGGCGCCGATACGGACGATGTACTGTCGTCGGTGCTGGGGCTCGGCCAACAGGAAATCGATCGACTGCGCAGGAGTGAGGTGCTGCTTTAGACTCCGCCGCCTGCGCATCCGGGCTTGCCGCAATCGCCAATGGCAACCGCACCCAAGTACGGCTTCAGCCTGCCCCACGGTTTTCACTTTGCCAGGCGAATCGGCGATCAGATTCAGGTCTCGCCCCGGCTTGTCCGGATGGCGTCGCTGCCGCCGGCCGACGTGCTGGCCGAACTCAAAACCAGCGCCGGCGGACTGACGGAAAACGAAGCGCGGCGGCGGCTGGAGCAGTTCGGGCCGAACATAGTTACCGAGCAGGCGCGCTTTACACGCCTGAAGCTGCTGGTCAGGGCATGCCTCAATCCGCTGGTGGTCCTGTTATCGATTCTGGCGATCATCTCCTTTGTGACCGCGCAGGCAGCTTCGGATGTCGTCGGCGGCTTTCTGATGGTTGCGATGGTCATTTTGGGGGTTTCGCTGCGCTTCATCCAGGAGGCTCGCGCCGGCAGCGCGGCAGCCCGGCTCAAGGCGATGATCCGGGTGACAGCCACGGTAGTCCGCGGCGGCGACGCCCGCGAGATACCGCTGGCCGATCTGGTCGAAGGAGATATCGTGCGGCTGGCGGCCGGCGACATGATCCCGGCCGATGTACGCATCCTGAGCTGCAAGGATCTTTTCCTCAGCCAGGCCAGCCTGACCGGCGAATCATATCCGGTGGAAAAATATGACGCTGCCGGACCCGTTGCCGCCCGGACACCGCTGGAACTGCGCAACATCTGTTTTCTCGGTACCAGCGTGGAGAGCGGCTCGGCTGCCGCCGTTGTGGTCGAGACCGGTTTCAAAACCTATCTCGGCGCCCTGGCCGCTTCGATTACCAAAGAGCCGCCGCCGAGCAGTTTCGACAAGGGCGTGGCGGCGTTCACCTGGCTGATGCTCAGGTTCATGGCGGTGATGGTGCCGCTGGTGTTTCTGATCAACGGGTTCAGCAAGGGACGCTGGGGCGAAGCCTTTCTGTTCGCGCTCGCGGTCGCGGTGGGGCTGACGCCCGAGATGCTGCCGATGATCGTCAGCGTATGCCTGGCCAGCGGCGCCATCCTGATGTCGCGCAAGAAGGTAATCGTAAAGCGGCTGAACTCGATCCAGAACCTGGGCGCGATGGACGTTCTGTGCACCGACAAAACCGGCACGCTCACGATGGATCGGGTTATCCTCGAGCAGTACTGCGATGTGGCGTTGAAGGAGGACGAAGGCGTTCTGCATCTGGCCTTTCTCAATAGCCATTTTCAAACCGGACTCAAAAACGTTCTGGACCGGGCGATACTTGAGCATCAGGAGATTCATCGCGACATATCGACCGAAAATTACTCAAAGGTTGACGAGATTCCATTTGATTTCAGCCGCCGGATGATGTCGGTAGTGGTCGCGACGCCGGCCGGGGAGCATCGGCTGATCTGCAAGGGCGCGCCCGAATCGGTCTTCAGCCGCTGTACGCAGTTCGAACTCGACGGCGATATCAATCCCATGGATCCGCTGCTGCTGGAGGATCTGAGGGAAGAATGCGACGAACTATCCGCCGACGGCTTTCGCGTACTGGCTATTGCATATCGCACCTTCGAACCCAGGCGCGTTTATGGAAAGGAAGATGAACACGAGCTGGTCCTCAAGGGATACGTGGCCTTTCTGGATCCGCCCAGGGAAACCGCCGGACCGGCAATCGCCGCTCTGCAAAGCCATGGAATTGCGGTCAAAGTACTCACCGGCGACAACGAGCTGGTTGCGCGAAAAATATGCGGTACGGTCGGCCTGCCGCTGCACAACGTCCTGACCGGCGCCGGAATCGAGGGTATGAACGACGCGGAGCTGGCCGCCGCCGCGGAAAAGACCATCCTGTTTGTCCGGCTCTCGCCCGCCGACAAACAGCGCATCATCACGGCGCTGCGCAACAACGGGCACGTGGTCGGATTCCTCGGCGACGGCATCAACGACAGTCCCGCGCTGCGCGCGGCCGATGTGGGTATTTCGGTCGATACCGCGGTGGACGTCGCCAAGGAGGCCGCCGACGCCATTCTGCTCGAGAAAAGCCTGATGGTGCTGGAGGAGGGCGTAGTCGAGGGGCGCAAGGTTTTCGCCAACATCGTCAAGTACATCCGGATGGGAGCCAGCTCGAATTTCGGCAATATGTTCAGCGTTTTGGGGGCGAGTTTATGGCTGCCGTACCTGCCGATGGCGCCGCTCAAGATACTGACTAACAACCTGTTATATGATTTTTCGCAAGTACCTATTCCCGCCGACGACGTGGATGCGGAACAGGTGGCGAAGCCGCGGCCGTGGTCGATGGGCGAAATCGGCCGCTTTATCCTGTTCATCGGACCGTGCAGTTCGGTGTTCGACTATACGACTTACGCCCTGATGTGGTTTTTTTTCAAATGCTCGGATCTCGGTTTGAAAGCTCCGCCCGAACTCGCCGCGCGCTTTGCGCATTGCAGCCCGGCCAATCCCGACTCGACTTACGCGGCGGCTTTGTTTCAGACCGGATGGTTCGTCGAATCGCTGCTCACCCAGACTCTGATTATCCATGTGATACGCACCAACAAAGTGCCGTTCATTCAGAGTTTGGCCAGTTGGCAACTGATTATGACCTCGATCGGGATTATGTTGATCGGGGTCTGGCTGCCGTCCTCGCCCATCGGCCAATGGCTGGGGTTGGTGCCGCTGCCGCCGCTCTACTGGCCGTTTCTGTCGGCGACGCTGCTGCTGTATGTGGGGCTGACGCAGTTGGTAAAAGTCCTGCTGCTGCGCCGCAACTGGATATAGCGCCGCGGCCGCCGCGAACCGGGCGGTATCCTCGATCCATCCCTCTCCCGCGATTTGTGGGAGCGGGAACGGGATTCATGACGCCGGGGCTAGGCCTGCTTGCGCTCCCTGGACGGATCGTAGGCGAAGTGGCGGATGTTTTCGCCGCCGGCGGCGAAGGCGTAATCCTTGTATTGCGGCGGAAAGGGCGGCTCGGCGCGCCGCTTCATCGCCGCCTCGATAACCGGCTCCAGGCGCTTGTTCTTGTGGCGGCAATGCTGTTCGTCGCGCTCCTTGAACTCCGGAATTATGGTCTTGCCGAACAGTTCGAGCGATTCGCAGATGTCCTCATGCTTCAGCTTGCCGGCCTGGGCGATGAAGTTGATCTGGTCGACGCCGGCGGCCTCGTAATCCAGCAGCACCTTGCGGATTTCGTCGGGTGTGCCGACGCATGAGGGCGCGCCGCTGTCGCCGCCGACAATCCTGATCAGTTCGGGCATCGGCGTGTTGCGGAACGCGCTCCACAAATCGGTCTGCGCCGGCCGATGCGTTCCGTCGACGTAGTAATGCCGGAAGCAGTAGCCGAAGAAGGTTCCGTTCTCGGCGCTGAGCCGGCGCGCCTGGGCGCCGTCGCGATGACACATGAAGCCGGAGAGGAAACCGACGTTGGGATTGACCGCGTAGCCGATCGGAGTCGCGGTCTCCAGGGTGGCGTAGTAATCGCGGGTCCATTTCTGCGCGTCGCTGGCGGAGAGAAAGCCGAAGGTCAGCGCGCCGATTCCCATCCGCGCCGCCATCACGATGGTCTCCTGGCGCGAGCAGGCGACCCACAGCGGCGGATGCGGTTTCTGGATCGGCTTGGGAATGATGTTGCGCGGCGGGAATTGGATGTACTTGCCCTCATGCCCGCGAAACGGCTCTTCCACCATCATGCGGCATATCACGCCCAGCGCCTCATGCCACATCGCGCGTTTTTCGGCGCGCGAGACGTGAAACGCGTCGAGCTCGGAGAAGCTGGAGGATTCGCCGGTGCCGAACTCCGCCCGCCCGCGGCTCAGCAGGTCCAGTGCCGCGACCCGCTCCGCCACCCGGGCCGGATGATTGATCGGCGGCGGCAGCAGCGTGACGCCCGACCCCAGGCGCATCCGTTTGGTGCGCTGGCTGGCGGCGGCAAGAAAACTTTCGGACGCCGAGGAGTGCGAGTATTCTTCCAAAAAATGATGCTCGACCTGCCACAGGTAGTCGAAGCCGACGCGGTCGGCGACTTCCAGCTGCTCCAGGCCGTTGTGCCAGGAGTTAAGTTCGGATTCCAAATTCCACGGTTTGGGCGTCTGCAGTTCCATCAGAATTCCGAATTTCATCGACGCACCTCCTGATTGGCGAAGCCCTCCGGCGCCGCCTTTTCGCGCTGGCGCTCAAAGGCCGATAATGACTTAGGTCGGGCAAGTTTAACAAGCGCATCTTGAGCGAGCCGGATTTCGGGTTTTGCCTCACTCCAACCTGTGCTAAACCGGCCTTGGCGGCATTGCGTTCCGCCTGCCCCCTTTCTTGCCAGCAAACCTATTGGCTGCGGGAGATGTAGCGATGAGTCTGAAAGGAAAATGCGCAATCGCCGGTCTGGGCATGACCCCGATGGGCCACGTTTACGACTTCGACGCGATGGGCTTCGCGATCGAGGCGGTCCGCCTGGCTTTGGACGACGCCGGACTGAAGCCTTCAGACCTCGACGGTTTGCTGGTCCAGCCCGGAGTCGCATGGCGCGAAGCGGCCGGCGGACTCAGTTGGATGGCGAACACCGAGATGCAGGAGCTGATGGGCCTGCGCGACTTGCGCCTTATCGCCACCATGAATCTGGGCGGGGCGACAGCCGGCGCGATGGTGGCGTACGCCGCCCAGAGCATCGCCAACGGGATGGCCAACGCGGTCGCCTGCGTGTTCGCCGACGATCCGCTCAAGCCGCCGCAACCCGGCGCGTCGGGCAGCGCCGGCGCCGCGTACGGGCAGGCGTTCGGGATGAACGGGAGCTTCGGGATGTTCGGCGCGGTCGCGGGCTATGGGATGGTCGCCAAGCGGCACATGGAATTGTACGGCACCACCCACGAGCAGTTCGGCGCGGTGGCGGTGGCGCAGCGCAAATGGGCCAACATGAATCCGCTCGCGTTCTTTCGCGACCGCCCGCTGACGCTGGAGGATTACCTGAACTCGCGCTGGATCTGCGAACCCTTTCGCCTGCTGGACTGCTGTTTGGTTTCCAACGGCGGCATCTGCGTAATCGTGACCGCGGCCGAGCGGGCCCGCGATTTGCGCAAGCCGCCGGTGTACATCCTGGGCGCCGGCCAGGGCCATCCCGGCGGCGACCCGGTCGATCGGCTGTCATGCGGCGCGACGCTGGCCAAAGAAGTCGCCTTCAAGATGGCCGGAATCGATCTGAAAGATATCGCCCTCGTGCAACTGTACGACTGCTACACTTTCACGGTGATCGTGACGCTGGAGGATTACGGCTTCTGTCCCAAGGGCGAAGGCGGACCGTTCGTGGCCGACGGGCATACCGGTCCGGGCGGGTCGCTTCCGGTCAACACCGGCGGCGGCGAACTCAGCGCGTATTACCTGTGGGGCATGACACCGCTGTCCGAGGCGGTGATCCAGATGCGCGGCGAGGCGGGCGAACGTCAGGTCAACCAGCATGACATCTGCCTGGTGTCGGGCAACGGCGGGCATCTGACCACGCATTCGACGCTGGTGCTGGGCAAGCGCCCCAACCGTCCGGCGCGGCGCAAGCCCAAAGCGGCCGCGCCAGTCACCGAATCGGCGAACTGAAGACGTGCGCGCAAGGATAGCGGCGGCCGGCATTTTTGCGGTATTAGTCAGCTCAGACCCGGCGGCTACCAAAGTCGGCCGGCAGGTGCGCTCCTGGTTACGTATAACACCATCTTCAGAAGGAGATGACGATGAAGCAGTACAATTTGGTTTCAGCCGACGATCACGTCCAGGAGCCGGGCGACACCTGGACCAAACGCGTGCCCGCCAAGCTGCGCGACCGCGCCCCGCGGATCGAGCGCGGCGCCGACGGCGACGCCTGGGTGATCGACGGCAAACGCGGCCGCAGCATGGGGATGGAAGTGCAGGGCGGCAAGAAGTTCGAGGACTACAAACAGTCGGGCGAGACCTACGACACCATCCGCAAGGGCGCGTGGGATCCGGCCGAGCGGCTCAAGGACATGGACCTCGACGGGGTCGACGCCGAGGTGCTCTATCCGAATTTGGGCATCGGGCCGCTGTTCCTGCTCGACGATCTCGAGCTGCAGTTCGCCTGTCTGCGCGCGTACAACGATTTCCTCTCCGAATGGTGCAGCACCGACCCGAGCCGGCTGATCGGAATCGGCCTGGTCCCGACCGACGATATCCAGGTCGGGGTGGACGAACTTAAGCATATTTCCAAGCTGCCCGGACTGCGCGGCGCGCTGCTGCCCACGTATCCGCGCGGCGAGCCGCTCAACAGCGAGCTGTACGATCCGCTGTGGTCGGCGGCGCAGGACATGAACATCCCGATGCACATACATCTGCGCACCGGCGACCGCCGCACAGAGGGTCTGTTCGCGGCCGGCGGACGTCTGCGCGGCAATGTTGACGTGATCCTGAATCTGGCGTCGCTGGCGAATTACGAAGCCCTGTCGCGCATCATCTTCGGCGGTGTGCTGGAGAAGTTTCCCCGGCTGAAGTTCGTGTCGGTCGAAGGGAATATCGGATGGCTGGGTTATTTTTTGGAGAAGTCGGACCGCACCTACAAGCGGCATCGGCATCACACCGGGCTCGACCTGCCCAACCCGCCCAGCTACTACTTCCATCGCCAGGTGCTCGCGACCTTTATCGAGGACAAGGTGGGAGTGACGATTCGCAACGTGATCGGAGTGGAGAACCTGATGTGGTCGGCGGATTATCCGCATACCGACACCACGTTTCCGAATTCGCGCAAGTATATCGAGGAGCATTTTGCCGGCGTCCCGGCGGACGATCGCTACAAGATCGTGGCCGGCAACGCGGTCAAGCTCTACGGTTTGGGCTGAGCGCCGGCGGGGGTCCGGATTTGCCGGGCCCCCGCGCCGCCTCTGACCGCCGCAGACCTGGCGACGGGTGTCCGAAGAAAGGGGTAAGAGAATCGAACCAGCCGGAAGGGCTGAGAGAGAGGGAGTTGCCGTAGCCGTATCAGGCACGCTCCGCCCTCTCCCCACATTTTTCTGTGGCAGAGGGTGCCGGATGCGCTTGCGGCGGCTGCGCTGATTACCTCTGCTAACGGGTCCACTCCAGCCAGCGGCGCAACCATCTGCCGACGCGCGGGGTCAGGCGGGTGCGATTGTATGCGTCGGCGATTTTTCCGATCGCTTCGGCCTGCGTCGGATAGGGATGGATGGCAGCGGCGATGCGCGACAGGCCGATGCCATTGGTCATCGCCAGCGTCAGTTCGGAGATCAGCTCGCCGGCGTGCGCGGCGACGATGGTCGCACCGACGATGCGATCGGTGCCCGCGCGCACGTGCACTTTCACCAACCCGGCTCGTTCATCGTCGATGACGGCGCGATCGACATCGGCCAGCGGCTCGATGAAGGTTTGCACGGCGCCGGGCCCGCGAGCCTGCGACTCATAGGCGCCGACATGCGCGATTTCCGGCTCGGTGTAGGTACACCACGGAATTATCAGTGAGCTGGCGCGCTGACGGCCCGCGAACAGCGCGTTGCGAATCACGATGCGCGCGCTGGCGTCGGCGGCGTGCGTGAAACGGTAGGGCAACGCAACATCGCCGGCGGCATAGATGCGCCGGTTGGTGGTCTGGAGCCGGTCGTTGACTTTGATTCCGGTCCGCCGATCGTACTGGACGCCGGCGGCTTCCAGACCCAGTCCGTCGACCACCGGAGTCCTGCCTGCGGCCAGCAGGATTTGGTCGGCTTCGATTTGAGCCGCGCGCCCTGCGTGTTCGAAGCGGATGCGTTTGGCGCCCGCATCCCGGTCGACGGCGACAATTGCGATCCCTTCATGGATTTCGACGCCGTCGCGCCGCATCGATTCGCGCACGATCGCCGCCGCGTCGCGGTCCTCCTGCGGCAGGATGCCCGGGGCCATCTCCAGTATCGATACGCGCGCGCCGAAACGCGCAAATGCCTGCGCCAGTTCGCATCCGGCCGGACCGGCGCCGATGACCACCAGCCGCGCCGGCATCGCGGTCAGCGAGAAGACCGTCTCGTTGGTGAGAAAGCCGGCCTGGGCCAGCCCGGGAATCGGCGGCGCGGCGGCGCGCGTGCCGGTGGCGATAGCGGCGCGGCTGAAACGCAGCGTTTGTCCCGCGACCTCGGCCCGATCGGGCGCGCACAAGCGGCCCTCGCCGATGAAGACATCGACGCCCAGCGAACGCAACCGCGCGGCCGAATCCCTGGCGCTCAATTCCGCGCGCACGCGCCGCATCCGCTCCATGATGGCGGCGAAATCGGCCTGCGGTCCGGGCGGCGGTACGCCGACGCCCAACTGCGCGGCGCGCCGCACCTCGGCGGCGGCGCGGGCCGATCGCAGCAGCGCCTTGGACGGGACGCAGCCGGCGTTCAGGCAATCGCCGCCCATCAGGCCGCGTTCGATAAGCGCCACCTTTGCGCCCAGTCCAGCCGCACCCGCCGCGATGACCAAACCGGCCGTGCCGGCCCCGATCACAACCATGTTGTAGCGCGAGGCGGGCGTGGGATTGACCCAGTCCGCGGGGTGCACATTGTCGATCAGACGGCGGTTATGAATGTCGACGGGAGCGATCGGCGCTGACGCAGGTTCGCTCACGCGTGTTCTCCTTCAACGCCGGTCTTCTGGCGCAGCGCGCGGCCGGCGACGTAGGTGACGTAAATCGCCAGGGCGACGGAAACGACGAAGCCGCCCACCTCGAATGCCCAATGTGCGGGTGTGTGGGCGACGGTCCGGCTCCCGATCATTGCCACGTCACGCGCCAGCGATCCGATGTACACGTACATGACGACGCCCGGAATCATGCCCAGCCAGGTGGCGAAGAAGTAATCGCGCAGCGAGATGTCGGTCAGGCCGAAGGCGTAGTTAAGCAGGTTGAAGGGAAACAACGGCGACAGCCGCGCCAGGCCGACGATTTTCCATCCTTCTCTGGCCACGGCGCGATCGATGGCCTGGAATCTGGCATTGCTCAAAAGCCGGGCCGCAATCCATTCGCGGGCGATATAGCGGCCGACCAGAAACGCGCAGGTGGCGCCCAGCGTGGCGCCGATCGAGACGTAAATCGAGCCGGCCAACAGCCCGAACACCGTTCCCGCGCCGATACTGAGAACCACACCGGGAAAGAACAGGATCGGCGCCACGATATACAAGCCGATAAAAATCAAGGGTCCGGCCGGCCCCAAACCGCCGATCCAACGCAGAATATTCCTGAGCAGGTCCTCGGCGACAAAAATCTTCACCGCCAGAAAGGCGAGGAACAATGCCAGCGCGATCAGAAGATTGCCGCGCAGCAGGCGGCGCAATCCGCTGCCCCGCGTTTGAGGCGCCCCGCTCAGCGCCGGCGAATCAGCCAAGCTGCCCGCCTCCCAGCAAACGGGCCGCGCCGCGCGCGATCTGCAGTTCTTCGTCCATCGGAATCACCCACACCGCGATTTTCGATTGGTCCGCGCTGATGCGGGTTTCAGTAGCCTCGCGGTTGCGGCCGGGATCGATTGCGATGCCGAAGCCGTCCAGATGCTCGCAGATGCGCCGGCGCGCGGACGCCGAATGCTCGCCGATGCCGGCGCTGAAGATGATGGCGTCGGCGCGGCCCAGCACCGCCAGATACGACCCGATGTACTTGCGCGCGCGGTAATAGAACATTTCCAACGCCAGGGCGGCGGCGCGATTGCCGCTGGCCGCGGCCGCTTCGATTTCCCGCATATCCGAAGATACACCGGAGACGCCGAGCAGACCCGAATCATGATTGAGCATCCGCTCGACTTCGTCGGACGTGATGCCCTCCCGGCGCTGGATGAATCCGGGAATCGCCGGGTCGAGGTCGCCCGACCGGGTCGCCATCATCAGGCCCTCAAGCGGCGTCAGACCCATCGAAGTGTCCACCGAGCGGCCCTTCGCGATCGCGGCAATGGAGCATCCGGCGCCCAGTTGCAGTGTGATCAGGTCGAGTTCGCGCGCCGGCTTTGCGCAAAGCTCGGCGTAGCGATCCATCATCCAGGAATGACCGATGCCGTGAAAACCGTAGCGGCGAATACCGTGCCGCGCGGCGACCTGCTCCGGAATCGCATAGGTTGACGCCCGCGGCGGCAAGGTCCGATGGAACGCGGTATCCGCGACGACCACCTGCGGCACGCCGGGCAACAACTGCGCCACGGCACGAATCGTTCCCAGCGCGGCGGGGTTGTGCAGCGGCGCGAACACCGACGCCCGGTCGATCGCGTCGAGCACGGCGGGGTCGGCGATCATCGGCTGCGTTATCAGATCTCCGCCGTGAACGATACGATGCGCCGCGGCGTCGAGCGCCTTGACCGCGCTGCCCTCCAGCGAGCGCATCCACTGGATCGCGTGGCGCGCCGCCGCCTGATGCGAGTCGTGCGCCGCGCCGCCGCTGGCGACGGTTTCGCCGCGCCGGTAGGTAAATTTCGCCTGTTGCGTTCCGATCCCCTCGACGGTTCCCTTGATCGCGCCGCCGCTTCGGTGACCGGCGATTGCGCCCGCATCGAGCTCGAGCGCTTCGAACTTGAGTGAGGAACTGCCGCAATTGAAAACCAGGATGCGCATTGTCAGACAGCGCCGGTCCTAATCAGACGCGGCACAGCAGGCCGCCGTCGATTGCGACCGACTGGCCGGTGACATAGGCCGCGGCCGGGCTGACCAGGTAGAGCAGCGCGCCGCCCAATTCCCGGGGCTTGAGCAGGCGCTGCTCGGGCAGATACCTGACCAGGGTTTGGCCGAATTGCTCGTCTTTGACGGCGGGGCTGCGCTCATCCTCGACCCATCCCATCTCGATCGCGTTGACGCGCACGTTCTTGCGCGCCCATTCCAGCGCCAGGCTGCGGGTCAGGTTGAGTACGGCCGCCTGCGCGGCGCCGTATAGTGACGCGTTCGGCACGCCGCGCTCGGCCATAATCGAGACGATATTGACGATCACGCCGCCGCCGCGCTGGATCATCGTGCGGCCGGCCTCCTGGCACGCCATCCACACGGTCTTCAGATTATTTTCGATTACTTTTTCGAACGCGGTGTCGTCGGTGGCTTCGACCGGGGCGAAGAACGGCACGTCGAGCGCGTTGACGGCGATATCGAGTCCGCCAAGCTGTCTGACGGTGAGATCGACGGCGGCGCTCAAATCCGCGCGGGTGATGGCGCTTTGGATTTTCGCCTCGGCCTTGCGGCCCATCGCTTTTATCTGTTTGGCGAGATCCTTGAGCGCGTCGCCGGTGCCCGGTTCCTGCGAGGCCAGCATCAGGTTGGCGCCGGCTTCGCCCAGGATCTGCGCGGCCGCCGCGCCCAGCGGCAGTTCGGCGCCGATCACCAGCGCCGCCTTGCCTTCGATCGAAAACTCCTTGAGAGCTTCGTTAAGCGCCATGATTCGCCCCTGTCATTCGGACTGACGCGGGAAGACGCCGGTCGGAGTGATGCCGCCGGCCAGACCGCCGCCGTCAATCGTGATGAATGCGCCGTTTAAATGATTGGACGCCTCCGAGGCCAAAAACAACGCCAGCGGCCCCAGTTCGGCGTCGCGTCCGATGCGTCCGAGCGGGATGAATTTGCCGCCCTGGAAATACTGCGCCGCGCCCTCGAAGATGCCCGGCACGATACAGTTCACGTAGATGTTCTTTTTGGCGTAGGTCACCGCCAGCGATCGCGTCAGTTGCAGCACGGCGCCCTTGGCGCAGGCGTAGGCGAATACATTCTTGCCGCCGCGCAGACCCCATCCCGAGGCGATATTGATGATCTTGCCGCTCTGCTGGGCGAGCATCTGCGAGATCACGGCGCGGCAGCAATAGAACTGGCTGCTGAGGTTGGTGTCGATGCCTTCGCGCCATTCGTCGTCGGCCAACTCGTGGAGCTTCTTGCCCATCCCGCGGTGATAACCGCCGGCGTTGTTGACCAGGATATCGATGCGGCCGAATTCCTTGATCGCCGCCGCCGCCATCGCATTGACCTGATCGGATCTGGTCACGTCGGTCTGCGCGACGAGGCATTTGCGCCCGGTCGGTTTGACCATCGCGGCCGTCTCCTGCAATTCGGCAAGGGTGCGCGCGGCGGCGACGACGTCGGCGCCCGCCTGCGCGAACCGCACCGCCATCGCGCGCCCCAACCCGCGCCCGGCGCCGGTTATGATCGCCACCTTGCCTTCCAGCTTAAAGCTGTCGAGGATCATGCTTCCTCCTGATGGGTTGACTCTGCGCGAGCATGGAGCATGCTTACAGCATACCGCGCTTTTGCGGAAGAACAGCCCGGTTCTGCTGCCGTATCCGGCAAAGCCGCAGGCGGCCCGGGCCAGGGAGCCGCGTCCGATGCCGACCAAAGTGGTGGTGTTCAGCGATTTCATCTGCCCGTTCTGTTACATCGGGATGCGTACGCTGCGCGGGTTGCAGCCCGAGTTCGGATTCGAGATCCAGTGGCGCGGCTTCCAGATCCATCCCGAATGGCCCGCCGAGGGCGTGCCGGCGGAGCGATATTACCGCACGATGAGCGAGGAACGGCGCCAATCCGCATGGCAGATGATCGAGTCGATGGCGGCCGAGGCGGGGCTGCAGATGCGTCCGCCGTCGGTGCTGGCCAACTCTTACGCGGCGTTGGCGGCGCAGGAGTTCGCTGTCGAGCAGGGCCGCGGCGACGCCTTCGAAGAGCGGGTCTATCGCGCCTACTTCCGCGACCAGGCCAATATCGGCGATCGCTCGCTGCTGCTGGAACTGGCGCGCGAGGTGGGACTGGACGCGTCCGCGCTGCAAACCGCGCTGGCCGAGGATCGCTATGCGATGCGGATCAAGAACACCGCGCTGGCCGCGCATCAGCGCGGTATCAGCGGCGTGCCGACGTTTATAATCGGCGACTATCCCATAGTGGGCGCGCAGAGCGCGGAGGTGATGCGCCAGGTGCTGGAACAGGCGGCGCAAATCGGCGCAAAGTGATCCCCCGATGGCCCCCATCGCGCACGCGATGATATTGTTTTGATGAATGGCTGCCGCGGCATCATCGGTCGTTCAACTCGACTTGCGGGGCGTCAAATGCCCGCTCAACTGGGCGCGCGCCAAGGTGCGGCTGGAGCGCATGCGCCGCCATGAGGTGCTGGAGCTGATGCTTGACGATCCGCGCGGCGTGCGCGACATTCCCAATGCCGCCGAGGCGGAAGGCTACGCGGTGATCGAATGCGTCAGGGTGGATGGCGCGTGGCGGATGCGGATCGAGCGCTGATTGGCCGGCGGCAGACTAAAGGTAAAACCAAAGTGGCGGACCATAATCCTGACGATCAAAACGTGCGTGCCAAGGTGATACAGTTTCCCGCCCGCAGCCGCCGCAAGGTCCGCCCGCGCCGCCCCCGCCCGCGCGTCTCCAAACCGCCCACGCAACTGACTTCGAGCGTTCAGCTGATCCTCACCCGTCTTGGCCTGTGCGGCGCCGACTGAGACCGGCCCTGCCCGGCAGCAAACTCCCGGTCAGACCATCGCAACGCCGGCGATCGACTCTAGGATGCGCAGGGGACTGCGCGCCGGCGTCAGCATCGAATCGACAGCGACGAAAAAGGTCTGCTCCAGCGCGTACTGCCCCGATTCCACCGCATGCGGCACCATGTCGGTGAAGACTACCCAGGTCGATCCGGCGGGAAATTGATGGCGGTAGCGGACGCAGCCGCACTGAAATGCGCGGTTGCCTTTGAGGTAATCGTGAAAGCGCAGCATGAAGCGGTCGTACGGCGTGCGTCCTCTTGCGAACGCCTGCGCGATGCGTCCCAGGGCTCCGGAGGGCGACGCATACTTTATCAGCCCCGCCTCCTGCGCCATCCGCGGCGCCAGTTCGTCGAAGGTTGTGGAGGTGACCCATATGCGCGGTTGGGCCGGATGGATGTTGGTGAAGAAGCGCAGGATGCGCCGCCCACGCGCCGGACGGGTGGGAAATGAATCGACATGGATCAGGTCATTGCGCGATCGCCCGGTAAGATTGCGGCCGCGCTCCTCGATGGGTCTGAAGCTGGTGAAATCGACTTCCATGCCGGCGGCGTATGGCGCCAGCAGTTGCGCCGCGGCCGATCGTATCCGCTCCGAATAGGTGCACAGCGCCCGCTTCAGCCGCACCGCGTCAGTACCGGAACTGAAGCCGCGCAGTTTGCCCGATCGCGGCTCGTAGGAGACGTTTTTGATGAAGGCCGAACCGGCCTGGCGCACCTGGGTGAGAAAGCGGCGGTCGGCGTCATCGACCACCGCCCACCGCGGCATCACAAGGATGTCGCCGCGCTCCAGCCGCTCGCAGCACCATCGCGCGCGTTCGGCACTGACGGCGACGCGGCCGGGCGCGTGATCCAAATCCGCGATCTCCAGCAGGCCCATGATTTTGCCTGAACCAGATTTAGCCGAGCGCGCCCAGGTTTTCGAGCGCGCGCAGCACTTCCTGCGGGCTGATATCGCGCAGGCATTGATAATGGCCAAAGCGGCAGGTACGCGCCAAACAGGGGCTGCAGGCCAGATGCCGGTACACGATGGCGGTGCGCGCTCCCAGCGGGCCGGTGCGCGCGGGCGCGGTGGATCCGAAAATCGCCACCGTCGGGAGATTGACGCTGGAGGCCAGATGCGCCGCACCGGAATCATTGCCGACAAATCCGTCGCATAACGACAACAGAGCCATCAATTCGCCGATACCGGTTCGCCCCGCCGCATTGATTGCGCCCCCGCCCGACGCGATCGCGCCGCATGCCGCGATCTCGCCCGAGCCACCGACCAGTACGCTTTGGGCGCCGCGTTCGGCCAGGGCCGAAGTCAGCGCCATGTAATGGCTGCGCGGCCATTCCTTGGCCGGCCCGTACGCCGCGCCGGGCGCGATTGCGATCAGCCGCCGGGCGCCATTACGACGCGCCGCCAGCCATTCCCGCATCCGATCCAGATGGCGCGGAGCAACTTCGGGCGCAGCCGGCGTCAAATCCGCCTCAATCCCCAGCGTTCCCTCCAGCATCGCCAGCCAGTAGTAGACCTGATGCTTTTTCAGCAGTTGCGCATCGGGCGCGGTCCGATGGGTGAGCATCCACCCGCGGCCGTCGCGGGCGAAACCGGCGCGCGCCGGGATGCCGGCCAAACGCACGCGCAGGGCCGACACAAAGCTGTTGGGCAGGACGATGGCCAAATCGAATCGGCGCAGGCGCAACTGCGCGGCGGTCCGCGTCAACTCTATCGCAGCCAGGCGCCGGCCGCTGCGCCGGATCGGGATTACTTCGTCGATCCATCGGGCGCCGTCGAAAAACCCCGCCAGCCGGCGGTCAATCAAGATCGAGATCCGGGCGGTGGGAAAGGCGCGACGAATCGCCGCCAGCACCGGCAGCGTCATCACCAGGTCTCCCAGCCAGTTGACCTCGTGGACTAAAATGCGCGCCGGATTGGGTATGCGCTTCAACTGGATTCCTTTCCGCAGCGGACGCTTATCACTTTAGCTGATAAATCCGGAAATGACGCCGCGCCGGACAAAAATCGACCCTTGACCGCCATGCTAACACGTTATAAAAACCTAACGCGTTATGACGTTAGAACATGGCGAGGGGCTGCGGGAGCGGCAGATGCGCGAGCGGCGCGCGCGCATCCTTGACGCCGCCGCCCAGCTCATCCGTGACAGCGGCGCCGCCGGCCTATCGATGCGCACGCTCGCCCACCGGGCCGAGGTCAGCCTCGCCACGCCGTATAATCTGTTCGGATCCAAGGCCGGCGTTCTGATGGCGCTGCAGTTCGGCGCGCTGGAAAAGCTGGAGCAGGCGATGGAGGATTTGCGCGCACGCGACCCGATCGACCAGGTGCTGGAGGTGGCGGAGCTGGGCGCGCGGATTTATACCGGCGACCCCGCCTTCTGGCTGCCCCTGATGCAGGCGCATTGGATGGCGCGCGGGGCGCTGCACGAATCGCCGCTGCATCCGCGCATCGTCTCGCTGTGGCATCGCTCGCTGCAGGCGGGAGTCGAGGCGGGGCGGCTGATTCCCGAGGCCAACGCCGAATTCGTGGCGCGGATGCTGGTGGTGTGTTTTTACGGCGTGCTCGTCATGTGGATCCAGGGCAACCTGGACGGCGAGGGCTTCCGCACTCACGTGCTTTATGGTTTTGTCCTGATCCTGGTGGGAGTGGCAACGCCGCCGGCACGGGCCAGACTGCTGAAGCGATTGCAGGAACTGGAGCGGGAGATGCCACAGAGCGTCAACCGCCCGGCTGACAGTTTGAAGCAGAAAAACAATTCGATGGGAGGTCCGCTATGAAGTACAACGTGATTTCCTCCGACGACCACGTCGAGGAACCCAAAGATACCTGGCAGAGCCGCGTGCCAGCCCGCCTGCGCGACCGCGCGCCCCGAGTGGTGCGCGTGCCCGACGGCGACGCCTGGGAGATCAACGGCGTGCGCGGCAAGACGATCGGTCTTGAGGCGCAGGCCGGCAAGAAGTTCGAGGAGTACAAATCCTCGGGCGAATCCTACGACACCATCCGCAAGGGGTCGTACGATGCGCACGAGCGGCTGAAGGACATGGACATCGACGGCGTCGACGCCCAGACCATCTTTCCGAACATCGGCCTGGGCATCTTCGGTATCGAGGACCATGAGCTGCAGTTCGCCTGCATCCGCGCGTACAACGATTTCCTGTCCGAATTCTGCTCGGTCAATCCGGCCCGGCTCATCGGAATCGGGCTTATCCCGACCGACGACGTCGAGGTCGGCCGCAAAGAAGTCGAGCACGTCTCCAGGCTGCCGGGGCTGCGCGGCGTGATGCTGCCGACGTATCCGCGCGGCGAGCCGCTCAACAGCGGGGTTTACGATCCGATTTGGGGCGCGGCGCAGGATTTGAATCTGCCCGTGCATATCCATCTGCGCACCGGCGACCGCAGGACCGGCGCGCTGTTCGGACCGGGTGCGGCCAAGCTGCGCGGCGCGGTGCCGGCGCTGCTGAATGTCGCGTCGCTGGCGAACTACGAAGCGCTCTCGCAGATCATCTTCGGCGGCGTGCTGGAGCTTTTCCCCAGGCTGAAGTTCGTCTCGGTGGAGGGCAACATCGGCTGGCTGGGATACTTTTTGGAGAAGTCGGACCGCACCTACAAGCGGCATCGGCACTGGACCAAACTGGATCTGCCGAAGCTGCCCAGCGAGTATTTCCATCGCCAGGTCTATGCGACCTTCATCGAGGACAAGATCGGCGTGAAGATTCGTCAGGACATCGGCGTGGACAACCTGATGTGGTCGTCCGACTATCCGCATACGGATACCACGTGGCCGAACTCGCGCCAGTACATCGAGGACACTTTCCAGGGCGTGCCGGAGGAGGACAAGTACAAGATCGTGGCCGGCAACGCGAAGAAGGTTTACAACCTCGACTGATGGACGCAGGTCGAAGTCAAAGGGGCCGGGCCGCGGCCCCTTTTTTTTCGCATCGCCCCCTCGCCCTGGAATCGATGTAGAAAAAGCGGTCACAGGCTTGCGGGCTGGTCTTGCCATTTCAGGGGGGAGCTTGAGCGGGGGGCGGGGCGGGTCTATTTTCTGGCAGTGAGCGACAACACAACTCTCAGCGGCAGAAAATCACTCATTGCGGAAAAATTCGGCCCGCTCCAGGGAATCAGGATCATCTCTTCGGGGGTCTTCATCGCGGGCCCATTCGCCTGCGAAATCGCCGCCGAATGGGGCGCCGAGGTGATCCATGTCGAGCGCGCCGGCGAGGGCGATCCGTACCGTTTGGCCGGAATCAGGCTGCCCAACAAGGACAAGTCCAAGCCCGGGGTCACCACCAACTGGATTCAGGAGCGGCGCAACATGCTGGGCGTGACCCTGGACCCGTCCCAGCCGCGCGGCCGCGACCTTTTCCTCAAACTGCTGTGCGAGGCCGACGCCTGGATCGAATCTTCCAAGCCGGGCACCTTTGCGCGCTGGGGTCTGGACGACGACACCATTCTCAAGGCCAATCCGCGCCTTGTCATCACCCATATCTCCGGCTACGGCCACGCCGGCGACCCCGACTATGTGCCGCGCGCATGCGTGGATTCGACCGCGCAGGCATTCGGCGGCATGATGTACCAGGCGGGCTTTCCCGATCCTGACCCGCCGATACGCGCGCAGCCGTGGACCGCGGATTACATCAGCGCCTTTTGCGCGCTGTCGGCGACGCTGGCCTGCATCATGAACGCGCGGGCCACCGGCCGCGGGCAGTCGGTTGATGTGGCGATGTTCGAGGTAATCCACAAAATCCTGGGTCCTACCATGCTGGAATATTTCGCCACCGGGCTGGTGCGCGAGCGCGTCGGCAATCGCGCCACGGCGATTGCGCCGCTGGACACGTTTCATTCGCGCGACGGATGGCTGATGGTGGCGGCGGCGCTGCCCGCGCATGGCGATAAAATCTGCCGCCTGTTGGGACTCGATCCATCCGCCGACAAATGGAAAGGCATCACCTACAAAGTGGATACCCCCGAGGGATGGGAATTCGACGCGCTGTTCCGCGCCTGGGTCGCCGACCATACCTCCGAAGAGGTGCTGGCCGTGATGCGCGATTTGAGTATCCCGTGCGCCAAGGTGATGTCGAGCAAGGACATGGCGGACAATCCCCATTATCGCGCGCGCGGTCTGCATATCGAATGGGAAGACGAGGAGGCGGGCAGGGTGCGCGGCACCGGTATTGCCCCGAAACTCTCGGCCACGCCGGGCAAAATCTGGCGCGGCTCTCCCGCGCTGGGTCAGGATAATTCTCTGGTCTACGGCGAACTGCTGGGACTGAGCGCGCAAGAGCTCGATGCGCTTGCCCGCGACGGCGTGATCTAGAAGAGGCTCGATGCGCGCGCAATACACAAGCTGGACAGCGGCGCTAATCTGCCTCGCCGCCGCGATGCCGCTGAAGGCGGACGTGAAGCCGAATATCACGGATTACTTCAGTATGTATTACGCGCAGCATGGCGCGGACTCGGGTTCACTGGAGTTTTTGCGCAACGCCGCCGCCAGTCATATCGGCGCCAACCGGCTGCTCGAGCCCGCGCCGTCGCGTACCGTGATAATCGACCGGCGCAACGGCTTTGTGCAGATATACGACGGTTCCGGCACCGATCAGACCCTGACCATCGCGCTTTACCGCAAGGCTGACGGGTCCAGCCTGATTTTGGTTGGCAGCTCGGATTGCGCTGACGGATGCGACTTCGCGGTGCAGCTGTTTGTTCCCGGTCCGAACGGACTCATCCCTGTGCCGGCGCGGCAGGTGCTGCCCCGCGTCGGCGCCGCGCGCTTCATCAAGCCGGGCCATGCGATGCCCAAAGCGATCAGCGGAATCGATCCCATGATCAACTATGTTCCGGCGCGGGCCGGCACAGCTTTGACTCTCAAACCGTGGTACGGATACGAAACCGAAGAGCAGATGACGGCGGCCACCCGCGCCGCGATCCGGGATGTCATATTGAAATGGGACCGCGCGCGCGGAGTCTTTGTCGTGCCCGCCGCGCGATGACGCGCCGCCTCACCCTCAACCCCCGGGAGGAACCACACGATGCAGACGCCAGGAATGCTGGTAATGAGCGGCAACGGCAAGGAGCAGTTGAACCGGGTTTCGGAGTACGCCAGGACCGCTGAGCGGATCGGTCTGCGCAGCTTCCTGGTGACGGAGGGCCCCGCCATCGATGCGATTGCCGTCGCCCAGCATATCGCCTCGGTTACCAATCGGATTCACGTCGGCACCGGCATCGCGAACATCTACACGCGCCATCCCGCCCTGCTGGCCGGCCATGCGATGGTGGTTGACGCGCTGGCGCCCGGCCGTCTGCTGCTGGGGCTTGGCACCAGCCATCAGCCGGTCAACGCCGCATACGGTATCGCGATGGACAAGCCGGTGACCGCGATGCGCGAATGCGTTGCGGCATTGCGCAAGGCGTTTGCCGGCGAGGCGATGCTCAACCGGGTGGGTTTCACGCCGCCCAAAGCCGAAGGAAAGATCGCTGTCTATATCGCTGGCATCTCGCCGCGCAGTATCGAGCTGACCGGTGAGGTGGCCGACGGCAGTCTGCCGCTCAACTACTGCCCGCGCGGTCTCAAAGAAGTGGTGGACGGGATTGGCCGCGGCGCTCAGCGCGCCGGCCGCAGTCCCAAAGATGTCTCAATCGCACTGATAATGCATTGCTGCGTATGCGAGGACCGCGCCGTCGCGCTCAAGTCGGTCAAGGCCACTATTGCGAGGTATGGTTCGCTGCCGTTCTACAACCGCCTGTTCGTGCGCCAGGGATTCACCAGGGAAGCCGAGGGCATGATGGCGGCGGCGGCCAAAGGAGACATGGCCGGCGCCGCGGCCGCGGTGACCGACGCGATGGCGGAGGAGGTGGCCGCGATGGGCAGCGCGCAGGAATGCAGGCGCAAGCTGGAGGAATTCGAGCGCGCGGGAGCGGCGTACGTCCTGCTCTATCCGGTGCCGATCGACGGCAACTACGATCGCGGCGTGCGCGCTGTGCTGCAGGCCTTTTCCTGATTGGAGCGCCAGAGAAACTATCTCGCCCCGGCCATCGCGGCCAGCACCGCCGCCAACGCCTGGGTACCGTCGGCGTCATGGCCCTGCGCCGACGCGGCCTCCAACAGCGCGGTTACCAGCGACAGTGCGGGCAGGGGAGTTGTGGTTTCGCGCGCCGCTTCGTTCAACAGGCGCAGGTCCTTGCGCAGCAGCTTGATCAGGAAGCCGGGGCGGTAATCGCGCGCGATTATCTTCGGCCCCAAATTGTTCAACTGCCATGACCCCGCCGCGCCTGCGCCGATCGCTTCGAGCACCAGCGCCGGATCCAGTCCGCCGCGCGTCGCCAGCAGCATCGCCTCCACGGCGGCTTCAAGGTTGACCGCCACCGCGATCTGGTTGACCAGCTTGGTCATCTGCCCGCTTCCTGCTCCTCCCATATACGTGATGCGTTGGCCAAGCTGATCGAGCAGCGGACGGGCGCGTTCGAATGCCTCGCGCTCGCCGCCCACCATTATGGTCAGCGTGCCTTCGATCGCGCCCGGCTCGCCGCCTGACACGGGCGCGTCGAGGAAGTCAGCTTTCTTCTCCGCCACACGCTGCGCGAGGCGCCTGGCGGAGGCCGGCGCGATGGTGCTCATGTCGATCACGAGCGTGCCCTGCTTCAGCACGGGTGCGATCTGATCGACCACCTGCTCGACGTCGGGCGTATCGGGCACCATCGTAAAAACCACCTCGGCGGCGCGCGCGGCCTGCGCGGGAGAATCGGCCACGGCGGCGCCGTCGGCGGCCAGCGCCTGCGCCCTGGCGCGGGTGCGATTAAAGGCGGTGACCTGATGGCCGGCGCGAAGCAGCCGCCGCGCCATCGGCGCACCCATTATTCCGGTTCCTATCCAGGCGATTTGCATGCAGTACTCCTGATATCCACTTTTGAGCGTATATCCTGCAACCGCCTGCGATCCATCGCCTTTGGTTCCAGTCCCACCCTCAGTCGTTCAGGATCGGGTCGCGCACCAGGACCTTGTCCCGGTATAGCTGGGCGATTTCGGCCTCGGACAGGTTGAGGTATTCGCGCAGGATCGCGGCGTTGCTCTCGCCCAGCAGGTCGGCCTTGACGTCGGTGCGGTCGGGCCAGGCGGAGAACTTCACCGGCATCCCGGGGATGTCGAATTCGCCGATCAATCTGTCTTTTACCCGGCGCGCGGTTTTGCGCTCGCGCAGATGCGGATGGTTGGCGGATTCATACAGGCTCAGCACCGGAGCGCAGGGGACGCGTTCCTTCTCCAGCGCCGCCAGCGCCGCCTCGCGCGTGGGAAACCTGCCCAGCCATTCTTCCAGGATTTGCTTGAGCGCGTCGTTGTTGTCGCGCCGCGTGTGCGCGTTGCGAAAACGCGGATCGCCGGCCAGCTCCGGCATCCCGATCGCCTTGACGAACTGGGGCCACTGATGCGGCAGTACGGTGACATAGACGTACTGGTCGTCGCGATAGCGGAAAATCCCCGCCGGACCGCCGCCCGGATGCTGCGAGCCGTTGCGTTTGGGCACCGCGGCCGGACCGCGCAGCGATACCTTGGGCAGAAATTCGTGATGCCAATGGAAGTAGGTATCCGTAATCGACGCGTCGAGGTACTGACCCTCGCCGGTGCGTTCGCGATGCAGCAGAGCGAACCCGACCGCCATCGCGGCCGCCACTCCGGTTGAGATGTCGCCCGCCGCCATGGTCAACTGCGAGGGCGCGCGGTCCGGCTCGCCGATCTGATCCGTGATGCCGGCGTAGGCCTGTCCGATATAGTCGTAGCCGGGTTTGTTGCGCAGCGGACCCGTCTGGCCGCATACCGAGATCGAGCACATGATGATCTTCGGGTTGATTTGCCTGACCACGTCGTAGCCCAGTCCCAGCCGATCGATGACGCCGGGAGCGAAGTTCTCCACCAGCACGTCGAACTTCGGCAGCATCGCCTTGACCAGTTCGAGCGCGCGCGGATTCTTCATGTCCATCGCGAGGCTGCGTTTGCAGTGGTTGTGCTGAAAGAACTGGGTGCTTTGGGAGATTTTGGCGTATTTGGGGTCCATCGGCTTGAAGCCGGCGGCGCGCGTGCGGTCGCCGAAGGGCGCCAACTCCAGTTTTACGACCTCGGCGCCCATTTCGCCCAGAATTCGGCAACAGGTGGGGCCGGCCACGAATTGGGTGATGTCCAGAACCCGGTACCCGGTCAGCATCGGCGCATTAGCCATCACAAAAACCTCCGCACATGCAATTGTGAGCACGCCGGCATCGCGGCAGCAGCCGAACATTGTGCTCGCATCTCGACGCGGTCCATTTATGTTTTCTCACTTCTCAACGCCGCGGCGCAAACCTCAATTCAAGCGGCCGCGCCGGCGCGATGGTTTTGTCCGCGCTCGAGGCGATCGCGGCAGTACCAGAACCACAGCGTCAGCGCGAGCGTGCCCATCGCGACTGAGCAAGGGTACCACAGCGTGGGCGCTTCCATTACCATCGGCAACAGTGCGACCGCCAAAGCCGGCGGCACGTGCACGCGCAAGGCCTGCAACACCGCCATCCCCCACGCCATGCTCAACCCCGCCGTAAGCCAGGTCACGCCCAGCAGATGATGAAACGCCAGGCCGCCCGCCGCCGTCAGCAAACATACCAGCGGCAGCCGAAACGGCTGGTCCGCCCAGGCGCAGGATTCGGTGTGGCCGAACATCTCGAATCCGATCACGGCCAGCGGCGGGAACAATATGAATCGCAGCCCGGTCAATCTGACCATCGCCACGGCACTAATCAGAAAGGCGAAATATGCCGCAACCCAGAACAATCCGCGCGGAGCCGGCGCAGCGGACGGACTGATTTTGCGCGCGGCGCCGCCGGTCTCTCTCAGCATCAGCCCGCGCCACGCAACCGACAACGCCGCCAGCAGCACGGTGCCGAACAGGATGCCGGGCGGATAGCCCCAGCTTTTCACTCCCAGCACCAGCGGCAGCAGGCCGGCGGAGATCGCCGGCGCGATCGGGGAGCCCAGCGCGAGGATTACCGCCAGCGCGCCGCCCACGTTCAGCAGCACGGAGATGAAGCCGTAGGGCAGCGCGCGGGTGATCAGGAT
The DNA here is from genome assembly GCA_021324455.1 of Pseudomonadota bacterium. Lineage (GTDB taxonomy): Bacteria > Desulfobacterota > Binatia > Binatales > Binataceae > JAJPJA01. The sequence continues at coordinate 155,661 of JAJPJA010000031.1, read as the reverse complement.
GCCGATGACTGCGGTAATCACCGCGGTGGTGGCCAGATGAATCGGCGCGTTGCTCCAGCGGCCGCGCGGACGGCCGAACACGTCGTAGGCCAGCGCGCCCAGTTCGGGAAACATAATGTAGAAAGCGCCGCTGGCTCCGGCGACGGCCGCAATCGCCGCCACGTAAGCCGCGGCCGCGGCGGCGGCCGCGAACAGCTCGCGTCCGCGCAGTCCCGCGGCGGGCTCCGCTTCCAGTTCGTACCATGCGGCCGGTTCCATGTGTCAGACCTGCAGCGAATTTTTACGACGCGCCCTACCGTGTCAATGCCGTCCGCACATGCGCGAAAATTACCCATCCTGCGCAAGCTGTGGTACTGTGCGGGCAATCGCGATGCGCGGGTGCGATTTTGATGCGAGGTGACGGACCCAATGGCCGACGCGTTTCTGTCCGACGTCAAGGTGCTGGAACTGGGGGATGAGAAGGGGGAATTTTGCGGCAAGCTGTTCGCCGGCGCCGGCGCCGAGGTGATCAAAATCGAGCCGCCCGGCGGCGCCCCAACGCGGCTTAACGCTCCCTTCTATCACGATCAGCCCAACCCGGAGCGCAGCCTCTACTTCTGGCATTACAATGTCGGCAAGCGCGGCGCGACGCTGGATATCGCGGCGCCCGAAGCCAAACCGATGCTGGAAAAGCTGATCGCCGCGACCGATGTACTGATCGACAGCCTGCCGCTGGACACCTTGAGCGGGCTCGGCCTGGACTGGAGCGCGCTGCAAAAGCTCAATCCACGGCTCATCTACCTGGTCATCACGCCGTTTGGACGCAGCGGGCCATGGCGCGATTACAAGGCCACCGATTTGGTGCATCTGGCGCTGGGCGGACCGATGATGTGCTGCGGCTACGACCCCAGGCCTGACGGAACCTACGATACGCCGCCGATCGCGCCGCAGATGTGGCATGCGTATCAGATCGCCTGCAATCAGGCCTTCATCGGCGCGGTGGGCGCGCTGATTGGCCGCGAAACCACCGGCCAGGGCGAGATGATCGATCTGCCGATTCATCAGGCAATCGCGGTCTCAACCGAAGTCGACGTTCCGATCTGGATTTACAGCAAAAAGCCGGTGTTCCGGCAGACCGGACGTCACGCCGTGCAGCGCATCAGCCCGCAGGCTCAGTTCCAGACCGCCGACGGGCGCTACGCGATGCTGCTGATCGGGATCACGCCGCGCGAGAGCGCCGCATTGATCGACTTCCTCAAGCAAAAGGGATTCGGCGGCGAGTTGACGGAGAAATTCGCCGAGCCGGCCAGCCGCCGCGGACCCGAATTCAACGCCGCCCTCAATCGCGCGCTCACCCAATGCATGGGAGCTTTCGGCTTCGAGCAACTGTGGAAGGAAGCAATGCGCAAGCGCATCTCATGGGCGGCAATCAGGCTGCCCGAAGAGAATTTGGCCGACGAGCATTGGCGGATGCGGCAGACGTTCGCCAAAGTCGAGCATCCGGAACTGGGCGAGACCTTCGATTATGTCGGCGCGCCGACGCTGGCGGAGCAATGCCCGTGGCGCACCGGACCGCGCGCGCCGCTGGTGGGTGAGCACAACCGGGAGATTTACGCACGCCTGGGGCTGAGCGATTCGCAGGTCGAGGAACTGGCGCGCAAGAGAGTCATTTGAGCCCGCAACTTCACGGAGGAGACCGCATGAGGCCGCTTGAGGGAGTGCGCATACTGGACCTGACCTGGGTTTTGGCCGGCGGCGGCGGACCGCGTCTGCTTGACGCGCTCGGCGCCGAAGCGATCCGGATCGAATGGCGCGATCGGCTCGACACGCTGCGCCTGGCGGGGCCGTTTGCAGGGCCCGAACCGGACCAGAGCAAGCCGCGCGGCCCCACTGACCCGCCCGCCAACGTGAATCGATCCGGCATCTACAACGACATCAATTCGGGCAAACGCGCCATCAGCCTTAACATGACGCGTCCGGAAGGACGCGAGATTTTCAAGCGCCTGGTCGCGATCGCCGACGTTGTGGTCGATTCGTTCACGTCGGAAACCATGCGCAACTGGGGGCTCGGCTACGAGGTGTTGAAATCGATCAAGCCCGACATCATCTACCTGCAGCAATCGGGATGGGGCTACAAGGGGGTTTACTCGGGGTTCGGTTCCTACGGGCCGGTGGCGCAGGCGATATCGGGGCTGACCGAGCAATCGGGGCTGCCCTCGCCGTATCCGCCCGCCGGATGGGGCTACTCCTATATGGATTGGAGCGGCGCCTATTACTGCGCGATCATGATGCTGCTGGCGGTCTATCACAAAAAGCGCACCGGCAAGGGCCAGTACATCGACGGCTCGCAGCTTGAACCGTCGATCTACCTGACCGGCACCGCGGTTTTGGATTACGCGGTCAACGGCCGGCATTGGCAGCGCAGCGGCAATCGCGCAATCGCAAAACCGGCCGCCCCGCACGGCGTCTATCGATGCGCGGGCGAGGACCGATGGATTGCGATCGCGATCACGAATGAAGAGGAATGGCGCGCGCTCAAAACCGAGATCGGCGACCCGGCCTGGGCCGCGGAGCCACGCTTCGCCACGATGGCGGCGCGCGTGGCCAATCAGGACGAACTCGATCGTCTGCTGGGCGCGTGGACCGCGGGGCAGGATCCCTTCGCGCTGCAGGAGAGATTGCAGAAGGCGGGAGTGGCGGCCGGAGTGTGTCAGACGGCCGAGGACCGGGTCGAACGCGATCCTCAACTGCGCCATCTGAACTGGTTGATTCCGCTGCCGCATCCCGAGATGGGAACCTGGCCGGTAAAGAATATCCCCTTTCATTTCGCCAACGCGGAGGTGGACCAGGGCGGTCCACTGGGGCGGGCCGCCCCCTGCTACGGCCAGGATAACGATTACGTGTACGGCACGCTGCTGGGAATGTCGCCGGCGCAGCGGGCAGAGCTGCGGCAGGGTGGGATAATCTGAGGTATAACCAGTCCTGCCCAGCTGCACGGGCTAAACTGGTTTCAGGTCGAGCGGATCAGGCACCAGCCCTGCCGGGCTCTGGCGGGCCTCTGAAGACGCTTTGTGAAAATGCCGGGTTCAGCCCCCCTTGGCCGCGGGCACGCGGCATCGTTTGAGGAACGCTTCCACGTCACCCTGGCGAAAGCGCTTTACCCGCCCGATTGAGTAACAGGGCAACTCGCCGCGGTGCACCATCCGGTAGATGGTCATCTCGGTGAGCTGCAGCAGCCGGGCGAGCTGCGCGACCGTGTAGAATTCGGGATTGTGAACCTCTTTTTCGGCCTTTTTGGAAGTTATTCCCACTGCAGTTAATTTTCGCAACGCCTGGACCTCCGCTTACGGCTCTGACCGTTTTGACGCCTTTACACCATCGTCCCGATGCGCCGATACAGCGCGCGCGCGGACGAGGAAAAGCCTTTCAAATGGAGACTGTGAAGTGCGCACTTTGCCCCTCGGTAAATAGAACAATAGATCGGCGTTGCAGAGCAATCAATCGTCAACACAATCTAAAGGATGGCGATGTTTTGGGCAGTTAGCGCGGTATGACATGAGTGCTCCGAATCCCATTCCCCGGTGCTGTGGCCGCCGCAACCTCCCTGCGCCAGACAATCAGGCTTTTCTGATTTCGATAAAGCGGAGCAAAATCGCCGTCTCCGCCATGGGTTTTTATGGATAGGATCGGAATGAAAACGAAGCAGTTTTTATCTACTCAATGTAGCAGCGGCGCTCCGCACCGCTTCGGCAGCGTCGGCGCGCCTGCTGGCCGTCGGCGGAACCGCCGTCGCCGCCGCTGCTTTCCTGACCTCCGGGGCGCCGCGTCCGCCGCTCGCGGGTCAGCGCCAGGGCAGCACCAGCACTTCGGATCGCGCCATCACCGGGTTCAACCTGGCCAGGTAAACCGGCAGCCCGGTGGAATCCGAGGCGACGTGGGTGGCGCCGTCGCATTGGCACCACACGCTGAAGGCGTCGTTAATCCGGGCAAACTTCTGCGGCCCCAGGGCGGATTCTTTCAGATGCTGGTCGGTTACTTTCAGCTCCAGGGTGTGGCCGCTGATGGCGATCCGCGAGAGCGTCGGCACTCCGGCCGCGGAGGTATCGCGGCCGAGCCAGCGTTTGAACGCCCGTTGACTCATCAACTGCATGCCTGGGTAATCGGCGTCCAGCGCCGCCAGCGCATGGCGAATGTAGGCCTTTTTGCGTTTGCCAAAGCTCCGATCCTGCCGATCGACGGCCGCCCACAACCGCTGCTCCAGTTGCGCGCTTTGCTCATTGCCCGCAGGCGCGATCCGCCGATAGCCGTGCAACGCCGTAACCGCGTCGGCCACGTCGCCGGCGCGCAAGGCGCGGTCGAATTGCGCCTGGTATTGCGCGGAAAGCTGAGCGTCGATCTTTGCCAGCCGCTCCCCGCTGACGCTGCCGGGTTCGCGCGCGGCCGCGGCACAGGTCTGATGCTGCCGCCATAACGAATAGGCGGGAGGACCGACTTGAACTTCAGTCGCGCACAGGTCATCCCTGACCTCGCGCCGCTCATTGGCGCTGAGCGAGGGGTTCTGCAGCGCCGCTTCCAGTTCCTGATGGGCCTGGGCGTAATTGCCGGCCGCGATACTGCCGCGGGCCGACGCGAGCATCGCATTGGTGCAGCCAGCAACCATCGGGGCGAGAGAGGAGAGCAGGGCGGCGCGGAGCATCCAACGCCGAACCGGCGCCCGCCCCGCGATATCTTTCCGCAGGGCGCGCCGGTCATTAAAGTCCTGAGCTGAGCGCCGCGACGAGCATGGAGCTGGAACCTTCATCGCAAATTCCTCGGACAAGATGGCCCAGCAGGCCGGGAGCAAGGCCTATGCCCGCAAAGCTCTGCCGTAATTGCGCGGTAAAAATCCCGATCGAGCATGAAAAACCTGCACGTTTCACAATATTCCCCGGACAATTGCGCATCTGCGATGGACAGACACAGCCCCTATAGCCGGATGCGGACGGCCGACTCGCGCGAGCGGGCGAAGATCTACGCCGAGATCTATGACACCGCCCCCGGCGCGAACGTTGGCGCAATCCGGCCGCCCTCGGACCGGCGGCGCCGGCGGCTGGCGCTTTATTCACGTATCATCGGACCCGGCCACGAAGCGATCCTGGAATTGGGATGCGGCAGCGGCGACCTGACCTGCGTGCTCGCGGGGCTGGCGCGGCGCGTGGTCGGCATCGATATGTCGGGGGCAAGCCTGAACCTCGCCCGCCGGCGCGCCGCGCTGCTGACCAGCAATATGGCCCAGCGCGTCCAATTGGTCAAAATGAACGCTGTTAGTCTGGAGTTTACTCCAAATAATTTCGATTACGCGGTCAGCACCTCGATGATTGAGCATCTGCATCCCGAGGACGTGGATGCGCATCTGCGCGAGGTCTGGCGCGTGCTCAAGCCGTTCGGACGCTACCTGGTCTGGTGCCCCAATCGCCTGGGCCATCACAAATTCCGCCCCGACCATCTGAGTATGATGTCATACGGGGAACTGCGGGAACGGATGCGTCAGGCGGGTTTCGCGGGGTTTTCCTCGCCGCTGCTGAACCGGCCGCCGATGGTGGACGCGCGCTACAAGGTGGGCCTGGAGCAGATCCTGACGCGGTTGCGGATCGGCATGCTATGGAGCCACCTGGGAGTGCGCAACGTATTGCTGGTGGCCAGCAAGCGTGTGGCGGGCGCAGGGTAGGCCGGCGGCCGTCACCGGGGGCGGCGCAAATTCTTTTCAAAATTCAAGAATAAGTCCCGAACCATTTGCGGGGATCTGTTCCCAGCCGTCACGGGGTGTATCCCTTTGGGCACCACGGGCAGCGGAGGGATCGGGGGGGTCGCGTGCGATTTGGTCTGATTTATCAAGGGAATTGCTCCCTTTTGAGGCATTCCGGGCCGTCCCTGACGTTTTCTCAAGCGGGTTTCGGCGATGGCATAGCGGGTGCTCTCTTGCTTCAGGCAGTGGCATTAGCAAAATTGTAGTAAAATTCTTTCAGCATAAAGCTGACTTATGGAAGGATCGGCCTCAAGGGCGTTATGTTGAGCTGGCTGCCGCAGAACATCTCGACTTTCGGCGGCGACGTCGACCATCTGTTCCGGATTATCTACTACATCACCGGGGTATGGTTCGTCGCGGCCGAATTGTTGCTGCTCTATTTTCTGGTGCGCTACCACAAAAGCCGGCGCGCCAAATCGGTTTATGTCAGGGGCAACGGCGCCCAGTCGGCCTGGGTTCTGGTCCCCGTGCTGGTGGTCCTGGTGCTCGACCTGAGTATCGACAAGGTCGGCGGCGAGGTCTGGAATCGGATCAAGATCGACCTGCCTCCCGCGGGCGACGTCGTCCACATCACCGGCAAGCAGTTCAACTGGGAATTCACCTACCCGGGTCCGGACGGCAAGTTCGGCACCGCCGACGACCAGACCATCGAGAACGAACTGCACGTTCCGGCCGGAACCGTGGTCAGGTTCGAGCTCACTTCCAACGACGTCATCCACAGCTTTTTCATCCCGACGCTGCGGCTTAAGCAGGACGCGATGCCGGGACGCAGGATCAAGGGGTGGTTCGAGGCGACCCAACCCGGCACCTACGAAATCGCCTGCGCCGAGTTGTGCGGATTCGGCCACTACTCGATGCATGGGGTGCTGACGGTGCATAGCGCGCAGGACTACCGCAAGTGGGTGCAAAGCCGCTGGGGCGCGCCGCAAACCGCGGCCAAATAGGGAAAGGGAATACGGAAGTGGCAACGGCAACTCCGGCTGAAATCAAAATCGGCCCAACGCACGAGGAGCATCCCGGCTTCTGGCGCAGCTACGTCTTCTCGGTCGATCACAAGGTGATTGGCAAGCAGTATCTCGGCTTGAGCCTGTTCATGGCGCTGATCGGCGGGGCCGCCGCCTATCTCATCCGATGGCAACTGGCGTGGCCCGAGACTTACGTACCCGGATGGGGCTACGTCGAGCCGCAGCAGTACAACGCCATCATCACGATGCACGGCACCATCATGATCTTCTTCGTGGCGATGCCGTTCGTGCTGGGGGCGTTCGGCAACTATCTGATCCCGCTGATGGTGGGGGCGGACGACATGGCTTTTCCGCGCCTCAACATGATGTCGTTCTGGACGCTTGCGGCCGGTTCGACGGTTCTGATCGCGTCGTTTTTCGTACCGGCGGGACCGGCGTCGGGCGGCTGGACGGCATACGCTCCGCTCTCGGCGCGTCCGATTTACACCGGCGTCACCTGGGGACAGAACCTGTGGATTGTGGCGGTCGCGATCGAATTCGCGTCCTTCCTGATGGGCGGCATCAATTTTCTCACCACCGCGCTCAACCTGCGCGCCCCGGGCATGACGCTGTGGCGGCTGCCGATGCTGGTCTGGATGGAGCTGATCGCGGCGGTGCTGTTTCTGCTCTCGGTCGGTCCGCTGATCGCGGGTTCGTTCATGCTGCTGCTGGACCGCGTTGCCGGGACCGGCTTTTTCGTCCCCGACAAGGGCGGCGATCCGCTGCTGTGGCAGCATCTGTTCTGGTTCTTCGGGCATCCGGAGGTCTACGTGGTGGGGCTGCCCGGCTTCGGGATTATGATGGAAATCATCCCGGTGTTCTCGCGCAAGCCGCTCTACGGCTACAAGACGATCGTATGGGGCAGTCTGGCCGCGGGCGTGCTCAGCTTCGTGGTCTGGGCGCATCACATGTTCGTCAGCGGGATGGATCCGCGGCTGGCGACGCCGTTCAGCATCACGACCATCCTGATCTCGGTCCCGTTCGCCATCATGGTGTTCTCGATGCTGGCGACGTTGTGGGGCGGGCGGATTGAACTGACCACGCCGATGCTGTTCGCGGTGGGCGGTCTGGCCACCTTCATAATCGGCGGCGTCACCGGGATTTTCCTGGGATCGGCGGGATTGGACGTGTATTTACACGGCACCTACTTCGTGGTCGCCCATTTCCATTACACCCTGATGCCGATGGTGTTCTTCGGCGGCTTTGCCGGCCTGTACTACTGGTTCCCCAAGATGTTCGGGCGGATGATGAACGAGACTTTGGGCAAGGTGCATTTTTTCTTCACCTTCATCTGCTTCAATTGCGTCTTCATCCCGCTGTTTATGGCCGGTGTGGCGGGCAATCCGCGCCGCATCTACGAGTTGTCGTCGTACGATTTCCTCAAACCGGCGCAGCATCTCCACGTCATCGCCACGATTGCGACTCTGGGTCTGCTCGCGGGCCAGGTGCCGTTTGTAATCAACTTCTTCATGAGCATGTGGAAGGGACGCGAGGCCGGACGCAATCCGTGGCTGGCCAATACCCTGGAATGGTGCACCGATTCGCCGCCGCCGCATGGCAACTTCAGCGAGCCGGTGATGGTTTACCGCGATCCCTATGAATACGGAAATCCCGACGCCCCCAAAGATTGGATGGCGCAGAATGAACCGCCGGCCGAACCCGCGCCTCAGCCGCAGGCCGGCGGCCTGCGGCTGAAAGGAACGGGGACTGTTTGATGAACGCAACCGCACACGCCGCCGTTCGCGCGGTAAACGACGACGCTTTCAAGGAAATCGCTCCCGGCCGCATCGCGTTGTGGTGGTTTCTGGCCTCCGAGATCATGGTGTTCGGCGGGTTCATCACCTGCTACGTGCTGTTCCGCTACGCCCATGGCGGATGGGAAGACGCGGCCCGCCACGTCAACTGGCGGCTGGGCGCGCTCAACACGCTGGTGCTGCTGACCAGCAGCCTGACCATGATTTTGGCGCATTACTCGGTCAAAGCCGGCGACAGGCAGGGGGTCAAGACGTTTTTGGGACTGACGATTGCGCTTGGGTTGACCTTCCTGATCATCAAGGGAGTCGAATATCACGCCGAGTTCGCCGAAGGCTTCACCCCGCTGTCGGGCCTGTTCTGGTCATTCTACTTCCTGATGACGGGGCTGCACGGACTGCATCTGCTGGCGGGCATCGTAATCAACACTTCGCTGCTGGTGATGGCGCTGCGGGGCACGATCTGGGCCCGCGGGGACCGGGTCGAGTTGGGCGGCCTGTACTGGCATTTCGTGGACGTGGTCTGGATCTTTCTGTTCCCGCTGCTCTACCTGACCTGAAGGTTTGGAAGAATGGAAACTTTGCTGGAAAGCGCGGCGACGCGCGCACATTACATCGCCATCTGGCGCTGGCTGGTGTTCTTCGTTTTCGCCGCGCTGGCAATTACGCTGCTGCCGCTGCCGAAAATCGTCTCGCTGGCGCTGGTCTTCGGTATCGCGCTGATCAAGGCCGCGATGGTGATGCGCGACTACATGCATCTGAAATCGGAAAAGCTGATCATCCATGCCATCGCGCTCATCCCGATCCTGCTTTTCATCGGCCTGATGCTGACGCTGATTCCGGATATCGCGCTGCATCGATGAGGACCCTGGTGATTTCGATGAGTTTATTTTCGCGCATAACGGCTGTTGCGACAGCGTGGAGCGCGGCCTTCGCCGCTCCGGTGCTCGCCTGTCCGGCCTGTTTCCAGGCGTCGGCGCCCGGCACGCGGATGGGCTATTACGTCAGCGCCGCCATCCTGAGCCTGACGCCTTTGCTGATCATGGGAGTTGGAGTGAGCTATGTAGCTTTCAAGCGCAGCCGCCTGGAAAAGCGCACCAGCCGGAATACGCCGCGGGGCTGACGGGCGCAGCCGGCGCGGTTGCCGAGGGAGAATGCGCGGTTGGGAACCGACGGATTTTGGCCCGACGCCGCGGCCGGAGGAAGGAAGCCATGGAAATCGATCGGTCCACCGCCGTGCCGTCCTACTTCCACCTGTTATGGGATTACGAGCTTGACGCGCTTGCGCCGATCCTCGACGCGGTTCTGAAGCGGCGCATCGAGGTGCTTGAGCATTGGCATCGCCTCTACCTGCTGCATTTCGGCGATGCGCGCTCGCTGCCGGAGCGCGAATTCATGGAGATTTTCTCGCGCGACCTGAGCGCGACGATCGGCGACCTGCGCGCCAAAGACATCGAGCGGTTCATCGCGGATGTGCGCAGGGTGGGAGAGGAATTGGCCGAACGGCGCGTACCTTTTGCCGAAATTATCGTCTCGATGCATCTGTTCGAGGAAAGCGCGACGCGGGTTTTCCCCGCCTTTCCTCCAGCCACCGGCAAGACCTATCTGGCCTTCGACAAGCTGAGCCATTGCCGCATGATCGTGCTGGCGGACGCGTACTTCCGGTCCACGCAGGCGGTGGCCAACGCGCGCATCCGCGACCTGGAGCGAGAAGCGTCGCGGCTGCCGGATCGGGAACGAACCCGCTTCCACGGTCTGATAGGAGCCAGCGCGGCGATGCGGGCGGTTTATGAACGCATCGAGGCGGCGGCGGCCACCCGCGGCACCATCCTGATTGTGGGAGAAACCGGGACCGGCAAGGAGTTGGCGGCGCGCGCCATCCATGAATGTTCCGCGGCGCCCTTCGCCCCGTTCATCGCCCTGAACTGCGCGGCGATTCCGCGCGACCTGATTGAAAGCGAGTTGTTCGGCTACAAACGGGGCGCGTTCAGCGGCGCGCTCGCCGATCATCTGGGGCTGTTCCGCTCGGCCGAGGGCGGCACCATTTTCCTGGACGAAATAACCGAGATGGCGCCGCAGACGCAGACCAAGTTGCTGCGCGCCCTGCAGGAACGTACCGTGCGTCCGGTCGGCTCCAGCGTGGAAGTGCCGATCGACGTAAAACTTATCGCCAGCACCAACTGTGAACCGCGCGACGCCATGCGCAGCGGCCAGTTGCGCGAAGACCTCTACTATCGGCTGCAGGCCAATGTCATCCGCCTGCCGCCGCTGCGCGATCGCCGCGAAGACATCCCGATGCTGGTGGAGCACTTTATCAATCTGTTCAACGAGCAATTCAGGCGGGCGGCGCCGATGAGCGGAATCGAACCCGCCGCCCTGGCGGAGATGAGCCGCTATGAATGGCCGGGCAACGTGCGCGAGCTGTCCAACGCCATCGAGGGCGCATTTACCTTTGCGCGCGGTCCGTTGATAACCCTGGCAGACCTGCCCGCGGCGATCTCCGGCCGGGTAACGCCAGAAGCTGGATATGGGGGCAAGGAACCCGGTAAATCCGGCGTACCGACCTTCGCCGAGGTCGAGCGCGACCTGGTCGCCCGCGCGCTGGCATCGTCGGAGGGCAACAAGGCGAGGGCGGCCAAATTGCTGCGCATATCGCGCAAAAAGCTGTACGCCACGATCGATAAGTACGGTCTCCACTGAGCGCGCGGGTCAGCCGGAAAATTGATGCTTGACGGCTTGAGCCGGGGAGCCGGGCAATCAGACCATCCCAAAAGTAAACGCTCGTGCTTAATGCAGCGGTCTTACCGCATAAAATTGTTCTTAACGCCGCGAAAATTTGAGGCACGGAATCTGCTCTGAAAGCAATCCGCGGGCGCATCGCGCCCGACGGTTCATCACCTTAGCAAGGCGCAACGCGGTGGAATCCGCGGCGCCATATCGGTTGCCACGGAGTGGAGTTATGACCGGGGAAGTTCAGCATAATCTGGTATCTCAGGTGCGGGCCGCGCTGGAGCATGAGCCCCGCGTCAACCTGCATCGATTCCGCCTGGCCATCGATGAGGACGCGGACGGCACAGTGATCCTGGAGGGCGAGGCCCACAGCATAGCCGCCAAGAAGATTGCGCTGGAAGTGGCCGCCTCCACCCCGGGCGTCACCGGGATCGTCGACCGCCTGCACGTCGCGCCGGCGCGCCGTATGGGCGACGGCGAAATCCGCGATCACATCTGCGCCAGTTTGGCGGCTGAACCGGCGTTGGGAAACTGCTCGATTTCAGGGGAAGCGGACGGCCGCCGGATTACGCTGCGTCAACTTGACGGCGCGGCGGACCAGATCGAACTGGCCGTCCAGGACGGTATCGCAACCATTGACGGACGAGTGAACAGTGTCTCGCACAAGCTGCTCGCGGGCGCGCTGGCGTGGTGGGTTCCGGGTACCCGCGACGTGATCAATACAATCGAAGTGGTTCCGCCGCAGGAGCTCACGGACAGCGATATCACCGACGCGCTGCGCCAGGTGCTGGAGAAGGATCCGCTGCTCAACGCTGACGCGATTCGAGTAATCATACGCAATCGCGTCGCGGTGCTGGAGGGATGCGTCAGCAGCATCGCGGACAGAGAAATGGCCGAGATGGACGCGTGGTATATGTTCGGGCTGGATCTGGTAATCAATCGTCTGCAAGTGCAGCAATAAACCTGCATCAAGTGCAGGATACAACCGCCTTCCGCAAGACAACTGGCGCTGCCCTATCCGGCGGTCGTCAGGTTGAACGGCAAGCGGTTCAGGCGCCGGTTTTTGGCGCTTTGAACCGCAGGTCCACGGAGTCTTCCGCGGACTGAATATTTTGCTCCGCCGGCCGGTCTAAATAATAAGTCAGAGCTATGTAAAAGCTAATATGAAAAGATGAAACGAGAGGCTATTTGCGAAGGTAACTAAGGGGTGTATTCTTTAGTATAGCTCTCCGAATTTAGTCCAAGCCGAGAGCATTTAGGGAACAACAGATGCGTTACGACAGGAGTAAAATAGGGTCCAGCCGAACTTCCGAGCACGCGACCGCTGGCAACGAGATCTGGACGGTGTCCATGCTGGCGCGATATCTGCGCTGCCATCCGAGCACCATTTACCGCCTGCTGAAGCGGGGACAAATCCCGGCGTTTAAAATCGGCAGCGACTGGCGATTCCAGAAATCAGTAATCGAACGCTGGCTGCGTAAATCCACGATGGATTCGATCGGGAGTTGAGCGGCGCGAAAAAAGGAGTTGCGCCGTGCAGCCGGGGGGCTGGCGTCGCCGCCGATCACTGACCAACTGGTCACCTCAACCGTAACCCAGGGGCAGAACAACTTCCCGGCAACCCATCGCGAACTGATTATCGAAAATTCCGGCGTTGCCTTTTCCTGCCGACCAACGGCGCCGTTCACCTCTCACACCAGTCCATCGCACGCGCGAAAAAGTCCCGGAAACAGGCTCTCTCCGATTCGGAAAGCCGTGCCGGCTATTTTCATATTCAACCTGCGTGCAGCCTGAATCGGTGCCGCGCCGCGGTCCGCGCGAAATTATTGCGGCACCTTCCCCCGCCCGCCTGATAAGCTGGTTCAGAGGTGGCGCGATGGAGGTCAAGGCTTCGGGAGACGGCTCCGCGGTAGAACTGTCCGAGTCCGAAAAGCACATGGCGCGGGAGCGCACCGCGCTGCGGGCAGCCGTCATCCATGAGGCGATTCGGGCCGAAGGGGAAGGGGAATTGTCGCGGCCGCCAATCGCTTTGGCATGGTCGGGATTGGCCGCCGGTCTTTCGATGGGTTTCTCGCTGGTCGCGACCGGACTGCTGCGCGGGCACCTGCCGGACCGTCCATGGCGTCCGCTGATCACCGGTCTGGGCTACAGCGTGGGCTTTCTGGCGACGATTTTGGGCCGTCAGCAGCTTTACACCGAAAATACCCTGACGGTGATCCTGCCTTTGCTCACGCGCCGCGACGCGCGTACGTTCGTGCAGGTGCTGCGGCTGTGGAGCATCGTGCTGGCGGGCAATCTGGTCGGCGGCTTCCTGTTCGCACTGACGCTGGCCCAAACCGATGTGTTTAGACCGGAGATAGCCGCCGCGTTCCACGAAATTGGCGCGGCGGTTATCAGCGGCGGCTTCATGACCATGTTGGTGCGCGCGATCTTCGCCGGATGGCTGATCGCCGCGATGGTCTGGATGCTGCCCGGGGGCGACTCGTCGCGGCCGGCGATAATCATCGTCATGACCTATCTGATCTCGCTGGGCGGGCTGCCGCATATCGTGGCGGGCGCGGTCGAAACCTTTTATCTGGTCGCGATCGGCGCGCTGTCATGGAGCCGGCTTCTCGGCGATTTCCTGGTTCCGACTCTGATCGGCAACACGCTGGGCGGCGTGCTGCTGGTGGCGTTCTTCAACCACGCACAGGTGATAACCGAAGCGGGGTAGGGCTGACCGATCGGCGCGCCGGGCGGCATCAGCGGGTCGATCCCGCGCGCAGCCGTTAGAGCTGCTTTTCGGCGGCCATCGAGGCGGCCATCGGCTCGGGCGTCGGCATGCCCAGCTTGCGCGAAACCGCTTCGAGCTCGAACGCCTCGATGATATCGCCCGGTTTGACGTCGCCGTAGTTCTCCAGGCCGATACCGCATTCGTAGCCCGACTGGACTTCGCGCACGTCGTCCTTGAAGCGGCGCAGCGAACCGACCTTGCCTTCCCACACCACGCGGCTGTCGCGCACCAGGCGCACGCGCGAGCCGCGCGTGATTTTGCCGTCCTGCACCATCGAACCGGCAATCGTGCCGCCGGAGACGTTGAACACCTGGCGCACTTCGGCGCGGCCCAGCGTCTTTTCGCGATAGGTCGGCGCCAGCATCCCCTCCATCGCCTCGCGCATCTCGTTGATGGCGTCGTAGATGACGGTGTAAAGCCGGATATCGACGCTTTCGGCTTCCGCCAGCGACGAGGCCTTGGGCTCCGGGCGCACGTTGAAGCCGATGATAATCGCGCCCGACGCGGCCGCCAGCGACACGTCGGTCTCCGAGATTCCGCCCGCCGAGGCGTGAATCACCTCGACCTTAACCTCGGCCGTGGACAGGCGCCGCAGGTAGGCCGACAACGCCTCGACCGAGCCCTGCACGTCGCCCTTGACGATAACCTTGAGTTCCTTGACCTCGCCCGCGCGCATCCGCTCGCTCAGATCCTCGAGCGAAACGCGGCTGGTCTTCTGCAGTTCGCCTTCGCGCTCCTTGGCTTGACGGAATTCGGCGACCTGGCGGCCTTTGGACTCGTCGGCGACCGCCACCAGCATGGTGCCCGGATCGGGCACGCCCGACAGCCCGAAAATTTCCACCGGCGTCGCGGGGCCGGCTTCGGTCACGCGCTGTCCCAGATGGTTCAGCATCGCACGCACGCGTCCGTACACCGTGCCGGCGACAAACGCGTCGCCCTGATGCAGCGTGCCGTCCTGGACCAGGACCGTAGCGACGGCGCCGCGGCCGCGATCGAGCTGCGATTCGATAACCGTACCGCGCGCCAGCCGCGACGGATTGGCCTTGAGGTCGAGGATTTCCGCCTGCAGCAGGACCATCTCCAGCAGCCGGTCCAGACCTTCGCGCGTGCGCGCCGATACCCCCACCGTGATCGTGTCGCCGCCGTAATCTTCCGGAATCAGACCATGCTCGGAGAGCTGCTGCTTGACGCGGTCGAGATTGGCTTCGGGGCGGTCGATCTTGTTGATTGCGACGATGATCGGAACCTTGGCGGCGCGGGCATGGTTGAGCGCCTCGACCGTCTGCGGCATTACGCCCTCGTCCGCGGCGACCACCAGGATAACGATGTCGGTGACCTTGGCGCCGCGCGCGCGCATCGCGGTGAACGCCTCGTGGCCGGGCGTATCGACAAACGTGATCCGCCGCCCGTCGACGTCCACGGTGTAGGCGCCGATATGCTGCGTGATACCGCCGAACTCCTCTTCGGTAACGTTGCTGTGGCGGATAGCGTCGAGCAGCGAGGTTTTGCCGTGATCGACGTGGCCCATGACCGTGACCACCGGAGGCCGCGGGACCAGTTCGCCGTTGGCCGCCTCTTCGCCGCTGGCCTCAATCGCGGCCTCAACGTCGAAGGCCACGTTCTCCACGTTGTAGCCGAACTCGCTTGCGACCAGCGTGGCGGTGTCCACGTCGAGCACCTGGTTGACGGTGGACATCACGCCCAGCACCATCAGCTTCTTGATTACTTCGGCCGCCTTGACGCCCATATTGCGGGCAAGGTCGGCGACGGTGACGCCTTCTGAAATTCGCACCACGCGCTTGGACGCTTTGGGCGTGGTGATTTCGGTTTTCTTCTGCTCCTTGCCGGGCAGCGCGCGGCGTTTTTTGGGAAAACGCGCGCCGCGCATCTCGCGTTCGGTCAGCAGGTCGCCGCCTTCTTTTTTGACCACCCGCTTTTTCTTGATCGGACGCGCGCCCGGCTTGGCCGGAGTCTGCGCACCCAACGGCGGCATCGGCGGCGCTTCCATCGGTCCCGCGCCGGGACGCCCCGGACGGGGCGGACCACCCGGACGGGCGGCGCCCGCGGCAGGACGCGCCAGCGCTCCGGTGGGACGCGCGGGCGCGGCCGAAGCGGGGCGGGCCGCCGGCTTGCGCAGGTCGATCTTGCCCAGCACCTTGGGCCCCTGCTGCTGATCGTCCAGCGAGGGCGCAGTCGCGTGTCCGCGCGTAAGGCTGATCACAGTCGGACTGCCCGGCGGACGGGTAGTGCGGGGCGCTTCGCGATTGGCTCCTGCCGCTCCAGCCGGGCCGGGACGGCGCTCGATGACGGTTGTTCTGGACGGCGCCGGGCCGCCAACCGGACGCGGCGCTTCGGTTTCGTGCGCGGGACGCACACGCGCCTGCGGCGCCGCCTCGTTTGCGGCCGCCGGGCGCGGCGGCGCGGTCTCAATCGGCGCGGAGGGCTTGACCGGCTCAGCCTGCGGGCCCGGGGCGGGTTTCACCGCCGCGGTTTCGATCCGGGCTTCCGTCGCGGGTTGATGGGGCGCAACGCTTGTCTGCGCGCTCACTTCAGTGGACGGCTGGCGGCCGTCGGCGGGCGAAACCTGTTCCGCGGTTGCGGGCTGCGGCTCGGGTTCAAGCGGGGGCGGTGGCAATGGTTCGGCTTCAAGGACGATCGGAACCTCAGGTTCAGGGGCCGGCTGCGCTTCCAGAAACGGTGCGACGAAATCGTCCTGGCGCTCGGGTTCAGCTTCGAAAACGAATGGCTCGCCGGCCGGCGGCAACGGTTCGGGCTGAGCCGGCTCAGGCTCGGCGTGGCGGCGGCGCATTATGCCTTCATTGAGCCGCTTTTCGACCACCTTGCCCGAAGTTGTTTCCAACACCACCTCATGCCGCAGGATGGCCGCGCGATTGGCCTGTTCCTCGAGGTCGGCCTTTACGCGTTCGGCCTCCTCGGTGGTGAGCAGGCTCGAATCCAGCCGCCCGTGAGTTAATCGCAGGCGTTCGCAGCTATGGATCACGTCCGCGACGGGAACGTTCCATTCATGAGCCAGTGTTTTTATGCGTTTACGAGCCATCCGCCCTATTGTATTAAAGCTCTGCGTTTGTAGCTAGCTGTTCTGCCAGCATGTTTACCAGATTGACGCGCTCGGAGCGATCCAGACTGCGTCCCAACGATTTGAACCTGCCCGTCTTCGCCTTGAGGAACAGCTCCAGACATTCGCGGCGCAGATGAAGGTAGCCGCCGCGGCCGCCGAGTCTGCGTTTGAAATCAATCGCCACCGCGTCGGGCAGCGCCGCCAGCCGCACCATCGTATGCTGGAAATCGACCTGGCGGCATCCCATGCAGGTGCGCGGCGGCTTATGATTCGGCTTCGCTGCTTTTTTCTTCCGCACCCTGGTCCGAAACCGGGTCGTGGCTGGCTTCGGCGGCGGCCGCGGCCGCCTGGGCCGCCGCCGCGGCCTCTTCCGCCAGCCGCTTTTTGTTCGTCACATGAGCCTGAGCGGCGGCAATCAACTGGCGCGCGCGCTCCGGGCTGATACCGTCGATCTCCAGCGCTTCTTCTTCGGTATCCGCGAGCTGCTCGGCGGAACGGAAACCCCACTGGTAGAGCAGCTCGGCGTTGATATCGCCGACGCCGGGGATCGCGTTGAGCGAGGCGCGGGCAGCCCGCGCCTCTTCTTCGGCTTCGGCCTCGCTGCGGACGTCGAGTTTCCATCCGGTCAGCCGATGAGCCAGGCGGACGTTCTGGCCGCGCTTGCCGATGGCCAGCGAAAGCTGATCGTCGGGGACGATCACCTCCATCGCATGTTCGTCCTCGTCGATGATCACCTTGGAGACCTTGGCCGGCGCCAGTGCGCGGCATACGAGTTCGGCCTGATCCTCGGTCCACGGTACGATATCGATTTTCTCGCCGCGCAGTTCCTGCACCACGGATTGCACGCGGGTGCCCTTCATCCCGACGCACGCGCCGACCGGATCGACATCGGAATCGTTGGAGTAGACGGCGACTTTGGCGCGGCCGCCGGGTTCGCGGGCGCATTGGCGAATCTCCACGATTCCTTCGTAAATCTCCGGCACTTCCTGTTCGAACAGCTTGCGCAGGAAGTCGTTGGAGGTGCGCGAGAGCACGATCGAAAGCCCCTTCTCCGACAGGTCGACTTCGGCGATCAGGGCGCGGATGCGGTCGCCCTGGCGGTAGCGCTCGTGCGGAATCTGTTCCTTTTCGGGCAAAATCGCCTCGGTGCGGCCGAGATTGACGATCATGTTCTTGCGCTCGAAGCGCTGCACGATTCCCGAGACGATCTCGTTCTTGCGATCCTTGAACTCGCTGTAAATCTGTTTGCGCTCGGCGTCGCGGATATGCTGGATGAGGTTCTGCTTGGCGGCCTGGGCGGCGATACGGCCCATCGTGGCGGTGTCGAGTTTGAGCAGGATTTCGTCGCCGATCTCGGCGTCGGGGTCGTACCTGGAATGGGAGTCGGCGAGCGAAATCTCGGACAGGTCGGCGGGATTTTCCACCACGGTTTTGATTTCGAACAGCTCGATCTCGCCCAATTCCTGGTTGAAACGCGACTCGATTCTGCGGTCGGGCCCGAACGTGCGCTTGGCGGCGGAATGCATCATCTCCTCCACCGCTTTGATCACGATTGCCTTGTCGATGCCTTTTTCCTTGGATACCTGTTCAATGACCCGGTTAAGATCGAGCTGCATTTGGCCTCCTCGCGCGCGCCTTCGCGCGCCCTGTAACGCGACGCTGAACCGGCCAATGTGCCAAAGCAGTGGTAGTAATCACTTCAGCGCCCTTATGTGAAAAATTCAGCCGGGAATTCCCCGCGCCAATCCGCCGGCGCCTTGATCAAAACTGATGCTCGTAATTGGCCTCCTTGATCTCATCAAAGCCCAGCGCCAGCCGGCGTTGGCTGATCTCGTCATCCAGTTCGATCCCGGACGGACTGACTTCCGCCAAAACCCCGACGAACGATTTCTGTCCCTCGTGCGCATGATGCGTGCGGATGCGCACGCGCCGCCCCCGATGCTGCTCGAAATGAGTCAGCTTGGTCAGCGGCCGGTTAATACCCGGGGAGGAGACCTCCAGCGTGTAGCGCCCTTCCACCGGATCGTAAACGTCCAGCAGATCGCCCACCACGCGGCTCAGCCCCTCCAGTTCATCCAGCGCGATTCCACCGCCAGGCCGGTCAACGAACAGGCGCAGCAGACCGCCGCGCGCGCCGCCCTTGTACTCCACCGAGACCAGCTCGAAGCCCTGGCGTTCAATATGCGGCTCCAACAATTCCATAACCCTGCTGGCCACCGGATGAAGCTGTAAAACCATGTCGCAGCGCCGTTGCCGATTCCCTCCGCGCCAACAGGGAGCGGCCTGGAACAATAAAAAAGTGGGCACGCGCCCACTTCCACGAAAGTCAACATAACACTTCCGCCGGCTTTCCTCAAGCTGGGCGTCCGCCGCCGCTTCTACCAGTTGAACGCCACCCCCAGACCCTCCGGAATCGCCTCCTGCGCCGCATGTGGACTGAGCGGCGGCGCCGACACCGCGAAGATTTTGAAACGCCTGGGATTCTCCTGGTGCTGCCGATGCATATACAGGAGCAATTCCGTCGTTCCCACACCGAGCAGCGCCGCCCCGACCACGTCGGAGAACCAATGCGCGTTGTTGCCCATGCGGCCGAAGCCGTCGAGCAGCGCCATCGAGTAGGCCGGCACCGCCGCGTACCATCGATTGTCGAAGTATTCGCTTACGCCCGCCGCCAGCGCGAACATCGGCGTCACGTCGCCCGACACGAAGGACTGGCCGCCATGGAAGAACTGTGTATGGCTGGAGGATTGGCTGGGACGCAGGCGGCCGAAGCCGGCCTTGATGCCGATATCGATCAGCGTGGCGATGCCCGCGCCCTCCCCTGCCGTGATCGCATACTGGCGCGCACGGGCATCGCCGCTGTAAAGGCCCCATCCGTACATCAACGCCGTCGCCGCGCTCACTGAAGCGTAACTCAGGTTCTGGAGCAGGTCCGCGTCCGCGGTGGACATCGCGCGCAGATGGCTCTTCATGGTCTGGTCCAGCGCGTACGATCCGCCCCACAACGCGCCCGCTCCGCCCAGCACCAGATAAAAGCGGGGCGAGGTGAGAATTGGAACTGCCTCGCCGAGATGGAGCGGCGCGGTGGCGACGTCGATGGCGTCCTCGGCGGCGTTGTTGACGGTGTATTTGAAGTCGGAAACCAACTCATTGCCCACGGCCGGCGCGCCGGCCGCCTTGCCGCCGACACAAATAACCATGCCCAACGCGAACATCAGGGCAGTATAAAACCTGCTCATGACGCCTCCGCTCGTCTTATGGCGCCCCTAATGCCGGCTACTCAGCCATAGAGACTCACCACTTAATCAGAAGCATCTCCGAACAAAATCCCGGGCCCATGGCGAGGATCACGCCGCGCGTGCCCTCCTGCGGGCGATGGTTCGCGGTCAGGTCCTCGAGCACCAGTAAAACTGAGGCGGAGGACAGATTGCCGCATCGCGCCAGGCATCGCCACGACAGCTCCAGTTCTCCGTCGTGCAGCCCCAGCGCGTCGGCAATGGCCTCCAGCACCTTGGGTCCGCCGGTATGGATAACCCACGACCCGATATCGCCGCGTTTGAGGTTGTGGCCGGCCAAAAACGCGTCGAGGTCGTGCGCCAGCCGGCAACGGATCAGTTCGGGCAGCCGCGGCGACAGCACGATCCGGAACCCGTGCTCGCTAATCTCCCAGCCCATGATGTCCTCGGTGCCGGGATAGAACACCGAGCGCGTCGCCAGCACCCGCGGTCCGGAGGCGCGGCGCCGCGACCCGGTCAGAATCGCCGCCACCGCGCCGTCCCCGAACAAACCGGTCGAAATCAGGTTGGCCACCGAAAGATCGCTTTTCTGAATCGTCAGCGAGCAGAGTTCCACCGTCAGCACCGCCGCGGTCTGTTCGGGATAGGCCAGGGTATAATCGGCGGCGCGGGTCAGACCCACCGCTCCGCCGGCGCATCCGACGCCGAACATCGGCGTGCGCTTGATGTCGGGCCGCAGCTCCATCCGATTGATCAACCGCGCATCCAGCGAAGGACTGGCGATGCCGGTGACGGACAGAACAAACAGGGCGTCGAGTTCGGCGCACTGGAGTCCGGCGCGCCTAAGTGCTGCCTCCAGCGCCTTCTGCCCCAGCTCCTGCGCGGCCTGGAGCCACGCCGCGTTGGTCTCGCCGAAGGTGTTGAACCGCTCATAGCGCTCCAACGGATACGCCATGTAGCGATACCTGACGCGGGAGTTTTCGTGCAGACGATCAAGCAGCGCCGGCCGGGTCAAGCGGTCGTGCCAATGATTCTTCAAGGCCGCGGTAATCGCGCGCTGGGGGTAGCGATAGCGGGGTAGGGCGCTGGCCACCGCGGCAATCCGTGCGGTTTCAGATGGCATTGAGCACCCGCCGCGCCATTCCCAGCGCTTCTGACCAGTAACCGGCCGAGGCATGCATCAGCTCGACGACGCGTTGCAGGGCGGCGATGAACTCGTCAAGCTGGGTCTGTGTCACCACCAGGGGCGGCGCCACTTTCAAAACCATGAAATTGTTGCCGCAGATCTGGCTCAGGATTGCGCCGTCGCGAAACAGCCGCATCACCAGCACCTGTCCGAACATCGCGGGATGAATCCGGCTGAAAGCTTCAAACGCCAGCCGCCGGCGCAAGCTGCGCGGCGGCTGGAACTGGATCCCCGACAGCAGGCCAAGGCCGCGAATGTCGGCGACCATCTCGTATTTGGCCAGGCGCTCCCTCAGGGTCTGGCGCAGATATTCGCCCAACTCGGACGCTTTGGCGCCCAAAGACTCGTCCTCCAGCACTTCCAATGTGGCCAGTCCCGCGCGCATCGCGAGGCTGTTCTCGCTGTAGGTCGAGGTGTGGATGACGGAGCGCTGCAGCGAGCTGTAAACCGAATTGCAAATCGCCTCGGACATCAGCACGGCGCCCGACGGAATCAGCCCGCCGCTGAGCGCCTTTGCCATCACCACCATGTCGGGTTCGACGCCGAAGTGATGGGCGGCCAGAAACGGCCCGCTGCGATACATTCCGGTCTGCACTTCATCCAGGACCAGCAGCGTGCCAGAGCGCGCGCACAGCGCGGCCGCGTTTTTGAGATAATCGGCGGCGGGCACCATGATACCGCTTTCCGCCTGCACCGGTTCGAGGATGAAAGCGGCAAAGCGCCTGCTCGCGAGCTTTGGCGCCAAGGCTTCGAGATTGCCGAAGGCAACTCCCTCGGTATCGGGCAGAAACGGACCAAAGCCGCGGGTCCAGAAGGGATTGGACATCAGCGACATCGGACCGCAGGTCAATCCGTGAAAGCCGCCGTCAGCGAAGAGGATGCCGGCGCGCCCGGTATGGGCGCGCGCGAATTTGATCGCGGTATCGACGCCCTCGCTGCCGGAGCTGCCGAAAAACGCCCTGGTCAGCCTGCCGCCGGCGCGCGCGCATAACCGGCGCGCCAGTTCGCCGGCCAAATCCGGCACATGGCTCTGCAGCATCGCGGGACCCAGACCGTCCATCTCGCGCTTGAGCGCGGCGATCACTGCGGGATGATTGTGTCCGATGTTGTGAACGCAGTAGCCGGAGATGAAATCCAGGATGCGGCGGCCGTCGTCGGTGAACAACTCCGAGCCGGCGCATTTTACGTAGCGGACGTTCATGCCGAGAACGTCCAGCAGCCTGACCCATTGCGGATTTACATACTGCTCATAAGCATTTTCTTGTGTTTTTGCCGCCAACAACGAAGCCATTCTCCCAATAACCGCTCCCTTCATCGGTGACTGCGAACATCGGTGGCTTGGGCCGCCCGCCCGCACCAGGACAGAGCCGCGGCGCGGGCGCACCCAGCCGTTTCCTTGTGAGCAATTAGATTGCCAACGGAATCGCGGCGAACTCGTCTATTTTTCCGGGCGGTGTTGAAACTTTAGAACAGTTTGGTTCAAACTTTTGAACGACCGCCCGTTTCCATGCCACAAGCCCATACATCGCCCGGACCCATCCAGTCCCTGCGCGCGCACGCCGGCCGGCTGATGCGGCAGTACACGCCGCCCGAATCCGGCTCGCTGCGGCATCAGGGTCTGATGTGCACCGCGCTGAGTCTGGTGTTGATTACGATTTTCCTTGGCACTTACCTGGCGATGGGCGCGGGCCGGGAGGTGGCGCTGGGTTCGGGCGTCGCGGCCGTGCTGATGGCCGGCTTCGTTATCGACGCGATACTGCTGCTCAGGTTCTATGCCTGCGATCCCAAAGCTCACCGGCGGCTTAAGGAACTGTCGTGGTCGTCGATCGCGCTCAACAGCGTGCTGGTGGGACTGCTGTCGCTTCTGATGTGGGGCCGCGACAACGAGTTTTACGTCCTGATGATCGTTCCCGTGCTGCAGGCGGCGATCTGGTTGGACCTTGGCGGCACCGCCGGCGTTTTGCTGGTGTCGATTTTCCTGAATTTTCTCGGCGCCTTTCCGATGGACGCCGACGAATGGGCCGAAGCCGCCGCCGGCTCGCTGATCTATGCGCTGGTTGCGATCGTGGTCTGGCTGCTGGTGAACAGCCTGCGCGATCGTGAAGCGCGCCTCAAGCATAACCTGGAGGAACTGGCGCGCACGCGCGAGCGGCTGATGGCCGAGGAAAAGCTCGCCGCGGTGGGACGCCTGGCCAGCGCGATCGCGCATGAAATCCGCAATCCCATCGCCATGATCACCAGCTCGCTGGTTACCGCCAGATACAACGGGCAGACCGAAGCGGACCGCCAGCGGCTGTTCGAGATCGCGTCGAGCGAGGCGGGCCGGCTGGAACGGCTGACCAGCGATTTTCTCACTTACGCGCGCGCCCGCGAGATCGCCCTCGAGCGGGCCAACGTACTGGAGACGCTCGAGTATGTGGCGGGCATCGCGCGGGCGCATCCGGACAACGGCGGCGTTGGGATCGAGATCCAGGCGGCCGCCGAGTTGGAGGCGGATTTCGACGTCTCGCAACTGCAGCAGGCGCTCTTGAATATGGCGATGAACGCGCTCGACGCCTGCCAGCCGGGCCAGACCGTCGTGCTGCAAGCCGAACGCCGGCCCACCGGCGCTATCAGCTTCCAGGTGATCGATCCGGCCGGTCCGATCCCGGCCGGGACAACCGCGCGGATCTTCGAGCCGTTCTTCACCACCAAGCCGCACGGCACCGGGCTGGGCCTGGCGATCGCGCGCAATATCGCGCGCGCGCACGGCGGCGACCTGACCCTGAGCGTCAATCAACCGGGCCGGGTTTGTTTTGCGATCGAAATCCCGCAGCACAGCGCGCGCGGACCAGGAAGGGAATCAGCATCGTGAGCAAAGTGCTCGTAGTCGACGATGAAGCCAACATGCGCCACATTCTGGCGTTGAACCTGCGCCGTGACCGGCACGAAATAATTCAGGCCGCGGGCGTGGCGGAGGCGCGGCGCGCGATCGCGGAGGAAAATCTCGACGCGGTTATCTCGGATCAGAAGATGAAAGACGGCGAGGGGCTGGATGTTCTGGCCTTCGCGCGCAGCAGCGATCCGACGCTCTCGGTGGTGTTCCTGACCGCGTTCGCCACCGTCGAGCTGGCGGTGGAAAGCATGCGCCGCGGCGCCTTCGATTTCATCACCAAGCCGTTCCTGCCCGAAGTGGTGCTGGCCGCCACGCGGCGCGCGATCGAGCACACGCAGTTGCTGCGCGAGAATGAGCGGCTGCGCGATACCCTGGTGCGTTTGGAAGGGTCGGCGGAGATCGTCGGCCGCAGCCCGGCCATTCGCGAACTGCGCAAGCAGATCGCGCGGGTGGCGCCCACCAATGCCACCGTGCTGATCATCGGCGAGACCGGCAGCGGCAAAGAGCTGGTTGCCCGCGCGATTCATCGCAGCAGCCCCTTCGCGCCCCATCCGTTCGTCGCCGTCAACTGCGCGTCGTTTCCCGACACGCTGCTGGAAAGCGAGCTGTTCGGCCATGAACGCGGCGCCTTTACCGGCGCAGACCGCGCGCGCGAGGGCCTGTTCGAAGCCGCCAACGGAGGCACGCTCTTTCTCGACGAGGTCGGCGAGATGTCGATGGCGGCGCAGGCCAAGTTGCTGCGCGTGCTGAGCGACGGTTTGGTGACGCGGCTGGGCTCGACTAGGCCGCGGCGGGTGGAAGTAAGATTGCTGGCCGCAACCAACCGCGATTTGGAACAACGCGTGCGCAGCGGGCTGTTCCGCGAGGACCTTTATTATCGCGTCGCGGTGGTGCCGCTGCGAGTACCGCCGTTGCGCGAACGCCGCGACGACATCCCCCAGCTTTGCCAGTTATTTCTGGCCCAGGCGGCGCGCGATTTGAAAATCCCCCGGCGTACGATTGGCGAAGACGCGATCAAGCTGCTGCTCAGCTACGATTTCCCGGGCAATGTAAGGGAGCTTAAGAACCTGATCGAGCGCGCCTGCATACTGTCCACCGGCCAGGAAATCACGGCGATCAATTTTCCGGTCAGGGTCGCGGGCCGTTTCAGCGCCGCCGCGATCGGGGGCGGGGCCGACGGCGCCGGCCTGGACGAACTGGCCGCCGCAATACCCGAATCGCTCGATTTGCGCCGCTTTCTCACCAATCTCGAAAAGGCTTTGATCCTGCGCTCGCTGCGCGCCGCGCGATGGGTGCAGGCGGAAGCCGCGCGCCGCCTGGGCCTCACCCGCAGCGACCTGTCCTACAAACTGGACAAGCATGGCATCAGGAATTCAGCGCCCTGATCGCGCCCGCGCGGGCCGGCATCCGCCAGCCTCCGCCGGTTTTGAGGACCGAATTTCCTTGCAGTTCCTGCAACACGACCACCGAGAACGGTGCGGCGGGCCACACGGATGCGGTCGATGGCCGTTAAGTTTGGCTATGAAGGCGCTTGGTGCGCCAGGGCGCGGCCCGCGGAGGACGTTGCGGTGAAAGGCAGGCATCCGAAGGGGAGCATGGCGGCGGCGAACAGAACGCCGCTCATCAGGATAAAGGCCGGCACATAGCCGCCGCTGACGTCGAAGATCCGGCCCGCGAACATCGGACCGGTCGCCGTTCCCAGCATTCCGAAAATTCCGATCAAACCGGTCAGCGTGCCGAAACTCCTCAGTCCGAACGACTCCGCCGCCAGCATCGGCACCAACGCCACCGGCGCGCCCACGCCGATACCATAGAAGAGCACCAGCGGCACGATCAGGATCGGATGCCCGGCCTGGGTGAGCAGCAGGAACGCGGCGCACAGGGAAAACACGGCGGCGCCCAGGGCGGGACGCGAGCCGACGCGGTCGGCCACGATTCCCATGGCCGGCTTGCCCAGCGTGCTGACCACCATCGCGATACTGAACACTCCCGCCGCGCGCCGCGGCGTCATTCCCAGACCGATCAGGTAGGGGACGAAATGCACCACGCCGAGACCGACGCCGGCCAGGTAGGCGAAGTAAGTCATCCCGATCAGCCAGAACGAGCGTCCGCGCAGCGCCTGGCTCCGCTTGAGCCCCGCAACGCAGTCCGCCTCGCGATTGGCGCTGGTATGCGCGGGAGACGCGGGGCGGGTGCGCACGACCAGCACGACGATGGGAAGCACCACCAGCAGCAGCGGGAGCGCGAGAATGGTATAAGCCTGGCGCCAGCCGGCGGCGGCGATCAGATAGCTGGCCCACGACGCCATCGCGGCGGTCCCCAGCGACATCCCCGACATCGCGATACCCAGTGCGACGCCGCGGCGCGCGCCGAACCAGTTGGCCGTCACCAGCGATACTGGAATGATGGTGGAAGCCGCGGTGCCGACGCCGATCATCACATGCGCGGCAGCCATCGCGGCGAAGGAATCGGCGCGTCCCGCCGCAATCAGCGCCGCCGCCGTAATCGCCACGCCGACCGCCATCACTTTGTGCGCCGCCAGCGAATCCATCAGGCGGCCGGTCACCGGACCCGCCGCCGCGCCGGTTACCGCAATCAGCATCGTGAGCGACGCGGTCAGCGTCCGGCTCCATCCGAAATGTTTCACCAGCGGCATCAGGAAGACCCCGGTGATGGCGGAACTGGATCCGATCACGAAGAAGTTGCTGAGGAACAGAACGGCGAGCAGCAACCAACGCTTCCGTTCTCCGGTCATCGGATGCGGCGCGCCTACTCTTCGTCCTCGCGCAGGCGCGAGAGCACGGACAGATCCTCCAGCGTGGTGGTGTCGCCCAGGGTCTGGTCGCCGGCCGCGATCTGACGCAGCAGGCGGCGCATGATCTTGCCGCTGCGGGTCTTGGGCAGCGCGTCGGTGAAGCGAATCGTATCGGGCTTGGCGAAGGCGCCGATCTCCCGGGCCACGTGATTGCGCAGCTCCTCGCGCAGCCGGTCGTCGCCCTTGCGCCGTCCCTCCAGCGTCACGAAGCACATCAGCGCCTGACCCTTGAGTTCGTCCGGCCTGCCGACAGCGGCGGCTTCGGCCACCGCCGGATGCGATACCAAAGCGCTTTCGACTTCCATGGTGCCCAGCCGATGCCCCGATACGTTAATCACGTCGTCAACCCGGCCCATGATCCAGAAGTAGCCGTCGTCATCGCAGCGCGCGCCGTCGCCGGTGGTGTAAACGCCGGGGATCTGCTCGAAGTATTGATGCTTGTAGCGATCGGGGTCATGGAAAATCGTGCGCAGCATCCCGGGCCAGGGCCGCTTGATCACCAGAAAGCCGCCCTGGTTGGGTGCCACCGCGCTGCCCTCGCGGGTGACGACTTCAGCCGCGATTCCGGGCAGCGGACGCGTCGCCGACCCGGGCTTGGTGGGAGTCGCGCCGGGAATCGGACTAATCAGGATGCCGCCGGTTTCGGTCTGCCACCAGGTATCGACAATCGGACACTTCTCGCGTCCGATGACCTTGTGGTACCACATCCAGGCTTCGGGATTGATTGGCTCGCCGACCGAACCGAGCAGCCGCAGGCTGGAGAGGTCATGCTTTTTGACCCACTCTTCGCCCCATTTGATAAAGGTGCGGATGGCGGTCGGCGCGGTGTAGAAAATGTTGACCCGATATTTTTCGATAATCTGCCAGAAACGGTCGTTCTCGGGAGCATTCGGCGCGCCCTCGTATATCACCGCGGTCGCGCCTGCCGCCAGCGGTCCGTACACGGTGTAGCTGTGACCGGTAACCCAGCCGATATCCGCGGTGCACCAGAAAACGTCTTCGTCCTTGATGTCGAAGACCCACTTCATGGTCATCAGCGTATGCAGCAGGTAGCCGGCGGTTGAATGCACGACGCCTTTGGGCTTGCCGGTGGTGCCGGAAGTGTACAGGGTGTAGAGCGGATGCTCCGAATCGACCGAGACCGGGTCGCAGACGGTCTTCTGCGGTCCCATCAGTTCGTCCCACCATAGGTCGCGCCCCGGCCGCATTTCGACGCGATTGCCGCAGCGCTTGAGCACCACGCATTTCTGAATTGACGGGGTTTGCTTCAGCGCTTCATCGGTGCTGCGCTTGAGTTCGACAATCTGGCCGCGGCGCCATCCGCCGTCCGCCGTGATGCAGACCTTGGCCTCGGCGTCGTTGATGCGATCGCGCAGCGCGTCGGCGGAAAAACCGCCGAAGACCACCGAATGGGTGGCGCCGATGCGCGCGCAGGCCAGCATCGCAATCACCGCCTCCGGCACCATCGGCAGGTAGATGGTGACCAAATCGCCGGCCTTGACGCCGAGGCTGCGCAGCCCGTTGGCGCAGCGCGCGACCTCGCCGGCCAGCATCTGGTAGGTGAGCACGCGCGAGTCGCCCGGTTCGCCCTCCCAGATGATGGCGGCCTTGTTGCGGCGGGGTCCGGCCAGATGGCGGTCGATGCAGTTGTAGGAGGCGTTCAACTCGCCGCCCACGAACCATTTGACCCACGGAAAATTCCAGTCGAGCACCTTGCTGAAGGGCTTGAACCAGAACAACTCGCTGGCGCATTCCTTCCAGAATCCTTCCGGATCCTCGGCCGCGCGCCGATACAGCGCCTCGTACTCGGCCATGCTCTTGATGTGGGCGCGGCGGCTGAACTCCGCGCTGGGCGGAAACTTGCGCTCTTCCTGAAGCACGGATTCGATATCGATACTGTGGTCGTTAGGCATCGCTTTAGATCCTCCCGCGCGCCTCGCGCGTCTTGAGGCTCAGATAAAGGGTGGCGGCGTCGGCGATCTCGCGCCGGTTGGAATGGATCGAACGCAGACGGTCGAGAACTTCGGGCTCGATGGTGGGAGCGTACCAGGCGGCCAATTCGACCGCGCGCGCGGCCCAGCGCAGCACGATGCGCCCTTCCAGGCCGCCGAAGTCGTCGAAGAACCATCCGCAACTGGTAAACGCGGCATGCGCCGCGCGCTGCATCTCGAACAGCGCCATCATCCGGTTGCGCGCGGATTCCTCGGTCAGCGCGTGCCGGACCAGAAAGTCTTCGGTCACGGCCGGATTGGGATCGATCGCGATGCGAATCGATTGCTTAAGCGTATGCATCGGCTCGGCCACCGTCTCGCCGGCCAGGTTGGCGTAAAGCGAATCGACATGCCGCTTGACGAACTCAACCGTTTCGCGCAGCGGCAGGCGCCAATGCTGACTGCTGTCGGGCGCCAGGCGGCATCCGCAATCCGAGCGCCATCGCTCCACGCCATGCTGGCAGCTCCAGGCGCTGGGCGCGTTGATTTCGAATTCGCCCGCCTCGATGCCCAAACTCATCACGCGCGCGCAGTTGGTGATCTCCAGCTCTTCATGGGCCGCGATCATGGTCAGCGCGCGCGCCAACTCCGCCGCTCCGGCTTTCTTATGATGGCCGAAGGTTTCGCCGTCAGTGGCGATCAGAGTGACCGAGCCCGGCGGATGGGACAGGGCGCGATCGATGATCGAGTTGGCCAGGCGCGCGCCGTCGGTCAGCGCGTCGCCGAAGGAAATGAAACCGGCCAGATCGGAATCGAATCGGAACACGCCGAGGCTCAAATCGCCGCGGCGCCACATGAAAGGTCCGCAGGAATTGCCGGCGCCGGATGAGGGACGGAACTCGCCCTGCCACGGCGCCAGAATAACGAACTTGATCCCGGCGCGCGCCACCGCTTCCAGCGTGGCCGCGTCGGCGGCGCATTCGGGCAGCCACATGCCCTGGGGTGGGCGTCCGAAGCGGAATTTGAAATCCTCGACGCCCCAGGCAATCTGGACCTCCTTATCCGCGGCTGAGAGCAGGGGCAGGATGGAATGGTTGAACGACTGCGCGATGGCGTTGCCGTACCCGCCGTTGCGCTCGGCACTGACCGCGTCGGCGCGCACGATCGACCGGCAAACCGAAGCGCCGTGCCGCGCCAGCCACGCCATCAGGGTGGGACCGAAGTCAAAGCTGAGCCATTGGTAGTTGTTGCTGATTCGCACTACCGGCCCATCCATCGTATGGGCGCGGACGTTGGCGGCGTAGCATTCGCTGAGAATCCGCTCGTTCCAGTTGGGAAAGGGAGCGGCGCTGGGCTCCGGAGATATCAGTCCGGTCCACGGGCTTTCCCGCGGCGGCTGATAAAAATGACCATGGATAACAACGTAGCGTTTTTGTTCTGCTGTCATGTGCAATTCTGCGCGCGAGGCCGACCGCGGCAGCGGCGCCTCGTCTAACTAAACGATAATTGCCAAACCGGGCAGCGCGCAAATCTTGATGCGCGCGGGCGTCAACAGCCCGGCCGCGCCAGGCCGACCACCGCCCGGAAAGACCCGCTCAGCGCGACCTCGCCCTTCTGATTGGTGACGGTAAGCTCGCCGTCGACCATTGGCTCTCCGTTCTCCTCCAGCTTGCCCGTGATCCTGCCCCCGCAAGTGATGATATCGCCGGGATAAATCCTGGCCATGAAGCGCACCTTGTAGCGGCGGACCTGGCCGGCGCCGGCGTAATCAGTCACGCATCGCGACGCCATCCCGGCCGTCAACATACCCATCACCACGACGTTGGGCAGACCGGCGGCCTCGACGAAGGGCTGATCGTAATGAAGCGGGGAGAAGTCCCACGCCGCCCCCGCGTACTGCACGATGTCCTGGCGGGTCAGCGGACCGATAACAAGGCGCGGCAGCTCGTCGCCCACCCGGACATCGTCATATTTGATTGCGGCTGCCATCCGGGATTACTGCGCCTGCGTCCTGGGCGGAAACTCGATCAGTACGCTGCGCGAGATCGCGACCTGATCGCCGCGCTGATTGAAGTAGTTACCCTCGATGATGGCGAACTTCATCATCCCGCCGCGCGCGCCCGCCTTCTCATGAATATCCGCGATGCGCTCGGTCCAGCTCAGGACGTCGCCGACGAAGATCGGCTTGAGCAGTTCGAATTCCTGCTCGCCGTGGACGCCGTTGCCGTAGTCCAGCTGCACCACCTTGCCCGATTCCCACTCCGGAATCTCCCACGCCATGCTGGTCATCAGAAAAGTGGGCGGGATCGGAATACCGCCATGCACGCGCCGGGCGAAATCGGGGTCGAGATAGGCCGGGTTAGGGTCCTTGATGGCGCGGGCGAACTCCCGCACCTTGCCCCATTCGATCGGCATGCTGAAGGTGCGGCTGCGAAGCCCGATAAAGCTCCGGTCAACCACCTTCTGATCCGTACGCTGCTAAAGGCCGAACAGCTGGGCCACCAGTTCGCGGTTGAAGGTGGCGTCGCCGAAGGTGAATTCGGTCGACTTCGCGCGCTTGAAGTAAAGGTGCATGTCGTGCTCCCAGGTAAAGCCGATGCCGCCGTGCACCTGGATACCTTCGCCCGCCACCCGCCGGTAGCTGTCCGACGCGGCGGCTTTGGCGGTGGCCGCGGCCAGCGACGCGTCCGGGACTTCGTTGCTCACCGCCCAGGCGGCGTAATAGGCCACCGAGCGCGCGTTCTCCACGTCGATCAGCATATTGGCGCATTTATGCTGAATCGCCTGGAAGCTGCCGATCGGGCGGCCGAACTGCTCGCGCACCTTGGCGTAATCGACCGACATGTCGAGCACTTTTTGCGCCCCGCCCACCATCTCGGCGGACAGCGCCACTTTGCCGCGATCGATTACCTCGTTCAGCGTCTTGCCGCCCTTGCCAACCTCGCCCACGACGTCTTCCGCACCGGCCTTGACGTTGGCAAATACCACTTCGGCCAGCTTGCGCGTCTGGTCCATGGTCTTGAGCTTGTTGACGGTGATGCCGGCGCGGGTGCGATCGATCGCGAACAGCGTGATACCGTCCAGCCCTTCGCCGCCGGTGCGCGCCGCCACCAGCAGATAATCGGCGACGTGGCCGTCATTGACATAGAGCTTGATACCGTCGAGGGTAAAGCCCTGCCCGTTTTTTTTGGCCGTCATGGTAATCGCGGCCGGGTCCCAGTTGCCTGAGGGCTCCAGGTAGGCCAGCGTGCCGATCAGCTCGCCGGCGGCCTGCTTGGGCAGCAGCTTGTGTTTAATCGCGTCGCTGCCGGCGCGCGCGATCGCTTCGCCGAACAGGACCGTCCAGACAAAAGGCGAAGGCAGCACCACCTTGCCCATCTCTTCGAGCACCACGACCAGGTCGATGTAATTCAGCCCGGCGCCGCCGTAAGCTTCGGGAACGATCAATCCGAGCCATCCGAGTTCCGCCATTTTCTTCCAGAACTCGGGCGAGTAGCCGGTTTCGTCTTCCATCAGCTTGCGGACCACGGTAGAGGGGCATTCCTTTTCCAGCAGCGAGCGCGCGCTCTCGCGCAGCATCTCCTGCTCTTTGCTAAAGCCGAAATCCATTTACCTGACCTTCCTGTGCGGCCTTGGAACTGTGCTGTTCGATAGCATGGGGGAAGTCTTTTGGACAAGCGAGGGCGCTGGCGCGAAGGGTAATCAACTAGAGGCCGGAGTTCAGGCGGTTGACGCCGCGGCGCGCCTGGTCGGCGACGCTGGTGCCGGCTGGGGCGGCGTCGAGCGCGCGCTGATAATGGCGGCGGGCTTCGGCGCGATTGCCCATCGCCTCGTAAACCCGCGCCAGGCTCAGTTCGGGCTGCGGCCGGCCGGGGCAGGCTTTCTCGGCGTCCTGGTAGTAGCCCAATGCGATGGCGTATTGGCCGCCGGCGTACTGGTCGTCGCCGTGCGCCAGCGCCCGCCGCATGACGGCGTCATCGCAGCTGCCGGGCGGCGGCAGACGGTAGCTGGCCGCCTGCTGCTGCTGCTGGGCCCGCATTTGATCGATCTCCCGTCTTTGCGCTTCAATCTGCGCCTTTTGTTGATCGATTTGCCGTTTCATCTCCGCCACTTCGCTCCCGGCGCAGCCCAGCATCGGGCAAGCAAGCAGTATCGCGATGGCGGCGGCAAAGCGGGGCGGTTTGCAATCGCGCGCCCGGGTCATCTGCTTACGCTCAACCTCCCGGCGCCTTCACTGTAACGCTGGCGAAACCGGTGGCGGAGCGGCCGTCGGCCGTGGTGATGGTCAGCGAGGCCACATATACGCCGGGGTTGGTGTAGGTGTTGTAGGTGACGAGCGGAGGCGTGGTGGCGACGTGTCCATCGCCGAAATTCCATTTGTACCCGACGACTTCGCTGCCCGCCGGATCGTGGATCTGCGGAATAAAGCCAACCACTAGCGGCGCCGGGCCATAGCCGGGATAGGGGAAGATCCCCACCGAGGGCAGCATCATCATTTCCGGCGTTGCCATCGGCGTGGGACTGGCGTCGTCATCCTGGGCGGAAATCAGGCCGGGAAGCGCGCAGACCGCCGCCAGCACCAGCACCGCCAGCCAGCGGCGGGCGCGCCGGGAGCGCATTATGCTCATCCGAAAATTCATCGGCCGCGAACGCCAAACGCAAATCGACCGCGCCAGTTCAATTTCATCGCGGGCGGACCAGTCCTTGAAATCTCAACCGGCCGCGGACGCAACGCGCCGCGCAGCCGTTCCAATCGCGGCACTGCCGGTTCTGAATTTCTTCAATATGCGCACAGTGGATTTGGATCAAGGCGCCAGTGCTTCAACCGGCGTGGACCGGCAGACGCATCGCTGATGCGGCTGCGCCCAACCCCGCACGGCGAGTTCCCGGGCCGCGGCGCTCTGGTGCAGCGCCGGGACAACGACGGGCGCGCTTGGGCGGTACCGATATCCGGCCGACGGCCATGCTTTTACCGCGGTGAGGCTGTCTGCGGGTCCGGCCACAGCGCTTCCCAGTGCAATGGCTCGGAGGCGGAAGTAGTCTGATTGCGCCAATCCCCATACAATTCCCCGGCGATGGCACGACAGGATCCAGCGGCGAGCGCGGCGGCGGAGCCGACCAGCAGCTTCGTCACTCTCAACGGCTTGAAGATGCATTATTTGGATTGGGGCGGCGACCCGGCCAAAGGCACCATCGTCCTCATCCACGGCGGTTCAGCCAACGTCCATTGGTGGGACTCGACCGCGCCGCGGCTGACATCGCAAGGGCGCGTGCTGGCGCTGGACTTTCGCGGCCACGGCCACAGCCAATGGGCGGTGCCGCCGCATTACGGACCGGCCGGTTATCTCGAAGATGTGGAGTCGTTTCTCCGATTCGCGGGCGCGCCGGTCATACTGGCGGCGCATTCGATGGGCGGCGCGGTGGCGATGTGGACCGCCGCCCGCCATCCGGAACTGCTCGAAGGTCTGGTGGTGGTGGACAGCCGCGGCGGGCCGCCGCCCCTGTGGCGCAAGCTGCAATGGCGATGGCGCCATCGGGCCCGGGCGCGTCCGCGGCCGGAACTGCCGTCATCGCAGGACATCATCCGCCGCTTCCGCCTGCATCCCGAGGGCACCTGCCTGACCAAAGAAGGACTGGCCGAACTGGCAATCAAGAGCGCGGTGCAGTTGCCCAACGGTAAGTGGGCGTTCTGCTTCGATCCCCAGACCCGCGGATGGCGCGAGACGGCGCAGGTCAAACTGCCGCGGGTCAGCGCGGTCAAGGTGCCGACGTTGATCCTGCGCGGTGCCCAAAGCGATCTGCTGAGCGCGCGGCGCGCCCGATGGCTCAGGCGCAAGATCAGGGGCTCGGTGCTGAAGGAAATCCCGCGCGCGTATCATCACGTACCGCTGGACAACCCCGAAGACACCGCCGCCGCGATCGTCGAGTTCATCCGCGGCCTGAGGCCGCGGCGGCCGGGATGACAGCAGCCGCACCGCGCGGCGCCGCAGTTATCTACTTCCTGTAGATGTGCAGGTTCAGATACTCGTCAACCTTCGTTGCATAGCCGGGCGGGCACACGGTG
Organism: Pseudomonadota bacterium; assembly: GCA_021324455.1. Classification (GTDB taxonomy): domain Bacteria; phylum Desulfobacterota; class Binatia; order Binatales; family Binataceae; genus JAJPJA01. The sequence goes on along the minus strand of JAJPJA010000031.1, from coordinate 120,453 downwards.
GTGGAGTCGGGTTCTTCCAGGATTGCGGGGCCGGTCAGCTGGTCGGCGGCGCGCAGACGGGTCCGATCGTAAATTTCAGTATCGATAAAGCCGCCCGCTTCGGCGAAATAGGCCTTGCGCACGCCCCGAAGCGCGCGGCGCGGATTGCCGTCGCCGGGGGCGGCGCGGCTCAGTTCGGGCTTCGGCACCACTCCGCTCGCGCGCACGCGGAAATTGACGAACTGGCAGGGATCGTTGGGCAACACTCCGTAGAGTTCATGATACAGGCTGCGGAAGCCTTCCTCCGCGGCCTTCACCGTGGCCTCGCTGACCGGACCGGCGGGAATCGGCACCGACAGCTCATGCGACTGGTGCTTGAAGCGGACGTCGATCAGCCGCTGCACCACGATGTTGGAATCGGCCACGCCCTGCGCGCGCAGCGCGGCGCGAGCGTTTTGCTCCAACTCGCCCAGCAACTGCGCGATGCGCGCGACGTCGGCTTCGCGCCCGTCCATCAGCATGGTCGCGACGTAATCCTCGGCCATGTCCGAGACCAGCAGCCCCAAAGCCGACGCCAGTCCCGGCGACACCGGAACGATCACGTTGGGAATCTCGAACTGTTCGGCGACTTTGACCGCATGCACGGGTCCGGCGCCGCCAAACGCCATCACCGCGAATTCACGCGGGTCGATGCCGCGCTGGATGGTAACCACTCGGACCGCGGAGCCCATGTGCGTATTGGCGATTTCATAGATACCCCGGGCCACCTGCAGCGGCTCCAGGCCGAGCTTTTTCGCCAGCGGCGCAATCGCCGCCAGACTGCGGTCAGGATAGATCCGCATGCGGCCGCCCAAAAAATAATCCGCGTCCAGGTAACCCAGCAGCAGGTTGGCGTCGGTGACGGTGGGCTGCTCCCCGCCGAAGCCATAGCAGGCGGGTCCGGGGGCGGCGCCGGCGCTGGAAGGACCGACCTGCAGCGCGCCGCCGGCGTCGACCCAGGCGATGCTGCCGCCGCCGGCGCCGACTTCCGCCAAATCGATCACCGGAATTTTTATCGGATAGCCGCCCGCCCGGATTCCCGAACTAAGATGGCTGCCGACGCGGAAATCGTTGGTGATGCTCGGCTTGCCATGGCGAATCAGTCCGGCCTTGGCCGTGGTGCCGCCCATGTCGAACGAAATGATATTGGGCTGATTACACAGTTTACCCAGATGAGTAGCCGCGATTACTCCCGCCGCCGGCCCCGACTCGACGCTATGGATCGGTTTGCGCGCCACCGCCTCGGCCGCCATCACACCGCCGCTTGACTGCATAATCTCGAACGAGCCCTTCAGACCCATTTTGCGCAGCTCGGCGTCAAGCGCATGCACGTAGCCGGAAATCGTCGGCCCCACGTAGGCCGACATTACCGTGGTGGAGGCGCGCTCGAATTCGCGGAACTCCGGCCAGATTTCGGACGACAGCGCCACGTACACGTTCGGCAGATGCCTGCGCACCAGATCGGCCATCGCGCGCTCGTGCGCGGGATTGGCGTAGGAATGGAAAAAGCATACGGCGACGGCGTCGGGGCCTTCGCGCGCCAGCCGCGCCAGCCCCTGCGCCGCCGCGCGCTGGTCAAGCGGAGTTACGACCTGGCCGCGCCGGTCCATGCGTTCCTCGACTTCCAGCGTAAGGCGCCGGCTAACCAGCGGCGGCGACTTTTCGATCATCACGTTATACCGATCGGCGCCGACAATCCGTTCCTTGCCGATTACGAACATGTCGCCGAAGCCTTTGGTGGTGATGTAGGCCACCTTGGAGCCTTTGCGCTCCAGGATCAGATTGGTCGCAAGCGTGGTGGCATGCACGACGCGCTGGACTTCGGCCGGCGTTGCCTGCGCCGCGTCCAACGCCTGGCGCATCGCGGCAATAACCGCCTGCGCCGGATGATCGGGAGTAGTCAGGGTTTTGGCCGTGTACAGCCGATGAGTTGCCGCCTCGGCCACCACCACGTCGGTGAAGGTTCCACCGATATCGACTCCAACGAAATAGCTTGCCTTGGCCATCAGGCCGGGTCCTCCACTGTATCGGGAGCAGTAATAAATCCTCGACGCGGCAGGGCCGCCGGTCACGGATTGCGGCGGCGTTGCGCCCTGAGTTTATGCGTGGCGGCGGTGTCGACCTCGAAGCTGACCGGATTGACGATCACGCCGTAGTCGCGGGCCGCCGCTTCGATCGATACCGCGCCCGCCGCGACGTCGGCCGCCACCAGCTCGGGAGCGCGGTCCATCGGATCGCCGAAACCGCCGCCGCCGGAAATGAACATGCTGAGCGTGTCGCCCGCGTGCAGCGGCTGATTGGTTTTCTTGCTGGGCAAGTCGATTTGTCGGTCGGTGCCGAGATTGATTACCCATCCGCCGCCCTTGGCCGGCTTGCCGCCCATGATTCCGGGCGGCGGAATGACGCATCGATCGGCGGCGCGCACGGTCACTTCGGCATCTTCAAGCGCGGTCACCTCGCGATGCAGTCCCAGACCGCCGCGCCATTTGCCCGCACCGCCCGAATCGGTCCACAGGCGAAAGCGATTGAACCGGACCGGATATTCGATCTCGTACGCCTCGACGCTGGGCCGATCGGCGCCGCCGAACAGGCTTATGGGCATCCCGTCGAGCCCGTCTTTGACCGAGCGCGCGCCCAGCGAACCGATCACCGGGTCCATGTAGCTCCAGATGCGGCCGGCGCTGCGGTCGGCGCCGTTCATGGTGTAGACGTGGACGTTGCCCGACGCGGCCAAAGCGCGGTCGGGCACCGCCTGCGAGAGCGCCTGGAAGATAGCGTCGATCACCGCCTGCACCGTGGCCATCCGCGCGTTGCACGCCGCCGGCGGCGTGGGATTGACCATCGTGCCCGGCGGCATGGTGAAGGTCAGCGGCCGGAAGCATCCTTCGTTCATGGGGATGGCCGGATCCAGAAAGCATCGCAGCGCGTACACCACGCCCGAGAGCGCCTGCGAGAACGCGGCGTTGATCGCGCCGCGCGCCTGCCGATCGGTGCCGGTGAAATCGAAATGGCAATCCGAACCGTTTACCGTCACCGCCACGCGCACGGTATAGGTCTTGTCTGGGACCACGCCGTCGTCCTCGATTACGTATGAACCGCGGTAGGTGCCGGGAGGGATTTTGGCGATCTCGGCGCGCGTCAGGCGCTCGGTATAATCGAGCAGTTCGCGCACCAGGCCGTGCAATTGCTCCAGTCCGTATTTGTCAATCAACTCCACCAGCCGGCGCGCCCCGACGTTGCATCCGCCCACCATCGAGCGGATGTCTCCCATCACTTTTTCCGGCGTGCGGCTGTTGGCCGAAATGATCCGGACCAGGTCCTCGTTGAGCCGCCCGCCGTCATAAAGTTTCACCGGCGGCAGCATCAGCCCCTCATGGAAGTACTCGGTGGCGGTGGCGGGCAGACCGCCGGCGGAAAGGCCCCCGAGGTCGGCGACGTGAATCAAAGCCGAGGTCAGAAAGCGCGGCTGTCCCGCGCTGAACACCGGCTTGAACACCATGATGTCGTTGGAATGGATGCCGCCGCGGAATTGATCGTTGAACAGAAAGACGTCGCCGTCCTTCATCGTATGCGGGGGAAAGTCCTTCATCAGCTCGCGCGGCGACCAGCGCAGACTCGACAGATGCATCAGGGGGGCGCCGAGCGACTGCGCGATGACCTGACCCTCGCAGTCGCAGACCGCGGCGCTGGCATCGGCCGACTCCTTGACCGCGGTGGAATAGGCGCTGCGCACGGCCACGATTCCGATCTCCTCGGCGATTGTGGCCATAGCGTTCTTTATCACCTCGAGCAGCACGGCGTCGCGCATGAAAAAATCCTCAGGCGGAAGAATATACAAAGCTTCCGAATGGAAATACTATGCGGCAGTGGTAGCTTCACTTCAAAGGGGCTGTCAAGCATCGAACAGAGCGGGCGCGGGTCCGGGTTAAGTTGAAACAGCCCACCAGCACGAATATTAGTGAATTTCTGCAGCAATTTCATATCGGCGCGGGGTTCGGGGACTTTATGGGCAAGCATGATCGGGCATCGAAGGATTTCGTGGATCGCCTGGAAGAGGAATGGGAAAAAAAGAACTTCGGCTATTCCACCCTGCCGATGGCGGTCTCGGCCCGGATCCAGCGGGCTTCCTTCTACTTACAGTCGCACATCGCCCGCCTGGCGGCTTCCTGCGGGCTCAACTCCAGGGAGTTTATGGCGATCAGCGCGCTGTGGCGGTCGGGTCCGCCCTTTGCCCTCAATCCGATGCAGTTGCTGGAGGAATATTTCGTGCCCGCCGCCACGCTTACCCGGCAACTGGACCGGCTCGAACAGATCGGGCTGGTCGAGCGCCGGCCCGATCTCCAGGACCGTAGAGCGGTTCTGGTCGAGTTGACGGCCAAGGGACACAAACTGGTGGACCATGCGATGCGGCGCTTGTCGCCCCGCCAGCCGGACCAGTTGGTGCTGGGCAAGCTGGGTCAAAGCGAACTGATGGCGCTCAACCGGTCGTTGAAGAAGCTCTTGCTGCTGTTCGAGCAGCAGGCCACATTGCGCGCCGCCCGCCCCCGCACCCGCCGGCCCTCCCGGTCTCCCCGCCGCCGTTCCCGGGCCGCGACCCTATAGCGCAGGCGCTGGCCGCCGCGTCAGGGTTGGGTTGGAGCGGGGCGGATGACTTTTTGCGTCTTGGTGCCGATTCTGGCGGCTTTGCCGGAGAGACCGCGCAGGTAGTAGAGCTTGGCGCGGCGGACGCGGCCGCGGGTCAGCACCTGGATGCGTTCGATCCGGCCCGAATGCAGCGGAAAGATTCGCTCCACGCCCACACCGTAGGAAACCTTGCGCACGGTGAAGGTGCTGCGGGCGCCGGCGCGCGACATCTTGATCACAACGCCCTCGAAGGCCTGGATGCGCTCCTTCTCGCCCTCCACCACCTTGACCTGGATGCGCACGGTATCGCCAACGCGGAAGGCGGGAATGTCCGACTTGATATTCTGATCTTCGAGTTTCTTGATGACGCTGTTCATGGAAGCCACCTGCATCGAGCCGTGGGAACAAGCAAATCTAGCCGAACGCCGCCGGCCGCTCAATAAGGCCGCGCGGCGCCGGGCCTGAGGCCGGCTTAATCAGCGGCCGCGCAGACGGTCGAGAATGATCGACGCGGCCGCGCGCACCGAGAGATGATTGTAGTCGCCGGCTCCCAGAATCGGGGCGAGGATACGGTCGGCGCGCCGCGCAATCTCCGGCGCCAATCCGAATCCGGTGCCGAACAGGACCAGAAACGGCGGCCCTTCCCGCTCCAACTCCGCGCGCAGACTGCGGTAGCTGACGCCGCCCTGCGTTCGCGCCGAGGTATGGACCAGCAGCGGCGCCGTTCCGCACATGCCCTTAATCGAGGCGATCGCTTCGTCGAGGTCGCAGACAATGGCGACGCGCTCCAACGCTTCGCGGCGCAGGGAGTCGAACTGGCGCCCGTACCCCTCCATCCAGCGGTCGCGCACGCTGGCCGCGAATTCGCGCAACTCCCGCACCGGATGGGCGACGAACATCGCGCGGACCTCATAGGTTCGCGCCGACCGCGCCAAATCGTGAATATCCAGGCTGGTAATCGCGGAGGCGACGATTTTGCCGCGCCGGTCCAGGACCGGATGATGAATCAGCGCGATGAACAGGTCAGCCACGCGGATTTTTCACCAGCAGATCCGGACGGCGTCTGCGCGTGCGTTCCAGCGCCTGCTCCCGGCGCCAGCGCCGGATCTTCTCATGGTCGCCGCTGAGCAGGATGGGCGGCACCGCGGACCCGCGAAAAACCTCCGGCCGCGTGTATTGCGGATACTCGAGCATCCCCGAACCGAACGACTCCTCATCCAGCGAGGCCTGGTTGCCCAATACTCCCGGCAGCAGCCGCGTCACCGCCTCGATTACGACCATCGCGGCCAGCTCGCCGCCGCTCAGCACGAAATCGCCGATCGAGATCTCCTGATCGACCAGTTCGCGCACCCGTTCGTCCACGCCCTCATAGCGCCCCGCAACCAGCATCAGTCCGGGCTCCCGCCGCGCCAGCTCCGCGGCGAGCGATTGGCGCAGGACGTCGCCCTGCGGCGTGAGCAGCACGCGCCAGAGCCCCGGATGCCTTGCGGTCACGGCGTCGATGGCGGCGGCGACGGGTTCCGGACGCATCACCATGCCGCTGCCGCCGCCGTAAGGTTCGTCATCCACCTGCCGGTAGCGGCCGAGCCCATGTTCGCGCAGGTTATGGGTTTGGATTGTAACCAGGCCATTGTTGAGGGCGCGCGCCATGATGCCGCCGGAGAAGGGCGAGGTAAACATTTCCGGGAACAGGGTGATGACGTGGAATTGCATTGATTCAGCGGCAGTGCCGGTCAGTGCCGGCAACTCTTTGGTTTAATCCAGCAATCCGGGGATCGGGTCGATAACCACACGCCCCTGTTCCAGATCGATCTTGCGCACGACGTCATCTATGACCGGGATCAGGATCTCGCCGCCGCCGCCCTTCACCACCCAGACATCATGGGCGCCGTTGAAGAACACCTCATCGATATTTCCCAGCCATCGGCCCTCCACCGTCTCCACCGGCAGACCAATCACCTGGAAGTAGTAGAACTCGCCCTCCGCGGCCGCCGGAAGATCGCTGACGGCAAGGTAAAGCTGGGCGCCGCGCAGCACCTCGGCCTGCTCGATGGACTGGATTCCCTCCAGTTGCAGTTTGAGCGATCCGTGTCCGGCGCGCGCGCACGAGCGCACGCGGCGCTCGACCGGGGCGCCGGCGGATTCGACGAACACGCGTTGGATTCCTTCCATCTCGGAGTCGGGATTATCGGGCCGCACGCGCAGCGCGCCGCGCAGGCCGTGGGCGCCGACGATGCGGCCGAAGCCAACCAGGCCGCGGCTTTTCAGCTGCTCCCGATCGGCCACGACGGATTGCCGGGAGCGGGCCGCGGGCCGGCGCCGGCGGTGTTCCCCACCGCGCCGCCGCGCTTGCCGCTATGCCGCACAAGGTTATTTTTCTTCGATGATTTCGAGAACCACCTTGCGGTTGGTGCGCGACGCAACCGCATTGAGAATGGTCCTGATCGACTTGGCCGTGCGGCCCTGTTTGCCGATGATTCGTCCAAGGTCTTCCTTCGCCACCCGCAGTTCGAGCACCGAGGCGGTATCGCCCTGGGTCTCCTTCACCTCGACCGCATCAGGATTATTTACCAAGTGCTTAGCCAGGAACAGGACTAGATCCTTCATGGGTCGGCTCCAGCAGAAAATTCTATACAGGCTGTAGAAGCAGGATTTTCACAGCCCGCGCCTCCCTTCTCCGTCAGGGCACGCAACGGGGAAGGCAATCAGTTTTTCATGCGGGTGTTGAGAGCCGGCTTAGGGAACCAGATTTTCTTCCCAACACCTGCTAGGCTGTGGCGCTGTGGCGCGCCCGGTCGAGCAGGTTGGCCACGGTAGTGCTGGGGCGCGCGCCCGCCTTAAGCCATCGCTCCACCTGGTCCGCGCGCAGGTTGACCTTGGGGGGATCGCAAGCAGGGTCATAGGTTCCGATTTGCGCCACGCAACGTCCGTCGCGGGGCGAGGAGGACTCCGCAACCACGATGCGGAAGAACGGCTTTTTGCGCGCCCCCTGGCGACGCAACCTGATCACTAACGCCATCTATATTTTTACTCCTTCAGTGTTCTAGCCGCCAAGCCCGAAGCCGCGGAGCATCGCGCGCCCGCCCCCCGCCTTGGCCACCTTTTTCATCATCTTACGCGTTTGCTCAAACTGTTTCACGAACCGGTTGACTTCCTGGACCGAGGTGCCGCTGCCCGCCGCGATCCGCGCCCGGCGCGATCCATTAAGAATAAGATGATTGCGCCGTTCCTGGATAGTCATCGAATCGATTATCGCCTTGATCCGGGAAAGCTCCTGCTGCGCCTGGTCCGAGTCAACCTGACTGGCGATTTTCTTGAATCCGGGTATCATCCCGAGCAGGTCGCCGATTGAGCCCATCTTCTGCAACGCCGCCATCTGTTGGGCAAAATCTTCCAGCGTGAACTCGTTTTTCTTGAACTTGCGCTCCAGTTCCCTGGCCTGCTTCTGATCGTAGGTCTGCTGCGCCTTTTCGATCAGCGTCAGCACGTCGCCCATGCCCAGGATGCGCGAGGCCAGGCGATCGGGATGGAACACGTCGAAAGCGTCGAGCTTCTCGCCGGTGGCGGCGAACAGGATCGGCGCGCCGGTGACCGCGCGCACCGACAACGCGGCGCCGCCGCGCGCGTCGGAATCCAGCTTGGTCAGGATGACCCCGGAGAGCTTGAGCCGGTCGTGGAAGCCCTGGGCGACGTTGACCGCGTCCTGACCGGTCATCGCGTCGGCCACCAGCAGCACATGATGGGGCCGCAGCACGGTCTGCAGCCGCACCAGCTCCTCCATCATCTCCTCGTCGATCTGGAGCCGGCCGGCGGTATCGAGCAGCACCGCGTCGTAGCCGCCGACGTCGGCGCGCGCCAGTGCGTTGGTCGCAATCTCAACCGGGTCCTGGTGCTCGTGGCTCTCCACCACGGGAACGTCGATCTGGCGGCCCAGCACGCGCAACTGTTCCATCGCGGCCGGCCGATAGACGTCGACCGACGCCATCAGCGGTCGGCGCCGGCGTTCGTGCTTGAGCCATCGCGCGAGTTTAGCCAGCGAGGTGGTTTTGCCCGAACCCTGCAAGCCGACCAGCATGATCTTGGCCGGCGGCTTGACCTTCAGGTCCAGCTCGCGCGCGTTGGCGCCCATCACTTCGCGCAATTCGCCGGCGACAAACCGGATCAGATGCTGCTCGGGACTGAGCGAGCGCAAAACCTCCTGCCCCATCGCCTTGCGCTTGACGTGCTCGATGAAGTCCTTGACGACCTTGATATTGACGTCGGCTTCGAGCAGCGCGAGGCGGACTTCGCGCACCGCCTCTTCAATGTTCTTTTCGGTGATGCGGCCCTGGCCTCTGAGTTTCTTGAAAACTCCTTCGAGGCGGTCGCTCAGGGTCTCAAACATGACAGGATTACGGAGAAAACAGGTGTCCTTGAAGTTTACGGTAGACTTTAAAGCCTAAGATAAGGCATGCAGTATTGTCAACCGGGTTGGCCCAAACCGTCACCGCTGGTTGCGGGAAATAATCCAGGTGGAAGTGGCGGCGACGGCCACTTCGCCGGCCGCGCCTGACACTTCGGCGTCCAGGAACGCGGCGCCGCGGGTGCGCCGAATCACCCGTCCGCGCCCCTCGATGCGCTGCGGTTCCAGCGCCCGCAGGTAGCTCAACTTGAGCTCCGCCGTCACTGCCCATTCGCCCTCCTCAAGCACCGATCCAATCGCGGTGGACATGATCTGGTCGACGAAGATGGCCAGATAGCCGCCCTGAATCGTCCCGAACGGGTTGATGGCCGCCTGCGGCTGCGTCTCCCACAACCATCGCGAACTGCCGGAAGCGAACTCCAGCGGCCGCATGCCCAACGCCCGATTGGGAGTCGGGAAGTCGTCGACCCGCTGCTCGCGGATGATGCGATTGAGATGCTGCAGCGGCGAGGGCATCGGCCTTCCTCAAAGCAGCTCCAGCAGTTCCTCGGTGATGCGCAAGGTGAGCCCCCATATCGGCTGTTCGCCGTACAGAATCGCGGGATAGCTCTGAACCGATCCGCCGCGGTTCCACTCATAGCGGCCGCGAAAAGCGGGGTCTTTGAGCGCCGCGACCGGCACGCTGAAGATTTCCGCCACCTCATGCTCGTCCGCCCGCAGATCGGTCGGCACCCCAATGACGCCCACAAACGGCGTCACCATGTAGTTGCTGGTCATGGTGGCGGCCGAGGTCAGTCGTCCCAGGACTTCGACCGATTCCGGCGCCAGCCCGACTTCCTCGTAAGCCTCGCGCAAAGCGGTGGTCAGGATGTCGGGGTCCTCGGGTTCGGAGCGGCCGCCGGGAAACGCGACCTGTCCCTGATGCGTGGCGACCGTATTGGACCGCTTGATGAACAGGATGTAGAGTTCGCCGTCGCGTTCGAAGATCGGTACCAGAACCGCGGCCCGAACCTTGCCCCGAACCCCGTCCGCATTGTCCGGTGAATGCAGCGGCGTCAGCCCCCTGCGCAGCTTTTCGATCTGCTCGTATGGCATCGGCGTAGTGCCCTGATGCTAGCAGCCCATCGCCCGGTTCAGAAGGTATGCGCAACGCGCGCCGCAGGCTATGCTGATGCTTTCGTCATGCGATACCTGATTGGACGCTACCACGAGGTCGCGCTCAAGGGCCAAAACCGATGGCGCTTTACCGCCCAGCTCAAGCGCAATCTGCTCGACCTCATGGGCGATTACCGGCTGGGAACGGTTCGCAGCGAGGGACCGCGCCTGCTGGTGGAACTGCCCGATGAGCTGCCCGACGCGGTCGCAATTGAGCGCGGCGCCCTGCTTTTCGGCTTGCAGAATTTCACCCTGAGCCGCGCCGTCGCGCCGGATTTGAAAACCATCGAGCACCAGGCGCTGGCCGCCGTGCACGGGACCAATGCCCGCAGTTTCGCCGTGCGCACCCGGCGGGAGAACAAGAACTTTCCGCTGAATTCGATGGAAATCGACCGCGAGATCGGCGGCGCGATCCAGCGGGCCCTGGGGATAGCAGTCAATCTGGAGCGTCCGGAGCTGACCATCAATCTTGAGCTGTTCACTGACCGGGCGTTTGTTTCAATCGGCAAACATCCCGGCGCCGGCGGCCTGCCGGTGGGCATCAGCGGCCGCGCCGCCGCGCTGCTGTCCGGCGGTATCGACTCGCCGGTGGCCGCCTACCGGATGATGCGCCGCGGGCTGCGGCTGGATTTCATCCATTTCCACAGCTATCCGCTGCTGTCGCGCACCAGCCAGGACAAGGTGCGCGATCTGGCCGCGCATCTGACGCGCTATCAGGGGCGCGCCAATCTGTTCCTGGTGCCGTTCGGGATGCTGCAGCGGGAGATCGTGGCACGCGTGCGGCGTCCGCTGCGCGTGGTGCTCTACCGGCGCTTCATGCTGCGGATCGCGGGCGCGATTGCCGCCCAGACCGGCGCGCAGGCGATGGTCACCGGTGAGAGCCTGGGTCAGGTCGCCTCCCAGACGCTGGACAACATGCAGGTGATCGAGCGCGCCGCGCCAATCCCAGTCCTGCGTCCGCTGGTTGGGATGGACAAGAACGAAATCGTCGAGCAGGCGCGCCGCCTCGACACCTTCGAAACGTCGATCATCCCCGACCAGGATTGCTGCACTCTCTTTGTCCCGCGCCATCCGGAAACCCACGCCCGCCCCGACGAAGTAGATGCCGCGGAATCGGGCCTGGACATCGATCGCATGGTGTCGGACGCGGTTAAAGAGACCGAGCGCATTGATTTGATCTTTCCGCCGCGCAAGTTCCAGCCCCTGCTGGTCTGTTAGGTTTCTGCTCATCGCAGCAGTGCGACGCCCAGCACTATCGTCAGCACCGTGACCGGGACGCCGACCAGCAGATGCTCGCGGAATTGGACCTCGACGCCGCGGCGGCGCGCGTTCTCGGCCACGATCAGATTCGCAATCGAGCCCAGCAGCGTCAGGTTGCCGGCGTAGGTGCTCGCTCCGGCCAGCAGCAGGGCTACGCGATGGGAACTGCCGAGCAGCGGAAACAACGGACGGAACAGCAGCACGGCAGGAACATTGCTCACCAGGTTGGAGAGCACGGCCACCGTGGCCGCCAGGGTCGCCGGATGGGTCAGGCGCCGCACGCCGACGGTTCTTATTATCTCGCGCTGAAAACCGGTTTGCGCCGCGCCGCCGACTACCACGAACAGCCCCGCGAACATCAGCAGCATCGTCCAGTCCACCTCGGCATAAACCAGGTCGGGGCGGACGTTCTGCACCAGCAGCATCAGCGCCGCCGCGCTCAGCGCCACTATTTCGGTAGGGTACCCCAAGGCGAAACAGATCAGCGTACCGGCCGTGATTATGGCGGCCCTGATTCCCGCGCTGCGGTCGAGATCTTCGGCCGTGCCGGTGGGCGCGCCGGCGTTGGGGCGGCGATGGCCGCGCAGGTCCCGCCGGTACAGCCACGCGATGATCGCATAATCGATGACCAAACCGGCGAGCGCTCCAGGACCCAGCCGAATCAGGAAATCCATGTAGCGCAGATGCGCAAAGCCGGCCACGATCATGTTCTGCGGATTGCCGGTGATGGTTGCCGCGCTGCCCACGTTGCTGGCGGTGGCCAGGCCCAGCAGCAGCGGCACCGAAGACAAACCCGCCTGCTCCGCGACATCTATAACGACCGGCGCCAGCACCAGGCAGATGACGTCATTGACGAAGAACGCGGCCAGCACGCCGGATAACGCAATGGTGGTGGCCAGCAGCGCAAAACCGCTGTGCGCGCGGCCGAAAATGCGCGCCGCCAGCCATCCAAACAGCCCCGACAGGCGCAGGTTGGCGACGATTATCATCATCCCCAGAAGCAGCGCGAGGGTGTGAAAATCGACCGCGCGCAGCGCCGCGGCCTCGCCCAAACTCCCGCTCACTACCATCGCGACCGCTCCAATCAACGCAACCCCGCATCGGTCGACCCGCACCACCGGCAGCTTTCCCAACGCCAGTCCGACATAAGTGATGGTGAAGATGGCAAGCGGCAGCGCGGTTGAAGCGGTCATCAAGTCCCCGATTGTCGGGGCAGGCAGGCGTCCAAGCAAGGACGCACACGGGCCGCCGCGCGGCTGAAAAGGGCGCGTTGCGATGCTAAAGTCGTCTGATGCTTCAGGATAAGGGAAGGCCGTTTCGTGTGGAAGAGCTCGACCACGTGGTGCTGCGATGCGTCAATCAGCGGCGCGCACTGGACTTTTACGTGGGCGTTCTGGGCCTGGTTGAGGAGCGCAGGCTGGAACAGATCGGGCTTATCCAGCTGCGCGCCGGGCAATCGATCGTGGATTTGCTCCCCGCGGACCAGCGCTCACAGGACGCTCCCAACGTCGATCATTTCTGCCTGGGTGTGGATATCGAAAATTTCGATATCCTGGTGCGCTACCTTCGCGATAATGGCGTGCCGGCTGTGGGAGGTCCGGCGCCGCGCTATGGCGCCCGCGGCATGGGTTGGTCGATTTACATCCTCGATCCCGAAGGCAACAAGGTGGAGCTGAAGCAGATACCGCGCTAGATGCGACTGGCCGCCCTGATCGAAGCTCCCGGTCATGTCAGCGCGCGCTATCGTGTTGAGGCGTTCGCCGGCTGCCTGGAACGCGCCGGATGCGCCTTGACCCTCCAAACGATACCGCGCGGAGCGCTCGCGCGAATCCGCCTGTTCACCAGATTGCGCGGCTTTGACGCGGTTTTGCTGCAGCGCCAACTGCTGGCGGTTCCGGAACTGCTATACCTGCGCCGTATGGTGCGCCGGCTGATCTATGACTTCGACGACGCGATGCTCTATCGCGACTCCTACCATCCGCGCGGCCTCCACAGCCGTCAGCGCATTCGGCGCTTCACCGCGATTGTCGGCGCCGCCGACACTGTGATTGCCGGCAACCAATTTCTTCGCCAATGCGCGTTAAACTGCGGCGCGCGTGCTCAAGCGGTGCGGGTGATTCCAACCTGCATCCAACCCGAGAAATATCCGCCGCGCCGCACGCAGCCGCGCCCCGACGGCGTTGAATTGGTCTGGATCGGATCCTCCAGCACGCTGTCCGGGCTCGAGCTGCAGCGGCCGCTGCTGGCAAATCTGGCACGCGCGATTCCCGGACTGCGCCTGCGTCTGATCTGCGATCGCTTCGCCCGCTTCGATCCATTGCCGGTTATCGCCACGCCCTGGCAGGAGACCAGCGAAGCGTCGTATCTGGCAGAGGCGGATGTTGGCATCAGTTGGATTCCGGACGACGCCTGGAGCCGGGGCAAATGCGGTCTCAAGCTGCTTCAATATGGCGCCGCCGGCCTGCCGGCGATTGCCAACCCGGCAGGTGTGCACAGCGAAATAATCGAGCACGGCGTGACCGGCTTTCTGGCCGCCGATGAGGATCAATGGATCGCCGCATTAAGACAGCTCGCAGCCAGTCCCGCGATGCGCCGCGAGATGGGCGAACAGGCACGCGCACGGGTCGAGCAACGCTACGCGGTCGCCGCCAACGCCGCCGCGTTCACGTCGGCGGTACTCGGGTTCTGAAGCGCGGTAGCGGGCGGCAAGGCACTACCATCCTGCGCATAAACTCATCACAATAGGGGCTTCATCCGGACGCGATCGCCCCGCAGAGAGCCGTCAGAATTGCCGACTCGGGATTACAGCCGTAACTTCGCCATGACCCTGCGACAGCATATAGCTGTGCTCGGGATGGCGGCGATGGTGCTGCTGGCGGGATGCGGGCAGCAGCCGCCGCCCGGGCCGTCCGCGGAAAGCGCCGCGTATATCTATCTGGGCGCGCTTAAGTCCGCCGACTATCAGACCTGCTACCGGATGCTGGTTGAGGCCGATTTGGTTTACGGATCGCTCCAGGGATTTTTAGGGCAGATTCCGATGGCGCCGAACGTGGAACGCAGATGGTTCGCGCAGATCGAAGCCGCCACCGAATACCGCGTCGGCCAACCCGTCCAGCGCGGCGCCGAAGCGATCGTTCCGGTCAGCGTCATCACCCCGAATCTGCCGCTGTGGGAGCGGATGCTCGCCCAGCGCAGGGACACTCCGCAGAGCGTGCAGCGCCGGGCGGAACAGCAACTGGCCCGCGGCAATTATCCGCTCCTTGCCTACGACGATCGGATCGTGATGGTGCTGGAGGGCGACGAATGGCGTCTGCTGGCGGGCTTCAAGCAGCGCGCGCGGCTGGAGCAGATTCACGATCAGGCGCTCGCCGCCTATCACGAATTCCACTACGACAGGGCGCTGTCGCTGTACGGCGAGATGCTCAAGCAGCTGGCGCAGGCGCATTTCACCGCGAGCGGAGGAATCGCGTTCCGGCTTAAAGCCGAGATGACGCGCGTGGAGCAGGCGCGCGCGGACGCATCGGCGGCGAAGTCCTACCTGCCCAGCCTGATGCTCAGGAACGTCGAGGCCAAACCGTCGGAATCGGGGGCGCCGGGCATCTTCGGCCAACTGGTCAATTCAGGCGGGCGCCGACTCGATCAAGTCGAAGTGACGGTCTCTTATTACGGGCGGGCGGGTAACCTGCTCTACGCCGAAAAGCATACGCCGGTGGCCCTGCCGCTTGAATTCACCGATTTCAATCTGCCGCTGATTGCGTTGGGTCCGGGCGAGACCCGAAATATCGGAATCGCTCTCAAGGCGCCGTTCGACATTCAGCAGGACAACAAGCCGCAGTTGCGCGTAAGCGGTGTGATCTTCAGCGAAGCGGATCCCTCGCCGCCCAAGTTCCACGGCGCCGTATACGGCATGTCCGATACCAATCCGGCCGCGCTCCCGGGTGCGGACGTCAAGGGGCGCGGAAAATGACGGTCACCGTCGCCGTTCCGACCCATAACCGCTCCCGGACGCTGGCCTTGACGCTGGGCTCGCTGGCCGATCTGAAACTCGAACCTGGTCTTGAGATCGAATGCGTCGTGATCGACAACAACTCTAGCGATTCGACGCCGGCTGTGGTGGAGGCATTCGCGCGCGCGGCGCCCTTTGCGGCGCGGCGGGTGGTGGAATCGCGCCAGGGTTCCAGTTTTGCCCGCAATCGGGCGATCCGCGAAGCGCGCGGCGATCTGATCTTCTTTATCGACGACGACGTTATCGTCGAACCGGATTGGGCCTGCGAGCTGGCCGCGGAGATCGAGCGGCGCGCGCTTGATTGCGCCTGCGGGCTGGTGCTGCCGCGATGGCAGTCGGCGCCGCCGCGCTGGCTGGGGGTGGAGGTGTACGGCAAACTCGCGGTGCATCCGAAATCCCCGCCGCCGCCCGAGCAGCTCTCGCAATTCTTCAGCGCCAACGTCGGCTTCAGGCGCGCAGCCCTGGATCGCTACGGTCTGTTTCGCGAAGATTTGGGCGTGGTCGGCGACAATCCGATGTCGGGTGAGGATACCGAGTTGTTCGATCGCATAATCAGCGGCGGCGGCAAGATAGGAATCGCCCGGCGCGCCGTGGTGCATCACTTGATCGGACCCGAGCGGATGACGCGCGCCTACTTGCGGCGCAAGAGTTTCGCGTTCGGTTTGGGCAGCGCGGTCGGCGGCGGCCGCACCCGCAACCGGCCTGACAAACTGATCAAAAATCTGGTGCGGATGGCGGCGGCGGCCGCGCGCGGCAACCGCCCGCTCGCCTTCTATCATCAACTGGAATGCGTCAACTTTTTCGGCTATTGGTACGGGCGTTTCGCAATCCGCCGCGGCAAAACCGGGGCTTGATCCGCGCAGTTCACCGCTTCGCAGGGCGACGCGCTGAGCGGACGCGGTGGACCAAATGCGGCAGCCGGAGCTGGTCGCAATAAGCCTTACGCCCGCTATTCCGGACGGCCCGATACCAGCGCCAGAACGCCGGAGTATTGCAGGAGCCGGGTTGCGGCTGCCATCGGACCGATTTCGAAACCGGTAAAGAAGCCCACAATCGGCACGCCCGTGAAGTAACGCGCAAGGTAAGCGCTGTCGTGCTCGGCGATCGTATACAGATTGCTGCCGCGCGATACGCAATCGAAATACAGCCCGAACGCCGCCCGATGGCGCAGTTCGGTCTGCATCGCTTCCAGCGTCCGCTTCAGATTGTCGCGCGCCCCTTCTTCGTCGCGCAGGGCGAATCCGATCAAATCTCCCGCCTGCGGGCTGTACACGGTGCCGATCAGCCCCTTGGCTTCATCGAAGCCGATCAGGTTGCGAATCAGATAGCGGCCATGTTCGAGCCGCTCGGCCTGCGAATCCAGCGGCATCGCCAGGTAAACCATCGCCGCCGCCCGCCGCAGGTCGCCGGCCAGCGGTCCGATGGTCTGCTTCAGCACCTCCATCGCCGGCTTGCCGTCCAGTTCGATGAGAACGTTGGCGCGGGCGGCGGTTACGCGATGCGGCGCGCCGATCAGACGGCATCCGAGCGACGCGCCGGAGGTAATATCGAAGTCCCCCGAAAACAGCATCCCCGCCACCGCGTTGCTGCTGACCGCGTCGCCGCATAGGGCGAAGGTCTCGCCGCTCATGCCGTCCTCGGTTGCGCCGCCGCCGACCACGACCACGCGCGGCAATTCGCGCCCGATCGCGGCGAGGAACGGTTCCGGGTCGAGATTGTACGAATCGGGAAACAGGCACAGCAGGTTGGATGGCCCCAACTTTGGACGCACCGCGGCGGCAACTTCGGCGGCGGCCTCGCGCGCTCTGCCCTTGAGTCCCGGCACGAAGAAGCGCTGGGCCTGGATGCCGCCGCCGACCGCCATCACGGCCAGCGAGGGGCCGCTTTCGATTTCGCGTCCGCCGGCAATTACTCCGCTCGCGCTGCATCCCGCGACCTGGGCCGTGCGCGCCTGTTCCGCGACCGTTCTCATCAGCGCCCGGAACGAGGCGGAATGTTTGCTGCTGGCGAAACAGATTGCCCCGTCGGCGGCGCGCAATCCGGCCTGCGCCAGCGCCTGCGCGGTGGCCTCCCGGGCGGCGGCTATGGGGTCAGTGGCGGTTGAACATCCAACTCCGGCGCGCAGCATAAGACCACCTCATTGGCCACCCATGATGCGCAGCAGTTCCACCATCCGCTGGATACCGCCGCGCAGCGACGTGATCGCGATGCGCTCGTCGGCGCCATGCACCATCCGCCCCTCCTGGCCGCTCAACTCGATCGGCACGAAACCGTAAGCGACCAGCCCGCGCTGGCGGAAGTAATGGCTGTCGTTGAAGCCGGACAGCATCGCGGGAATCACCGGCGCGTCCTTGTCCATGCGCCGCGACAGGGTGGCGATTGCGTTCATCAGCTCGCTCTTCTCGGGCGAAGCCATGGTTGGGAAACTGAGAACCTGTTCGATTTTTATATTATCATCATTAATCAGTTCGCGTATCACCTTCATAAAGGCGCCGGGGTCTTCACCCGGAAGCAGGCGGCAGTCAACCTCCGCCGACGCGCTGGACGGAATGATGTTGGTTTTGTAGCCGGCGCTGATGACCGTCGGCGTTACCGTGTCGCGCACCATCGCATTGTCGCGCGGCGCGGCGAGGAATTGCTTCTGGAAATCGGGGTCGCTCAGAGCCTTCTGCAAGTCGAGCAGCCTGGACTGATTGCGATCCAGCGCGGCGAGAGATTTGAAATATTCCTGTACCAGAGGCAACACCTTGATTGGCGGCTGATAATCGACCAGCTTGCCCAGCGCATTGATCAGCCGTGTCACCGCGGTTTGGGCCGGCGGCGCGGCGGCGTGGCCGGTGGGGCCGCTGGCGCTGAGCCTCAGCCATAGTGGACTCTTTTCCGTGATGGCGACGCTGTAAAACAGATGCCCGGCCGGGTCGATGCGGATACCGCCGCCTTCATTCAGCACGTAGCCGGCGTCTTTATACAGATTGGTTTCATGCTCCGTGAGCCATCCCGCTCCGCTCTTGCCGCCGACCTCCTCGTCGCCGGTGGCGATAAACACGACGTCGCGATCGAGCAGGATGCGGGAGCGCTTGATCGCGAGCATCGCCATCAGGGCGACGATTCCCGGACCCTTGTCGTCCAGCGCGCCGCGGCCCCAGATCTCGCCGTTCCTGACCTGCCCCGAGAACGGCGGCACCGACCATTCTTTGGCATTGGCCGGCACCACGTCCATGTGGCTGAGCAGGATCAGCGCCTTGTGATTTCTGCCGATACCGCGCAGCCGGGCGGCGACTATGCCGCGGCCGGCGAAGGGCTCGAACACGGCCGCCGGGATGCCGTCCTTCAGGAATTTTTCCTTGAGCATCCTGGCCGCCGGCAGTTCGTTGCCCGGCGGATTGCTGGTGTCGATCTTGATGTAGTCCGACAACAGCGCGGCAGCTTCACGCGTCAGCGCGTCCCAGTCGAAGGTTTTGGGATTTTCCGCGCGCGCTGCCGCCGTCAGCAGCAGCGATGCCAACAGTGCGATGGATAGGCAGCTGCCAGAGGTTCGAAATCTCATCGGCTGCAATTGTATGACGGGCAAAGTCCAAATAGTAGGACAGCACAGGTGTGCGCGCCGAGGTCCGCGCGCGAGCATCTTTTGCCTCTACCGCCAGGATCAGAACCAGGACTGGAAGCCGCGCCGCCAGGCCGATCGCCGCCCGCGAGGCTTCGCAAAATCGGGCTCCGTGCTAATCTCGGAGGCCGGAGCGCCGATGCCGCAAACCGAAATCGTTTCGCGCCGCGCCCGCACCGTCAAGCCGGGCCGGCCCCTGCCGCCGTTTGACGCGCGCGCGGCCGGCGCCGCTCTGAAGCTATTGCGGCGCGAAGCCGCGCAGTGGAACGCTCCGATCCTCAATCTGATCGCGGCCCAGGAGGACGACCCGTTCAAGACTCTGATCGGATGTATCCTGAGCCTGCGCACCAAGGACCAGACCACCGCCATCGCCGCCCCCCGGCTGTTTGAGCTGGCCGACAACCCGCGGCGGATGCTCGCAGTGGCGCCCGGCGATTTGGAAAAGGCCATCTACCCGGTGGGATTCTACCGCACCAAGGCGCGCGTCATCCGCGATATCTGCCGCGACCTGATCCAGCGCTACGATGGGCGCGTCCCCGACCGGATCGACGATTTGCTGACGCTCAAAGGCGTGGGCCGCAAGACGGCCAATCTGGTAATTACACAGGCGTTCCGCAAGCCCGGCATCTGCGTGGATACGCACGTGCATCGAATTTCCAATCGCTGGGGGCTGGTACGCACCGCAACGCCGGAGCAGAGCGAAGCGGCGCTGCGCCAGGTCCTGCCGCGCCGCTACTGGATCGAGTACAATGGCTTGCTGGTCGCCTTCGGCCAGACCATCTGCCAGCCGGTCTCGCCGTGGTGCTCGCGATGCTCCCTGGCGCGGCGATGCCCGAAAATCGGCGTTACCCGCTCGCGATGAAACCGTGGATCCTCGCCGCGCTGATTGTTTGCGGGACGATCTTTCCGGCCGCCGCGCGCGCGATCGATTTTTACGAAATTCAGATCTACGCGGTCGATACCACGCCCCAGGGCCATCTGGAAGCGGAACTGCATTCCAACACCGTTACCACCGCAACCGGCCAATGGGCCCACCAGGCCATAAATCCGTATCAGATTCATGAAACGCTCGAGATTACGTACGGGCTGTTCAAGCACATCGAGATCGGCCAGTATCTGGCCACGGCGAGGCTGAGCAACGGCAATTACGAATACGCCGGCAGCCGGACCAAATGCCATTTCGGCCTCACCGATCCGGAGAAATGGCCGATTGCGCTCGGCGGCAATATCGAGCTGGACTACATGCGCTTTGCCGCCGAAGAAAATCCGCTGTCATTGGAATTGCGTCCGATTCTGGAATCGCGCATCCGCCGCTTCGACATAATCGCGAATCTTGCCTTCGAAAAACCCTTCAGCGGCCGCGGAACGCATCAGGGCGTGCAATTCACTCCGTCGGGTGAAATCGAATACGACCACCTCTTCAGATGGCTCAGCCCGGCGGTGGAATACTACGGCGACATGGGAGCGTTGCAATACCTGCCGGGCGTTCAGAAGCAGCAGCATTTCATCGTCCCCGCCGCCAACCTGGAACTCAATCCGCGCCTGGAAGTGAATCTCGGCGTAGGCTTCGGCCTGACCCGCGCCAGCAACGGCGTTTTTCTCAAGTCGATTCTGGGGTGGACGTTTTAGTTTTGCCGCGGTCGCAATTGGAGAGCTGGAGAGAAAACGTGAAACAGCGCGATGCCATCAGTATGACGCATGAAGAGGCCGTCGCATTCCTGCACGAGGGGATGCGTGAGGTGTGGCCGATCTTTCTCGCCACCAACGGTCCCGGCGGATACCCGCATATCGTCTCCATGGGATGGATATACAAGGACGGCCGGATCCTGCTGCAGACTTACAGCAAGTCGCAGAAGGTGATGAATCTGCGGCGCGATCCGAAAGCCGCCGTTATCCTGGAGGCGTCGCCGTACGGCGACGCCGGCGCGTTCGAGCATCGGCGCCTGCGCGGCCTGATGATCCGCGGCGTCTGCGAGCTGGACGACAATCCGGATCGGGTGGTGGAGATTGTGACCGCGATGTGGCAGAGCGGCGCCGACCGCAGCCGCCGCCTTGGCGTCCAGCCGGATCGGAACCTGGTCGATTTCGTCAGGCAGCGGGCGCACAAACGGATTGCAATCTCGCTCAAACCCGAAAAATGGGCGAGCTGGGATCACGGCAAGCTTAAGGCGGGGACGTATTGATGCGGTAACAACTATGGACGCGGCAGATCGCCCGGCCCCAGGAAGGGCTCGGCAACTCCCATCATGACCATGATTTTCCACTGCCCGCCGCTGCGGCGCAGCGTATAGCAGGCGCGCCCGCTCATCAGCGCGCCGCCGTCGGCCCGGTACCGGGTAAAATCCGACACCAGCAGACCGCTGTCGTCGGCCATCGGCCATGCGTGAGTCATGTCGATTCCGGTCCGGGTCCATCCTTGCGCTTTGAGTTCGGATTTGGCGCGTTCCATCATGCGCACGAACGCCGGCTCGTCGTTCATGACGTTCATCCCGCGCTTGCCGCCAACCATCGCGCAGGGAAAGCAGAACAACCGCGCCAGGGCAGACAAATCCTCGCCGTTAAACGCCTCGATGTACCTGCGGTAAAAGGATTCCATTTCCGCGGCCAATTGCCCGGCATCTGCCATCATGCTGCTCCTTTCGAATCTGCGGCAACTCAGTCCCTGGTCGGAGGAAGACGCGGAAAATAGCAGGATAGACCGCCTGACATTCTATTTTATAACCCAAGCCAGGGATATGCCCACCAGCAACGCCGGGGCGCGGATGGCAGGGGCGGGCGCGGAGACCCGGCATCTGAGCGAACTGTGCCTTACGCGCCGACCAGACGCGGGCCGATGAAGGGGATTTTGCGGATAGCCGCTTTAATCGCCAATCCGATCAGATGGCCGATGCGATGGAACAGCAGCGCGAACTTGTCCGACAGCACGCGCAAGATGCCGCCGCGGCCCACCGCCTTCTGGGTTTCGATTGGCAGGCTTAGCAGCGTGCGATCGTCTTCGCGCACAGTCAGGCTGCCCACCCTGGTGCCGGCGGCGACTGGCGCGACCAGGTAGGAGCGGTCGAGCCCGCCGCTGATTTTGACCTTCTTCTCCTCGCCTCGCGGCAGCGTGATGTCGGTCAGGCCGGGCGGCGCGACGGCAACCTCGGGGGCGTCGCCCTCATATACCGGCAGCGCGGCGGGGACCAGCGGATGCCAGTCCGGAGTGACGTTTACGAATGAGCGGAAGGCCCACGCCAGCAGTTTTTCGGTTTCGGTGCGGCGCTTCTCGGCGTTGGGCGCGCCCATCAGGGCGGAGACCAATCTCATATTGTCCTGATGCGCGGTGGCGACCAGATGAAAGCCGGCTTCCTCCACGTGCCCGGTCTTAACTCCGTCCACCCGCGCATCGTAGAACAGCAGCGTGTTCCAGTTGCGCTGGGTGATCTTGTCGAAGGTGAACTCCTTGACCGACGTTACATCGAGCGCGTTGGGAAAGCTGCGGATCAGCGCCGTGGCCAGTTTCACCATGTCGGCGGCGGTGGTGTATTGGTCGGGTTCAGGCAAGCCGTCGGGACTGGCGAAGCGGGTCTCGTTCAGGCCCAGCTTGCGGCAGTAGTCGTTCATCATCGTGACGAACCCCTCTTCGCTGCCGCCCAGGTATTCCGCCAGCGCCATCGCCGCGTCGTTTCCCGAGGACACCATCAGGCCGTAGAGCAGCTGTTTGACCGGAACCTGCTGGCCTACTTCCAGAAACATTTTGGAGACTGTTTGATCGATGGACAATCGCCATGCTTTTTCGCTGATGGTGACGCCGGTATCGGGGGTGAGCTTGCCGTTTCGCAGCGCCTCCAGCGTGATGTAAAAGGTCATGATTTTGGCCAGGCTGGCCGGCTGCATCCGCATGTGCTCGTTATAGGCGTACAGCACTTCGCCGGAATGGAACTCGGTGAGCATCGCGGCCCGCGCGTTGAGCGCAAAGGGCGCCGGACCGCTGCCGAGCACGTGGATCGCGTCCAGCGGTTCGGGGGGAGGGGGCGCCGACGGCCGGGCATAATGCCGGGCCAGCACCGCCACCGACGTGCTCAGCAGCACCACCGGCACCATGGCCGAGACGAATTTCCACCGCTTCGTTGCCCAAAGCATAAGAGCACCACCCCTCAGACCCGCATTGGTTAGAGATTAGAATTACCGGGGCAAAGCGGCAAGATTCGGGCCGGTGCAGGTTCGGGAAAACCGCGCGAATGTGCACAGGGGCGGCCGGATTTTCGAACCATTGCGGCGCCGGTGCCGCGGCCCCTTTTGCGATCGCAGGCGTGGACCAATGCGCCCGAGGCAAAGAAAAAAGATCCGCATGGGGATTAACGCCGCGTCGGTACGCGCCAGGTTGGGGAACCAAGCTCTTGCGGAGCCGCCCGGCGGCGCCATAAAATCCGGCAGCCGAGGATGCGTCTGTGTGCGCACGGATGGGTGGTCCGCAAGCAAGTATCGGGAGGACATGCGGGTGGGAAGTGTTGCCCTCGGAAGGTCCGGGATTGGGGATCGCGGCACTGTGCAAGGAACTTTAAGCCGCAGGCAGTTGCTCAAAATCGGAACCGTCGTCGCCGGTTGTGGCCTGGTCCCGACGGCGGCAGTAGCGGCGCTGCGCGTGCCATACGCGCCCGAACGCTCACTGAAGTTTTACAATCTGCATACCGGTGAGAGTCTCAGCACGGTCTACTGCGTCAACGGGCGCTATATCGAGGGGGCGCTCAGCGAGATCAATTACCTGATGCGCGATTTCCGCGCCAATGAGGTCAAGGCCATCGACCCGCGCCTGCTCGACCTGCTTTATTCGCTCAATCGCAAGCTGGTGACTCAGCAGCCCTTTCACCTGATTTCCGGCTACCGCTCGCCCGCGACCAATGCGATGCTGGCTGCCCACAGCGAAGGGGTCGCGCGCCATAGCTTGCATATAGAGGGCAAGGCCGCGGATATCAGGGTACCCGACCGCAGTCTGTGGGAGGTCTGGCGGGCTTCGATGGAGTTGCTGTCGGGGGGCGTCGGATATTACCCTCGGTCGGATTTCGTGCATGTGGACGTGGGCCGCGTCCGTTTTTGGTAGGCCGTTCGCTGGTCAATTCTTAGCGCTGGAATCCAAACCGGCGGGTCTTCTTCCCTTTGGGGATTTCCCCTAAGATCGTGATATAGGTTCGCCTGATACTATGACAGCCCCTGCCAAGACCGAAGCCGCCCAACCCGCCTCCGGAAGCGCAATAAGCGAATCGTCCGCCGGTTTACCGTCCACCTCGGCACCCGCCTATTTCCATCTGTTGTGGGATCACGAACTGGACGCGTTGGCCAACGTGTTGGATACCATCCTGAGCCGGCGGGAGCAGGTTTTGGCGCATTGGCATCGCCTTTACCTGCTGCATTTTGGCGACACCCGTTCTCTTTCCGACCGCGAATTCATGGAGATCTTCGGCGCCGACCTGACCGCGACGCTGGGCGATCTGCGCGCCAAAGACGTGGACAAGTTCACCTCCGACGTGCGCAGGATCGGCGAGGCGCTGGCCGAGCGGCGCGTGCCGTTTCCCGAGATCGTCGTTTCGATGCATCTGTTTGAGGAGAGCGCGACCGCGGCGTTCCCGATTTTCCCGCCGCCGCTGCCCAGCATCTATCTGTCCTTCGACAAGCTCAGCCATTGCCGCATGATCGTGCTGGCGGACGCCTACTTCCGTTCGACCTCGGCGGTGGCCAATGCGCGCATCCGCGATTTGGAACGCGAGGCTTCGATGCTGCCGCGCCAGGCGCGCAGCCGCTTTCATGGGCTGGTCGGGGCGAATCCGGCGATGCGCCAGCTCTATGATCGGATTGAGTCGGCGGCGAAGACGCGCGGGACCATCCTGATTGTGGGCGAAAGCGGCACCGGCAAGGAGTTGGTGGCGCGGGCGATTCACGAAAGCTCGGATCAGGCGCGCGCGCCTTTTGTGGCGCTCAACTGTGCCGCGATTCCGCGCGAACTGATCGAAAGCGAAATGTTCGGCTACAAGCGCGGAGCGTTCAGCGGCGCCAACGCCGAGCATCTGGGACTGTTCCGTTCAGCCGAGGGCGGCACTTTGTTCCTGGACGAAATCACCGAGATGAGTCCGGAGACGCAAAGCAAACTGCTGCGCGTGCTGCAGGAGCGTTCGGTGCGGCCGGTGGGCGGCAATCGCGAAATCCCGATCGACGTCAGGGTGATCGCCAGCACCAATCGCGATCCGGCCGAAGCGGTGCGAATGAACCAGTTCCGCTCCGATCTCTATTACCGGCTGCAGGCCAATATCATCCGGGTTCCGCCGCTGCGCGAGCGGCTGGACGACGTGCCGCTGCTGATCGAGCATTTCATCAATGTCTTCAATGAACAATTGAAGCGGCCGGTCCCCATCGCCGGAATCGCCGAGGACGCGCTGGACGCGATGCGCAACTACCAATGGCCGGGCAACGTGCGCGAGCTGTCCAACGCCATCGAAGGGGCCTTCACTTTCGGGCGCTCCTCGCAGATAACGCTGGCCGACTTGCCGCCGCAACTGGCCGGGAATCAGCGCGTGCCGGCGCCGGCCGCGCAAGGGATGCCGGGGGCCGCTGCCCCGACCCAAGCCGGGTCCGCGGGCGTGCCCAGTTTCGCCGACGTCGAGCGCGACCTGATCCGGCGCGCGCTTGAAAACACCGACGGCAATAAGGTACAGGCCGCCAAGTTGCTGCGCATCTCGCGCAAAAAGCTCTACGCCAAGATCGAAAAGTACGGCTTGACCTGAGCGCCGGTCAGCTGGCTTTGTCCTGGGGCGATTCAGCGCCCAGCGCCAGACACAGAAAAGCGTCGAGGATATCGCTGCGCGACAGGATCCCGGCCAGCCGGTTGCGGTCCACGATCGGGATCGCGCCAAACCGCTCCCGCCGCATGATTCGCACCGCATCCGCCAATGAATCTTCAGGACCGAGCGAAAGCACATTCCCGGTCATCACCGTCTCCACCGTGAGCTTGTTCGGATCGAGGCCGGCAGCTTTGCCCCGGTTGATATCGGCGGCCGCCTGCTCGGCGGCCGAAGGCGCGTAATTGCGCAGATCGCGGTCGGTCACAATTCCGACCACAACGCCGTCAACCACCACGGGGAGCTGATTGATTCGATGACGCTCGAGCAGGGCTCGTGCATGCGCCACGGTATCGTGCGGCTTGACCGTCTGAACCGGAGAATTCATCCAGTCTTTAATTTTCACGTCATCACCTGCGGTAAGTGGCTCCGCGGACCAGTGAAGCAAAACTGCTGCCAATACCGCCTGATTGCCCAAAACGGCCGCCGGGGGAGCCGCTCGCCTGACCGGTCATGGGGAAATCGCTCCCGGTCATTGCGAAGCGGCCGGCGCCCGGCCGATTTGTATCGTTTTGAGTCATTCCAATTGGCCGCGCTGCCGCCGCTTGATACCCTTTGGATACAGACCGCAAAGTGATTGCGCCGGGGTGAGACGCTATCCGCATTCTCGCCCTTGGGGAAACAGCGTCGCTGCGTCCGAAGATCCGAGCGCGGGGTTCAAGCGGCGGTTGGCACGAGAGTCGCACGCCATTTCATCTGATCGAGGATTCGCGCGCTGCACAAGGAGGCAAACTGTGTCCTTCAACTCCATTCTCGTCCCGGTGGAATTCGATGAGGGCGCGAAGACCGCGTTGGATCTGGCCAAACGGATGGCGCTGAGCGGTGAATCGACCATCCATCTGCTGCACGTCATGGCGATTCTGTTGACGCCGGGCGAAGGCGCCAGCGCGGTGATGGCGCGCGAAGATGAGGTGAAAGCGGCACTGGAAAAGATGGGCCGCGACCACCTTCGCGGATTCCGCTTCCAGATTCATCTCCGCACCGGAGATACCGCGCGCGGCATCGTCGAGCAGGCCCACGCGCTGCACGCGGACCTGATCGTTATGCCCACACATGGGCGCCACGGTCTGCCCCATTTCTTTCTCGGCAGCGTTGCCGAGCGGGTCGTGCGCGAAGCGCCTTGCCCGGTCCTCACGATAAGGCCGTCCGCAGCCGACGCTGATGGGGAAACCACGGTTGGCGCGGTGATGAGCAAGCATCCGCCGGCAGTCGGTTCCAGCGATTCGCTGGCTGACGCTCAGGCCGCCATGCAGCGCCATGAGCTGCTGTCGATGCCGGTTGTGGACGGCGCGGTGCTCGCCGGCATCATCACCGATCGCGACATCCGTTCGCACGCGGGGGCCCTGGAAAAGACCCCGGTGCGGGCCGCGATGGCGTCGGGTCCGGTGACCGTCGCACCCACGATGCCGATTGCGGAGGCGGCGCGTCTGCTGATGAAGCTCGGAGTCGGCGCTCTGCCCGTAGTCGAGAACGGTAAGCTGGTCGGATTGCTCTCCACGCGCGACGTAATCGGAGCGCTGCTCGAACGCAAGGGGTGAGCGGACGATCAAGCCTGGCCGATGGGTTTGGAAGAGCTAATCGCCGCGATGAAGCAGCCCGCCTTCTACCCCGACCATCCGGCGGGCGTGGAAGTCAGGCAGACGCATATCTCGTGCGTCTTCCTGGCCGGCGATTTTGTCTACAAGATCAAGAAACCCCTGCGCTTTGCTTTTCTGGATTACTCCACGCTGGAGCGGCGCTATCACTTCGCGTGCGAGGAGGTGCGGCTTAACCGCCGTCTGGCGCCGCGCGTTTATTTGGGCGTTTTTCCCATCCTCCAACACGGCCAGAGTCTGGTTTTGGGCGCCCACGCGGTGACGCGCCCGCATCCGCGCGCGGCCGATTACGCGGTCAAGATGCGCCGCCTGCCCGACGACCGCAGTCTCGAACGGCTGGTCCGGGAGCATCGTATTGACCCGGCCGGCATGCGCCGCGTGGCCGCGGTATTGGCCCATTTCCACGCCCAAGCCGAGCGCAGCCGCGCGCTTGAATATGGCCGCGCGGACGCGGTGTATGCGGCCGTGCGCGACAACGCCGAGGAATGCCGCCCGTTTGCCGGCGATACGATCGGCGCGCGCGAGTTGGATTTGGTCGGCCGCTTCTACGATTCCTTCGTCAAACAGCATCGCGAATTGCTCGACCGGCGCGCCCGCCGCGGTATGGTGCGCGAGGGCCACGGCGATCTGCGCAGCGAGCACGTCTGCGTCACCGACCAAATCGAAATTATCGATTGCGTCGAGTTCAGCGAAAAGCTGCGCTATGCCGACATCGCTTCGGACCTTGGCTTTCTGTTGATGGACCTGGATCGGCTCGAGGCGCCCGCACTCGGGCACGAGTTGCTTCTCGCCTACATGCACGAAATTGGCGATCGCGAGCTCAGCCGCCTGCTCAACTTCTACAAGTGTCATCGAGCGATGGTGCGCGGCAAGGTCGGCAGCCTGAAGGCGCGCGAAAGCGAAATCGCGGCGCCGCAGCGCGAGCGCGCACGCCAGTCGGCGCGCGCCTGTTTCGCCGCCGCTTATCGCTACGCCAAAGCCGGCTCGCCCGCCCTGATCGCGGTTTGCGGTCTGCCGGGCAGCGGCAAGTCCACCATCGCCCGGGCGCTTTCGGAACGCAGCGGATTTGCGGTGCTGAATTCCGACGTCATCCGCAAACGGCTGGCGGGAAAGGCGCCGACGGATCGCGCCGGCGGCCACTGGCGGGCGGGAATCTACACGCGCGAATTCACCGCCGCGACCTACCGGGCGCTGGCCGAGCAAGCCGGCGCAATCCTGCGCGGCGGCGATGGGGTGATAATCGACGCCACGCTCAAAGATGCGGCGCAGCGCGCGATGCTGTGCGATGTGGCCCGCGCGGCGGCGGTGCCGATCGTGTTTGCGCAATGCATAATCGGGGACGCAGAGGCCAAACGGCGGCTGGAGGCGCGGGCCCATCAGGCCGACGCGGTTTCCGACGCCACCTGGGAGATATATCTGCGGCACAAGGCCGAGTTTGCTCAGTTCGGGCCCGATCTGGCCGGCTGTCATCTCAGGCTTGACGCGGCCGCGAACCCCGCCCTCAACGCCTGCGCGATCGAGCGGTTTGTTGCCGCCATCGATTCGGATTCGGGGGAACCCTGATGCCGTCTTCGAGGAGCGATGAACTTCGCCACTATTGCGCCCGCGGCATTCTCGCCGACGGCAGTTCGATCCTGATTCGCGCCATTTCCGAATCCGACCGCGAGCGGCTGCGCGATCATTTTCATCGGCTCAGCCCCGAATCCGCCTATTTCCGCTTCATGATGCCGAAGAAAAAATTCACCGAGGCCGACCTCGACCGCTTTACCGCGATAGATTACGTGAGCCGTTTCTGTCTGGCCGCGGAACGCCGCTATCACGACGAGGATCGGATTATCGGCGTGGGGATGTACGCGGCCGGCGGCCGCACCGCGGACAGCGCCGAAGTTGCGTTTACGGTCGAAGACGAGTTCCAGGGACGCGGCGTCGGCACCCTGCTGCTGGAGCATCTGTGCCGCATCGCCCACGCCAACGGCATCATCCGGCTCGAGGCGGACGTGCTGGCGGGCAACGCGCGGATGCTGGAGGTGTTTGCGCGCAGCGGTTTCAACGTCAGCCGTTCGATGGAAAACGGGGTGGTGCGGGTCTGGTTCGCCAACCAGGAAACCGAGCAGTACCTCAGCCAAAGCCTGCGCCGCGAGCGGCTGGCCGCCGCCCAGAGCATCTCGCGGCTTTTGAATCCGAAAACCGTGGCGGTAATCGGCGCCTCGCGCGAGCGGTCGAAAATCGGCGGCGCGGTGCTGGCCAATCTGCTCAAAGCCGGATTCAAAGGCGGGATTTACCCGATCAATCCGCACGCGGCCGAGATTGAGGGACTGAAATCGTACGGCAGCCTGGCCGCGGTTGGGGAGCGGATCGATCTGGCGGTGATTTGCGTGGCGGCGGGGGCGGTCGAGAACACGATCAAGGAATGCGCCAACGCCGGAGTTCACGGCGTGGTGGTTATCACGGCCGGTTTCTCGGAGGTGTCCGCCGAGGGACGCGAGGTGCAGAACCGGATCGTGAATTTGGTGCGCTCTTACGGGATGCGGATGGTGGGACCCAACTGCATGGGCATCATCAATACCGATCCCGCGGTCAATCTCAACGCGACGTTTGCGCCGCTGCTGCCGCCGGCCGGCAATATCGGGATGCTCTCGCAGAGCGGCGCGCTGGGAATCGCGATCCTCGATCACGCGCGCATCCGCAATATCGGTCTGTCCAGTTTCGTGTCGGCCGGCAACAAGGCGGACGTTTCCGGCAACGACATGATTTCGTACTGGAACGACGATCCGCGCACGCGCGCGATCGTGCTGTACCTGGAGAGCTTCGGCAATCCGCGCAAGTTCGCGCGGCTGGCGCCGGCGGTGGCGCGCAAAAAACCCATCGTGGCGGTCAAGTCGGGCCGTTCGGCCGCGGGACGGCGCGCCGCCCTGAGCCATTCGGCCTCGCTGGCCAATCTCGATATCGCGGTGGAGGCGCTGTTCGAGCAGACCGGCGTGATTCGCACCAACACGCTGGAGGAGCTGTTCGACGTGATCGCGCTGTTCTCGACCCAGCCGGTGCCGGCGGGGCCGCGGGTGGGAGTGATCACCAACGCCGGCGGCCCGGGAATTCTGCTGGCCGACGCCTGCGAGGCCCGCGGTCTGCAGCTGCCTGAACTCGCTTGCGCGACCAGCGCCAGGCTGCGGTCATTCCTGCCCGATCGGGCGTCGTTTTCCAACCCGGTCGATATGACGGCGCAGGCCAGCGGCGAGGATTTCGCCCGCACCATCGCGGCGGTGGCCGCCGACGATAACGTCGATTCGGTGGTGGCGATCTATATACCGCCGATGGTAACGGAGCCGGCGGCGATCGCGCGCGGCATCGCGCGCGGCGCGGAGTTGGTCCCGGCGCATAAGCCGGTGGCGTGCGCCTTCATGTCATCCGCGCCGCCGCCGGCGGAAATCAATCAGGGCGCGCGCGGGGCGATTCCCTGCTACACCTTTCCCGAAAACGCCGCGATTGCGCTGGCCGCCGCTCATCGATACGGCAACTGGCGCGCTCGTCCGGCCGGCCAGACCCTGAAGTTGGACGCGCAGGCCGAAAGCGCCATCCGCGGCATAATCGACGGCGCGCTGGCGCGCTGCGGCGGGCCGGCGTGGCTTGAGCAGCGCGAGATATCCGCGATACTGGCCGCCGCCGGTATCAGATCCGCGGCCGCCGAGCAGACCACCCCGGAGGATGCGGCGGCCGCGGCCGGACGCCTCGGATATCCGCTGGTAGCAAAAGTCGTCTCAAAGGACGTGGTGCACAAGAGCGACGTCGGCGGCGTCATCATGGGTCTGCATTGCGCCGCGGAAGTGGAACAGGCGGCGGCGGAGTTGAAGCGCCGGATGCATGACGCGGGCAAACGGCTGGACGGCCTCATCCTCCAGCGTCAGGTAAGCGAGGGTATCGAGGCGCTGGTCGGCGTCACTACCGACCCCACCTTTGGTCCGCTGATTGTCTGCGGTCTGGGCGGGGTCAACGTGGAACTGCTCAAGGACGTCTCCTTCCGGCTGCATCCGGTGACCGACGTGGACGCGGCCGAGATGCTGGCGGCGCTGCGCTCGGCTGCGCTGCTGGACGGGTATCGGGGGGCGGCGGCGGGAGATCGACCGGCGCTGATATCGGTTATTCGCGCGATTTCGGCGCTGGTGGAACTGGTCCCTGAAATTACGGAACTCGACCTCAATCCGGTCAAGGTGCTGGCGCCAGGGCAGGGCGCGGTCGTGATCGACGCCCGGATGCGGCTGGCGCCGGTACGAGGACTGATGTGACCCGTAGCGGTGGATGGATACAGCGGGATGACTCCAAACGGCTGCGATAATCTTTGCCAACTGGCTCGACCTTCGAGACCCTTTGAAATTACGCCGGAAAGTCAGGAAACTTTCCTGCCACCGGATCTTCCGCAGTTTGGCATGAATGATGCTGCGGTGTTTGTGCGTGGAACAACCAGGCACCGGTACTAGAGGATCCGGCCACAGTACGATCGACGTGAGCTATCGACCCAAAAAAAATTCGACCATCCTGGCCCTGAGCGAAGATCGCGATCTGGTGGAGCTTCTGGTCAGGAACTGTGTGCGTCCGTGGAAGGTAAAAGCCGTCGGCGATTTCGTTTCCCACCTCGACCTGATACCCAACAGCGAATGCAAAGTAGTAGTGGTCGAAGACGAAAAGCTGTTGCAAGCCGACCGCGGCTGGCTGCTCAACAAGATTCAGAACCGCATACCGCAGGCATTCATTGTTTATATCGCGTCGCAGCACAGTCCCGAGGTGGAGCGGATGGCGCGCACCCGGGGTGCCGGTTATTACCTGTCCAAGCCGGTGGATAGCGAACGGCTGACCCATCTGCTGCTCGGTTTGCAGCGGATGAACAGCACCTGAAGGGGTTTGCGTCTCAATTTCCGTTCCCGCCCAGCTGCCGCCGACGGACGCAAACCCTGCCGCGGCATTCACTATATCATGGTTTGATTAGCTTAATTGACCATTCGCCGCGTCAGATTGCGGCAGGTCAAAGCCGCCAGATCGGTTCAACAGCGCGACACCGAAATATCTCCGCCGGCAAGTCCACATCCCTGCCTTTCACTCTGGACCGATTGCCGCGACCGCGTCCTGCACCGGCGTACCCTTGAAGAAATCCGGATTGAGAGCGGTCCACAGCCGCGCCGGATGCGTGAATACGAAGTCGCGGAAGTCCGCCTGTGAAATCACTCCGTGCTCCACCATCTCGTAGGCCTCCTGCGCGACTTCGCTCATATCGGGCACGTCGAAATGGCCGATATCGGAACCGAATACGGCGTTAAGCCGCGCGCCAAACGGGTTGCGTTTGGAGTCGAAAGCGGTGCCGGTCACGGGGTCGTCGGCTTCGCATCCAAAATAGAAATTCGGTACGAACCGCCTGCAGATGTCCTGCTGATTTTCGATCGCGCAGGCGGCAAATTCGTCCAGCGCCGCCGGATCCTCCATACTGGTGCCGAACTGCGCCGCCTCGCGTCCGACGGCCGCCTGGCGGAACAGCTTGCCGCCGTAGCGGCGGTACAACTCGCCCAGCTGCTCGCGGTCGACGGCGCGCGGATCGTACCGCACCACCTCGCGGAGATTGCGCTTGCGCCAATGAGCGATCAGGTCGCACAGCAGCGAGCGCGCCCATCCGACGCCGCCCTCGAGAAAGAGGAATTTCATTTCGGGAAAGCGCCGCGTTACCCCGCCCATGAACAGCGACTTGGCGGTCGCTTCGCCTGCCGCCGCGAAATGCCCGATATGGTTGTACACGAAACTCGAGATCGAAGTGCGGCTGCCCCAGCCTTCCCCCGGACTGTGGAACGTCGCCGCCACCCCCAGCTCGCGGCATCGCGCCCACACCGGGTCGTAGTCGTACTCGCTGTCGATGCCGAAGGTGTCGAGCCGGAAGGCATAGGGTGAGGCTTCGGGGATGGATGCGGCCGCGGCAATCGGACGTTTGACGTAGTTGGGCAGCATCACCACCTTGAGTCCGCGCTTGCCCACCGCGTAATCCAGTTCTTCGATTGCTTCGCGCGGCGTATGCATCGGAATCGCCGCCGCCGGCGTCATCCGCGATCCGTATTCGGTAAACAGGTCGGCGTAGTAGTCGTTGAGCGCGCGGCAGCCGAGGCGGCGGATTTCCTCCTGCGCGAACATCGGCGCGTGCAGTCCGATGGTTGGATACAGGACCGCATAGTCGAAGCCGAGTTCGTCCATTCGTTGGTTGAGCAGTTGCGGAAACAGGCCGGTGGCCAGGTCGATGGTGTTGCGCGCCGGTACGACATAAAAGGGCGGCCGGCGCGCCCATCGATCGTGCCGCTGCTGGGGCGTGAGCCGGTACCAGTCGTAGCCCATGTAAGTGGTCTTGAACGCGGCGCGGAAATCCTTGCTGGCGCGCGCGCCGCCCGCTTTTTCCAGATATTCGGTCAGTACCGGAAGGAACTCCAGCAGATGCCCGTCCGAGTCGAGGATCGGATGCTTAAGACGCGCGCGCAGCGCGGCCGATTTGGATGCTCCCATAACAGGCCTTCTTTGATACCGGTCTTGCCGCCAGCTTATCAAAACTCGGGAGCCGGAAATAAACCCGTCATCCGTTCCTTGCGATGGTTGCGCGGCGATTCGCGCCGTGCCGCGGCGGTCGCGGTGCCGGCTGCGCTTATCCCAGCCACTGCGGATTTTGGGTGGTGCCGTCGAAGTGCGTGGTGGTTTTGTACAATTCGTACCGTCCGTTGCCGGCGTATTTCGCGGTGGCGTTGAGAATTGCCGCGACCTGCATGCGGGTGAGCGGCCGGAAATTGCGCGCCGTGTTCAGCGCCTGACTCAGCACCGTCATCGAATCGCATCCCGTAATCACAACGCTGGCCGGCAGAGTCATCGCATATTGCAGGCATTGCACCGGAGTTACCGCGCCGCTGCGCAGAAGGACCCCGCCGCCCATCGGCTTCATCGCCAGCACTCCGATTTGACGCTTCACCAGCACCGGCAGCACCAGGCGCTCGAAGCTGTCGTAATGCGCGTCCATCGGGTTGAGCGGCATCTGCACCGCGTCGATATTGAAATGATGCTCAGTCGCGGTCTTCAACATGTGCAGGTGGATCGCCGGACTCTTGTGGCCGGTAAAGCCGATATAGCGCACCTTGCCGGCGTCGCGCGCGGCCACCGCCGCTTCCATCCCGCCGCCGGGCGCGAACAGGCGTTCGGGATCCGACATGCGGATGATCTCGTGGAACTGGATCAGGTCGAGATGGTCGGTCTGGAGGCGTTTGAGCGATTCGTCCAGTTGCCGCGCTGCGGTCTTGCGGTCGCGCCCGTCGATCTTGGTCAT
The DNA here is from genome assembly GCA_021324455.1 of Pseudomonadota bacterium. Classification (GTDB taxonomy): domain Bacteria; phylum Desulfobacterota; class Binatia; order Binatales; family Binataceae; genus JAJPJA01. Next base: position 85,591 of record JAJPJA010000031.1, on the reverse strand, counting down.
CAGGAAGACCTTCTCCCGATAACCGCCGCGCAGCGCCTTGCCCATCCGCTCCTCGCATTGGCCGCCGCTGTAATCCCATGAGTTGTCCATGAAGTTGACGCCGTGGTCGATCGCGGTGCGCACAATCCTGATGCTCTCCTGCTCGCTGGTCAGGCCCAGATGCGCACCGCCGATACCGATGATCGAAACCTGCTCCCCGGTGCGTCCCAGCGTCCGATACGGCATCCGTCCGCCGCCGGCTTTGGTATCGGCGAGCAGCGGAAGCGACACGCCCGCAGCCGAGGCTCCGGCCACCGTAAGAGCGATGAATTGCCGGCGGGTAAGCGCGCCGCGCCGGCCGCGCGGTCTGGCAGTGCTCATAGACGATTCAACGGGCGGGGCCGGCCCCTCCCGATTCTCCTTTCGACAAAATCACCGGCGGGCGCAAACGCCCCGCCTCGTCGGCCAGACTTTAACAGATTCCTATGTGCGATGCCGTTTTGATTTCGGAGGATCGCCCGCCCCAACCGGCGGGGCGCGGCTTGACAACCGGCTGATTGTTGCATATACAAATAATCGTGCCGGATGAAACCCGCAATATCGTGCGCGAATGCCTGGCCATGCGGGTGCGGATGCTCAACCGCATGGTCACCGCGATTTACGACGCGGCGCTGGCGCAAGCCGGCCTCAAAATCAGCCAGTTCACGGTCCTGGTCGCCGTCACCAATCTCGGTGAGTGCAGACCCAAGGACCTTGCCAAAGCCCTGGAGATGGACGAGTCCACACTCAGCCGCAACGTCGAGCGGATGTGCGCCCGCGGGTGGCTGCGGCTCAAGCCCGACCAGGACCGGCGCGGCCATCTGATCGCGTTGACCGATCGCGGCGCCGCCCTGATTCACAAGGCGATGGCGTCGTGGCGCCGGGCGCAGGAGGAAGCGCAGCGCCAGCTTGGTCCGGAAGGCGTTGCGGCGGTGAAGGCGGCGGTGCGGCGGATGCGCGGGTAAAATTTTTTGCGGCGATAGTTGTATATACAAACAAAACGAGGCCCACATGGACATCACAATCGCAGCCGAAGCCCGCGCCCCGGCGCGCCAGTCGAGTTCCACCTTCCGCTTCGACGCCGACGCGCCCCAACCTCCGGGCCGCCCCGACGCCGGCGCATCTGAGCGCCCGCCCCTGCGCGCCGCCAACCTCCTGCGCATGCTCACCCTGCGCGGCGCCGCGGCCCTGCTGCTGATCGCCGCTGCCGCCGCGGCCGCGCCGCCGCTGTGGAATTACCTGCAATCCTACCAGTCCACCGACGACGCGCAGATCGACGGCCATATCGATCCGGTCAGCTCCCGCATCGAGGGAACCGTCGTCCGCGTGGACGTCGAAGACGATGACCGCGTGCGCCAGGGCCAGAGGCTGGTCCAGATCGATCCGCGTGATTATGAAGTGGCGGTGGATCGGGCCCGTGCGCGGCTGGAGCTGGCCGCGGCGCAGGCTGCGTCCGCGCGCCAGGACTACCGGTCGAAGCTGGCCAATGTCGGCGAAGCCGAGGCGGAAAACTTCCGCGCCCAGCGCGACGCCCATCGCTACGCCGTGCTGCTCGACGATCAGGTCGTGGCGCCGGAGCAGTACGACCAGTTCGCGGCGGCGGCGCGCGTGGACGCGGCCAGAGTCGATTCCGCGCGCGAGGCGGCCGAGTCCGCCCTTAAAATGATCGCCGCGCGCGAAGCCGACGTGCACGCGGCCGCCGCGGCGCTCGATCAGGCGCTGCTCAATCTGAGCTACACGACCATCCATGCGCCGGCCAACGGTATCGTCGGCAAGCGCGGGGTGCAGCTGGGATCGCGCATCCAACCCGGACAGACGCTGATGTTCGTAACCGAAACCGACGACATCTGGGTGACCGCGAACTTCAAGGAAACGCAGCTCGCGCGGATGCGGCCGGGCCAGCGCGCCACCATCCACGTCGATACCTTCGGCCGCAATTACCAGGGCGTGGTCAGGAACATGCCCGGCGCCAGCGGCGATCGGTTCAGCCTGCTGCCGCCGGAAAACGCCACCGGCAACTACGTCAAAGTGGTGCAGCGGCTCCCGGTGCGCATCGTGTTCCTGCCCGGCCAGGATCCCGGCCACGCGCTCCATCCCGGAATGTCAGTGGAGCCAACCGTATGGCTGCGTTAGTCCGCAAGCTGGACGCGGAGCCGGTTGAGCTGCCGCTCGCGGCGCGGACGGCCGGCAATCCGTGGGCGGTCGCAATCACGGTCACGCTGGCGACCTTCATGGAGCTGCTCGATACCAGCATCTCCAACGTGTCGCTGCCGCACATCGCGGGCGGTCTCGGCACCAGCTATGACGAAAGCACCTGGATCCTGACCAGTTATTTGGTGGCCAACGCGGTGATTCTGCCGATGAGCGCATGGCTCAGCCAGGTGTTCGGGCGCAAGCGCTACTACATGATGAGCGTGGCGCTGTTCACCGCCGCCTCGTTCCTGTGCGGCATCGCCCCGAGCCTGGGCGTCTTGATTGTAATGCGGGTGATTCAGGGAATCGGCGGCGGCGGTCTGGCGCCGGTGGAACAGGCGATCCTGGTCGACACGTTCCCCAAAGAAAAGCTGGGCGGCGCGTTCGCGCTCTACAGCATGGCGATCGTGACCGCGCCCGCCGTCGGTCCTCCGCTGGGCGGATGGATAACCGACAGCTTCTCGTGGCGATGGGTGTTTTTCATCAACCTGCCCATCGGCATCCTTTCGCTCCTGTTGTCGAGCCGTTTGGTGCGCGATCCGGCGCAATTCACCGCGCAGCGCGAGCGGATGCGCCGCGGCGGACGACTGCGCATCGACTATGCCGGTATCGTTCTGATCGCGATTGGATTTGCCTGCCTGGAGGTGGTGCTGGACCGCGGCGAGCGCGATGACTGGTTCGGCAGCCGGTTCATCACGGTGTTCGCGCTAATCGCGCTCGCCGCGATCGCGGCTGCGATCTGGTGGGAATTGCGTCAGCCGGACCCGGTGGTCGAACTGACCCTGCTGCGCGAGCGCAACTTCGCGATCGCGAATATCTACTATTTCATATTCGCCTTCGGCTTGTTCGGCAGCACGGTGATGATACCCGAGATGCTGCAGACGCTGTTCGGCTACACGGCCACGGACGCGGGGCTGGTGCTGGGTCCGGGGGCCGCGGTGATAACACTGCTGGCGCCGGTGGTGGTGCGCCTGGCGCCGCGAATCGGCGCGCGGCGGATGCTGGCGGCGAGTTTCACTATCGCGGCGCTGGCGATGTTCTATTACAGCGGCCTGACCGCGCAGACTGACTATTTCCATTTCGCGCTGGCCCGATGCTTCCAGGGTTTCGGCTACGCCTTCATGTTCGTGCCGGTAAGCCAGCTCGCCTATTCGTATCTGCCCAGTGAGAAGAACAACAAGGGATCGAGCCTGACCAATCTATGCCGCAACTGGGGCGGCAGTTTCGGCATTGCGTTCGTCACCACGATGGTGCAGCGGCGCGCGCAGTACCATCAGAGCGTGCTGGTAAGCGGTCTGAGCTCGGCGGATGCGGGCGTGCGCCAGTTCATCTGGAGTTCAAGTCGTTACCTGCTCACCAGGGGAAGCAGCGGTCCCGACGCTCTGCGCCAGGCGTACGGACTGGCTTCGCACCTGATGACGCAGCAGGCGTCGATGCTGGCCTTTATGGACTGCTTTCAGCTGCTGGGACTGGCGGTGATCCTGGGTCTGCCCCTGGCCTTTTTGATTCGCGGTTTCAGCGTCGGGAGCGGCGGCGTTTCCCATTGACACTTCTCAAATAAAGTCCGGAGACAGACGCAATGAGTACCAACCTCAAAGACAACGGTAATGGTCAAATTGCAGCGCAGCCCGAAGAGTTTCCCGCTCCGATCGGAAAGCTGCTGGGGCTTACACTCAGAAGGACCGGCGCCGGGCGGGCGGCGGTGGAATTCGAAGCCGATCGCCGCTACGCCAATCCGATGGGCACGCTGCACGGCGGCGTGATGTCGGCGGTTGCGGACGCGGCCATGGGGGCGGCCTATCTAAGCCTGCTGGCCGAAGGCGAAACCTTCACCACGGTGGAACTCAAGATCAACTTTGTGCGTCCGGTCTGGAACGCCAAACTGAGCGCCGAAGCGAAGGTGGTGCACGCGGGCAAAACGGTGGGTCTGGTCGAGTGCGAGGTTTTCGATATCCGCCGCCGCCTGGTCGCGCGCGCGTCCAGCACCTGCATGACGCTGAGCGGCACCCGCGCAGACGGCCGCTGACCGCCGGTCACCTGGCCGGGCAGAGCAGGGACGGGGTGGGGTCGAATTTGGGTTCCAGCGGGAAGCCCGCGGTGGCGTAACCCGGAGAGTGATAGAGGCCGAAGTAGCCGTTGCCCAAACATCGGGGACAGTTGGCGCCGCAGATCAAGGTATCCGTGCAGTGATGCTTGCAGCAGCATTCGTAGCTGCATTCGCGCGGGTCGCCGCATCCCGCCAGGCATCCGCCGGGCGGGCATACGTCGCTGAATTCGAACAGGGTGTTGGGGAAAGGGGCGGTCGCAGCCGGTTGTCCCTTGCATGAGGGCTCATCGGCGATCATCGCGTTGACGAACTCCCGCTCGGCCTTCAGCAGCAGCTTGCCGCGCTCGGCCAGCGGGCATCCGGTATTGTATCCGGTCTCGCCGATATAGGTACGGCCGGCGCCGCAGGCTTTCTGGTCAACCGGGAATTTTTCGTAGCGCGCCTGCTGCCAGCATTGGGCGCCGCTCAGCGTGCTCCACAATGCGGGCATCTCGGCGACGTAATCGCAATACGGATGCGCCGCGATCAGATCGACGCCGGGCGGCGGCGCGCCGTTGCGGCAGAACTTGCGGCCCTGTTTCTCCACCAGCGCGACGCTGATTTTGACCTGTTCGAGGCCGCGGCGGTTGAGGGCGGCGCGCAGGGTCTGCGCCGCGGCGCTGATCACTTCGCGGGTCACGATCCAGGCGTTGCACTGGCCGCTTTTGTTATAGCTGCAGCAGGGCTGGGCCATGCCCGGGACCTGCACCACGTCGCAGGCCTGGAAGTATTCGTTGCTGAGCTGGATGCCGATCACGGTGCCGTCGCGCAGGAATTCGCCGCTGGCAGGATGATTAAGCGGCGCCAGATGCGTTCCCGGCGCGCATCGGTTGGACGCACCCAAACACTCCGAATCGGATCGGCACGAGCAGTCGCCGTTTACGCATTGCCGCGCCGGATCGGAACGGACCGCGCATCGATTCGGACAGGGTTTGAACGGATCTCCCCCGACCTCGCCGTTGCACATACCGTCGAGCAGCGCGTCGGCGTATTTCGACCCGCACAGCGGAAACGGCTGGGCACCGTAGGTGCAGTTGGTATAAGTGGCCGGAGCGGCCAGCCCCAGCGTCGAATCATTAAGCACGCCGACAATCACCTTTACCCCGGCCGCGCGCGCCGCTTTCAGCACATAGTAATTCGGATGGTAGATCGTGATGGTGTTGACGCGCAGATCGCGCTTGATGATGCCCAAATCGTCGCTGTAACACTTCAGGCATCGGCCCGGACAATTCGCCAGCGTATCGCCGCAGGTGCGTTCGTCCTGTCCCAGTTGAGGCTGGCAGGCCCGCGGACGCATGCCCGAATGCCAGTCCAGGTCATCGTCGGAACAGCGCGCCTCCGGAGCGTAGTCGAGTCCGATGGGAGACTGCGCCTGCTGAAAGGGGCTGGTGTTTGCGCCGGCCCCCACCCGGAATGCGGCCGGCCGGACCGGCGCTTGTCCTCCCGCCTGGGCCGGGGACATCAATGCCAACACCAGCGCGGCGGCGAACCACGGAGCGGAAAATTTCAGCACGGTTACTCGGTATCGGGGATGAGGTCGAGCTCTTGCAGCCAGACCGCGTCTTCGCTGTCGCTGGGGGCGCGATAATCTCCCCGCGGCGACAGCGATCCGCCCGAACCGACCTTGGGAGCATTGGGGATGCAACTGCGTTTGTACTGGCTGGTGGCGAAAAAGCGATGCATGAAGATGCGCAGATTTTCCTTAATCTGTCCGATCGAGTACTGATGCCGGTGTTCGGCCGGAATATCGGGCCATCCGCCGCGCAGCCTGTCCGACCATGCGCACCAGGCCAGAAACGCGATGCGCGAAGGCAGATAGCCAAACCGCAAAGTATAGTACAGGTTGAAATCCTGCAGTTCGTATGGACCGATTGCCGCCTCGGTTTCCTGCGACGGCTCCGAACCGCCCGCTCCCGGCACCAGTTCGGGGCTGACCGGAGTATCCAGAATTTCGCGCAGCACGGCGCTGGCTTCCGCACCCACCCGTTCGGTCTCCGCCACCCAGCGGATAACGTGGCGGATCAGGGTCTTGGGCACGCTGGCGTTGACGGCGTAGTGCGACATGTGATCGCCCACACCGTAGGTGCACCATCCCAGCGCCAGTTCGCTGAGGTCGCCGGTCCCAACCACCAAAGCGCCGCGCAGGTTGGCCAGCCGGAACAGATGACTGGTGCGCTCGCCCGCCTGCACGTTTTCAAAAGTCACGTCGTAGACCTTTTTGCCCTCGGCGTACGGATGGCCGATGTCCTTGAGCATCTGCAGGCAGGCGGGACGGATGTCGAGTTCGTTGGTTTCGCATCCGATGGCTTTCATCAGGCGGCGCGCCTGGGCCAGGGTGCGGGTGCTGGTGGCGAACCCCGGCATCGTGTACGCCAGAATGTTGGAGCGCGGCAGCTTCAGGCGATCCATCGCGTCGGCGCACACCAGCAGCGCCTGGGTGGAATCCAATCCGCCGGAAATGCCGATTACGACGCGCTTGAGCCCGGTTGCCGCCAGACGCTTGCTCAAGCCCTGCACCTGGATGTCGTAGACCTCGGCGCAGCGCTCGTCGCGAGTGTTGGGATCGGACGGCACGTAGGGAAAACGCTCGTAGATGCGATCGCCGATCAGGCGCTCGTTGCAGGGCAGATCGACATCGAAGTGAACCACGCGGAAGCCGCGCAGCCGCTCGCGTTCGCGGCGCACCGCCTCGCCGAAAGTAGTCTGACGCATCCGCTCCTGCGTCAGCCGTTCGAGATCGATCTCGCCGCAGATGATCTGGGGCTCGACCGGGAAGCGATGGGATTCGGCGAGCAGATTGCCGTTCTCATAAATCAGCGCGTGGCCGTCCCAGGCCAAATCGGTGGTGGATTCGCCCGGACCGGCGCCGGAGTACATGTACGCGGCGAGGCATCGCGCGGATTGACTGGCGACCAGTTGATGGCGATAGCCGGCTTTGCCCACCGTGATATTGGAGGCCGACAGATTGAGCAGCACCGTCGCCCCCGCCATCGCACCGTAACTGGAGGGCGCGACCGGCACCCACAGATCCTCGCAAATCTCGACGTGGAATTTGAACAGCGGCTGCGGGTCGGCCTGAAACAGGAGATTGTTGCCGAACGGAATCCCGCTCTGGCCGCACAGGTCGATCGCCCCGCTGACGGCGTGATCGGCGGGCGCGAACTGGCGCCGTTCGTAAAATTCGCGGTAATTGGGCAGATAGGTCTTGGGCACCACGCCCAAAACGCGTCCGCGATTGATCACCACCGCGCAGTTGAACAGCAGATGGTCCACCTGCAGCGGTGTTCCCACCACGGTTACCACCGGGGTTACTTCGCTGGCCCTGACGATACGGCCGAGTTCTTCGCGGCATCCTTCCAGCAAGGCCCGCTGATGAAACAGGTCTTCGCACGAGTAGGCGGAAAGTCCCAGTTCGGGAAACAGAACCAGCAGCGCCTTGCGGTCGGCCGCGGCCTTCATCATTTCGACGATCTGAAAGCCGTTGAAGGCGGGGTCCGCAACTTTAACCGCGGGCAGGGCTACGGCCAGACGCACGAAGTCGTGGTTGTAGAAGTTGAAGAACTGCTCGCCGGGCCTCACGATCGCGCCTTCATGCTGTGAAAGTCAGATCATTGTCCGGAGATTCCGGACCGCCTCAACCGAAACCCCAAAAAAATTGCTGATCCGTATCAGTCACCCTCACCCTCCGCCACGGAAGAAATGTGGGTGAGGGAACCGGAAAACATTGGGGAACCGGTGCGGCCTAATCCTTCATCACCGACCGGACCAGGTTATCCAGCTCGCCGCTGTCTTTCATCTCGCGCACGATGTCGCATCCGCCGACGAACTTGCCGCCGATGAAAACCTGCGGGATGGTCGGCCAGTTGCTGTAGCGCTTGATGGCGTCGCGCAGTTCGGGGTCGCTCAGCACGTCGGCGGTCTGGAAGGGCACGCCCATTTCCTCGAACACCTGGACGGTGGCGGCTGAGAACCCGCATTGCGGGAATGTGGGTGTTCCCTTCATGAAAATCATGATCTTGTTGTTGTTGACCGCGTTCTGGATGCGTTCGATTACGTCATCGGCCATTTGCCTTACCTCCGCTGCTGGTGCTGAGCCGGTGTGAGCGTCTTGAGCGTCAGGGCGTGGACCTGGGCGCGCATCGCCTCGCCGATAGCAGCGTAGACCGCCTGATGCCGCTGCACCAGGCTTTTGCCCTCGAAGGCGTCGCTGACCACCAGCGCCTCGAAATGATCGCCGCTGCCGGTAAAGTCGCGCACTTCGACCTGCGCACCGGGCAGACCTTGCTCGATAAGTTTTTTGAGATCTTCAGGCTGCATTTTGTTGCATTCTAGCTCCGCCCGCCGGGCTGAATCCACATGGTGGCCGCCCAGGCGTCCGCTCAAGCGGGATCAGGCGCCAATCCGCTGGCCGTGGTTCAGCATGCTCAAGCGTGATGGAATTTCAGCCGATAACTTCGCCCGGAACCGCGCGTGAGGAAAGCGCGGAATCAAAAGAATCGGAATCAGAAACTCGCAGCCAAAGCAGGATCAGTCGCGGAACAGAGTTTTTGCGGCCGCGGACAGCTCGCCGGGCCTGCCGCGGCCTTCCAGGCGGGCGACGGTTTCGCCTTTGCGGTTGATGAACAGGGTGGTCGGGATGTTATCCAAATCCATCGCCTCGACCATGGCGTCGTCCGCCATCAGGATCGGATAGGCGACCTTGAATTCCTTTGCGAACGGCCGCACCGACTTGACGCCGTCGCCCTGCACCTTGTCCACCGACACGCCGACCACCACCAGTCCCCTGCTGCGATATTTGCGGTAAATCGCATTGAGTTCCGGCACTTCCTTGCGGCATGGCGGGCACCATGTCGCCCAGAAATCGAGGATCAGCGGATGGCCGCGCCACATGGACAGCTTCACCGGATGGCCGTTCATGTCGGTCAGGGTGAAGCTGAGCACGTGCCGTTTGGATTTAGCGGCTGGCGGCGCGGGCGTCGCAAGCGGAGCGGGTTTTTTCTTGCCGCCCGCGTAGCCCGGAGAAACCAGAACCGCGGCCGTCAAGGCCGCGGCCAGACCAATCCGCCAACCCCAAATGCTGATACTCATCCGACCCCGGCAGCGCTTCAGACCTGTTCCACGACCGTGGCCACGCCTTGGCCCATCCCGATGCACATGGTGGCGACGCCCAGGCGCGCGCCGCGCCGTTTCATTTCATGGATCAGCGTGGTCATCAGGCGCGCCCCCGAGCATCCCAGCGGATGCCCCAAAGCGACGGCGCCGCCGTTGACGTTGAGCTTCTCCTCGTCGATTTTCATCTCGGTGTTGCAGGCCAGCACCTGCGCGGCAAACGCTTCGTTAATCTCGAACAGGTCGATATCCGCCATCCTCAATCCCGCGCGCGCCAATGCTTTGGCGGTTGCCGGCACCGGACCCCATCCCATGATTTCCGGCCGCACACCGGCCACGGCGGTGGCGCGGATGCGCACCATCGGGCGGATCGCGAGCGCGCGCGCGCGTTCGGCACTCATTACCAGCACGGCCGCGGCGCCGTCGCTGATCTGGGAGGAGTTGCCCGCGGTGACCTGGCCGTCTTCCTTGAACGAGGGCGCCAGCGCGGCCAGCTTTTCGATGCTGGTATCGGCGCGGGGACCCTGGTCGATTTGGGCCAAAGCGCCTTCGCCGATCGGGATTTGCACGATTTCGGCGGCGAACCGCTCGCGCGCCGCAATCGCCCTTTGATTGGATCGCAGCGCAAACGCGTCGGCCTGCTGGCGCGTGATGTTGTACATCGCGGCCAACCGCTCCGCGGTCAGCCCCATGAAGAACATGTCGCGCGGAAACATCTTGAGCAGGCCGTTGTTGGGCGACAGCCCCGATCCCATCGGGATATGCGTCATGTGTTCGACGCCGCCGGCGATCGCGATATCGCCCGCGCCGGTCATGATGGCCTGGGCGGCGAAGTTTACCGCCTGCAGGCTGGACCCGCACTGACGGTCCACCGTGGTGCCGGCCACTTCGATCGGCAGTTCGGCCAGCAGCGCAACCATGCGGCCGAGATTGAAACTCTGCTCGGCCGACTGATTGGCGCATCCCCAGATGACGTCTTCGATCTCGGCCGGATTGACCTTGGGATTGCGCCGCAGCAGCTCGCGCACGCACATCGCGCCCAGATCGTCGGCGCGGATATCCTTGTAATAGCTCTTGTCCTTGCCCGCGCGCGCGATTGGCGTGCGAATGCCGTCAACGATTACTGCCTCGGTCATCGGCTTCTCCTCCCCGGAAATCCCTCAAATGATACCCCGTCCGCGCAGATCCGCCATCCGGCTCCGATCGTATCCCAACAGGCGGCCCAGCACGGCCTCGGTATGCTCGCCCAAAGCGGGCGCGCGCGTGGGCGGCGGCGGGTCGCCTCCGGCCGACTTAAGCGGCGACCCCGGCACCAGCAGGCGGTCGTAAGAGGGATGCTCCGCCGCCAGAATCATGTTTCGTTCCAGCAACTGCGGATTGCGCGCCACGTCGGCCACGTTGGATACTGCCGCGCAGGGCACTCCCGCCTTGCCCAGCAGTTCCAGCCAATGCGCGCGTGGTCGGGTGAGAAAGAATTCGCGCAGAATCGGATCGAGTTGCGCATGGTTGCGGGTGCGGCTGTGATTATCGGCAAAGCGCGGATCATTCTTAAGCTGCTGCAGGCCGAGCGCGTCGCAGAACCGATCCCATAGCCCCTCGTTGCCGGCGCCCACGACGAAGTAGTCGTCGGCGGCCGGAAACTGTTGAAACGGGGTGATCGACGGATGCCGGCTGCCGATGCGGCCGGGAATCGTGCCGGTGGCCGAGTATTGTCCCAGCGCCCCCTCCAGCATCGCGACCTGGCAGTCGAGCATCGCGATGTCCAGATGCTGTCCCGCGCCGCTGCTGTCGCGCACGCGCAGCGCCGCCAGAATCGCGACGGTGCCGTACAGCGCCGCCACCATATCGCCGATCGAAACCCCGCATCGGGTCGGCTCGCCATCCGCCATCCCGGTCACGCTCATGGTGCCGCCCAGCGCCTGCGCCACGATATCGTAAGCCGGCTCCGACGCCATCGGCCCCGATTGCCCGAACCCTGAGATCGAGCAGAGAATCAGCCTGGGGTTGCGCTCGCGCAGCCGCTCGTAATCGACCCCGAAGCGGGCCATGGTGCCGGGCGAGAAATTCTCCACCACGACGTCGGAGAGGGCGGCGAGGTCGAGAAAAATCGCGGCGCCGTCGGGCTTGCGCAGGTCGATGGTGACGCTTTCCTTGCCGCGGTTGACGCCGTAAAAGTAGGCCGAATCGGTGGAATTGGGGATCATGGGCGGGAAGCGGCGCGCGTCATCGCCATGCCCGGGCAGCTCGATCTTGATTACTTCGGCCCCCAGGTCGGCCAGATTCATCGTGCAGTAAGGGCCGGCCAGCACCCGGCTCAGGTCGAGCACGCGAATTCCCTGCAAAGGCTTCTGTTCGAGCATCGCCGCGGCCTAACTGATTTGAAACGCAGTTTCAGGATTGTGTTTAGGGGCTGCTGCCGGGTGAGTCAACGTCGCAGACGCCGGGCCCGCGCTGCCTGCGCCCGCATCGCTTCGGCCGGCGTCATGATCAATCGCGGCTGCTGCTCGGTTTCCTGCCGCTGGTGCGACATCGCCTGTCCGATGCTTCTCATCACCAGCTCGACGAAGAACGGCGAGCGCCCAAGGTTGTGGCCGTCGCGAATCCGGGCTGCCGCCGACGCGGCCCATCGGGCGGCATTGGGGCGTCCGGTGCGGGCGAGGTAAAAGGCGGTATTTTCCAGCCGCCGGCGCATCGCGTCGCGCCGCGGTCCGGCGATAAGCTGCTCCAGGGCGCGGCCGGCCACGGCGTTGATCCGCTCCTGCTGCTGATATTGGTTCAAGACCAGCGGACTCTGACGGATTTCCTCGATCTCGCTCAGATAAGGTTTGAGTTCGGCCTCCGGAATCCTCCAATCCGCGACTTCCGCCTCTTTAAACAGGTCGGGTGACGCCTCCTGATCCAACGTGGCGGCGAATTCGTCGTAGATCGGATGGCGATACTCAAGGGGCGGCGGTTCGGCAAGAATCTCGGCGCGCAAAGCGAGAAAATTGCCCACCTGACCCCGCCGCGCTTGCGGCGTACGCCGATAGGCCTCGCACAGGATGAAATCCCCCAGATGATAATCCGCGTCGATCAGCTTGACCGACGTCCTGCGTTCGATGTCCCTGCGTTCCTCGCGCAGCTCGCGCCGGCTGAGGTGGACCAAGGTGGCACCGACCAACCCGTCGCTCTCCGAGGTGAGGCCGTAAAGCCGACTCAAACCTCCTTGGGGACGAGGTTTGACCAACCAGACGAGCTGCGCACCTTCAGGATCCGCCGGCGACAGAATAGCGGTAAGAGATTCGGCGGCGGCCAGGGCGGGAGCGGGCCGCGCTGACGCCTCGACAGGGGCCTCGATGCCGTGCTGGCGGAGCTTGAACAGGCTGCGGCGGATCTCGCGCCGAAGAGCGCCGCTGGCGCCAGCCTCCATCCGGGCGAGCAGCTGGGCAGAGGCCGGAGTGGCGATAAGTCCGGCGGCAGCCGCGATTTGGCTCTGCTCGACGCCGGAGGCGTGCAGGGATCGCAGCTTTTCAACAGCCTGATCCGGATCCGACCGATCTATCCCCAGCTGGCTGAGGATTTCATCGGTTCCTTTTTCTTTGGCCATTGGCACACCAGAATTTGGCAAGTTAAGCGGTAGGGGGAGTGGGAGTCAAGAAAACGGGTAAAGAGGGTTCGCCCGGCTAATTCAAACGACGTTCGTAAAAAGCCCGATGTCTTCCGCATTTCCGTCAGTATCCGGCACCATACACCATTTTCTTCAATCAGGCGGTTGAGATTGGGATGGCACGCCGGTTTCCCCGCCTCTGGAATTATGTTAGGTCAAGCAAACGGAGCGTTTATCTGTGCAAATCAATCTCGCAAAACGTCTGGGGAAACTGCCGCCCTATCTGTTCGCCGAACTGGACCGCCTGAAGAAGGAAGTCCAGGCCAAAGGAGTCGATGTTATCAGTCTGGGTATCGGCGACCCCGACCTGCCGACGCCCGATTATATCGTCGCCGCGCTCAAGCAGGCAGCCGAGAAGCCGGTCAATCATCGCTATCCCGACTATGAGGGGCTGGAATCGTTCCGCGCCGCCGCCGCCAACTGGTACCAGCGGCGTTTTGGTGTGAGTTTCGATCCGAAGACGGAGGTCTGCGCGCTGATAGGCTCCAAGGAGGGCATCGCCAACTTTTCGACGGCAGTGATCGATCCGGGGGATATTGTGCTGATTCCTGATCCGGGTTATCCGGTGTATTTCTCCGGCTGCACGTTTAGCGGTGGGGAGGCGTATTTTCTGCCCCTCAGAAAACAGAACGGTTTTCTACCCGACCTCGGCTCAATACCGCTCGAGGTCGCCCGGCGCGCCAAACTCCTGTGGGTAAACTATCCCAACAACCCAACCGGCGCCGTCGCCGATTTGTCTTTTTTCAAAACGGCGGTAGAATTCTGTCTCAGGAACGATATCATCTTGGCTCACGACCTCGCATATTCCGAAATCGCGTACGACGGTTATCGTGCGCCGAGCGTATTCGAAGTTGACCGTGCGCGTGAATGCGCGGTCGAGTTTCACTCACTATCGAAAACCTTTTCCATGACCGGATGGAGGGTAGGCTTTGTAGTCGGCAATCCAACCCTGGTCGCCGGATTGGGCAAAGTGAAAACCAACACGGATTCGGGTGTTTTTCAGGGAATCCAGGAAGCGGCAATCGCGGCGCTGGAAGGCGGGGATGACACCCTGCGCCAATACTGCGCGACTTACAAGCAACGGCGCGACGTGATGGTGACCGCTTTGCGTGACTTGGGTTTGGCCTGCGATGCGCCCAAGGCCACGTTCTATATCTGGGCGGAAGTGCCGAAAGGATACACCTCGGCGTCGTTCAGCGAGCGCGTGCTTAAAGAAGCGGGAGTCGTGATTACACCCGGTTCCGGCTTTGGAAATGGTGGTGAGGGTTACGTTCGGCTGTCGATCACGATCGGTACCGAGCGGCTAAAAGAGGCGGCGGCAAGAATAAAAGCGCTCAAGCTGTAAGCATTGGGGATGCCCCATAGGGCTTTCATCGGAATAGGTACCAACCTCGGCGATCGATTCGCCAATTACCACGAGGCACTCGAGCGCATAGGCAAACTGCGGCATACTCGCATTGTCCGCCAGTCCTCCATTTACGAAACGGAACCGGTGGGCGATGTGATCGGCCCTTTTCTCAATGGCGCGGTCGAAGTCGAAACCGAATTGCCGGCCGAAACCCTGATGCAGCAATTGCTCTCGATCGAACGCGCGATGGGCCGCAAGCGGGTGCGGATGCCGAAGGGAGCGGCGCGGGCCAAGTACAAACCCCGCATCATCGACCTCGATTTGCTGTTCTTCAACAACGAAATAATCGATACGCCCAAGCTCACCGTGCCCCATCCACGGCTGCAGGAAAGGCGCTTCGTGCTGGTCCCGATGAGTGAGCTGGCCCCCGCTTTGATTCATCCCCGCCTCAATGCCAGTATCTCTGAGTTGCTGGCCGGATTGAAAACGACGCAGAGGGTGGTGCTGATGCGCGCCGATTTGCTCAAACCGCCGTCGCCGCGCCGGGAGGTTGCCTCACGATGAAGATTTTCCTCGATGGTGCGGATACCGGCGAGCTGCGCGAGGCTATAACCTGGGGTCTGATCGACGGCGTCACCACCAATCCCAGCCTGCTGGCCAAAACCGGCCGTCCCTACGCCGAGGTGCTGGCGGAAATCTGCTCGATGATTAACGGTCCGGTCAGCGCCGAAGTGGTTTCAACCCAGGCGCCGCAGATGCTGGAAGAGGGCGAAGCGCTCGCCCGGCTGCATCCCAATATCGTGGTCAAGTGCCCGGTGACGCTGGAGGGGCTCAAAGCCACCGCGGCGCTGTCCAAACGCGGCATCAAGGTGAACGTAACGCTCATCTTCTCGCCCTTGCAGGCGTTGGCCGCGGCCAAATGCGGCGCCAGCTATGTCTCCCCCTTCGTGGGCCGGCTTGACGATATCGGCCACGACGGTATGACCACGGTCGAGCAGACCATGCGCATCCTGCGCAACTACAACTATCACACCGAGGTGCTGGTCGCCTCGCTGCGCAATCCGCTGCATGTCCTGAAGGCGGCGGAGTTGGGCGCGCACGTCGCCACGCTGCCGTTCAACGTGTTGCGTCAGATCCTGTGCCATCCGCTGACCGAAGTCGGCCTGGAGAAATTCCTCGCCGACTGGCACGCCAGCAAACAGAAAATCGTCTGAGCGCGGCGCGATTCGCCTTCCACCGCCCCGATTCCGGGACAATCGCATCGCGTTTGCGCGGACCAAACCGTGCAAAATCTTCGTCACGAGAGTGTCCGCGCAAATCGGGCGACGCAAAGGACTTGCATGAGAGGGCTCCGGCGTGTGTCCGGCGCTTTTCAAGTTGAAAACTCCCACATCTTGCAATATGAACGAACTCATCAGGGAGGCAGCTTAAACTCCCAGTAAATCCCGCTTTTTTCCGCGGCAAGAACTTTGCTCAAGAGCATTCGCATGCTCGATGTCTTGTCAATCGCCGTAACCGTTATCTTCTTCCTTATCGGACTGGCCTACGTTGGGGGGTGCCGGAATTTATGACGCCCTGGGAGCTCGCGCTGGGTCTCATCATGGCCGTGGGGCTGACCGCGTACCTGGTGTACGCGATGCTGCGGCCGGAAAAGTTCTGACGGAGCCCAACACATGCTGCTCAACGCCTTCATCCAGGTCGGAGTGTTTTCGGTTCTGGTCACCGTCATCAGCGTGCCGCTGGGACTCTACATGGCGCGGGTTTTTTCCGGGCAGCGTACCTTTGCGGACCCGGTGCTGGGTCCAATCGAGCGCGCGATCTACCGCCTATGCGGGGTGTACCCGGGTGTGGAAATGTCGTGGGCCGAGTACGCCGCCGCGATGCTGCTGTTCTCGCTGGCCGGGATGCTGGCGTTGTACGGGCTTGAGCGGCTCCAGCAATTTCTGCCGCTCAATCCGCAAGGCTTCGGCGCGGTTGCTCCGGATCTAGCCTTTAACACCGCTGCCAGTTTCACCACCAACACCAACTGGCAGGCGTATGCGGGCGAGTCCAGCATGAGCTACCTGACCCAGATGGCGGGGCTTGCGTTTCACAACTTCGTTTCGGCGGCGGCCGGAATCGCGGCGGCCATCGCGATTATCCGCGGCTTCGTCCGGCGCAGCGCGCGCACTATCGGCAATTTCTGGGTCGACCTGACGCGCGCCGTGCTCTGGATCCTGCTCCCGCTTTCCCTGATCGGCGCGCTGGTGCTGGTCTGGCAGGGCGTGCCGCAGAACTTCAGTCCCTACGTTCATGCCAAAACCCTGGAAGGCGGGGAGCAGACGATCGCGCAGGGGCCGGTCGCCTCGCAGGAGATTATCAAAGAGCTGGGCACCAACGGCGGCGGTTTCTTCAATGCCAACTCCGCCCATCCGTATGAGAATCCTACGCCGCTGACCAACCTGCTCGAGATGCTGGCGATCTTCGCCATCGGCGCCGGGCTGACGCATACCTTCGGAAAAATGGCCGGGGACCGGCGCCAGGGATGGGCGCTGTTCTCGGCGATGGCGCTGCTGTTTGCGATAGGTGCCGCAGTCACCATCTGGTCGGAGCAGCGCGGCAACCCGAACTTCGCCCGCATGGGCCTCGACCAGTCCGCGACCGCGGCGCAAAGCGGCGGCAACCTGGAAGGCAAGGAAGTGCGCTTCGGGATCGTCGACTCCGCGCTGTGGGCGACGATTACCACCGACACCTCGTGCGGCGCGGTCAATTCGATGCATGACAGCTACACGCCGCTGGGCGGCTTTATTCCGCTGATCGACATGCAGATCGGCGAGATCATCTTCGGCGGCGTCGGCTCGGGCCTGTTCGGGATGCTGGTGATGGCGGTGCTGGCAGTGTTCATCGCCGGCCTGATGGTGGGACGCACCCCGGAATATCTGGGCAAGAAAATCGAAGGCCGCGAGATGAAACTCGCGATGCTCTATGTGCTGATCTTCCCTGCCGTCATCCTGCTGCCGGCCGGAGCCGCGATGGTGACAAGGGCGGGGCTGGCGGGAATATCCAACCCGGGGCCGCATGGCTTTACCCAGATTCTGTACGCCTTTACCCAGGCGGGCGCCAATAACGGATCGGCGTTTGCCGGGCTCAACGCCAATGCGCCGTTCTACAACTGGACGCTGGCGATCGGCATGTTGTTCGGCCGCTTCATGATGATGATTCCGGCGCTGGCCCTGGCCGGATCGCTGGCGGGCAAGAAAGCGGTCCCGGCCAGCGCCGGTACGTTCCCCACCAACGGTCCCATTTTCGTGGTGCTGCTGGTGGGTGTGATCGTGATTGTCGCCGCACTGACCTTTTTCCCGGCCGACGCGCTGGGACCGATTGTTGAGCATCTGGCGATGCTCCGGGGCAAGCTTTACTGAGCGCAAAGTTATGGCAAGGAATTCCTCCGAACGCAAAGCAACGCCGCTGTGGGAGCCGCAGATCGTCAAGCGGGCGGCGCTGGATTCGCTGACCAAGCTCGACCCGCGCATCCAGGCCCGCAATCCGGTGATGTTCGTGGTCGAGGTGACGGCGGCGGCGGTTACCCTGATCCTGGCGCGCGACATTTTCGGCGGGCGCGTCGGGTTGGTCGGCTTTGAACTCCAGATCGCGCTATGGCTGTGGTTCACCGTGCTGTTCGCCAATTTCGCCGAAGCGATGGCGGAGGGGCGCGGCAAGGCGCAGGCCGACAATCTGCGCAAAACCCGCACCGAGACCCAGGCGACGCTTTTGCGCGATGGACACGAGATCACCGTGCCCGCCACTTCCCTGCGCCGCGGCGACCTCGTAATCGTCCGCGCCGGCGGCATCATCCCCGGCGACGGCGAGGTGATCGAAGGCGTGGCGGCGGTCAACGAAGCGGCGATTACCGGCGAGTCGGCCCCGGTCATTCGGGAAAGCGGCGGCGACCGCAGCGCCGTCACCGGCGGCACCACGGTCATCTCCGACTGGATCAAGGTCAAGATTACCGCCAATCCGGGCGAGACCTTTCTCGACCGCATGATCGCGCTGGTGGAAGGTGCGCAGCGGCAGAAGACGCCCAATGAAATCGCGCTCAGCATCCTGCTGGCGGGACTCACCATCATCTTCATGCTGGTATGCGTCAGTCTTTATCCGTTCGCGCTCTATGCCGGCACCACGCTCTCCCTGCCAGTGGAAGTGGCGCTGCTGGTCTGCCTGATTCCCACCACCATCGGCGGCTTGCTGTCCGCGATTGGTATCGCCGGGATGGATCGGCTGGTGCAGCATAATGTGCTGGCGATGTCCGGACGGGCGGTCGAGGCCGCGGGCGACGTCGATACCTTGCTGCTGGACAAGACCGGAACCATCACGCTGGGCAATCGGATGGCGACCGAGTTCATCGCGCTGCCCGGCGTGGCGGCGCAGGAGTTGGCCGACGCGGCGCAGCTGGCGTCGCTGGCCGACGAAACGCCCGAAGGCCGATCGATCGTTGTGCTGGCCAAGAACCAATACAACCTGCGCGGCCGCGAGCTGGCGGAAAAGGAAGCCGAGTTCATTCCGTTCTCCGCGCAGACCCGCATGAGCGGGGTCAATCTGAACGGGCGGCGGATCCGCAAGGGCGCCGCCGACATGGTCGCCAAATTCGTCGCGCAGGCGGGCGGAAAAGTGCCGCCGGAACTGACCGCGATCGTCCAGGACATCGCCCGCACCGGCGGCACGCCGCTGGTCGTGGCCGACGGCCCCCGCGCGCTGGGTGTGATTCATCTCAAGGACATCATCAAGGAAGGCATCCGCGAACGTTTCGCCCGGCTGCGCGCGATGGGACTCAAGACCGTGATGATTACCGGCGACAACCCGCTGACCGCGGCGGCGATCGCCAGGGAATCGGGGGTGGACGATTTCCGCGCCGAGGCCACGCCGGAGACCAAGCTGCGGCTGATCCGCGAGGAGCAGGCGGAAGGCAAGCTGGTCGCGATGATCGGCGACGGCACCAACGACGCGCCGGCGTTGGCGCAGGCGGATGTCGGAATCGCGATGAACGCGGGCACCCAGGCCGCGCGCGAGGCCGGCAACATGGTCGATCTCGATTCCAATCCGACCAAGATCATGGAGGTGGTGGAAATCGGCAAGCAACTGCTGATAACGCGCGGGGCGCTGACCACGTTTTCCATCGCCAACGACGTCGCCAAGTATTTCGCCATTATTCCCGCCATGTTTGTGCTGGGCTATCCGGAGCTGCAGGCGCTCAACATCATGCATCTGGCAACCCCGCAAAGCGCCATTCTGTCCGCGATTATTTTCAACGCCCTGATCATCGTCGCTCTGATTCCGCTGGCGCTGCGCGGCGTGGCCTATCGCCCGCTGGGCGCCGCGGCGATCCTGACCCGCAACCTGCTGATCTACGGCCTGGGCGGCGTGATCGTCCCGTTTATCGGCATCAAGTTGATCGATCTGGCCGTAGCCGCCCTGCATCTGGCGTAGGAGTATCCGATGCGCACCCTGATGACCGCGGTCAAGATGACCATCGTGCTCACGATTCTGACCGGCCTGGCCTATCCAATCGTAATAACAGGCCTGTGCCGCGCTATATTTCCGCGCCAGGCGCAGGGCAGTCTGATAATGCGCAATGGACAGGTGGTGGGTTCGAGCCTGATTGGCCAGAAGTTTGTCGCCGCCGGATATTTTCACAGCCGCCCCTCCGCCGCGGGCGACAAGGGCTACGATGCCAGCGCCTCGTCGGGGTCCAACCTGGGACCCACCAACAAGGCATTGATAGAGGCGGTAAAGGCGCGGCTCAAAGGCGTGCTCGAGGAGAATCCCGGCATCACGGCGTCGCAGGTGCCGATCGACCTGGTGACGGCGTCGGGCAGCGGTCTGGATCCCGAAATCAGCCCGGCGTCGGCGCTGCTGCAGGTGGCCCGGGTGGCGAAGGCGCGCGGCCTTGCCGAAGCGCAGGTGCGCGGGCTGGTGGAGCAATCAACCCGCGGCCGCCTGCTGGGTATCCTGGGCGAGCCGGGCGTGAACGTACTGGAATTGAACATGGCGCTGGACCGGGCCGCGCCCCTGTCGCGGCAGGCGAGGAAGTAGGGCTGCAGTGCGGTTCGAGTCCGGGCGCGATCGAGTTTTGCTGTGAGCGAAATCCATCGACCCAGTCCAAGCTCTGACGCTCCCGAGCGGCGCATCCTTGCGGCTCCAGGCCGGCTTTTGCGCTGACGGTCCCGATGGCCGACCAGGAAGAGCGTCGCGATCCTGAATCGTTTCTGGGCCTGGAAGCCGAAGCGCCCAAGGGCAAGCTCAAGGTATATTTGGGCGGGGCGGCCGGCGTGGGCAAGACCTACCGGATGCTGGAAGAGGCGCACCAGCTTCGCAACGAAGGCCATGACGTGGTGCTGGGGCTGATTGAGCCGCATTCGCGCAAGGAAACCGCCGCTCTCATCGGCGACCTCGAAGTCATCCCGCTGCGCGAAATCTCCCATCGCGGCGCGACCATCAGGGAGATGGACCTCGACCGCATCCTGGCGCGCAAACCGGAGTACGTAATCGTCGACGAGCTGGCGCATACCAACGCCCCCGGATCGCGCCATGCCAAGCGCTACCAGGACGTGATGGAGCTGCTGGGCGCCGGCATCAACGTAATCACCGCGCTAAACGTGCAGCATCTGGAGAGTATCGCGCCGGTGGTCAAGCGCATTACGGGCGTGGAGGTGCGCGAAACCGTGCCCGACAGCTTTTTAGCCCGCGCCGACCAGATTATCGACGTGGACCTTTCGGTCGAAGAGCTGCGCCAACGGCTGCGCGAGGGAAAGATCTATCCGCCCGAACAGATCGAAAACGCGTTTCGCAACTTCTTCCGGCCCGGCAACCTGGGCGCGCTGCGCGAGCTGGCCCTGCAGCAGGTGGCGCGCGACCAGCGGCGCAAACGCGAACAGCGCGAACAGGTCAAACGCGAGGGCGGCCGGCGCACCGCGGTCGACGAACGGATCATGGTCTGCCTGTCCTCGCGTCCGGGGAGCAGCTCGCAGCTGCTGCGCAAGGCCTGGCGCGCGGCCGGCGACGCCAACGCCGAGTGGTACGCGGTCCACGTCGAAACCCCCGCCGAATCGACTCAGAAAATCAGCACCCGCGACTTTCGCGCCCTGCTCGATTCGATCAATCTGGCCGCCGACATGGGCGCCGAGGTGGTATGGCTCAAAGGGCCCGACGTGATCAAGGCGCTGCTCGATTTTGCCCATGAAAAACGCGTTACCCGGATCATGGTCGGACGCACGCGCCCTTCGCTGCTGAGGCATCTGTTCGACCGTTCCATCACCCGCCGCCTGATCGATCAGGCGCGCGATTTCGACGTGCATGTGGTCAGCGACGCCGAAGGGGAGGAGCAACAATGAGCGGACCCGCCAAAGTGATTGGTTTCCCCTCGCGCCCGCGCGCCGGCGTGATGGTCTGTCTTTCGGCCAATCCTGCGGGCGGCGCGAACATATTGTTGCGCAAGGCCTGTCGCAGCGCGCACGAGCTTGACGCCGACTGGTACGCGGTCCACATCGATTGCGCGCCCGAAAGCAAGTGGGCGGCGGCGGATCGCGATTACCACGCGCTGCTCGACAGTGTGGTACTGGCCGCCGGAATGGGTGCCGAGGCGGTATGGATCAAGGCGCCGGATATCGCCGAAGCTCTGCTCGACTTCGCCCGCGACGCGCGCGTCAGGCGGATAATCGTGGGCCGCTCCCGGCATGGGCCGGGGTCGCGTCTGGGCCGGCGCAGCGTAACCGCCGCGCTGATCGCGCAGGGCCGCGAATTCGAGATCGAGGTGGCCGGAGTGGGCCGCAAATCCAGTTAGAGACCTCAGGCCATCATCAGCGCCGCCGCCGCGATCAACAGTCCAGCGGCGGCGGCGGTACGCGGCTGGGGAATCTGGCCAAACGCGATCACGCCGATGATCTGAGCGACCAAAAAGAACGTCACAATGTAAATTCCCATCAGGCGGCCGAAATCCGTGCCGCCCAGATTGACGACCACACCGTAAACCAGCAGGCATAGAGCGCCTGCCAGCATCGGCAGCGCGCGCCGCTGCAGGCCCATCCGCACCAGGGCGTCCCCGCTCACTTCGAGAATCGCCGCGCCAACCAGAACTGCAATCAGCCGGATCGAATGCATCCTGGATACTTACACCGATCGCGTGCATCAATCACTTTTCAAACTGAAATCCCAATTCTTGCATTGTGAAATGCGCCGGCTCCGCCAGCGGCCAAAAGTCCGCGCCGGTCGAGGCTCTCCTCAGCGGCACATCTTGTGCTGTGGATGCGATAGCGGGCGCGACCGCCCTGTTTGCATGACGCCGCCACTCAAACACGACTACTTTATCGAGGATCTCGGCCGGCCGGCGGGATGGTTCAAGACCCATCGCTACCGCTACTCGTGTCTGCGCTGCGGATGGGCGTTTGTGGTCGAGAGCCGGGGCCGGCTGCGCGCGGTCGATGGCGGCGGCGAGCCGCTTTCGGGGTTGGAAAACATTCGGCGGGTGCAAAGCTTCGTCGTCGGCCCCTGCGAGCCGGCCCAAACGGCCGGCGGCTCGCGCAGGGTCAAGCCGGCGCGGACGCGGCGGCCGTCGAGTTGGCGCCGTTCGGACGGCATTGTCCAGCTTCCCGCCAGATAAAGCGATCGGTTTTTCCGCGGACCCGCTTTTGCTCTGCCATGATTCCGGCACAAAATGTTGTTAT
The DNA here is from genome assembly GCA_021324455.1 of Pseudomonadota bacterium. Lineage (GTDB taxonomy): Bacteria > Desulfobacterota > Binatia > Binatales > Binataceae > JAJPJA01. The sequence continues at coordinate 62,495 of JAJPJA010000031.1, read as the reverse complement.
CGCCGGCGGCGCCGAAATCGCCGACGCCGGCGGCAATATGCAGGCTCCTTCCTTAAGCAACCGGATTCGCAACGGCACGCTGCTGATGCTGGCGATCGCGCTGGTGCTGGGTATCCTCGCCCTGCCCAAGGTGTACCTGCTGGGCAGCGCGATCCGCACCACGCTCTATCGCAACTACATCAGCATCGAGGCCGCCCAGCATATGAACGCGGCGCTCACCGCCGTCCAGCTTGCGCAGCGCGACGGCACCCTCAACCAGGTGCTGGCGGGCAACCGGCGCGAGTTCATGTATTGGATCGGCGTGGAACTGAACGACATCACCGAGGTCGGGGAAGCCGAACTGGCGCACGACATCGAATGGCGGGGCCGCGCACTGTTTGACGGCCTCGCCGCCGACCCGCAAAAACGCCGCGACCGCGACTTCACCGCCCTGCGCGGCCGGCTGGACGATTTGGTGCGGATGAACAAGCAGGCGATGTTCCGGGCCGACAGCCGCGCCAGCGTACTGAGCAAACGGCTGGCCTACGAGTACGCGGCCGGGCTGGCGCTGCTGTTTCTGATCGGAATCGCGCTGTCATGGACGCTGGCTTTCACCATTTCCAAGCCGCTGGCCGAATTGACCGACCGCCTGCGCAGCTTCAGCCTGCGCGGCCCCTCGCTGCGTCTGGGTCCGCAGCCGATTGCGGAGCTGCAGGCCGTCGCGCAGGAATTCAACCGGATGGCGGAGCGGCTGGAGGAGTTCGACAAGCTCAACGTCGATCGCCTGATTTATGAAAAGAGCAAGACCGAGGCGATAATCGAAAGTCTTGAAGACGGCATCGTGATGGTCGACCCGCGCGGCATCGTCGCCCATATCAACGAGCTGGCCTGCATCATCCTGGGCGTGGAACGGGAGGCGGCGCTGGGCAGTCCGTTCGACGACCTCGACAGCAGCCATCCGCACTATCTGCGGGTGCGCGCCGCGGTGGCCGGGATGCGCGAGCCGGGCGCGCGGCAGGTGGAGATCGAGCTGCACGTGCGCGGGCGCGATCACACCTACGTGCTGAAGTCGGCGCCGCTGCGCCAGGACCATGGTCCGTCGTTCGGAACCATCCTTATCCTGCAGGACATCACCTACCTGCGCGACAAGGATCGGGCGCGCGCCAATCTGGTCGCCACCTTGTCGCATGAACTCAAGACGCCGCTGACTTCGCTCGCGCTTGCCGCCGAGCTGCTGGAGCGTTCCGGCGGCAATCTCGACTCCAGGCAGCGCGAATGGGTCGCGACCATCCGGGAAGAGGCCGGCCGTATGCGGCTGCTGGCGGACAGCCTGCTGGGAGTGGCGCATGGCGAGGCCGCCGCCATCGCCGTCCGCCGCGTCGAGCTGAACTTCAGCGATCTGGTCAGCTCGGTGGTCAGGAGCTTCGGCATCCAGGCGGAGCAGAAACAGGTGAGTCTGCGATGCGAAATCGCGGCTCCCGATCTGCATCTGAGGGGCGATCCGATCAAGCTGTCCTGGGTGGTGTCGAACCTGGTCGGCAACGCGCTGCGCTACACGCCCGCCGGCGGAACCATCTCGGTGTGCGCGCAGCGCTGCGACGGTGCGGTGCGGCTGGCGGTGCGCGACAGCGGTCCCGGTATCGCGCCGCAGATTCGCGACCATCTGTTCGAGCGCTTCGCGCAGTGGAATCCCAACGGCTTTGAAGCGGGCGCCGGCGGTCTGGGCCTGGCCATCGTCAAGGATATCGTCGAAGGACACGGCGGGCGTATATTCGTGGACAGTTCCGCCGCCGGGAGCGAGTTTACGGTGGAGTTGCCGGTGGGACCCTGCGATGGCCAGGCTGCTCATAGTTGACGACGAAAAGAACATCCGGCGTTCGCTCGAAACCTTCTTTACTTCCTGCGGCTACAGCGTAACCGCGGCCGCCGACGCCCATTCCGCACTGCACGCAATCGCCTCCGCCGACGGCTTCGACCTTGTCCTTACCGACTTCCGGATGGCGGAGATCAACGGGCTGGAGCTGCTCGAACGCGTCAAGCGCCGGATGCCCGACGCGCCGGTGGTGCTGATGACAGCATACGCGACGGTGGAAAACGCGGTTGCCGCGATGAAGGCCGGGGCCAGCGATTACCTGAGCAAGCCGTTTTCGCTGCAGGAGGTCCAGCACGTGGTCGAACGCGCGCTGGAGCTGCGCAGCCTGCGCGCGGAGAATCGCACCCTGCGCGCCGCGCTCGACGACCTGCCGATGCTGGACTCGCGCAGTCCGCGCATGCGCGCCCTGGTCCAGACGGCGCGCCAGGCGGCGGCGAGCGAGGCCACCATCCTGCTGGTTGGCGAAAGCGGCACCGGCAAGAACGTGCTGTCGCGCGAGATTCACGGATGGAGTCCGCGCGCGGCGCGTCCGTTTGTCGCGGTCAATTGCACCACGCTGTCCGAAGAATTGCTGGAGAGCGAACTGTTCGGCCACGTGCGCGGTGCGTTTACCGGCGCGGTGAAAGACAAGCCCGGGCGTTTGGAGGCGGCGGACGGCGGCACCGTATTCCTCGACGAAATCGCCGACCTGCCGGTGGCGCTGCAGGCCAAGCTGCTGCGGTTTCTGCAGGAGCGGCGATTCGAGCGCGTGGGCGGCGCGGCAACCATCGAAGTCGACGCGCGCATCATCGCGGCCAGCAACCGCAACCTCGAGCATGAGGTGGCGGCGGGGCGCTTTCGCGAGGACCTCTTTTACCGCGTCAACGTGATCAGTTTGCCGGTGCCGGCGCTGCGCGAGCGCGCGGAGGATATAATGGCGCTGGCGGAGCAGTTTCTGTCCGCCTCGGCGCTGCGCAACCGGCGTCCGGGTTTGAAATTCGCGCCCGAGGCTGCGCAGGCGTTGCGCGCCTGGCGATGGCCGGGCAACGTGCGCGAACTGCGCAACGCGGTCGAACGCGCCGTGGTGCTCAGCCGCGGCGAAACCATCAGCCGGGAGGACCTGCCCGACAGCATCTTCCGGCCGCAGACTGCCCCGCTTACCGCGCCCGACGCCCCGGCCTCGCTGGAAGAAGTGGAACGCGAGCACATCCGCCGGGTCCTGGCCGACGCCGTTACGCTGGAAGACGCCGCCGATACCCTGGGCATCAGCGTCGCCACGCTGTGGCGCAAGCGCAAGCGGTATGGAATCGAGTAAGGACGGCGGTAGGGCCGTGTTTTCTGGCAGGCTCCAATCCCGGCGCAATCCCGAGCGCCGCATCCAGTTGGCTCACGCGCTGCGATGAAAGCCTGCCGATAAATTCAGTCAGCGCGGATTCGGGCAGGCTGACCGGCGCATCACGCAGGATGCTGGAATCGTGCTTGAGACCTTCGGCAACACCGGGCGCGACTTCGGTCGGGAGCCGTGAGTCGGTCAAAGTCCAGGGATGCGGTACAATTTCAACGGCCGTGTTCTCAAGGGCGCGAGATTGGGCCGCGATCCTATCTGAATCTGGGGGCGCGCTTTTCTTTCACGCCGGCCAAACCTTCCTTCGCGTCGGCGGAGAAGAAGCCCAGCATCTCCAGCGCCAGCGAGGTGTCGAATGACGGCCCCGCCATGCGCAGCCAGTTGTTCAGCGACCGCTTGGTCCATCGAAGCGCCTGCTGGGGACCGGCGCCCAGCTTGCGCGCCACCTCCATCGCTTTGGCCATCAACTGGTCGGCCGGGACGCACAGGCTGACCAGCCCGATTCGCTCCGCTTCCCGGCCGTCGATGAAATCGGAGGTCAGCAGGTAGTACTTGGCCTTGGCCATCCCGCACATCAGCGGCCACGCGATCACGGCATGGTCGCCGGCCGCGACGCCGATGCGCAGATGGCCGTCAGTGAAGCGCATGTTCTCGGCCGCGATGCTGATGTCCGCGAGCAGGGCGACCGCCAGCCCCGCGCCCACCGCCACGCCGTTGATCGCCGAGATTACCGGCTTGTCGAGATTGATCATGTTGTAGACAATGTCGCCGGCCTCGCGCCAGCTCTGGGCGACGGCCTCGGGGCTGCGCGTCATCTCCTCGATCATCTCCATGTCGCCGCCGGCGGAAAACGCACGCCCGGCGCCGGTGATAAGGACCACATGCGTGCGCGGATCCTCATCGACGTCCTTCCACACCTGGGTCAGCTCCCAATGCAGGCGGCGATTGGTCGCGTTGAGCACGTCGGGCCGGTTGATTGTCACCAGCAGCACGCCGTCTTCCTTATAATCGAACAGCAGATGCCGATACTCGCTGTACTTCATGTTTTTTCTCCGGGCGCGGTCTTGGGGCCGGCTCCGCGATGCGGCGCCGGTTCCTGCATGTAAGCGGAAAGCCGCCGGGGGGTAAAGCGGCGTGCGCTGGTGTCACCCCGACGCAATGGGCTAGCTTAAACCTGCAAGCCGCCCTGATGGAGGATCGAAATGGCAAGTGCGTCCAACGGGAAATCCGCCGCCATACGCGCCAGACTCAATCATCCTGTAATCGACTCGGACGGGCATTGGATCGACTACGCGCCGGCATTTTTGGAATATCTGCGCGCCAGCGCGGGACCCGCCCTGGTCGAGCGTTTCAACAAATCGATTCCGTTCGGCGATACCTCGCTGATGGCGCGCGAGGTGCGCGTGGACCGGCGCTATCCGCAGCCGCCATGGTGGGGGCTGACCACCGGCACGCCGGACCGGGCCACCGCGATGCTGCCGCGGATGCTGTACGAGCGGATGGGGGAGCTGGGGCTGGATTTCGCGGTGCTCTATCCCAGCGGTCCGGGATTGTTTGCCGCCTACTTCGGCGACGAGGAGGTGCGGCGCGCTTCCTGTCATGCCTTCAACGCCTTTATCGCCGATACCTTCAAAGGCCTGGAGGACCGCCTGACGCCCGCGGCCGCAATCCCGATGCATACGCCGGCCGAAGCCATCGCCGAGCTGGAGCACGTCAAGGGCCTGGGGCTGAAGGCCGTGATGGTCGCCAGCCTGGTGCGCCGGCGGGTGCCTTACGTGATGCGCGAGATGCCGCAGGCGGCGCGTCTGGCCACCTGGTTCGACATGCTCGGCATGGACAGCGCGTACGACTACGATCCGTTCTGGGCCAAATGCCAGGAGCTGGGTTTTTCGCCCACCTTTCACACCGGCAGCCAGGGACTGGGGCTGCGCGCCTCGGTCAGCAACTGGGTTTACAACCATATCGGACATTTCGCCGAAGCCAACGACGCCTTGTGCAAGGCGCTGTTTTTGGGCGGCGTGACGCGGCGTTTTCCCAAATTGCGCTTCGCGTTTTTGGAAGGCGGCGTCGGCTACGGCTTCAAGCTGCTCAACGATTTGATTGGCCATTTCAAGACCCGCAATCCGCAGGCGCTGCGGCATTGCAATCCGGCCAACCTCGACGTCGAATTCCTGGTCAGCATGTTCGAGAAGTACGGCACCGAGACCATGAAGCGCACGCTTGACGCCGAAACCCTGCGCGCCGGGATGGAGCGCGTCGGTCCGCCCGATCAGATTAACGAATTCGCCGCCTGCGGCGCGCAAAGTCCCGACGACATCTGCAAACTGTTCGTGCCCAGCTTTTACTTCGGATGCGAGGCCGAGGATCGCGCCAATGCGTGGGCGTTCAACACCAGGGTGACGCCGGGGCATAACCGGCTGCATGCGATTCTCGGCACGGATATCGGCCATTTCGACGTCATCGATATGTCCACCGTACTGGAAGAAGCGTGGGAGCTGGTGGAAGACGGACTGATCACGGAAGAGGATTTCCGCGACTTCACTTTCCGCAATCCGGTGGGACTGTGGGCCGCGAACAATCCCGATTTCTTCAAGGGCACCGCGGTGGAGCGCGAAGCCTCCAGCGTACGCGCGGCCGCGGGTTGATTAAGGAGCGGCCAGCATCGCCATAAGCTGGCAGAAGTTGCGCGCCTGGGTCAAAAACCTCTTTGCGGAGTGTTCCCGTCTCCGCTCGCCCGCCGCATGAATGTTCGGCCTCACACATCCATTCGTGCCAGAGGGCGAAGGTGACTGATACGCTTGAAGTACAATCCTGCGTCTTCATGGCGCGGGACTGACGATGCGCCAGCGCGACAGTCCTTCGGGAGTTCGCCCTGTCTCCCATTTCTCTCCGGGCTGATCCGAGAATGCCCGCATCCGCTCCGCTCGGAGCCCCGGCTCCCGCGCAGACTTCGGTCACTCCAGCCGCTATATTACTGAAATGCAGTTCGAGTGTGCTGAATTCCCCGGGTGTAATATCTGTTGTCGCCGGCCATAGGGTTCGCAGACTGGTCAGATTGAGAGTCTTAAGCAAGTGCGCATCATACGCCAACTGGTTCGTATCGCGGCCATTGTCTGGCTTCAGGTCGGAATAGCCATTGTTGCCCTGATGCTGCTGAGCGGCGGCGCGGGGGTGATCGTCAAAGTTGTACGGCGCGAACGGCAGCGCCGCATGCCGCATGAAACGCAGGCCTATCCGGTCAACGAGTCCTGGGTGCCGGCCTATTTTCGCGCCATGAACAGCGTGCGTATGCGATGGTATCCATTCGTGTACTGGAAGACCGCGCCGATGCGCAGTGCGTACCTCAACATTGACCGCCATTCCAATCGCATCAACTGGAATCCGCCCCGCTCTAAGGCAAACAAGCCGTTGCTGCGCGTTTTCGCCTTTGGCGGATCCACCACGTGGGGCGCAGGCGCGCGCGACGATTACACGATTCCCTCGCTCCTGTCCAAATATCTGGCCGGCAATCCGCTGTACGACATCGAGGTGCGCAACTTCGGACAGATGGGATGGGTCACCAGTCAGGAAGTGATCTATCTGTATGAACTGCTGCGGCGGGGCGAGCGTCCGGACCTGGTCATATTCTACGACGGCATCAACGATACCTTCCTCGGTTACCAGGACGGAATCGCGGGGCTGACCCAGAACGAATTTCTGCGCGCCGAGGAATTCGGTATCCTGGCCTCCTCCTCCGGACGCAAAAGGCTCTACCGCACCGCGCTGCGATCCTTCCTGATGAACACCGGGATGGCCGATCTGATCAAGCTGCTCGCGGGCCGGGATGAAGCCACGGTCGAACGCGGCGAGGTCGGACCGATTGCCTCGATCGCCTATCTGGCGCCGCCCGGCGACTTCGAAGGCGCGGACGCGGTCGAACAGGACGTGGTCAATATCTACCTGTTCAACCAGCAGATGGTGCGCACGCTGGGCGACCGGTTCGGCTTCCGCGCGCTGTTCTACTGGCAGCCGGTGGTATATTGCAAGCATCCGCTGACCCGCTACGAGCAGGCGTTTATCGGTGCGCGCAGCCGCCGCGAGTTCTTCACCGGAACGTACCGCCGCCTGTCTGACGCGGCGCAAGCCAACCAGGTTTATGACATCAGCGGCATTCTTAACGGCGATCCGGCCAAAACCTACTTCGTCGATCAGTGGCACATCACCGAGGAGGGCAACGCCGTGGTGGCGCATCGGATGGCCGCGGACGCGGCTTTGATTCTGGCCCGGACCGCGCGCAATCGGAGCCAGCCGATTGCGCCGTCGAAGAACGGGCAATAGTGCTGTCGGGGTAAGACTTTCGCGCGGGAGGCAATCGATATGCGTCTGGCCGGCAAGGGAGCGATAGTTATCGGAGCCAGCCGCGGGATGGGCAAGCAGATGGCCCTGCGGCTGGCTCAGGAAGGCGCCGATGTCGCGGTCGCGGCCCGCACCGACGGGCCCGGTCAGTCGCCGGAGCCGGGAACCATCCATCAGACCGCGGAGGAAATCCGCGCGCTGGGCCGGCGCGCGTTCCCGCTCAGGGTCGATCTGGCGGTGGGCGCGGAGGTGGACGCGATGTGCCGCGGCGCGATTGCGGCTCTGGGCCGCGTCGATATCCTGATTCACAGCGTCCAGCATCGCGGCGCCGGCTATCTGAGCCTGTTCGCCGACACGCCGGTCGAACAGCTCGAGCTGCAGGTGGCGGTTAATTTCATGTCGGCGGTGCGGGCCTGCAAGATAGTCGTCCCGCGGATGAAGACGCAGGGCGGCGGAATCATCATTTTGGTCACCTCGGCCGCGGCGGAGGCCGAGATGCCCGGGATGCCGGGGAAGGCCTCCACCGGACTGGGCTATCCGATGACCAAGGCGGCGCTGACGCGTTTCATGATGTCGCTGGCCAAGGAGACGCGCGAGGATAACATCGCGGTGATCGGTTTGGACCCGGGCTTCATCTTCAGCGAGCACGTCGAGGTGGGACGCGTGGGAGATGATTATCACGGATGGGACAGCCGGCTGGCGCTGCCCATGGACGTTCCGGCGGAGAGCGCGAGATATCTGTGCACGTGCCGCGATCCGATGTGGTATTCGGGGAAAAATGTGCGCGCGGCGAGTTTCGTCCAGGAGCATTGTCTGTGGCCGCCCGCGCGCTGAGCCATTGAACTATTTGACTTCCCGGCCGCAGGCAATTATCCACAATACAGGGTAAGGTCCGGAATCGAAATTATCCAATCCCGCAGCGGCGGAGGTGCCGTATGCCTGTGCAGAAATTCGAGCCGATGACGAAGGATTTCCCGACCTTCGACTGCGACGCCCATGTCACCGAACCGACCGTGATATGGGAACGCGCCAAAGAGCATCTGACCCGCGATGAACTGGAGGCGCTCAAGCAGACCGACTGGTACGACCCTGACAGCCAGCAATACCTGATCAACGGCCGCACCGGGGGCACGCTGCTGGGGATGCGCGGGGCGCCGCGGTTTCTGCCCTTCGTGTCGCTGTCCGGCCCCGGCATCAAGCACAACATCCAGCGCGCGCTCAACGCCCGCAACACGCGGCCCGAGACCGCCGTCACCAAGGAACAGTCCGACTATCTCGATCACGCCGGCTCCTACGAGCCCAAACCGCGTCTGCGCGACATGGATGTCCAGGGCATCGACCAGGTGATGATCATCCCCACCGACATCGATACCTATCCGTGGCTGCACAACGCGCTGGGCGCCCGCGCGATGTGCAAGGCCTACAACGAGTGGGCCTACGAATACACGCTGGAGGACCCCGACCGGCTCTACTTCGCCGCGTTGATTCCGATGCAGGATCCGAAGTTCGCCATCCAGGAGGTTTACCGGGTGGCCGAAAAGGGCTGCCGCGTGGCCCTGATCCGGCCCACCGACGCGATGGGCAATTACCCGCTGCAGCCCAAGTACGAGCCGCTGTGGTCGGTGCTGGAGGAAACCGGCGTGGTGTACGGGATGCATCCGTTTCCGGCGATCGGATCGCACATGCCGCCGGGATACACGCAGCAATACTCCAGCGCCGAGCTGATCCAGCGCACCATCAGCACTTCGGGGCTGCCGCACACGTTTTTGGGCAACATGCAGGCGTTCATGGCGGAGGCCTCGGTCTGGGTCACGCTGACGCTGATGTCGGGCTTCTTCGACCGCCATCCCAGGATCAAGGCGGCGGTGTTCGAATCCGACTGCACCTGGCTGAGCTTTTTGCTCGACGAATGCGACAAGGCCTACCGGCTCCATCGCAGCCGCCGCCAGTTCCCCGCGCTGAAACGGCTGCCCAGCGAGGCCTTTCACGAGCATTGCTTCTGCGGCTTTGAGGGCGACGAGTCGTTCCCCTCGCATCTGCCGGATTTCTATCGCGACATCTGCGCCTGGTCCTCCGACGTCTACCATCACGACGGCGACGACGCCTGGCGCGCGATCGAAACGATGCGCAAGTGCGAGCTGCCGGTATCGGATCAGGCAAAAATGCTGGGGGCCAATGCGCGCCGGTTGTATAACATCAAGCCGCCCAGGAAGGTGATTCGCGATCGGGTGACCGAAATCGAGCGCCCCGACTGGTGGCCCACGGAAGACGAAATCAAGCAGGCGCTCAAGCCCGACGCCGGCATGATCTTCCGCCAGCCAGCCGCTCAGAGCGCGAAGTAATCGCTTAAGGAGGGCAGGCGATGGCGGCCAGGAGCGTGACCATTTTCGACGCCGATTCGCACGTCGTGGAGCCGCGCGCGGTGTGGGAGAAATACCTCGATCCCGAATATCGCATCCCCGGCAAGCTGGCCTTATGGCGCGAGGAAAGCCGCTACGGCAACTATCTCAAGGTCAACGGCGAAGTCTTTCGCGACGTTGACAACATCAACATCCCGAGTTGGGGCATCTGGCGCCCCGGCATGACCTGGGACAGCATCGGCGAGCTGGACCCCGGCAAGCGGCATCCGATCAACGAGGCGGCATACGAGCCCCAGGCGCGGCTGCGCGACATGGATGCGATGGGCGTTGATCAGGCGTTCCTGTATCCAACCTGGTTCGCCGAAGGTTTCCCGCTGGTCAAGGATCCCGACGTCGCCTACGCGCTGGCGCGCGCCTACAACGACTGGATCGCGGATTTCTGCAAACCCGCGCCGCAGCGGCTGTATGCCGCCGCGGTCCTGCCGCTGCAGAACATGGAATTCGCCATCGACGAGCTGCATCGGGTGGCCAAACTGCCATGCTTCCGCGGCGTCTTCATCCGGCCCGCGTTCGTCGAGGATCGCTACCTGAACCATCCTTATTACGATCCGTTGTGGGAGGAGTTGCAAACGCTCGGCCTTGCGGCCGCGGTGCATCCGACCCCAGGCTTGTGGAACCCGGAGTTGACCTCGCACGGGCAGTTCATCGAAAAGGTCAAGGCCCGCGGATCGCAGAGCATGTTCTTCGGCGCGGGCGGCGGCGCCACCGCCGGCGGCGGCAGCACCATCTTCCAGGTCAGCGGCATCTCGCTGGGCCATTCCATCGCGCCGGTACTGTCATACTGGCTGGACAATTACCTGTTTGTCGCCTCGACGCTGCTGGGATTTTCCGTGATGCAGCGCTATCCGAAGATGAAGGTGGTGATGGCGCACGGCAAGGCCACCTGGATGGAGGAAGTGCTGGAAAAGATGGAAGCGTCGACCAAGACGATTCCGCTGATGCATGTCTACCCGGTGCGGACCGACGTCGAGGAGATGTGGAAAGAGGGGCATGCGATGCTGGGGTTCGACGCCGAGGAGCGCGGTATCCAGCGCCTGCCCCGGCGCTACGCCGACAAGATCCTCTGGGGCTCAAGGTTTCCGCATCAGGACACCACCAGCGGATGGGACGCGCTCAAGGCGCTCAGCGACGCGCGCGTGCCCGAGGATCTGATCGCGCGGATGATGGGCGCCAACGCCGCTGCGCAGTTCGGCGTCAAGCTGACCCGCGCGGCCGCATGAGGCAATGGATCCGGTCTGCGAGATCCAGCGCGTGATCGCGCTGTACGGTCAGCTGCTTGACGACCTGCGCCTGCAGGAATGGGGCGAGCTGTTCACCGAAGACGCGGTGTGGTCGCTGCCCACCGTTTCGTACCGGGGCCGCGCCGCGATCGTGGCCGGCGTCGGCGCGATGGAGCCGAAAGAAAGCGGCCGCGTCAAGCACATTGCCTTCACCCCGATAATAGATTTCGACGATCAGCATCACGCGCGCGCGTGGACCGACCTGATGGCGCTGATGCAGTCCGATCGGGGCATTTGGAGCGTGGTCGCGGCGGGCCGCTACTACGACACGTTGGAGTTCGCGCACGGCCGCTGGCGCTTTTCGAGCCGCATCTGCGATATCGAATGGGACGGTGTCCGGTTCGATCGCAAAACCCTGCGCCCGCCGCCCGCGCTCTGAGCTCAAAGCCCGGCCCGCCAGAGGCGCACTGCCTTGAGCGGATAGAGCAGCATCTGGGCTAGGAGCGGAAGGCGGGGAGGATTTCTTCGGCGATCAGTTTGAGGTTCTCGTCCAAATCCTCGCGCGGACAGGCGTTTGCGATGACCACCGTGCGGGCGCCGGCGGCGACGTATTCATTAAGGCGGTTGACGCAATCCTGCGGAGTACCAAACAGCAGGTAGCGGCCGGCCTTCTGCGAAAAATCCTGGGCGTAGTTGCGGCCCACCTGGCGCGCGGCAATCTCGCGCGCGCGGTCGCGGTCGCGGTAAACCGAAGTGAAGATGAACAGGCCGTTGTTGAACCCGCTCAAATCGCGCCCGTACTCGCGTCCGAACCGGCGGATCTTCTCGATGCTGCCGGCCAGTTGCTCCGGCGTATACATGTACGGCAGCCATCCCTGGGCGTATTTGGCCGCCCGTCTCATCGCCGATTCCTGCCGCCCGGCGACCCAGATCGGCGGATGGGGCTTTTGCACCGGCGGCGGATCGATCGTCACCTCCCTGAAGTTGCTGAACCTGCCGCTGAAGCTGACCTTCTTCTCCGTCCACAGCCGCGTGATTACTTCCAGCGCTTCGTTGGTGCGCGGACCGCGTTCGCTGACCGGCACGCCCGCGGCCTCGAATTCGCGCGGAAATTCCCCGCCCACTCCGATTCCGAAGTGGTAGCGCCCGCGGGAGATTACGTCGAGCACCGCGGTCTGCTTGGCCAGCATCGCGGCACTGCCGTACAGCGGCACCAGCACGATGGTGCTCATCAGCTTGATGTTTTCGGTGACCGCCGCGGCGGCGGCCAGCGCCACCAGCGAATTGCCGATCGGCCCGTGGAACATCAGATGCTCGCCGCAGGTCAGATAATCGAAGCCCATCGCCTCGGCGCTGCGCGCGAAGGGCGGAATTGTAGACATCGAACTGAGACTCAGGCCAAATTCCACGCGTGCCATCCTGCTGCTCCCCGGGGATGAGTTTTGGGGCCTGCTCTGCCCTGGTCCTCTGCATAACTTAACGGCGCAGGAGAAAGAAAGCGATGCAACACTGGAATGCGAACGGTGTCTTGGCCTTCAACCGAACACGCCCGCCAGCGCCAGTTCGCTGATGCGCTCCGCGTCGTAGCCGAGAATCCGCTCCAGCACATATTGATTATCGCGGCCCAAAGAGGGCGCCGCCCGCCGCACGGCGCCCGGCGTGCGCGACAGGATCGCGCGCGGGGCTTCGACGGTAGTGCGGCCGAGCGTCTGATGATCGATCTCGACGAAGTGGCGGCGATGCTTGAATTGCGCGTCGCGCCACGCCTCCGAGCTGTTCTGCACCTGGTACGCGGGCACGCCGCGCGCCTGCAGCAATTGCTCGGTATCAGCGGCGGCGCGGCCCGCGGTCCATTCGCCGATGATGCGGTCGAGCGCCGCGTTGTTGGCGATCCTCGCCTCGAGGGCGGCAAAGCGCGGATCGCCGGCCAATTCCGATTTGCCCATCGCGCCGCACAGGGCGCGCCATTCGGACTCGCCGCGGCATACGATTGCGACCCATCGATCTTCGCCCGCGGCCGGATACACTCCATGGGGCGCCAGGTCGCGATCGGAATTGCCGGCGCGGCGCGGTTCGCGATGGTTCACCGCATATTCCAGGAACGCCGGCGCCAGAAAATGAAGCGCCGATTCCGCCTGCGCCTGATCGATGTATTGTCCCTCTCCGGTGCGCCGGCGATGCTCCAGCGCGGCCAGTATCGCAATCGCCGTGTAGCGCGGCGCGATATAATCGGTGTAGGCGCCGAATACTCCCGTCGCCGCCCGATCCGGCCATCCCGCCAGATTGCTGAAACCCGCAATCGCCGCCGCCATGTTGCCGAAGCCCGCGATTTGCCGCAGCGGACCGGTCTGTCCGAACAGGCAGCTGCTCAGCATGACGGCGTCGGGTTTGATGCGCCGCAGCGATTCATAGTCCAGCCCCCACTTGCGCATCGCTTTGGGCGAGAACGACTCCGTCACCACGTCGGCCCATCGGACGAGATCCAGCACCACTTCGCGCGCGCGCGCATTGCTCATGTCGATCGCGATTCCGAGCTTGCCGGCGTTGCAGTTGTTGAAGAGGCCCGAAGCGTCGGCGCTGAAGGCGTCCTTCTGATAGGGCTGCAGGGTGCGCGCGGTATCGATGCGCGAGGGCGATTCGACGCGCACGATTTGCGCGCCGTAATCGGCCAGCATCCGGGTGCCCGCCGGACCCGCCATGACCCACATGAAGTCCAGAATTTTTACGTCGGCAAGAGGGCCATCGGAATTCATCATATAACTCCCGCGCGGGCGAGCCTGGAGAATTCTTCATTACTCAGTCCGAATTCGCCGATGTATATTTCGCGGTTGTGCTCGCCGATTTTCGGCGGACGGCGCCGGTACTGAATCGGACTCGCGCTGAACTTCACGAACGGTCCGGGAACCGTGTACTCGCGCTCCGAAACGGGGTCCTGGATCCTCCTCCAATACTCCCGCGAGGCTAACTGATCGCTGGCAACCACCTCGCCAATCGTGCTGACCGGCGTCATCAGGAAGCCGTGCTGCAGCGCCAGGTCGAGCAGCTCAGCCTTGGTATGGGCGCGGGTAAAGCCGCGCACCACTTCCTTGACCCGCTCGAACTCGGACAGCGGCTCGCGCCCGCTCATCAGCAGATCGGCGTATCCGATCCAGTCCTTGTCGCGGGTGGCCTCGTCGCAGTAGCCCCGCGCGCACAGGTAATGCATCAGGCGGCGCGTGAAGACGCCCAGCGCCGACCCGAACAGGAAGGTCATCGAGATGTAGCCGTCCTTCGCCGGCCATATCACGGGCAGATTGAGCGGCCCCAGCTTGAGTCCTCCGGCGAGGCGGCGCAGTTGCGTCGCGCCCAGCGGCGCGGCCAGAATCGCGGACTGGGTCGCGATCGCCGCCGACGCGAAGGCCGCGATGTCCGCGTGCTGTCCGCGTCCGCGGCGCACGCGCTCATGATGCGCCACCATGGCGGCGACCGCGGCGTCGGCCCCGGCGTGCAGGTACGCCTGCGGCACCGAAAGGCGCACGGGCGGGCGGTCGTCGTCGCCGCCCAGGATCAAGGGTCCGCCGGCGGCGAGCAGGATCAGGTCGGCGTCGGCGTAATCCGCCTTGGGGCCGCTCTGCCCGAAGCCGGTGATCGAAACGTAAACCAGCGCCGGATTGATCGCGGCCAGCTCGTCGTAGCCAACTCCGTGTGACGTCATGTAGCCGGGCTCGAATGATTCGATCAGGAAATCCGCCGCCGCAGCCATCCTGCGCAGCAGGCCGCGCCCCTGCGCGTGCTCGATATCCAGAGTTATCGAACGTTTGTTGCGGCTGTAGGCCCACCACAACAGCGAGCGCTCGGGATCGCGCACGCCGCCGGCGAACGGACCCAGGCGGCGCGCGGAGCAACCGCCGGGCGGCTCGACGGCGATTACGTCGGCGCCCAGGTCGGCGAGGATCTGCCCGCACAGCAGGCCGCGTTCATTGCTGAGGTCGAGTACCCGGCTCGATTCAAGAATAGGCATCGCCGCGCCGCAAGGCTTAAAATCAGAGGCGATTCCTAGCATGGAGCGGCCGCGATCGGTTAGCGCTCCGAATCAGACCGCTCAAGGCAGCGGCGCCGGTGCGTATGGTTGGAGGCCGGGCTCAGGCGTTGACGGCGGCGGCGCCGGGTGCCAGCTCGCGCTCCAGGCGTTCGATATCGGCCGGCGACAGCGCGAAGTATCTGGCTTCCGGATGATGGAACACGATCGCGGTGACCGAGCCTTCGGGCTCCATCATGAAGCCTTCGGTCAGGTGTATGCCGATATTGTTTTCCAAATCCAGCAGGCGAAAGAGCTGCACCTGATCCTCCAGCCGCGGGCAGGCCGGGTAGCCGAAGGAGAAGCGTTTGCCCCGGTAATGCGCCTGGAAGAGGTCCTTGCGCGTGATGCCCTCGGGGTCCCTGAAGCCCCACATCTCGCGGATCTTCTGATGCAGCAGTTCGGCAAAGGCTTCGGCGCCTTCCAGCGCCAGCACCTGCAACACGTGCGAGCGCAGATAGTCGCCCCGTCTTTTCCATTCCTCCGCCAGATGCCGCACGCCGGGCCCGACCGTGGTCGCCATCATGGCGACGTAATCGACCCGCCCCGAAGATCGCGGCGCCACGTAATCGGCCAGGCATAGCCCGGGCGGATCGCTCTGGCGCCCGAAGGTGAAGCTCTCCAGCACGCGCTTGCCGTCGGCGGAGTAGATCAGCAGCCGATGCCCTTGGGAATTGGCGGGGAAAAACTTGTACGCGCCGTTGGCCCGGATATCGGACGCGGCGAGCATCACTTCCTCCACCGCCCTTACCGCCGCGCGCAATTCGACCGCCTTGGGATCGCCGCCGGCCAGTGCCTGTTCGGCGTTCTTCAAGCCCAGATGGCGCGAGTAAAGCATCGCCGGATTGATATAACTGAAGATCCGATCGAGGTCGTAGTCCTTCAGCAGATGCAACCGCAGGTCGGGCGGACGCGGTATCTCCACATCCTGGCGCACCGCGGGCCGGTCCTCGACGGCTGATTGCGGCGCGGCAGGCTGCGCGGCCACGGCTTTGAGCATCCGCGCGGTTTCCGCCTCCAGGCGCGCGGCCAACTCCGCGCGCCGCGGCGGATCGACGATCTGATTGGCAAGGTCCAACCCGTTCATCGCGTCATTGGCATACGCCACCATCCCGCCGTATTGGGGCGCGATTTTGGTGCGGGTGAAACGGGCCGAGAGCGCGGCGCCGCCCACCAGCAGCGGGCAGGCGATTTCCGCCGCGCTCAGGTCCTGCGCCGTGATTACCATCATCTGAGCCGACTTGACCAGCAGACCCGAAAGTCCAATCGCGTCCGGGCGATGCTCGCGGTAGGCCTTGATCAACTCCTCGGGCGCAACCTTGATTCCCAGGTTGATCACCCGGTAGCCGTTGTTGCTCAGGATGATGTCGACCAGGTTCTTGCCGATATCGTGGACGTCGCCCTTGACCGTGGCCAGCACGATGGTGCCCTTGCCGCTGGTCTCGCTCTTTTCCATGTGCGGTTCGAGGTAGGAGACCGCGGCCTTCATCGCTTCGGCCGACTGCAGCACTTCGGCGACGATCATCTGGTTGGCGTTGAACAGCCGCCCGACTTCGTCCATCCCCTTCATCAGGGGGCCGTTGATGATCTCCAGCGGCCGGCGTTCCTTCAGCGCCGCCGCCAGATCGTCGAACAGGCCGTCCTTGGATCCCTCCAGGATGTAGAGGGCGAGGCGTTCATCAAGCGGCAGCGACGCGCGCTGCTCGATCGAAGCCCTGGCCTTGCGCGCGCGGAAGTAGGCGGCGAATGCGCCGATCGGATCCGCTCCGCGCCACCAGATCAAATCCTCGGCCAGGCGGCGCTCCTGTTCGGGGATCGAGGGATAACGCTCCAGCTTCTCGGAATTGACGATCGCCGAATCCAGTCCGGCCTGCACGCAATGGTACAGCATCACGGAGTTGAGCACCTCGCGCCCCGCTTCGGGCAGACCGAAGGAGACGTTGGAGATGCCCAAAATGGTTTTGCAGCGCGGCAGCGCCGCTTTGATTGCGCGGATGCCCTCGATGGTCTCGACGCCCGAACCGATATAGTTGCGGTCGCCGGTGCCGACCGGAAACACCAGCGCGTCGAAAAAGATGTCCTCCGGCGCGATACCATGCCGCTTGACCAGCAACTCGTAGGAACGCTGCGCTATCTGCAGTTTGCGCTCGCGCGTGATCGCCTGCGCCTGCTGCTTGTCCTCGTCGATACATCCGACCACCAGCGCGGCGCCGAAGCGTTTGGACAGTTCGATCACCCGCAGCAGCCGCTCCGAGTCCTCGCCGTCTTCCAGATTGATCGAATTGATAATCGACTTGCCCTGCGTGCGCTTGAGCGCCTGCTCGACCACGCGATGGTCGGTCGAATCGATCATCAGGGGAACTTTGACCTTTTTCACCAGATGGTCCAGGAGCTGGGCCAGATCCTCGGCTTCGTTGCGGTCGGGGTCCTGCAGGCAGACGTCGAGGATATGGGCGCCGCGCCGCACCTGCTGGCGGCCCACTTCCGACGCTTCCTCGAACCTGCCCTCGGCTACCAGCCGCTTGAACTTGCGGCTGCCCAGCACGTTGGTGCGCTCGCCCACGATTGCGGGGCGGGTGGCGTCGTCGATCACCAGCGTTTCGATTCCCGACACCACGGAGCGCAGCGGCGCCGCCGCGACTCGCGGTCTGTGCGCCGCCGCCATCTCGGCCAGCAGGCGGATATGGCCGGGCGTCGTCCCGCAGCATCCGCCGACCACGTTGACCCATCCCTGCTCCAGAAAGCGCCGCATCTTGGCCGCCAGAATTTCCGGAGTTTCATGGTAATGCCCTTCCTCGTCGGGCAGCCCCGCATTGGGCACGCAGGCCACCGGGAAGCGGCTGATTTCGGCCAGCGTGCGCAGATGGTCGGTCATGAAGTCGGGACCGGTGGCGCAGTTAAGACCCATCCAGAGCAGGTCGCGATGCGCCAGCGACACGTAAAACGCCTCGATATCCTGGCCGGCGAGCAGCGTGCCCATGGTCTCGATGGTGCCCTGCACGGCCACCCCCACCGCGCATCCGAGCTTTAACGTTGCGCGCTCGATCCCGATAAGCCCGGCCTTGGCATTGAGCGTGTCCTGAACGGTCTCCAGCAGCAGCAGGTCGGCGCCGCCCTCGATCAGCCCCTCGGCCTGTTCCTGGTAGGCGTCGGCCAGTTGGTCGAAACTAACGCCGCCGGTGACCGAGATGGTTTTGGTCGTCGGACCCATGGAGCCGGCCACAAAGCGCGGCCGCTCCGGCGTCGCGACGCTGTCGGCGGCCTGGCGCGCGATTGCCGCCGCGATACGGTTCAGTTCGCGCGCGTCGGCCTGCAAACCGTACTCAGCCAGCACCACGGAGGTCGATCCGAAGCTGTCGGTCTCGATAATATCGGCGCCGGCGGCGAGAAAGCCCAGATGCAGATTGCGAATGACGTCGGGGCGGGTGCGGACCAGGTTCTCGTTGCATCCCTCAAGCTCGGGCCCGCCGAAATCCTCGGCGCTCAGTCCCAGGTCCTGAATCGAGGTCCCCATGGCGCCGTCCAGCACCATCACCCGCTGGGCCAGAATCTGTCTCAAAAGTATTTGTCGTTCGCTTCGGTCAACCATTCGGATAAGCGGTGTCTTTTGCGCGCAATATGAACCTTACACTCTATCCGAGCGCATCCCACGCCGCAATTTGGTTGCCGGTTAAGCCCTCAACGGGGTGAAGCATCTGGCGGTGGTGCGCGCGTTTGACTGGCGGCGCGGGCCAACTCCGGGCGTTTCGTTCCGAATAAATTGAGGCGAATGGGCGGAAGCCAGCGCCAACGGGTTAATTTTCTCTTTAATTTTATGCTATTTTGACCGGCAGTTCAGCTCACAAGAGTTCTGAATCGCCTCGGCGGCGAAATAAGGAAACCAGGCGATAAATCGGGGTAGGTGCTGTCCCGCGCTGAGGTGCGATTTCCTGCTGATGACCGCCACGCGG
Source organism: Pseudomonadota bacterium (assembly GCA_021324455.1). Lineage (GTDB taxonomy): Bacteria > Desulfobacterota > Binatia > Binatales > Binataceae > JAJPJA01. Next base: position 43,337 of record JAJPJA010000031.1, on the reverse strand, counting down.
CCAACTGCGACATCGCAGTTGCGCGTACCCGGCTCCGAGCCGCCTGAAGTTCATCGAAGTCGAACGGTGACGCCGCCGGCGCCGGCACAGTGACCGTAACGAGGAACGAGATCCTGACCGCGCTCAACACGCCCGGCGACATCGTCCTGGCGCTGGTCGAAGTGGACGGTGATTCCGCTATACTTCGATCCGTCCGACGCCCGTTTCAGACGGAGCCGGACTTCGGAGCCGCGAGCTTGAACTATAAACTCAAGACTCCCATGGAAATGCCCAAGACCCGTTATGAGGGTGGCTCCATCGGTGCAGCGCACGATTCGGACCGGAGATGCCATTGCAAAGCGGTACCAGATTTACTCACGTTGCTCTGAAGAACTGGCGCAATTTTTCTGCAGCTTCGGTAGACCTTCAGAAGCGGGTATTCCTGATTGGACCCAACGCTTTGGGCAAGTCCAATTTCCTGGACGTGTTTCGCTACCTTCACGATATCGTGGCGGTCGGGGGTGGATTCCAGGAAGCGGTTAGGAAACGCCAGGGTGTTTCTTCGCTACGTTGCTACGCAGCCAGGAGATACCCGGACATCAGCATCGCGGTCAGTATGGGGACCGACGCTGATCCTCAGTTCTGGCGGTACGAGCTGGAATTCAATCAGGACAACAATCAGCGCGCCTACCTTAAGGGCGAGCGCGTCTTCCGGCAACAGGAACAGATTTTAAGCCGCCCCAACACGAAGATACACAGGACCCGGAACGTCTAAAACAAACATTTCTCGAACAAGTCAACGTCAACCGTGAATTTCGCGAAGTTGCCGAGTTTTTCGAATCAATTCGCTACCTGCATCTAGTGCCGCAGTTGGTTCGCGACCCCGAACGATCGGCCGGGAAGCGCGCCGATCCGTTTGGCGGCGACTTTTTGGAGCAAGTTGCGAGAACGCCTCAAAAGACGAGAGATTCGAGACTGCGCAGAATACTGGAGGCGATGCGCGTCGCTGTGCCGCAACTTGAAAGTCTCGAACTATCGCGCGACGTCCGGGGCACGCCGCATGTTCGTGGCAAGTATCAGCATTGGCGGGCCCATGGAGCTTGGCAAACGGAGGATCAGTTTTCTGACGGCACTTTGCGGCTCATGGGTCTTTTGTGGTCCGTAACGGGCGGCTCGGGCCCTCTACTTTTGGAAGAGCCGGAGCTTTCGTTGCATCCGGAAGTGGTTCAGCACATTGCGCAAATGTTGGCCCGGGTGCAACGCCGTTTGGGTGCCCAGATAATGCTCAGCACCCATTCCAGCGATCTGCTCAAAGATGAAGGCATCGGTTTGGATGAGGTGCTACTCCTCACGCCCAGCACGGAAGGAACCAAAGTGGAACTTGCCGGCAGCCTGACCGAAGTGAAAGCACTTCTGGAGGGAGGGGCAAACCTGGCCGAAGCTGTTCTGCCGCGCACTCGACCGGCCAACGCTCAACAACTGATCTTCAAGTTGGATTGAAGAGCCTGTGGCCGCAGAGACTTCGCTGGTCATTACCGCAGCTGTGGAGGGGAGCTTGGACCAGGCAGTTCTGCAAAGGCTGATTACGGATGTCGGCGGCGTTCTCGGTCCGGTCCACGGCCGCAAGGGTAAAGCGTACCTCCAAGAAAAAATTGCGGCGTTCAACAACGCGGCGCGCTTCGCGCCCTGGGTCGTCATCGTTGACTTGGACGACGACGCCGACTGCGCTCCCCTTTTACGTGACGAATGGTTACACACTCCCAGCCAAGGAATTTTGTTTGGCGTTGCGGTCCGTGAAATAGAAGCCTGGCTGTTTGGAGATCGCGAGAGACTGGCTCGATTTCTAAGAGTGAGCCGCAGCAAAATACCTCTGGATCCCGAGTCCGTGGACGCGCCCAAAAGGTTGATGGTCAGTGTTGCTGGTTCCTCGCGGCGGCGCGAGATAATTGACAACCTTGTTGCTCGCATTTTTAGTGGACGAACAGTCGGACCAGGATACTCGTCCAGACTCTCAGAATTTGTCCTCGATCGGAGTCGGGGCTGGAGACCTCAGGTGGCGGCAATTTCATGCCCGAGCCTTTGCCGCCTTGTGAAGCGACTTCGCGCCCTGGGCAGGGAACGTCACCGATAAACGCCAAAAAGAAGCGGCTGATGGAGGCGGCGCTGCTGCTGGATGCCACCAGCCGGGAGGCGGCGCGCGAGAAGTCGATGCGGCATGGGTATCGGTCAACGCTGCATCTGTGGCCGGGGGCGGCGGCTGATGCTCCGGGGCAGCGCGCGGCCAGCTCCGCCACCATCCGGCGCGAGCACCATGCGCGCGCGTCTATGCCAGACAGGGACGCATATTTTACTGTAAGGGGCGGTTTTAGCGATGACATCGCGGGCGGCGAGTTGGGTTGGATGGTTGGCGGCGCTGCTGGCCGAGGAGCTGGCGCCGCGGCCGCGGCGCTTTGCGAATGCGCTGCGCTGGACCCTGATCGCCACGGCCGGAGCCGGGCTGATGGCGGCGGCGCATGTGCGCAGCGCGCTCGGCCCCTACATCGTATGGCTGATGGTCGGGCCGGTGGCGATGATGTCGCCGCCGACCGCCGTTATCTATACCGCGGCCACCGGTCTGATTGTCGCCGCCGCGGTGCCGCTGGCCGGAATTCTGGCCGAAAGCCCATGGCTGATGCTGCCCTTCATCGCCGTGTTCGCCGGCGTTTCCACCCACCTGATAGCGACGCGCAAGCCCGGGCCGATCGGCGTGGTCTGGCAGGTGATCACGCTGGACAGCTTTTACGGCGTGGTATTTGCCCCGCGCGATTACGGATGGACCGACGCGGCGACCTTCGGCGGCTGCGCCATCGCGCTGGCCCTGATCGCGGCGTTCGACAGCTGGATCTGGCCCGATCCGGCCGAGGCGATTCTGCTCGAATCTCTGGCCGCCAGTCTCAAGCGCCAGCACGCGCGATTCGTGCAGGCCGCCGCCTGGTATTTGGACGAAGCCGGGGCCGCGCGTCCGCCCGAGCCGCCGGTTACCTCCGAGATGCCGGTGCAGCTGGGTTTGCTGGAACGCGCGGTTGAGGAAGGTGCCGGCGCACATCGGCGGGCCGTCCTGCTGGCCGCGATCACTTCCGTCGAACGGCTGCATATCCAGGTCGCCAGCCTGATGATTACCGCCCGCGAGCGGGTGCCGCACGGGGTCCGCGCGATGGTGCGCGGCGAGCTGCGCGCGGCCTGTGCCGCGATTGCCGCCGCGATGGACGCGCTGGCGCGCCAAATCATAATCGAGATCCCCACCGGGGCGGACTCGCCTCCGCTGCCGGTGGTGCAGGCGATAAAGCCCGCGATGGACGCACTGCAGGCGCGCACGCTGGCCGCGCGGACCGCCTATCTGCGCACCGCAAGCGGGGCCGAGGTCGCCAATTTCGGCGCCTTCCTGGAGGCGCTCGAGAAGATCGTGCGGCTGATCGAACGCCCGCTGGACGAACCGCCGCCGCGTCCGCAACCGGTGCGCCAGGCGCCGCCCGTTATCCAGCCCGATCCGGCGTTGATGCCGTACTGTCTTAAAGTGTCCCTGTGCGTGGTGATGGCCTACGTCATCGGGCTGATCACGCAGCGCGCCGACCTGACCACCATCCTGACCACCGTGATCGTAACCGCGCTGCCGACTTACGGTGCTTCGATGCGCAAGATGATCCTGCGGATCGTGGGCGCGGTGCTGGGCGGGGCGATCTCGCTGCTCGCCATCATAATCGCGGCGCCGAATTTCGAATCCCTGCCCTCCTACATGATGGTGACGTTCGTGGTCCTGTTCATCTCCGGCTACGCCGCGCTCAGCAGCGGACGCGTGGCCTACGCCGGCAAGCAGCTGGGCACCACCTTCCTGCTGGTTTTTGCCGGCCTCGGTCCGTTTGCCGACATCTACTCGCCGCTATGGCGCACGTGGGGGATCCTGCTCGGAACCCTGGTGGTGACGGTGGTGTTCCTGGTCCTGTGGCCGGTGTATTCGGGCGACTCGCTGCTGCCGCGGCTGCGCCGGGTGATAGGCGACACGCTGGCCCTGACGCCCGGCGGCAGCGCCGCGACGGTGGCTGAGATTCATCGCATAAACGATCGGCTGACGCAGGTGCTGAGCGAAATCCTGCAGGTGGCCGAAGACGCTCGGCTGGAGGGGCGGCGCAGTCTGATCGATCATGACGCGGTGGTGCAGGCCGCCGGCACCATCCGCCGCATCGCGCATCGGCTGGCACCGTTGGCGGTGGACCGGATGACCGATCCTCTGCCCGAACTGGACCAAGCCGCGGAGCTGGCGCAGCGGGAGACGTTCGCGGCAATCCGCGCGCGCCTGGAGTCGTGGCTTGAGTTGTACCAAAGCGGCGGCGCGCTGCGGGCCCAGGCGGCGCGGGCGCTGGCCAGCCGGCATTCGCGGGAGGAGATCACCCGTCCGCTGGAGCGGTTCACTAATCAGATCGAGGAGCGGGAATTCGCGCGCATCGGCGCCTGGACTCCCGAGCAGCGCCGGCGGATGCTGGCCGAATTGCAATCGCTGCGCCGGCTGGACTTCCTGATGTCCGAGCTCCAGACGCATCTGGCGGCGATTGCGGGCGCTCCGCAGCCGGCATATGCGCCCTATCCGGCGGCGGTGGCGGCGAGCCATCCCGCCCGATGACGGAAGGGAGCGGTTGGGCGGGGGCGGCAGTCGGCAATCTTGTAATGCATAGGCGCGCTCCTGTAAGCATCGGGGGCAGCAACTGGCATTGCTTTCCCACTTTAATTGGTGAAGGGAGCTACAACGATGGTTGCCGCCTGGGTTGGATTTTTCGACGCGCTGATCGCAATCGCGCTGGTATTGGCGGGAGTGATCGGGGCGCATTTCGGTTTGGCCGCGCCGTTTCTGGGCTTTCAACTCTTCCTGTTCGGGATGCTGTTCGGCGTGCTGGGCCTGATCCTGGGATTGGTCGGGCTGTTTCGCACCCGCCGTCCGCAGTTCCGCAGCGCGCACGGCCGCGCCCTGGTGGCCAGCTACGCGGGCGCAATCCTGACCGCGCTGCTGGTCTATCTGGTGCTGGGCGCCAGAAGTTATCCCGCGATTAACGACATCACCACCGACGTCGACAATCCACCCGAATTCGTCCACGCCGCGAGCCTGCCCGAGAATCGCGGACGGATCATGACTTACGACAAGGCCAGGTACGCCGAGCGCCAGCAGCAGGGCTACGGCAAGCTGCAACCGCTGCATCTGGCGATGGACCCCGACCAGGCGTGGAGGGAAGTAAGTACGCTGGCCGCCGACATGCACGGATGGACGGTGACGTACAGCGATCCGAAGAGCCGGACTGTCGAGGGTGTGGCGACCACGCGGCTGTTCCGCTTCCGCGACGATTTCGTAATCCAGGTGCGGCCCGCGCCGGCCGGCAGCGGCAGCATCGTGGAGATGCGCTCGAAGTCGCGCGACGGGCAGGGCGACGTGGGCGCCAACTACAAACGTATCGAGGGCTTCTTCACCACCGTGGCGGCCGCCGCCGATTCGCGCCAGGCGCGGCGATGAGGCGGTTCAGCGGCGGAACATGCGTTCGATCTGGCCGCGGGCAAAGCGGATATGCACCGGACGTCCATGCGGACAGTTGGTTTTGAATGGGGTGCGGTCGAGGTCGGCCAGCAGCGCCACCATCTCCGCGTCTTTCAGGATCCGGCCCACGCGCACCGAGCCGTGGCAGGCCAACTGTTTGAGCAGCGCCTCGAAGCCGTCCTCGCCGCGCCCGTTGGCCGCCGGATCGCCGAGACTGTCGATCATGTCGGCGAGCAGCTTGAGCCCGCCCTCCGCGCCGAATACCGCCGGCGTACCCTTGAGCACCAGCGTGGTGGGACCGAAGGAATCGATATCGAAGCCCAGTGCGCGCAGTTTGGGAATTGCGGAATTGACCCGGGCGGCGCGCGCCGGATTGATTTCCAGCGTCTGCGGCACCAGCTGCGCCTGCACCTCGACGGCCCCGCCCTCAAGCTGACGCTTGAGGCGCTCGAACGTGACCCGTTCATGGGCGGCATGCTGGTCGACCAGCAGCATCCCCTCGTCGCTCTCCAGCGCGATATAACCGGCGAATAGCTGCCCCAGTATGCGCAGTTGCGAGTAAATTGGGACGCCGGCGTTGGGCGTCATCGGCGCCGTATTGGCCGGAGCCTGGGCCAGCGCGGCCGCGGCGGTTCCCGAACCAAAGCCAAGGCCCAGGCTTTGCTGCGCAACGACGCGGCGCGGAACCTCCGATTCCAGCACCAGTTTGAGCGGCGCCAAATGCGCGCCGGTTGGCGTCGCGGGGGCGGCTGGGGCCGCACGATGCTCCGAAATTGCCGGCGCGGACGTTGACGGCGTGATACCGGCCGCGGCAGGGACGGCGCTCTGATTGGCCAAACGATCGCGCAGCACCCGGTAGATGGCCTCGAACACGGCGCCGCCGCGGCGAAAGCGCACCTCGGCCTTCATCGGATGGACGTTGACGTCGACCTCCTGCGGGCGCAGCGCAATGAACAACGCCGTCGCCGGATAGCGGCCGCGCGGCAGCAGGGTGGCGTAGGCGTTGCCGATCGCCCGAATCATGAGCCGGTCCCGCACCGATCGTCCATTGACGAAGGTGTAGAGCATCCGCGCGCTGGGAAACGATTCCTGGCTTTGCGAGATCAGTCCCTCGATACGGCATGCCTCGGCGGTGCCGGCCACGGGGAGCATCCGCGACGCCAGCTTGACGCCGTAAAGTTGACGGAAGCGCTCCAGCACACCGGCGGCCGGGGCGAGGTCGAGCACGGATTTGGCGTCCACGCGCAATTCAAAGGCAATCGCAGGAGCGCCCAGGGCCAGGCGCTGGACGACCTCGATAATCGCGGCCTGCTCGGCGGCGGGCGATTTCAGAAACTTGAGCCGGGCGGGGGTGTTGAAGAACAGCTCGCGTGCTTCAATCCGGGTCCCCGGCGCCATCGCGCATTCCTGGCTTGAGTTAACCTCGCCGCCTTCCACGCTCAGATGGATCCCGCTCAGGTCCTCGCGCCGGCGGGTGCGCAATTCCATCCGCGAGACGCTGGCGATCGACGCCAGCGCCTCGCCGCGAAAGCCCAGCGATCGGATCGCGATTAGGTCGGCGGCGGCGCGGATCTTCGAGGTGGCGTGGCGGCGCAGCGAGAGCACGGCGTCATGCGGGCTCATCGCGCAGCCGTCGTCGGCCACCGCGATCAGGGCGGCGCCGCCGGCCTCGACCTCGACCGTGACGCGGCGGGCGCCCGCGTCGAGCGAGTTCTCGATCAGCTCCTTGACCGCGGAGGCGGGCCGTTCGACCACTTCGCCGGCCGCGATTTGGCTGGCGACCTGCTCGGGCAGGATATGGATTACGCGATCGGGCATTCTGATGACACACTGGAACGGCGGCGGGACGGGTTCAAGTATAGCGCCAGGGGCTATCCACAGCCGATGCCCTCTTTCATGGCGATCGACATCGGGATACTTTAAAGCACTTGGAATCCCGGAGTTCAGTCAAAATGAGACATTGCGCGGTATGCGGCAAGCAGCCCTCGGTGGGCAACAACGTCAGTCACGCCAACAACAAGACCAAGCGCCGATGGCAGCCTAATCTGCAGGAGGTGCGAGCGCAGATCGGCGGCGGGGTAAAGCGCATTTTGGTCTGCACCCGATGTATCCGCAGCGGCAAGGTCAAGAAGAGCGCGTAAGTCAGGCCGCGCCGATCGCAGTGCAAGCCGCGCCCTGGCCGATGGCGGCGCGGCCGGCGATTGCTCCCACTTCGATATCTCAATCCAACAGCGGCAGCAGCTTTTCCGGGGGGCGGGCGATTACCGCGCGGCCGCGGCGGATGATGATCGGCCGCTGCATCAGCTCCGGATACTTCAGCAGCAGATCGATCACCGCCTCCCTGGTCTGATAGTCCTCCATCTTAAGCCCCAGTTCCTTGAAGCGCTTGTCGTCGCGGACCAACTCGGAGGGCGGATCCGGGAGCATCCCGATAATCCGCTCCAGCGCGGCCCGATCGGGCGGGGTCTTGAGGTATTCGATGGTATCGTGGTCAACCCGGCGCGAATCGAGGATCTCCTTGGCGCCGCGCGAATGTTTGCAGCCGGGATTATGATAGATGGTTACTCGCTCCATAATTGCTCCATCAGTTTGTGCTCAGCATAGCCGCCGGCCGGAATTGCAGCAAAGGCCGGAAACATTTGAGCCATAGTTCGCACGTGGCTATTAATAGTGCCGATGAATGCGCCAAATCGTCTTGTGCCGCTTGCGGTCCTGGTCGCCTTGCTTGCTGCTCCGGCCATCTCGCCGGCCGGTCCGCACAAAGGCGTGGTGGGCACGATGCTGCCGGCGTCGCCGGTGGTGATTGACGGCAAGCTGTTGACCAATCAGGGTCAGCCGGCCGCCGACCGCCAGATACATTTCGAGAACATCGTAAGCGGCGACGCGTTTCTGACCCGTACCGGCAAGGACGGCGGCTTCAACATCGCGCTGCCGCCGGCGGTTTACAATTTGCGCGAGGAACACGGTCCGATCATCGTGCGCGACATCCAGGCGCTCAGCGGCGAGCTTAATCTGGGCACGGTCTCCGAGCCGGGGGGATGGCAGCGTTGGTTGGAAGGCGAAGGGCTGGCGCCGGCCCTGATTCACAGCCCCGCGCCCATTACCTCCAACGTGCGCCCCGGCCAGCCGATCGAGCCCGACGCCCCGCTCCGATAAGGCTGGGCGGGCGGACGCAGGCGACAATCGCGCCCGCCCGAGGACTCGGCCCTTTGTCAGCTAAGCACATGCTCCTTGAGCCAGGAGCCGGCCTCACCCTTGCCCCATTCGGAGTATCTGACCTTGTTTTCGCATTCTTCGCACAGGGTCAGGAACGTGTTGCGATGGGTTTCCGGATGAGTATAGAAGCGGAGCAGCGCGTCTTCTTTATCCTTATGGCAAAATTCGCAGGTATCCATCGGTGTCGAACATCCTCCCAAATCTGGCCGTCTGGCGCGGGCCGAAATAGCCCGACAATCTGGCACAGTTAAGTTTTGACCGCCAGCGGCGCTTGTCAACGGCGGCCGTCGAGATACTGCGGTATCGCACGGGGATTTTTCAAGACAAATCGCGGGCGCGCGGCGATTGCTTTCAGAAACCCACTTCCTCGCCGCGCGTGCCGGTCACCTGGAAATAACATTCGAACACGCCCGGCTTCGCGGGCATCGCGGGCGGCGGGAGCTGTTCCTGGCGGATGCAGGGCAGTTGGTCAACCCCGAGCCGGCCAAACTCTGACGCCGCGACGGCGAAGTTGGCCTGCTGTCCCGGTCCCACGTCGAGCTTAGCTTCGGCGGCGGCGCCGGTCAGTTTCTCACTGCCCCCGAACAGCATCAACTCCAGGCTGACGCCGGTCAGCTGATGCGGCGAGCGGTTGACGATATGCCCGCTTATCCTTCCCCGGCCCTTGTCGCGCGACAGTTTGACGTCGGAGAGAATCAGCAGACTTGAGGGAATGAGATCGGCCGAGTAGGCCTCGTCCACGCGCTTGTTGTATTCGACGTATTCCAGGATCAGAACCGCGATTACGATCGGACCGATCGCGGGCACCAGCAGATGCGAATTGTACGCCCCGCCGTAGCTCTTCATGGTGTAGCCCAGCAGGGTAAGCGGGAGTACCACGGCCGCCGACGCCAGCGCCGACGCCATCAGGACCGACGCGGTGCTGGCCATCGCCCAATGCAGGAACAGGGCGGCCAAAGCCAGCCCCGCATACCACAGCAGTATCAGCCGCCCGGTGCCGGCAGACGGACTGCCGGGTCCGGGCGCCTGCGGACCGCGGCTTTGCGGCTGCGATTGTGATTGGGTGCGAATGCCACCATTTTCCGGTGCGTCCCACGCGATTGTCAACCGGACCCGGCGTCAGGGGTCAGTGGCCCACCCCCGGGGCGCCCGGCAAAATTGAAGTAATCCACTGGACGATGCCATTAAGCGTGGCGGGGAATTGAATGCCCAACACGGTCAGCACCGGCAGCAGCCCGTAGAGCGCAAGATGACCGACGAAGCCGAAGGTCCAGTCGATTTTTCCCGGCGTACCGCCCGAGAGCAGGCTCAGAATACGATCGCGGCTTACCTGGATCAGCACCACGACGGAAATCGCGGCGCCGCCCAGCAGCATGGTCCAGCTGAAGCGCAACAGCGTGTCGCTGCGCAGGAAAGGATAAGAACTGGTGGACATCAACAAAAGCAGCAGAGCCGCGATGCTAAACCACAAAAGATCGCGCAGCTGGGCCAAAATGTGGCGGCTGTAGTCGAGAATGCGGCTGGCCAGGAACATTCCCGCCGCATATCGCCAGCGCTCTTCCGCATTGCCCGCAACCCCATCGGGCAGCCTCCAGTCTGGCTCCATGATTGCGGCCACGATCGAAGAAATCCCGGCCGCGTTCGCCTGCACCCTGAGCGCCGCCTGGCGCCGGCCCAGGTAGTCGCCGACGGCGTCGGCCGCAAAGGCGGACGCCAGCCCTGCTTTCGCGTCGGCCAGCAGCCTGACCAGATCGGATTGATGAGACTGGACGACTTTGCCGAGTTCGCAAGCAGGCGCGGCCGCGGTCAGTTCGACGCCGCGTTCGACAACCTGCCCGGCCTGCTCGACGGAAAACTCCAGTGCGGTAAAAGTGGGCATCGGCGAACCAAGCGTCAGCTCCGGTACGTCGCGGCGCCCTGGGGAAACCGAATCTTCCGAACCCGCGGACCCCTGCGGGTTAGGCGATGGTTTACCGAGCTCGCCCAGCCGCGCGCACGCTTCACGCACGGGATGCCACGACAGGCGCCTCAGGAATTGCCTGAATTCATACCACACGTTGAAACTGCGCAGCAGGCCGAAGCTGGCGGCGAAATACGCGCATAGCAGGAGAAGGGCAAACAGGCTGTCGAATTGCCGGCCTTCAAGCGAGGGATAGAGGAAAAACGCTATCCGGACACAGAACTGGCGGGCGGTATGATAAATATTCATCCCGCACGCCCCCAGACGCGACGCGTCCAGCAGGCTCAGTTCCCTGCCGATCCGCATGCAGTAGCGCAGCCTCAGGCCAACAAAGCTGCCGACGTCGCCCAGGTTCAGTTTTCTCGCCGCCGCCAGGACTCTGGTAGCGTCGCCCGGCCCGAGGCCGCTGAAGATTGCAAGCGGCGAAGCCTTGCCGTTCAACCGAATCAGTGTGGCGGCAAAAAAGATCGAGAGCGGCACAAAGGTAAAGATTCCCAGGGGCTGGCCCAGCGATCCGCGCGCGAGCAGCGATCGAATGCGTGCCTGGCGCACTTCAATGTCCCGCAGCGAGTCGGTTTTGATGCCCAAATAGGAGCCATCGGAGAGGTTCCTGTTAGTCATGGTCTCCAGCATCGCCGCCCGCCGCACATTGGAGGCGGCCCACAGGACCAGCGCGAGGCTGGCAAAAAACAACGGCGGCAGCGGCGACGCGCCATTGCGGGGAGTCAAATAACGCCAGGCGGCGAAGAACAATCCCGCACTGTGGTAACTGTTGCCCCGAGGTCCAAGCAGGCTGATCAGGTAGAGCAGCACCAGTACAAAGAGACCGGCCGGAACCGCCAGCAAAATCATCGAGCTGACGCTGTCGCTCAGCGCCAGCACGCTCTCGCGCAGCCGTGCACGGGGCGCGTAATCCGGCCACGCACTTCCCCGCAGCGCGGCTCTTCCCTGCTCGCCGAGGCTTCGCCAGATGAAGGTAAAAAGCGCCTTGACCAGATAGATCAGCGTTGCCCCGAGAAGAATGATTGCCGCGATCAGGCCCGCGGCTGCGACCGTGCCCGCAACCGTAAAGTCGATTATCGATGCGCAAATGCCTGTCCCGGGCGAGTACCCCAACAACCGATGGATCAGGGACGGCAGCGCGCCGGTGGTACAGGCAAGGGGAATGATGAAGAGCCCGCACACGATCAGGTAGAAGACCAGAAGGTGGAGCAGAAAGGCGGCCAGCGCGAGCAGGCGGGATCCGCTGAGGTCTCCCACGCGCGCATTCCACATGCTTTTGCGGCCCCGGAGGCTCCAGGGCCACACCGCCACGAATGCGAACCAAACGCCCAGAAAGGTCGCGGACCAGAAGACCAGAATCGAAATCCACGAGCTGTCGGGATCGATTTGCCAGGTGGGCGGCGCCTGGATCGCTTCCGCCGGGGCATCGGCGGTGGAAAGATAGAGCGTCGACAGTCCGGCGATTTGCGGAAGAATAGCGATCGGCACGAAGGCGGCTTTACCCACCGCGGTAATCCAAACCGGCGGCTCGCGCGTGCGGTCATTCTCCGCGGGGGTAAAGAAGGGCGGGGAATAATCCAGCATGCTCTGGCGCTGGCCCAGCAGCGCCAGCATGGCATTGAACAGCCCTTCGGCCCGGTCACTGGAAAACTGGTAGCGGATGCTGCCGCCCTTCCAGGGAAAGGCCCAGTCCTGGTTGGAAGTGAACAGCGGATAGGTGCTGACCAGCAGCATCCCGCGCAGGTCGCCGGCGACATCGGGATTGAGGAACAGCAGGTTGCTGCCAAAGGAAAACAGGATTGCGTCGGGGCAATGCGCGTGGATTTCGCGGGCCAGATAAATGGTGTCCTGGACGTCGCTTGCCGCAATGCCCACGTAATGGACCTTTCTGGCCGCCAGCGTGGATAACAGATTGGACATCATCAGGGTGGCGGACGACTTGTCCAGCGGCGAGTACGACGGCATCAGATCCTTGCCTTCGGTTTTGGGGCTCAATACGGGGAAAACGCTGGGGTCGCCGCGCAACAGGTTAATCATTTGCGCCGCCGTTTGTTCCTCGCGCTGACCCCGGATTTCCGAAATATGCAATGGGAAGGGCAGATCCAGGTAGCCGTGGACCCGGTTGCGGTAATCCTTCCTGAATTGAATAAAGTCCGCATCGCGGCCCAGCGGCGTGGCGTTGGTCAGAACTTCGAGGTTGCCATGGTAGATCGAGCTGGCGGTATCGGTGTCCATTGCTCCGCTGCCGACCGCATTGTTCAACTGGTTGAGTAATCGGATAATGCTGCGGATAACGGCCGCGGCCTTGCCCGACAGGGCAGGATTGCCGCTGCGCGACTTGACGCGAAGGTATTGCAGGTAAGTCAGGAAACCGCCCAGACTGTCGCTGGCCGTGGCGAAATTCGTGCCGTACCCCGTGTTTTCCTCGCGCATGATAGCCATGTCGTCGGGTTCGGCGGCGAAACTTTCCCACAGGTAAAGCAGGAATTTGTCGCGGCTCTCCACTTCATAGTTTATGGTGGCTTTGAAGGTCGGACTGTCGTACTCCTGGGTCTGAAAGGGCACCCGGTCCAGTCCCAGTTGATCCACCGCGTCGGCGTCGCCCGAGACCATGCTCACATGCAGCGCAAGCAGCTGGTTTCGACCGTGTGCGGCACTCCATCGATGTTCGTAGCCCCGCCTCCAATGCGCGTAAGGCGCAAACCCGTAGCGCAGCGACGCCGCCGCACCCGTGAAGTACGGAGCCAACAGTCCCACCTTGACGCATAGGGGTTGATGGTCGGCGCAATGCGTTTCGCGCGGCGCCAGATAGGAAAGTTCCGTGATCTGCTCCATGGCGCTGGACAGCGCGAGCTTGTGCACACCCGAGGTCGGCGTCTCGCCGACAACGAATACGAGCAGCAGACGGCATCCGTACATACCTGCGCAATTCTGGCGGAACAGAATCAGTCCGGGCTGAGTCTCGGGGTCGCGGCTGTCGCGGGCCGGCTGCGCCGGCGCGCCTTGCTGCTCCGGCCGGCTCCAGGGAAAGTCGAACCGGTCCAGGGAATAGCCGGCTTCGGCCGCCGCGGCGACGATGGCTTCCAAGGCATCATCGAAGTCGTGCTGGAAATGGGAAAGGTCGGGGTCCGGAAGCGTGGCCACCAGAAAGCGCAGTTCGACGGCCTTGCGCTCGATGCGGCTGAGGTCGGCGAGCAGCGCCTTGTCCGTGGGATACTCGGTGCACTCTTTGTCGCTTCTGGTTTGGAGGTCTTGGGCCAAAGCGAGCTGGCCATTTTTGCCCCTGGCTCTGAGCGCGAGACTGACCGCGCCGGCGGTGGACGGCGGTGGATCGTCGCCATTGGCGAACTTCCACAGCAGATGGCGCGCGTCGTCGCAGTAACGATCAAGCCGCCCCGGCAACGGCGCGCGGCCGCTGCTTAAGCCGTCGCTGCGATGCAAACCGGAGGCGGCGGATTCGGCCGGCGCGGCGGCACGGGTATCGAATGTTCGTGGGCCGGCGGCAGCCAGCAGGGCCACGGGGGCGAGCAGCCAGGGCGCCAAATCGCGCAATGTCATAGCGGGTTCCCGTCGAGCATCGAGGCTCTGGCCCGATCGGTCCCACCGCGCCGCCCGAGATTTCGGGCCCTATGCCCCCTCGCTAAAATTTGCTGCATTGTAGGCAAGATCAGCAATTTGTCAAGAAATAAGACCAAAAGGGCTCAGCTTAAGACCTGCCCTGCCGAATCCATTTCAAGCAACCGTGGAGGTGAGGACCAATGCCGAGTCCATTCAATCGCCCCGCAGGTCGTGCGCGGGCGCGTTTAGCGGCTGGCCGACAAAGAAGAAGTCGCGATGCGTCCGTAGCGCTTGGCGATCGCGGCGGCGACGGTAGTGGAGTACAAATTGGGCGCGGCCGCGGCCGCGTCCTTGCGCCGATCCTGCAGCGCCAGGACCGAATCGACATTGGCGGCGTTAACCGCCAACGCCGAATTGGCGACGATGTGGGCGTCGGCGCAGTCCGGGATCGCGTCGCCCAGCAGCTGCCGCATGATGGTGGCGCCGACCGCGGGCTCCATGTGCCAGGCGTCGATAAACATCCGGTCGCTGCGGGCAATCGGGTTGTAGCCGGAGTAATCGGTGTAGCTCACATGCTCGGCGACAAAATGCTTCCACGCCTGAAAGTCGGGCCAGCGGCCGGTCTGCCGGATCATCTCCAGCTCGAACTGCGTCAGCGGCGGCATGAACAGGATCAACTGCACGCCGGCGGTCCGGATGCGCCCGACGATATCGAGAAAATCCCGGCGCAGTTGCGGCGCGTAATCGAACGTGCGGTACTCGGGCAGGTTGCTCACCTCGCGGAACAGATGGGTCTGGTCCATGCCGGCGAGCGTGGGGGGGTCGGGATGCGCGAACATCTGGCAGATGAACGGCGCGGGCCACGGTATCGGCATCCGCGCCGGCTTCACCATCCGGCCCCGAAGCGCCCGCGAGAGCATCCGGTAGCTCTCCACCAGGGTGTCCTCGCTCAGGATATTGTCGGTCAGCTTGATGCTGAAATCGCCGTCCAGCCGCGCGCAGGTGTCGGGCGCGCATAGACTGCCGTAAGCGTCGAAGATGTAGAAATCCAGCCCCCAGATGACGCGCTTCAGATGCGGATTGCGCAGCGCCAGGCCGACTTCGCGCGCGATCTCCGGCATGTGCGATCCCGACAGCGCCGCGTTCTGGTAGCCGTCGCGCACGCCCTGCTCGATGCGCATCCCGTAAAGCACGCGCGAGGAGCCCAGGATCAGGGTGTTGGGCGCGGAGGTGCGCAGCAGGTAAGGGGTCACCACGCGTTCCTCGCGGATGCGCCGGTATTTGGCCGGGACCAGGTGAAAGCGCCACGCGCCCCACGGGTTGACCAGGAAGTTGAAGGCGAACACCGCCGCGGCGGCGGCCAGCAGACCCGTCAGCATCAGGCGGAGACGGCGCGCGGCGGACATCGGGGCCTTACACCTAAAACTGAAAGTAGACAAAGGCAGGCGGGTTGGCGAGGTTGAGAATACTGACCAGGACCAGAGCCACGAACGCGGCGGCGTAAACGTAATCGTTCATCCAGTCCCATTGCATGATGGTCTGGCGGTTGGGAAAAAACAGCACCACCGCCAAGCCTTGGGCGATCGCATGATATTTCTCGCGCGTGAACGAGCCGTACTCCGGGCGCCAGGCAAAACCGTTCGCCCCCACCATCCCGCGCACTATCTCCCACGCCCGGCTGAAGGTGGCCGAGCGGAAAAAGACGTATCCGAACAGCGTCACGCCCAGGGTCAGCGCCCAGCCGGCCAGCGGCGCAAGCCGCCGCGCGCTGTGCCGGCGCCATGAATGATTGATGCTGAGGGCGATTCCCTGCAGCCCGCCCCAGACCACGAAGGTCCAGCTCGCGCCATGCCACAGTCCGCCCGCCAGCATGGTGAGGAACAGGTTCAGATGCTGGCGCAGTTCGCCTTTGCGATTGCCGCCCAGCGGGATATAGACATAGTCGCGCAAAAAGTACGACAGCGTGATGTGCCATCGATGCCAGTACTCGACCATGTTGGTGCATTTGTAGGGCGAGTCGAAATTCTCCGGAAAGCGCACCCCGAACATCCGCGCCAGCCCGATGGCCATGTCCGAGTAGCCGGAGAAATCGAAATAGACCTGCAGCGCGAAGGCCAGCGTCGCGCCCCAGGCGTCGGGAAAGCTGGGCAGGAAGCGGGCCTCGAAAATCGGTCCCACGTAGTCGCGGAAGGTGTCGGCCAAAATCACCTTCTTGAACAGCCCGATGGCGAAGATCATCAGCCCCGGCGCCAGATTCTCCGCCGTCAGGCGGAAGCGGCTGTGGCGGTTGAACTGCGGATAAATCTGATGGTAGCGCACGATCGGACCCGCGATCAGATGCGGAAAGAAGGTGATGAACATCGCGTAGCTGACGAAGTCGCCGGTGCCCTCCTCTTCGCGATAGCAGCTCATCAGGTAAGTGATCTGCTCGAAGGTGAAGAACGAGATTGCCAGCGGCAGCTCCAGATGCAGCAGCGGCCAGCTCCATCCCAGCACCCCGTTGAGGCTGCCGACGAAGAAATCGCGGTACTTGAAGTAGCCCAGCAGGCAGAGATTGACGATGATGCCGACGGCCAGCATCGCGCGCCGCCCCCGCCCCTGCGCGCCGCCCGCATAAAGCGCCTTGCGCGCCAAAACGCGCCCCCACAGATAAGTGAACGCGATCGAAAACAGGAACAGGGGCAGGTAATGCCAGTTCCACCACGCATAAAAAAACAGCGAGGCCACAATCAAAGCGAAGGGCGTCGCCGCGCGCCATCGCGATTCGCCCAGCGCGCCATAAATCAGCAGCACCGCGGGCAGGAAGCCCACAATGAATGGATAGGAATTGAACAGCACCTCAAGCCTCGTGCCTTAAACAGGAGTTTTTATCATCGCGCGCCGCGCGCTTCTATGCCCCGGGTGGAAAGAGTTGTAAGAGGGGAGGGCGGGCTTTGGCGTATGAGTGAAAACGCACACCAAGACGGAGACTAGATCATGGTCGAACGAAAACAGCGCATCCCCCTGTGCGACATGACCACGCTTTCCCCTGAAGAAGCGGCGATGGCGGAGAAAAACCGCATCCAGGGCGTTATTCCGAACATCTTCGCCACGCTGGCCAATCATCCCAAACTGGCGCGCAGCTGGCTGCGTTTCGCCGGCTACATCCTGTCGCGCCAGACGCTGCCCGAGCGCGACCGGGAATTGGCGATATTGCGTATCGGATGGCTCAATCAGGCGCCCTACGAATGGGAGCAGCACGTGCTGGTCGGCCGCCGCGCCGGGATTACCGAGGCCGAGATCGAGCGCATCAAGCAGGGACCGCAAGCCGGATGGAACGAGCATGACGCGGCCATCCTGCAGGCGTGCGACGATCTGTACGAAAATTCGGTGGTGGCCGACGCGACCTGGGAGCGCCTGGCCCGGCGCTACGACCGCCAGCAGATGATGGACCTGGTGTTTACCATCGGACAGTACAACCTGGTGTCGTGGGCGCTGAACAGCTTCGGCGTGCCGCTGGACGATTTCCTCCCCGGCGCCAAGAAGGGAAAGTAAAAATCGGCGGCGCTCTCTCAGGCCGTGAGAGAGGGGACGGAGCGCCGGGTCTAGATAAATCTCCCGAACTCCTTAATCAGGCGGCGGGTTTCCGCCTGCGGGTTGCTGCTGATGGGGACGATCACCGGCAGGTCGGCGCCGGATTCGCGGTAGGCTTCGATTCGCTCGGCGCATCGGGGTACCGGGCCGATCAAGGCCACCGCGTCCAGCATCTCGTTGGTCAGCGCGGCGCGCACGCCGTCGCGGTCGCGGCGTTGGGCAGCCGCAAGCGCGGCCGCCGCCTCTTGCTCGAAGCCGCTGCGGGCGAACTGGCGGTTGTAGAAGGGCACCGTCGCATATCCGCTCAGCCCGCGGCGGGCCGCTGCGTAGGCCTGCTGGAGGTCGTCGTTGACGAACGCGTTGATTGCCGCGGTCACATGGGTTTTTCCGGATGATCCCGCGGCCTGCTCCGCCGCCTGGCGCATCTGCCGCACCCGCTGCGGCGGACAGTTGTACAGTTCCAGTCCGTCCGCGATTTCTCCGGCCATGCGCGCGGTCTCCAGCGCCAGAGCGCCGATATAGATGGGAATCGGCGCCGCCGGCCTGGGCAGCGGATAGGCCTTGACTTCCGCGTTGAGCAAACGGCGCAAATCCACCGTATAGTTGCGCAGCTTGTCGCGCGCGTTGGGGCCCAGGTCGATGCCGATCGCGCGCATGGCCGGCCGATGGCTCACGCCCAGCCCCAGATTGAAACGCCCGCCCGACAACTCCTGCACCATCGCCGCCGAGGCGGCGCACAGATGCGGCTGGCGGAAATGGATGTTGGTAATCCAGGTGTATAATTTAATCGTCCGCGTGGCTGCCGCGATCAGCTGACATCCCATAATCCCGTCGTTGGCGATCTCCGGTATGAACACGCCGGCAAAGCCCGCGTCTTCAGCCTCGCGCGCCAGTGCGCCGAGCTGGGCGGGCGGATTGGGCATTATCGCGATTCCAAGCTGTGCCATAACAACCTCCGGCGGCGGTGAACCGTTCAGCCGCCGTTGTATGACATCAACCGCTCTCCGTGTCGAGAACGCCGCCGACCGCCTCTTGAGTCGGCAAGGTGCTGGCGTTCACAATCGGCTACGTCGATGACGCGCTACCAGCAAATCGCCGCCGAGTTCTACCGCAACCGGCTGCTGTTCGGATCATCGGATCATCCGGGGATCGTCGCGGTCGAGATCGGGCCGCAGCAGGCCGAGGTTTTCCGCCGCGCCGGCGGTGAGCTGAGGCGCGAGCGGCATCCGCTGCGGTTCTTTATCCTGCTGGGCGACCCCGCGCTGTTCTCCAGCCTCGCGGTGCCGCATTCGATGCGCGAGCTTGAGGGCGATTTTCCGCTGCGCCATTTGGCCGTGTTCGATACTCCCGCGGCGCTGGAAGCCGCCCGGCGGCATCTGCGCAAGGCTGACGCGGGCGGCAACGAAGTTCCCTACTTCGTGCTGACCGATTTGGTCGAGCAGTTCCTGATGCTCAACGGGATGACGTTCTTCGTCGGCCTGGAGTTTGCCCAGCTTCATCGGATGCAGATCGACATCCAGGCCTGCATCACGCCGGGCTTCGAGTTTCCCTCCGGCGCGCGCGAGGGCGACCGCGTGGCCGCGATCGCGATTGCCGATTCCAAAGGCTTCGAGCGCGTCCTGCTGGGATCCGGGATGGATGAGAAGGCGATGCTGGAGCAGTTCGCCGCGATCGTCCGCGAGCGCGACCCCGACGTAATCGAAGGGCACAACCTGCTGCGCTTCGGGCTGGATTATCTGCAGGCGCGCGCGCGCCGCAACCGGGTGGCGCTCAAGCTGGGGCGCGATGCCAGCGCGCTCAGGTCGCGCTCGTCGCGGATGCAGATCGCGGAGCGGACCATCGCCTATCGCCGCTTCGACATCTACGGCCGCAGCGTGGTGGACACCTGGATGCTGGCGCAGCATTACGATATCGCCAGCCGCGAACTGGAGGGGTTCGGTTTGGAGGAGATCGAGCGGCACTTCAAGCTCGCGCACCACGGCCGCATCTACCTGGAACCCGAGCGGGTAAGCGACCTGATGGCGCACGATCCGCAGTCGCTGCGCGCCGCGGCGCTGGACAACGCGCGCCAGGTGTCCCGGCTGGCGGAGCTGCTGTCGCTCAGCTACTTTGTGCAGGCGCAGATTTTCCCCTACTCCTATCAGAACGTGATCCTGCGCGGGAACGCGACCAAGATCGACTCGCTGCTGCTGCGCGCCTATCTGGCCCAGGGGCATGGCGTGCCGCTTCCCGGCGAGCCGGTGGCGTTCGCCGGCGGCCATACCGAGGTGCGGCGCCTCGGCGTGGCCCATCAGGTGGCGCATTGCGACGTGACCTCGCTGTATCCGTCGCTGATGCTGCAGTTCGGATTGGGACCGGACTCCGACCGCTTGCGCGTGTTCCTCAAAATGCTGGCGCAGTTGCGCAATTTCCGCGTGCAGGCCAAGGCCGCCATGCGCGAGCTTGCGGCCGCCGAGCGCCGCTACATGGAGGCGCTGCAGCAGACCTTCAAAATCCTGGTCAATTCGTTTTACGGCTACCTGGGCTTTGCGATGGGCCATTTCAACGACTACGCGCAGGCCCGCGATGTGACCCGCCGCGGACGCGAACTGATCCAGCGCGCGATGACGGAGTTGGAGGCGCGCGGCGCCCAGGTGATCGAAACCGACACCGACGGGATTTACTTTGTGGCGCCGCCCGGATGCGCAGGCGAGGGCGAACAGGAGGCGCTGCTCGACGCGATTGCCCAATCGCTTCCCGAAGGGATCAAGCTCGAGATCGACGGCCGTTATCCCGCCATGTTCAGCTACAAGATGAAGAACTACGTGCTGCTGGATGACAGCGGCGAGCTGACGATCCGCGGATCGGGGCTCAAGTCGCGCGGGCTGGAGCGTTTTCAGCGCCGCTTCATGGAGGACATGTTCCGCCGGCTGCTGCAGGACCGGCGCGCAGAAATCCCCGCGCTGTTGAACGACTACAAGCGGCGCATCGCCGAGCATCAGATGCCCATCCGCGAGCTGATGAAAACCGACACACTGCAGGACTCGCTCGAAGTATATCGCCAGAAGATCGGCGGCAAACGGCGCAACGTGGCTGCGGCCTACGAGCTGGCGCTGAAGGCGTCGCGTCCTTACAACAGCGGCGACCAGATATCCTATTACGTCGCGGGCAAGGGGCTGCGGGTCAAGGTCAGCGCCGCCGCCAAAATGGTGTCGGAATACGACCCCCAAAATCCCGACGAGAACGTCGAGTACTACCAGGCCAAGCTCGACGAGCTGTACAACAAGTTCAAACCGTACATCGAGCGCGCCGGCCTGTTCGACGCCGCCGCCCTGGTCCCGCCCGAAGAGCGCGTCCAGCAGGAACTGATCCGCCCCGCCGCCCAGAGCGAGCCGGAGTGATTCCCGGGGACTTTCCAATCGGACGCACATATGGCGATTGAATTATGTCCAGAAGCTCGCCCCGGCCTGAAGGAAGCGGGCGGCATCGGGTGATCGCCTGCCGCCGAAAAGGTGGTCCGGGTGGGCGCTTCCAGGGATGATCTCCGCGTCCTGCCTGCGCCGGTCAGGGTTTCGTTCGGTTATCGGTTGCGGCAACCGCCGCGCCTGGCCGGACGGTCGAGATTCGTGTGCGCCCCTGTAACTCGAAATCCAGGCGGGGGAAACTGTTGGTTGCGGGTTGAACCAGAAGTGTGTCAGTTGCATCCCACGCGGCCGGTCGAGTAACCTCGTTGGGCTCTGGCCGGCGCGTTGATCCGGCCGCAAGTTAATCGAAGCAACCGAACGGCCCGGCCATGCCCCTGCGCAAGATCGCCGTCTGCGTCAAGCAGATTCCCCTGATCGAGGATGCCAGCTTCGATCCGGTCACCAAAACCATCCGGCGCGACGGGCCCACGGTGATGGGATCGTTCGATCTCAACGCCGTGGCCTACGCGGTCGAACTGGGCAGGAAGTTCGGTGCGGAGACAGTTTCCGTCACCATGGGTCCGCCGCAGGCGCAAAGCTCGCTGCTCGAAACTCTCGCGATGGGAATCGATCGGGCCGCGCATCTGCAGGACCGCGCGTTTGCCGGCTCCGATACGCTGGCCACCGCGCGCGCTCTCTCGCTGTGGCTCAAGCGCGAGGGCTTCGATCTGATTCTGCTCGGCAAGTATTCGCTCGACGCCGAAACCGGTCAGGTCGGGCCGGAGATCGCCGAATTGCTGGGTATTGCGCAGATTACCGGGATTCGCAATTTGTCGCTCGACGCCGACCTCGTCCGCGCCGAGCGCGAGAGCGACGAAGGCAGCGAGGAAATCGAAGCTAAACTGCCGGTGCTGCTCACCTGCGCGGAACGCACCACGCGTCCGCCGCCGCTGCGTGCGGCCGCGCTGGAAGCCGCCAAAAGCAAGCCGCTGACGGCGATTTCCGCGGCGGAACTGACCCTGGAACCGGGAATGTTCGGATTTGCCGGCTCTCCCACCTGGGTGCAGGAAGTCCAGGTCCAGCAGGCGCCGTCGGTGCATTGCACGATGATCGACACTGCCGACGCCCGCAGCGCCGCCGCACAGGTGCTGATTGAACTGGACCGGCTGGGAGCGCTGGACGCGAGCAGCCGCGCCCGCCGCAGGATCTCGCCCGCTATCCGCAACCCGGTTGTTGGACGCGACGTGTGGGTGGTGTGCGAGCAGAATCTTGAAGGCGAGCTCACACGCGGCAGCCTGGAGTTGCTGTCCGCCGCCGACGAACTGGCGCCCAAGGTGGGCGGTGCCCTGATTGCCGTTGGCTTCCCCGCGGCCATCGCGCGGCATTCGCGGATGCTGGCCGGCTATGGCGCGGATCGCGTCGTGATCATCGACCATCCCGCGCTCGAGACCCATCGTCCGGAAACCGCGGCCGAAGCAATCGCGCATCTGGTCGCGCAGCGCCGCCCCTTTGCGCTGCTGCTGTGCGCCAGCGAGATGGGCCGCGACTGGGGTCCGCGGCTGGCCGCCCGGATGGGACTTGGTCTGACCGGCGACGCGATCGGACTTGAGCTGGACGGCGAAGGGCGGCTGGTTGCGCTCAAGCCGGCCTTCGGCGGAAATATCGTGGCGCCGATTTTGTCCAGGACTTATCCGCAGATGGCGACGGTGCGCTCGGGCGTGCTCGAACTGGCGGACCCGCAACCGGAGCGCGTCGCGCAAGTGGAGACGATTGTTCCCACGCTGAGCTCGCCGCTCAGCCGGCGGTTGAAAGCAACTTCGCTGCTCGACCCTTCCGTGCTTCCGCTGGAAGGCTCCGAGATCGTGGTGGGAGTGGGGGCGGGCGTGGGCGCCGCGGGGGTCGATCGGGTCAAGCAATTCGCGCGCGCGATCGGGGCCGGGATCTGCGCGACGCGCCGGGTCACGGATATGGGATGGCTGCCGCGGCAATTGCAGGTCGGGCTTACCGGCAAGGCGATGGAGCCGCGCCTGTACATCGCCCTTGGTATCCGCGGCGCCCCCAACCATGTAATCGGAATCAAGCGGGCGCAGACGGTGGTCGCGATCAACAACGACCCCGAAGCGCCCATCTTCGAACGCGCCAATATCGGACTGGCCGCGGATTGGGAAACGATTTTACCCGCTCTGGAAGACGCGTTGCGGATGCGCCTTAGGCCGGAGCGCGCCAGAGGAGTTTGAATCAAGGTGCAGGAATTCGACGTTGTGGTGGTGGGCGGCGGCGCCGCGGGTTTGCGCGCGGCGATCGCCGCCAAACAGGCCGGAGCCAAAGTCGCTCTGCTCAGCAAAGTCCATCCGCTCAGAACCAATACCGCGCTGGCCCAGGGCGGAATCAACGCCCCGCTGGGCGCCGACGATTCGCCCGAAGCTTACGCCGGCGACATCCTCCAGGCCGGCGACGGTCTGTGCGATCCGGCCGTGGTCCAGAACTTCACCCAGCACGCGGCCGACGCCGTGATGTGGCTGGAGCGGATGGGTACCCCGTTCAATCGCGGCGCCGACGGCCGCTTTGACCGGCGCAGGTTCGGCTCCAACAGCCGCGCCCGCAGCCTCTACGTCGACGACCGCACCGGCCACGTCGTGATGCAGGTGCTGTATGAGCAGTTTCAGCGCGAGCGCATCGCGCTGTTCGCCGACTGGTACGTGACCGGGCTCGCGATCGATTCCGCCCGATGCGTCGGGCTTACCGCGCTGGGTCTGCGCCCGGGAACGCTGGACAGTTTCGCGGCGCGCGCCGTGATTCTTGCCACCGGCGGGTTCACCCGGATGTATCTGCCGTCCACGGTTGCGATGGGCACCACGGGCGACGGGCAGAACCTGGCTTACCAGGCGGGCGTGCCGCTGCGCGACATGGAGATGGTGCAGTTCCATCCGCTGGTGTTTCCCGGCGGCGCCTCCCTGATGGTGACCGAAGCGGTGCTGGCCGAAGGCGGCCGGATAGTCACCGCCGGCGGCCGCGAGCTTTCCAACCTGGCCGGCGCCACGCGCGAGAAAATCTGTCAGGCGATGGACCAGGCGGGGGGACCGGTGTCGCTGGACCTGACCCTGATCGGAAGCCAGAAACTCAAGTCGCGCTTTCCGCAAACCACCGAGCTGCTGCGTACCGTCGCCGGACTGGACGCGGCCAAAGACCTGATTCCGATTCGCCCCGTGGCGCATCGGTCGATCGGCGGGATCGAAGCCGGCATCTCCGGGCAGACCGCGATGCCTGGGCTGTATGCGTGCGGCGAATGCGCCTGTACGGGGTTGGACGGCGCGGGACGGATGGCCGGCAATCTCCTGACCGAAGCGGTGGTATCCGGCCTGCGCGCGGGAGAAGCTGCGGCGGCGTATGCCAAATCGGCCCCGGCGGCGAGCTTTCCCGCCGGCCGGCTGGAGGAAGAGAAAAAGCGGCTGGAAGCTCTGCTATCGACCGATAAGCCCGCCGACACCGCCGGGCGTATCCACGCGGAGCTGGGCGCCCTGATGGATCGTTATGCCGGCGCGGTGCGCAACGCCGACGGCTTGCAATCGGCGCGCGACCAAATCCATGCTCTGAAGGAAAGATATGCCCGGCTGGGTGTAAGAAACCAGTCGGCCGTCTATAATTACGAACTGGTCGCGCATCTGGAGCTGGGCGCGATGCTCAATTTGGCCGCGGCGGTGACCGCGGCGGCGGCGGCGCGCAAGGAAAGCCGCGGCGCGCATCGGCGCTCCGACCATCCGGCGCGCGACGATCGCAACGGTATCAGCCATAGCGTCGTTACGATGGTGCAGGGGGCGCCGCAGGTTGACCGCAAATTGGTCGTTGCCTTGTAGCGGCCGGCGGAATAGGAGTTTTTGACATGCAAGCCAAATTCAGCGTTTACCGCAAGGAACCCGGCGACAATGCCAAGCCGGGCCGTTCGACTTACACCGTCGAGCTGGCCGACGACGCCACCGTGATGGACGCGCTGCTGAAAATCCGCGATGAGCAGGATCCCACGCTCGGCTTTCGCGGCTCATGTCTGCATGGCTATTGCGGCGACTGCACGGTCCGGGTCAACGGCAAGGCGATGTTCGCCTGCACCGGCAAGGTCGCGGAGCTGGCCAAAAAAGGCGATATCTCTGTCGAGCCCATCCGCAACATGCCCGTGGTCAAGGATCTGATCCAGGATTGGGACGCTTTTTTATGGCACAAGATCGACGCGACCAGGCCCTGGCTGGAACCCAACGGCGCGCCGGAAAACGGCGAACCGGCTATCCCCGACTCCGTGATGGCCAAGGTGCGCCAGGCCATGAGCTGCTTTTACTGCGGCCTGTGCGACGAAGGATGCACCGTGCTGCCGGTGGATTTTGCATTCGTCGGCCCGGCGGCGCTGACCAAGGCGTCGCGCTTCCTGTACGACCCGCGCGACACCGCCACCAAAGAGCGGCTGGCAATTCTGGAGCGGCCCAAAGGGATGTGGGACTGTGTGCATTGCTTCGAGGCCAGCGAGCATTGCCCGCGCGAAATCGCGCCCACCGAGCGCATCATGGAGATGCGCGACGAAGCCTTCAAGCACGGCATCACCAATGAAAAAGTCGCGCGCCATCACCATAGTTTCCACGCCTCGGTCAAGCGCACCGGATGGGTGGACGAGGGGCGGCTGGCAATCGAGAGCGAGGGGATGGCCAACATCCGTGGATTAATGAGGCTGCTGCCGACCGCGGCCAAGGCGGTCGTGCGCGGCAAAGCCCCGATTCCGTTCATGCATCACAAGCGGCCCGGCGCCGAGCAAATCGCGCGCATTATCGAGAAGGCGGAGGCAAAAGAGAAATGAAGTACGCGTTTTATCCCGGATGCGTTTCCAGGGGCGGATGTCCGGAGCTTTATCCCTCCGCAGTCAGGGTCGCGGCCCGGCTCGGCATCGAACTCGAAGAAATGAAAGACGTCGCCTGCACCGGCGCCGGCGTCCTGCCCCAGTACATCTCCGATCCGATCAACGCCCGCACTTTTGCCAAGGCCGAGCGGATGGGTCTGCCGATCATGACCATCTGCAGCACCTGCCAGGGGGTGTTCGGACAGGCCAATCTGCGCCTGCAGGATCCCGAATACCGGGCCAGGATCAATCGCGAGTACCTGGCCGACGAGGGGCTGGAGTACAAGGGCACCGCCGAGATCAAGCATCTGCTGTGGATCGTGATGGAGGACTATGGCGCCGACAAGCTCAAGGCGATGGTCTCGCGGCCGCTCAAGGGGTTGAAGGTCTCGCCGTTTTACGGCTGCTTCCTGCGCCGTCCGCCCGAGGTGGTCACGCCGACCAAGGAATACAACGCCCGCAAGACCTACCTGGAAAAGCTGATCGATATCGTCGGCGCGGAGCTGGCCGATTTCGGCGGCAAGGGCAAATGCTGCGGCTTTCCGGTCCTGAGCGCCAATGAGGAAAGCTCACTGGGGATGACGGCGAAGCATACCCTGGAAGCCAAGAGCAAGGGCGCCGACTGCATGGTCACGCCCTGCCCGCTGTGTCATCTGAGCCTGGACGGCAATCAGCCGCGCGCCGAAGCGCAGGAGAACAAGAGCATCGACCTGCCCATCCTGCACATGCCGCAGTTTTTGGGTTTGGCTCTGGGCTTCAGCCCCGCCGAGATGAATCTGAAGCGCCATATCGTCTCCACGCTGGCGGTGGAGTCGAAAGTGAGCATGCGCGCGTAGCCCGCGCGCTCTGTCCGCATCGTTCCTCTCGCAGAAGCGTTCTGCGAGAGGGACAAGCCGAACTCCTGACGCATCGTTGCGGCCGGATTGCCGGGGTACGCCAAAGCGGCCTCGCGTTCTCCGTTCGGAATGACAAAGCGGCGCGTACTGGTGTACAAACATCGACGCGCATATGGCACTGCCGCATGCTGCCCTGGCACAAGGGAGAGAAGGCTCGCGATGGCTAAGATGCAAATCGCACTGAATCTGCCGCAGTTCCTGGAGTGGGACGACATGATCGCGCGCACCGCGCAGGCCGAGCGCTTCGGCTTCCACTCGGTGTGGACCTGCGATCATATGTGGCCGCCCTCGGATCGCGACGGCAATCAGCTCGAAGTTCTATCCACGATGGCCGCGATAGCGGCGCGCACCGAGCGCCTGCGCATCGGAACCCTGGTCATCTGCAACTCCTTCCGCAATCCGGCGCTGCTGGCCAAGGCGCTCAGCACCATCGACAACATCAGCCACGGCCGGGTTGAAATCGGGATCGGCGCCGGATGGATGAAGGGCGAGTTCCGCGCCTACGGCTATGAGTTCCCCGATCCGGGCGTGCGGCTTAAGCAGTTCGAGGAAAGTCTGCAAATCCTGAAGCTGATGTTCACCCAGGCGCGCGCAAGCTTCAAAGGCAGATACTTCACGATCGACAACGCGCCCAACAATCCCAAGCCCACGCAAAAGCCCCATCCGCCAATCACTATCGGCGGCGGCGGCGAAAAAGTGCTGCTCAAGCTGGTGGCGAAATACGCCGATCGATGGAACTACTCGATTCCGGAGTCCGGCGCGATCGATCACAAGCTGCAGGTGCTGAAGAACCATTGCGCGGCCGTTGGACGCGATTTCAACACGCTGCAGATTTCCGAGCAGGTGATGGTCTGCCTGGGCCGCAACAAAGCCGAGGCCGACAGGATGTGGGAGTCGCCCGGCCATCCCATGATCGAAGGAATGAAGCCGTCCGCCATCAAAGGCGACCCCGACTCGGTGACGGAGCAGCTGCTCGACCGGGCGCGCCGCGGCGTGAACATGGTCATGATCTGCTTCGGCGACTTGGACCGGCCCGAGACCGTCGAACTGTTCGGGCGCGAGGTGATGCCGCGGCTGCAACAGGTGCCGGCATGATTCATTATCATTATTTCATCACCCACAAACCCTCGATCACCCTCGACGAATTCTATCGCTACTGGCGCCAGAAGCATCCGCTGGCCGCTGCGCGCCATGAACTCACCCGCCGCTATATCCAGAGCCATCGCGTACACGAACTGCCCGCCAGCGCCTTTTTCGACGGCGTGGCCGAGGTGTGGTGGGACAACCAGGACGCCATGGTCGAAGTGGGCCGCGCCACCGGACGCCAGTTCCGCGCCGACGAGCCCAACTTCATCGACATGACCCGGGTCGAGTCGCTGGCCGCCGCCGATACCGTAATCAAGGAGCAGCCGGCGCCGGGCAGCGCCGTCAAAGGCATCTTCATCGTCAAGCGCCGCGCCGGTCTGACACTGCCCAGCTTCCGCAAGCAATGGCGCGAGGTGCACGCGCCGGCCGTCCTCAAAACGCCCGGAGTCCGCGGCTATGTGCAAAGTCTGACCCTGGACGCGGCTTATACATGGGCCGAGCCGCGATGGGACGGCGTGGCGCATCTGTGGTTCGACGATGCGGCCGCGGCGCAGGCGGCGATGGCGTCGGCGGAGATGAAAGCGGCAGGCGAGGACGGGTTGGTCGGCGCCCGCGCATTTTTCTTCGCGCGCGAGAACCTGATCTGGTCCTGACGCCCGGCTTTATCGGCTCCGCCACCTCGAGCTGATGCGCCGCCCGGCAGTCAGCCTCATCATCCCGCATCTGTCCAGCCGGCGCGATATTCCCTTCAATCGCCTGAGACCTGCCTGGTCCGACGGATGAGGCGCGATTGCGCCCGAACATTGGGGAGCGTGAATCAGGGCGGGGCACAAAGTTTGCGCTGACCCAGCTCATCAATGAATGCCGCTGTGACAGGAAAGCGAAAAGCCGTGGAAATGCAATCCGCCGCGATGGTTCAGAGTGCCGGGGAATTGGGCAACGTGGCGCCTTTTTGGGCACTTTACCGCGCCGCCCACAGAACCAACCTTGAAGCTTTCGATGAGATGTTCGATCCGCAGGGCCGCCCGCGGCCCGGATATTCCCGCGTCCTGGCGGATTTTCTCATCGCTCATGCCGACCGCTTCGACGAAATACGCACCCGCGCCGACCGCATGTTTCTGAACGAGGGCGTGACCTTCAACGTTTACGGCGACAGCGCCGGCGCCGAGCGTATCTTCCCCTTCGATCCGATTCCGCGGCTGATCGACGCCCAGACCTGGAGCCAACTCGAAGCCGGACTGATCCAGCGCGTGCGCGCGCTCAACGCCTTTCTGGCCGACGTGTACGGCGAGGGCACCATCCTCAAGGAGGGGATTGTCCCCAACGACCTGATCAAGACGTCGCCGCAGTTTCGCCGCGCCGCGGCCGGAATCATTCCGCCGCACGGCGCCTACATCACGGTGGCCGGCATCGACCTGGTGCGCGCCGCCGACGGCCGTTTTCACGTGCTGGAAGACAACGTGCGCACCCCCTCGGGCGTGTCGTACGTGATCAAGAACCGGCTGGTGATGACGCGGCTGGTGCCGGAATTGATCCGCGCGACGGGGGCGCGCAGCGTGGAGCATTATCCAGCCGATCTGCTGGCCTGCCTGTGCGAACTGGCGCCTTCGGGCAAGTCGCGGCCGACCGTCGCGCTGCTGACTCCCGGCGCCTACAACTCGGCCTTCTTCGAGCATGTCTTCCTCTCCCAGCAGATGGGCGTCGAGCTGGTCGAGGGGCGCGACCTGGTATGCGTTGACCACAAGCTCTACATGAAGACGGTCGACGGCCTGCGCCAGGTGGACGTGCTCTATCGCCGAATCGACGACGATTTTCTCGACCCCGTGGTGTTCCGGCCCGATTCGATGCTCG
Source organism: Pseudomonadota bacterium (assembly GCA_021324455.1). GTDB lineage: Bacteria > Desulfobacterota > Binatia > Binatales > Binataceae > JAJPJA01. The sequence continues at coordinate 13,402 of JAJPJA010000031.1, read as the reverse complement.
GGGTGCCCGGGCTGACTTCGGTGCTGCGGGCGGGCGGCGCCGCGATTGCCAACGCGATCGGCACCGGCGTGGCCGACGACAAGGCCGTCTACGCCTACACCCCGGCGATGATTCGCTACTATCTGGGCGAGGAGCCGATCATACCCATTGTAGAGACCTGCCTGCTGCGCGATCCGGACGCGCGCAGGATGGTGCTGCGCGAGCTCGATCGCTACGTGATCAAACCCACCGGCGCCTCGGGCGGCTATGGCGTCGTGATCGGGCCCAGCGCTTCGGACCGCGAACTGGCGCAGGTGCGCGAGCGCATCGAACGCGCCCCGGCCGACTACATCGCGCAGCCGGTGGTGCAAATCTCGGTGCATCCGACCATCGCCGGCCGCGGCGCCGACGGCGGCGCGCAAATTGCGCCGCGCCATATCGACTTCCGTCCGTTTGTGCTGCTGGGCGCCCGTCCCCGCGTCCTTCCCGGCGGGCTGACCCGCGTCGCCCTGCGCGAAGGATCGCTGATCGTAAACTCCTCGCAGGGCGGCGGCAGCAAGGATACCTGGGTGCTGAGCTCCTGATGCTGCGCCGGATCGCCGATCACCTGTTCTGGATGGCGCGTTATTTGGAACGGGCCGAATGGCGCGCGCGCCTGGCCGACGTTAATTATCATCTGCTGGTCGAAAATCCCACCGGCGAGCCGCAGTCGTGGGCGCCGCTGCTCGCCATCACCGGCGACGGCGAGCTGTTCGCCGAATACCATGACGCGCCCAACGAGGCGCAGGTGCTGGATTTCTTCACCTTCGAGCTGCGCAACCCGTCCTCCATTCTGAGCTGCATTAACGCCGCGCGGGAGAACGCGCGCAGCCTGCGTCATCGCCTGTCCTCCGAATTGTGGCTGGAGATCAACACGCTGTACCTGGATTCGCAGCAATGGTCGCACGCGGTGTTCGAGCAGGGCGTCTACGGGTTTTTCTCCGAGCTGCGCAACCGCTTTCATCGCGTGGGCGGCATCAGCCATGCGACGCTGCCGCGCGATATAGAGTTCGACTTCATGACCGTGGGTACGATGCTGGAGCGGGCGGAAAATGTTTCGCGTCTGCTCGATTCCAAGTATCATTACCTGCTGCCGCGTCTGGAGGATGTGGGCGGGACCGTCGATCGGATGCAGTGGGCGGCGGTGCTGCGCAGCGCCTCCGCCCTGGAAGCCTACCGGCGGGTTTACGGGAACCAAATCGCGGTCGAGCCGGTGGTCGAGTTTCTGCTGTTCGATGCGGGTTTTCCGCGCTCGGCGCGCTTTTGTATTGATGAGCTTGAGGCGGCGCTGGAGCGCATCGGTCGCGCCGCCGGCGGCAGCCGCGAGATCAGCGATGCCGCCTCGCCGATGGGCAGGCTGGCGGCCGCCTTGCGCGCCGGCAAAGCCGGCGCCGTGATCGGCAGCGGATTGCATGAATTCCTGATGGAAGTTCAGGATCTGTGCGCCGGTATCGGGAGTATAATCTTCGACAAGTATCTGCGCTTTGAGTGATGCGATGGTTTTCAGGGTCCGGCACGCGACTCATTTTCAGTACCAGGCCCCGGCCTACGAATCCCACAACGAGGCGCATCTGCGGCCATGCGACGACCCCTCGCAGCTGGTGCTTGCGTTCGACTTGAAGGTGGCGCCGCAGGGCGCTTCGATTCGCGAGTTCCGCGACTACTTCGGCAACCGCGTTCATTCCATATCCATCTACCCGCCCCACGACGCGTTGACCATTGTCGCGTCCTCGCTGGTGGAGCGGCTGCCCGGCTTCGGCGGCCAGCCCGCCTCGATGCGGTTCGAGCGCTACCTGACCGACGACGCGGTCCGCACCCGCAAGCATTGCGAATACCTGACCGCGACCCGCTACGTCCCTTTCAGCGACCGCTTGCGCAAGTTCTTCTGGATGTCGCGGCCGCGCAAAAACGAAGACGTGGTCGAGTACGTGATGCGGACCATCGGATTCATCCGCGACCAGTTCGGCTACGACACCGGCAAGACTGACGTGCATTCGAGCCTCGACGAGATCCTGCGGGCGGGCGGCGGCGTGTGCCAGGACTTTGCCCATCTCACGCTGGGCGTGCTGCGGCTGGCCGGGATTCCCTCGCGCTACGTGTCAGGCTATCTGGCGCCGGATCCGGGGACCGACACGCCGGGCGAACAGGCCACTCATGCGTGGGTCGAGACCCTGCTGCCGGGCGCGGGATGGACCGGGTTCGATCCGACCAATCGCTGCCGCACCGATATCCGGCACATCCGGGTTGCAATCGGGCGCGATTATGCCGACGCGACGCCGGTGCGGGGCGTGTACCGCAGCGCCGCCGGCCAGAACACGATGAGGGTCGATCTGGAAGTGTGCCCGGCGCCGATGGCGCCGTCATTCGGGCAGTCCCAGCAATAATCGACCTGTTCACGGACAGTGTCGCGCGCCCGCCGGCCGTGTTTTGTGAAATGTTGCGGCTTGCGTAGAATGAAAAACTGCGCAAGGCAATCGCGATGGCGGATCGTATCACAATCAAGGGCGCGCGCGAGCACAACCTCAAGAATATCGACCTTGAGATCCCGCGCGACCAGCTGGTCGTAATCACCGGCATCTCCGGCTCGGGCAAATCCTCGCTCGCCTTCGACACCATCTACGCCGAAGGGCAGCGGCGCTACGTGGAATCGCTCTCCGCCTATGCGCGCCAGTTCCTGGAGCAGATGGAGAAGCCGGAGATCGATTCGATCGAGGGTCTGTCGCCGGCGATTTCGATCGAGCAGAAAACCACCTCGCGCAATCCGCGATCCACGGTCGGCACGATTACGGAAATCTACGACTACCTGCGCCTTTTGTTTGCCCGCGTGGGGCATCCGTTCTGCTACAACTGCGGCCGCGAAATCGCCACCCAGAGCGTGCAGCAGATCGTCGATCAGATCATGAGCTGGCCCGAGGGCACGCGGATCCACGTGCTGGCGCCGATCGTGCGCGACCGCAAGGGCGAATATCGCAAGGAGCTGCGCGAGCTGCGCCGCGCCGGCTTCGTGCGCGCCAAGGTTGACGGCAAGGTGCGCGAGCTGGCCGAGGACATCGAGCTCAACAAGACCCATCGGCACACGATCGAGGTCATCGTCGATCGTTTGGCGATCCATCGCGGGATCGAAAAGCGCCTGGCCGACTCGCTGGAAGTGGCGTTCAAGTACGGACAGGACCTGCTCAAGGTCGAACGGGTCGATGAGGGCGGCGCCGGCATCTACTTCAGCCAGCGCTTCGCCTGCGTGGAATGCGGCATCTCGTATCCGGAAATCGCGCCGCGCATGTTCTCCTTCAACAGCCCGCACGGCGCCTGCCCGACCTGCTCGGGCGTCGGCTCCACGATGTACTTCGATCCGGAGCTGGTGATTCAGAACGAAGATCTGTCGCTGGCCGATGGCGCGGTGGCGCCGTGGGCGGCGCAAAGCTACATGCAGCCGGTGCTGGAAGCGCTGGCGCGGCATTATTCCATCAGCCTCGACACGCCGTGGAAGAACCTGCCGGCCCGGGTGCGCAAGGCGATTCTGCACGGATCGGGCGCCGAGGAAATCGAGTTTTCCTATCGCGGCGACCGCCGCCATGGCTACGCGCGTCCGTTCGAGGGCGTGCTGGAATGGCTCGACCAGCGCTATCGCGAAACCGAATCCCAGAGCGTGCGCGAGATGCTCGAGGGATACATGAACATGCGTCCGTGTCCCACCTGCGGCGGCACGCGGCTCAAGAAGGAAAGCCTGTTCGTGCGCTTTGCCGGCAAATCGATCGCGGAAGTCAGCGCGATGTCGGTCAAGGAGGCGCTGGAGTTTTTCGCCGCCCCCGCGCTGAGCCGCCAGGAAACCGAAATCGCGCGCATGATCCTCAAGGAGATCCGCGAACGGCTGAGCTTCATGGCCAACGTGGGACTCGACTACCTGACGCTGGATCGGGCCTCGGCAACGCTGTCGGGCGGCGAAGGCCAGCGCATCCGCCTGGCGACGCAGATCGGCTCCAGCCTGGTGGGGGTGCTCTACATTTTGGACGAACCGTCCATCGGGCTGCATCAGCGCGACAATCAGCGGCTGCTGCAAACCCTCAAGCGGCTGCGCGACCTTGGCAACACGGTGCTGGTGGTCGAGCATGATCGCGACACGATGCTGGAAGCGGACCATCTGATCGACATGGGTCCGGGCGCCGGTATCCAGGGCGGCTACGTGGTGGCGCAGGGCACGCCGCGCGAAGTGATGCGCAATCCGAATTCGCTGACCGGCAAGTATCTGGCGGGCGAGCGCGAGATCGCGGTGCCCTCGCGCCGGCGCGCGCTGAGCGGGCGATGGCTCACGATCAAGGGCGCGAGCGAGAACAACCTGCGCAACATCAATGCGGCGTTTCCGCTGGGCGTGATCACCTGCGTTACCGGCGTGTCGGGATCGGGCAAATCGACGCTGGTGCTGGATACGCTGTACCGCGCCCTGGCACAGCGGCTCAATCATAGCCATGAACGCGCCGGAGCGTACAGGACAATCGAGGGCTTGGCCTATTTGGATCGCGTGATCCACGTCGACCAGAGTCCGATCGGGCGCACGCCGCGATCCAATCCCGCCACCTATACCGGCCTGTTCACCCATATCCGCGATCTGTTCGCGCAGCTGCCGGAAGCCAAAATGCGCGGCTACGGTCCGGGACGTTTTTCGTTCAACGTCAAGGGCGGACGCTGCGAGGCCTGCCAGGGCGATGGCATCATCACGATCGAGATGCATTTTCTACCCGACGTGTTCGTGACCTGCGAGGTATGCGGCGGCAAGCGCTACAATCGCGACACGCTGGAGATTCAGTACAAAGGCAAGAACATTGCCGAGGTGCTGGACATGACGGTGGCCGACGCGATGACGTTTCTGTCCAGCGTTCCACCCATCCGCCAGAAGCTGGAGACCCTGCGCGACGTGGGCCTGGATTACATCCATCTGGGCCAATCGGCAACCACGCTGTCCGGCGGCGAGGCGCAGCGCATCAAGCTGACCAAAGAACTGGCGCGGCGCGCGACCGGACGCACCATGTACATCCTCGACGAGCCCACCACGGGATTGCATTTCGAGGATATCAAGCGGCTGCTGGAAGTGCTGGGGCGGCTGGCGGACAACGGCAACACCGTGATCATAATCGAGCACAGCCTCGAAGTGATCAAGACCGCGGATTACATCATCGACCTGGGCCCCGAAGGCGGCGACCGCGGCGGCGAAATCGTCGCGGCCGGAACGCCCGAGGAAGTGGCGGCGTCGGCGGGTTCGTACACCGGCCAGTTCCTGCGCCAAGTGCTGGCGCAAAAAGCCGCGGCCTGAGTTCGGCCTGGATCGGGAAAACAATTAATGGGCAATCACCTCACCCTGGCTCTCGCTCCCCAGGCAGAGAGAGGGCATTTTGACCCGACCGCGTAAAGCAAATCGGAATCGAGGAGCATCATGACGGGATTACTGACGGACAAAGTCGCGATTGTCACCGGAGTGGCATCGGGGATCGGACGCGCCGCGGCGCAAATCTTCGCGCGCGAGGGCGCGGCGGTGGTCGCCGCCGACGTTACCGCGGACCAGGGCGAGGCGGTAGTCAAGGCGATCAAAAACGGCGGCGGCAAGGCGGCCTTCGTGCGCTGCGACATCGCCCAAGCCGCCGAAGTCGAAGCGCTGGTGGCGGCGGCGGTCAAGGCCTTCGGCAGGCTGGACTGCGCGTTCAACAACGCCGGCATCATCGGCAAGCTGGCGCGTACGGCCGAGGAGACCGAGGAGAATTTCGACCGCGTGATGCTGATCGATCTCAAAGGTCCGTGGCTGTGCATGAAGTATGAGATCCTGCAGATGCTAAGGCAGGGCAAAGGCGGCGCCATCGTCAACACCGCGTCGGCGGCGGGGCTGGTCGGATCGCACGGGATGCCGACTTATACCGCGGCCAAACATGGCGTGGTGGGGCTCACCCGCACCGCCGCGCTGGAGTATGCAAAGGCGGGAATCCGCATCAATGCGGTATGTCCGGGAATTGTGGACACGCCGATGACGCAGGGCATCATCGCGCAGCATCCGCGGATGGCGCAGGCCAGCGGCATCATGCCCATCGGACGCAACTGCCGTCCGGAAGAAATCGCGGAGGCGGCGGCCTGGCTATGCTCGGACGCGGCGTCGTTCGTCACCGGCCACGCGATGGCGGTCGACGGCGGTCTGACCGCGCATTGATTTCCGCCTTCGGTGCGGTCTGAGCCCAAGGTCCCGGAGCAGAAGAAAATGGCTACAATAATAAAGTGATGGGACCGGTCGAATACGTCCCGCGCATCCGCCAGCAGTACTCGCGGCTCGGTTATCAGCCCTACCAATGGGTGAGCAATCCGGAACCGCCGCCGTGGCAGCCGTTGCGCAAGCCGCTGGCGCGGTCGCGTCTGGCGCTGATTGCGTCGGGCGGGATTTACGTGCGCGGCCAGGTCGCGTTCCATCATAAGGATGACGTCAGCCTGCGCGCGATTCCCACCACGGTCCGCACCCGGGACCTGCGCGTTACGCATTTCGCCTACGACAAGACCGACGCGCGATCCGATCCCAACGTGGTGTTCCCGATCGATACGCTGCGGGCACTGGCGGCCGAGGGATTTATCGGCCAGCTCACCAAGCATGCCTGGACCTTCATGGGCGGCATCTATTCCTCGCGGCGCGTGCGCGAGGAACTGGCGCCGCGCATCGTCGAACGGCTGCTGGCCGAGGGCGCGGAGTTGGCGCTGCTGGTGCCGGTTTGACCGGTATGCCATCAGTCCGTCGGACTGATCGCGCGCAGGGTCGAAGCCGCCGGTATCGCGACCTTATGCATGAGCAGCGCGCTGGATATCACGCGCAGCGTTAATCCGCCGCGCGCCGCCTTTCTCGACTATCCGCTGGGCCATACCGCCGGCCAGCCGCATCAGCCCGGCCTGCAGCTTGAAATTATGCGCGAAGCGCTGCTTGCGTTCGAATCTTTGACGGTTGCTGGTTCGGTGAAAATGCTCCCCTTCGCGTGGTCAACCGACGAGAGCTGGAAATTGCAGGCGTTCGCCGGCGACGACACTCGCACGCAGCGCCTGGATACGCCGCAATATCAAAGCGAGGAAGACCGGATAGCGGCCGGGAGCGATGCGCCGATCGAGTCCGACCAATGCCAGGTTTGCCGGCATTGGTCGGGCGCCCAGGTGCGCGGGGGCGGCTGAGCGCGCCGGGGGTCGAAATTCGGGTCGAAATTACCGATTCAAAATTGCTGAGCCGCGGAACTTTTTCGCCGCCCTGTAGCATCGCACAGCCCATCCGCTCGCCTGAAGCATCGATCCGGTGATCGTCGCTCCCGCCGAAAACGTGCGTCCGCATCGTCACAGCGGATGGCATGAAAGGTGCTCATCGATCTCATGCGAAGCTGCGGCCGTGTCTTCTTGCGCAATCCCGAAGCGGCCGAAAACAGAGCGGCGACGCTTGTGCAGCATACGGGGGAGCATCCATGTATCGGCCATTGAGACGGACTTTCGCCGCCGCCATCGCGATTCATCGCCACGCGCATCAGGGCCATCTGACGCGGCTGCATGAGGAGAGGGTGCGGGAAATAACGCATCCGGAACAGACCGAAGCCGAGGCTCTGGTCGCGGCGCTGTGCTTTGGCGCGCTGATCGTTACGCTGATCGTGGCGGCAGTGGCAGAAATATGGTTCAGTTGAGAATCGAAAAGATAGTGCGATCCTGACTGGCTGGGCCGCGCTGGATTCAGGGCCCGAATTTCGAATTGGCCCCTCTTTGCGCCTTCTCCACGATTGCTGTATCGGCCGCTGTTTCCAAAGGGGTGCGAAAGTCACGTCATGCCATGCGCGCTGTCGCCAAATGACTCATCAGGGGCAGCGATTGCGCCGGCGCTTCTTCTGCCGTCTCCCTAAATAGTCGCGGTTCAGTTCCCCCGCGAAACGCCGTCACGCCATGGCGCAGGCGCCATACCTGTGCTACCGAACTACATCGACACCGAGGAGAGCGGAAGATGAAGTACGGCGTGATCGCTCACTGCACCGAATACACGATGCGCGTGGACGCCTTGGCGCGCGCGGCCGAGGAACGCGGCTTCGAATCGCTGTTCCTGCCCGAACACACCCATATTCCGGTTGAACGCCGCTCGCCCTTTCCGATGGGCGGTGAGCTGCCCCAGGAGTATTACCACGACAGCGATCCGTTTATCAGCCTGATGGCGGCCGCGATGGTGACCAGAAACCTGCGCCTGGGCACCGGTATCTCGCTCATCACCGAACACGACCCAATCGTGCTGGGCAAGACCGTCGCCACGCTCGACATGCTCTCCAACGGCCGCGTGATTTTGGGCGTCGGCGCGGGATGGAACGAGGAGGAGATGAGCAATCACGGCACGCCGCCCAAAAGACGCTGGAAGGTGCTGCGCGAGCGGGTCGAGGCGATGCGCCTGATGTGGGAGCAGGAAAAGCCCGAGTATCACGGTGAATTCGTCAACTTCGACCCGATTCATTTCTATCCCAAACCGATCCAGAAACCGCTGCCGGTGCTGGTCGGCGCGCATGGGTACAAGGGCTTGCGCCGCGTGGTGCGCTACGCCAACGGATGGATGCCGGTGGAGGCGGCGGTGCGCGACGTCAAAAAGGAAATCAGCAACCTGCGCAACCTGGCCGAGCAGAACGGCCGCGCCCCCGATTCGTTCGACGTTACCATGACGCTGGCGCGTGCTGACCCCAAATCGCTCGACGCCCATCGCGAGGCCGGCGTCAACCGCGTGTTGCTGTCGCTGCCGGTAGGCGGCGCCGACGTGGTTGTGCCCAAACTCGACGCGCTGGCCAGGCTGATCGAACGCTGACGCCGGGCCGCCCTGCGTGAGGAGTGAAATGAGCCCTCGATTCGCGTTGAATTTCGCCCCTCATTTGGGCATCCTGCGGCCCGACCGTCCGCTCTTCCTGCATCATGCGGGTCCCGACCCGATCGATCAGTTGAAGTTCATCGCGGATCAGGGTTTTCGCGCTGTCGAAGACAACCGCCTGCCTGACCGGCCCAAACAGGTGCAGGAGCGGATGGGGTCGGAGATGGCTCGTCTGGGAATCGAGATGGGATGCTTGGTTGCGTTGGGGCGCGAGATGCGGCCCACCTTTGTGCGCAACGACGCCGACACCCGCGATTACATCCGCCAACAGTTGGAGGCGGGACTCGAGGCGGCCAGACGCGTTGGCGGCCGTTTCATCACCACCGTCTGCGGCACTCCCGATCCTGAAGTGCCGTGGCCCTACCAGTTCGCCAATGTAATCGACAACCTGCGCCGATGCGCCGAGCTGGCCCATCGCGCCGGCGTCACCCTGATCACCGAGGCCACCAACCGCCGCGCGATGCCCGGGATTCTCATCAGCAGTATCAAGCACGCCTATTTGGCCGTGCACAGCGCCGCCAGTCCCGCATTGAAACTGCTGTTCGACGTCGGCCACGTGCAGGTCGAGGACGGCGACCTGACCAAGAACCTGGATCGATGCTGGGAGGAGATCGCCTACTTTCAGCTGGCCGACAATCCGGGGCGGCGCGAGCCCGGCACCGGCGAGATCAACTTCGTCCACCTGCTGCGCCGCATCCGGAACAAGGGCTACCGCGGTATCCTGGGGATGGAGCACCTGGTGTCGGGCGAGGGACGCGCGGGGGAGGCGGCGGTAATCAGGGTGTATGAGCAACTCAGTTCCGCCATCGTCTGATACGCGCCGGATGCACCGGGCCGGGCTCAGAGCTCGAAAATCCACCGTCCGCCTGTACTGCTACCCGGCCGATCGTCTACCATTTGCGCGCCGATGGGCCGGCAGCGCGCCCGCCGGCACGCAATTGCCGGAGGAGTTCTGATGGCGCAGCAAACCCCATTCCGCCCCCTCAGCCGCTACAAGGTCCTCGATTTGACCATGCATATCTCGGGTCCCATGTGCACGCGCACGATGGCGGAGAACGGCGCCGAGGTGATCAAGGTCGAGCCGCCCGGCGGCGACAACGCGCGCCACGTGCCAGTAATCAAGCACGGACGCAGCGGCTATTTCGTCGGCCTCAATCGCGGCAAGAAAAGTCTGTGCCTGGACCTCAAGCGCGCCGAGGGTCTGGAGATCGTCAGGCGGATGCTCCCCAAATTCGACGTGCTGATCGAAAACTTCGCGCCCGGCGTGATTGGCCGCCTGGGTTTGGGCTACGACGTGGTCAAGGCGATCAATCCGGCAATCGTGATGTGCTCGATTTCCACCTTCGGCCAGACCGGACCGCTGGCGCCCAAGACCGGCTACGACTACATCGCGGCGTCGTATGCCGGCGTGATCGACACGCTGGGCTTTCCCGACAGTTCGCCGGTGCTGCCCGGCCTCACTATGGGCGATTCGATGACCGCGATGAACGCGTACGGCGCGATCCTGACCGCCCTGATGTATCGCGAGCAGACCGGCGCGGGGCAGCATCTGGATATCTGCCTGCTGGATTCCTACTTCCAATGCTGGGATTTGGTGGTGGAATCGGTGAGTCTCAATCCTGAATACAAGAACACGCGCGCGGGGCGGCGCTCCAACAACATGCCGCCGATTGGACTGTTCAAATCGCAGCGGCATTACATCTGCCTGATGGCGCCGCATGACCATTTCTGGCCGCGGCTGTGCCGTGCGATGGACCGCGAGGACCTCGCGCATGACCCGCGCTTCACCACGGTCGCGGCGCGCTACCAAAACGCCGAAGAAGTGTTCCGCATCGTCGAGGAATGGTTCGCCGCCACGCCCGAGGACGAAGCCCTGCGCCGCCTGGACGAAAACCGCGTCCCGGTCGCGCCCGTGCTGTCGGTCAACGAGGCGATGCGGCATCCGCATCTGCGCGAGCGCGGCACGGTCAGGAAAGTGCGCGACCGTATCCTGGGCGAGTTCGACCTGCAGCAATCGGCGCTGCGGTTTTCGGCTTATCCGCACGCAGCCGGGCTGCAGGCGCCGTTTCTGGGCGAGCATAACCGCGAGGTGCTGCGCGAGTACCTGGGCTACTCCGACGATCAGGTGGCGCAGTTGGAATCCGCCGGCATCCTCAACCACGCGCCGCATTGAGCTGGTTTGGCCGCTGCGCGCCATCGTATAACATTGTCCCATCCTGAGGCTTCGAAATGGCGGCGGGCGGAAAGAACGGCAAGCGGCCGCTTTTGGGCGCGCATATGCCGATTGCGGGCGGCGTTGCCCAGGCGCCCATCCGCGGCGCCGAAGTCGGATGCGAGTGTATCCAGATCTTCACCCGCTCGGCGCGGCAATGGGCCAGCAAACCCTACACTGACGAAGAGGTGCGGGCGTTTCGCCGGCACCGCCAGCAGGCCGGCATCAGGATCGTCGTCGCGCACGATTCCTACCTGCTGAACCTCGGCGCGCCCGACGCCGCATTGCGCAGGAAATCCGTTGCCGGCTTTATCGACGAACTCCAGCGATGCGAGATGCTGGGCATCCCCTACCTGATCGCGCATCCGGGATCCCACGTCGGCAGCGGCGAAGCGGCCGGAATCAGAACCATCGCGCGGTCGATCGACGAGGTGCACGCCGCCTGCCCGGGCTTCAAGGCGCGGGTTGCGCTGGAACTGACGGCCGGGCAGGGCACCAACCTGGGCTGCAGCTTCGATCAGATGCGGCGGATTTTCGACAGCGTCCGCCGCAGCGACCTGATGCGTCTGTGCGTCGATACCGAGCACGCGTTTGCCGCCGGCTACGACCTGCGCACCGAAGAAGGCTACCAGCGCACTTTCAGCGAGTTGTCGGAAATGATCGGAATCGAGCGGCTGGCGGCGTTCCATCTGAACGATTCGAAAAAGCCGCTGGGCTCGCACGTCGATCGGCACGAGCATATCGGCAAGGGACAGATTGGACTGCAAGCGTTCCGCCGCCTGCTGAACGACCCGCGCTTCGCCGGCCTCCCGATGTGTCTGGAGACGCCCAAGGGCCCCGATCTCCGGGAGGACAAGGAAAATTTGGCCACTCTGCGCAGCCTGTTCGTGGACCAGAGCATCTAGAGGCGACGGCTGTTTCTGTCATCCGCCCGCAGCGGCGCTTCCCGCACCGCGCAGCCGGCAGACCGACGCAAAGCGTGCCTTGACCCGGCGCAGATGGCGCGGCGGTTCATTTGCCGCCTTGCACCATACATAATTGACCCATGGAAAAACGAATCCTGACCGGCGATCGCCCCACCGGACGCCTGCACCTGGGCCACTTCGTGGGCTCGCTGCAAAACCGCGTGCGCCTGCAGCACGAATACGACACCTACATCCTGATCGCCGACGTGCAGGCGCTCACCGACAACTTCGAGCATCCCGAGATGCTGCGGCAAAACGTGTTCGAGGTGGCGCTCGACTATTTGGCCGTGGGGTTGGACCCTGAACGCGTCAAGATCGTGGTGCAGTCGATGGTGCCGGAGCTGGCCGAGCTCACCATCTATTTCATGAACCTGGTCACGGTGGCGACCCTGGAGCGCAACCCGACCGTGAAGGAGGAGATCAAGCAGCGCAACTTCAAACGCGGCGTCCCGGTCGGCTTCTGGTCCTATCCTATTTCGCAGGCCGCCGACATCACCATCTTCAAGGCCCATCTGGTGCCGGTGGGCGAGGACCAGTTGCCGATGATCGAGCAGGCGCGCGAGATCGTGCGCCGCTTCAACGGGCTTTACGGCAAGGTGCTGATCGAGCCCAGGGCGATGCTGGGGACGGTGGCGCGGCTGCCCGGCACCGACGGCGGCGCCAAGATGTCGAAGTCGCTCAATAACTGCATCTACCTGAGCGATCCGCCCGACACCCTGCGCAAGCGGGTGATGTCCATGTTCACCGATCCCACCCGCATCCATCCCACCGACCCCGGCCACGTCGAGGGCAACCCGGTGTTCACCTACCACGACACCTTCAACCCCGATAAAGCGGAGGTGGAGGAACTGAAGGAGCGCTATCGCAAAGGCACGGTCGGCGACGTCGAGGTAAAACAGAAACTCCACGCCGCCCTGGACGCCTTCCTGGCCCCGATCAGGGAGCGCCGCGCCCAATACGAGTCCACCCCCGCCCGCGTCCGCGAAATCATAATGGAAGGCACGAGAAAAGCCCGCGCCGTCGCCCAGCAGACGATGGACGAAGTCCGCAGCGCCATGAAATTGTCGTATTTCGAGTGAGGTACGGTTTTCCCGTCATCCTGAGCGGAGGCCGCCGGAGTCGAAGGATCTCCGCGAAGCGATTCGGCATTGAGTGAATCAAGCCCACGCCCTACAGAAACTGAGAGAAGGACATTACAATGACCTCAGCTCAAAGACGACTTGCGAAGCACTCAAACTCCCGGCCCGCGCACGCGCCCGTTTCGCCCAGCGCCTGATCACAAGCCTTGAAGGCCCGCCCGACGCAGACGCCGAGCGTCTGTGG